>CAYNEY010000141.1:0-1627 GCA_964396375.1 uncultured Polyangiaceae bacterium | reverse complement strand
CATCCAAGACCTGGTGAGCATTCTCCACCGCCCAATGCCGACGAATCATGGTCAACCACTGTTCGGGGGTAAGTCTGTCGATGGGAAGGCTCGAAAGGAAGTAGTATGTCTCGTGGGTGGGCTTGCCGAGTCGTTCGAGACTGTCTGAGTCGACTCGAATCACCGTGCGCAGGTGTTCCCAACCCTCGGGTGGAGCCGAGGCAGCTCGAAGGAAGATTCTTCTGGTGACCTGTTGAAACCCACTGCCGGTGACATCGATCCTGTCCGCCGTTTCTTCCGGCAGCTGGCTAAGCCAAAGCGAAGCTGCCTCGAGAAGCCCGGGCTGTGAGCCCTTGAGGCTGAGCAGATAGTGCAGGTTTCTGGTGCGAATATGGTCGGCGTTGGCCTTCGAGCAGGCTCCAGCATCGTAGGAGACGAGACGAAAGAGGTCGAGATGACCGTAGACTTCGAGCACGCCATCGAGAGCCCGAGCGAAGGCTCCCATCTCGTTGGTAGCAGCCGGGATGGGTCGCATCTCGAGGCAAGGGCGCGCCTCGGAGCTGGCCAGGACCACGGTCATGGTCCCGATGCGACCATTCAGCCTTCCCTTGTCGGAGTCCTGCGTTTGGAGCTTCGAATACTTGTCGTCGACCGCTGGCACGGACACGTACTTGCCGTCCATGGCGATGAAACCAAAGGGGAGACCAAAGTCGACGGAAAGGGATTTACTGCGCACTGCCGAGCGGATGGTTCTGTGCAAGACGGGAGAGATATGCGCTGGCTCGAGGGTGGCGACGGCATCGCGCAGTGTGGTGTCCGGGACACGACGTGTGATACCGAGGCGTCGCCGCATCACCTTCGAAGTGTTATCGGTGAGGCGCTCGACGTCGGCGAAGCCCTTCTGTCCGGTCATGAGTCCGAGCAAGCAGGCCCGGAGCAGAGGCGGGAGCTCCCAGCGCCTCCCACGGCGGTCCCTTTGGTCGGGGACACGCTCAAGGGACAACTGGTCGGATTTCTGAGCGATGAAACTGCAGATTCTTCGGACTTCTCGTGGAGATGGCACAGGCCCACCCTTTCTCTATTGCCCACGAGATGCCTTCTCGGCCAGAGTGCGGTCACCTCGTGGGGTTGTTGGTTGAGCACCCGCAGTCGATCACGATTGCAGCGACATCACGAGGTTTATTTTGCGAGCGGTGACGTTATTCCGACAGACGCGCGGCACGAGCGTTGTGTCCCACGAACAGGCCGTTTGCCGCGCGTCGCCCGCTCGATCGTGATGGGAGCCGTCACGACAAGGCGATGCCCGTCGAGCTCCCATCACCATCTCCCGTGCCCTTCTTGATTCGAGAAATACCGGACAAGAGAGCGTCATCGGCACTGTCGTCAAGCTACGTTACTCTGTCGTAACGAAGAACCGATGATGCTCTCGAGTCCGGGCCGTGCCGGCAATGACGGTGACAGGTGGGGTGCCCCACCTCCGGCACGGAGCCGCGAAGGGCAGTAGATCACCGATCGAACGACCGATCGGGGCAAGAGGGCGTAACCAGAACCACGTTGCGAATTTGCGCAGACCAGAAGACGCCGCAGTCGAGTCGGCGTTCCCCGCCGTTCCCGCGCCGCACCAACATCAAGATCGTTCTCTATCCGG
>CAYNEY010000140.1:0-1635 GCA_964396375.1 uncultured Polyangiaceae bacterium | reverse complement strand
TCCGCGAACCGGAAGTGTCCGTCGGGAGTCGCAAGGATGACCAACCTGCCCCACACGCGGCCTCGAACCTAGCAGAGGCGGGCAGAGCCGAGAAGCCCGGAGCGGTGGGCCGTTCAGGCCAACTGGGCGTTCCCGCGAAGAATCGAACACGCTCTCGTGAATCCATCCCAGCCGAGGCTGGCTCAGACAGGATGACCGGGGCGCATCCCCCCGAAGGAGAATCGAACCATGGCAACCGTCGAAATCACTTCCAAGAACTTCGCAGAGACCCTAGAGCAGGGTGGGATCGTTCTTCTGGACTGGTGGGCTCCCTGGTGTGGACCCTGTCGCGCCTTCGGCCCCATCTACGAGCGGGCCGCCGCCCAGAACCCCGACATCGTCTTCGGCAAGATCAACACCGAAGAGCAGCGCGATCTGGCCCGGAGCTTCTCCATCAGCTCGATCCCCACGCTCATGATCATCCGCGACAAGGTGCTCATCTACTCGAAGCCCGGCATGCTCCCAGACAAGGCTCTGGCCGGCCTGATCGACCAAGTACGCAAGCTCGACATGGAGCAGGTTCAGCGCGAAGCCACGGCCTCGGAGCAACAGGCAGCGAATGCCTGACGAGACTCAATCGCAGCGCCCGGTCTCCTCAACCAGCACGTGTCCCTCTGCACAGACGCACACCGACGCGTCTGTGCAGCTCCCGGCGAGGGAACTTATGAGCGGATCGTGGTTGCAGGTCTGATCGAGTCCCGGCACACAGACCGCCTCACCGCTCACCACGCAGCGACCACTCACGCAGTCGGCCACTGTGCCTCCGGGGATTTCACAGACGCAGTCGTCGCAGTCCAGGGAAGCCTTGCCACAGAACTCCACACTCTGGTCCACATCGGCGCGAAGCGCGATCACAGAGCCCGGGTCGCAACTCGGGCAGCACGCCGTTCCGCAGCGCAACACGCAGTCACTCGGAGCGCTGCACTCGGTGAGTGCCGAGGTCCGGATGTCCCTTACCCCACACTGCCCCTGGAGACAGGGGGCGTAGTAGTACCGTCCGCTTCGCTCGGCGGGTGGCACCTCGGCACAGGCACCGCACGACAGCTCGGAGCAAGCGCGGAGCTCGCGGTAGTCCTCCCCGGCGTCGGTACGAAGCCCCACCAGATCGGTGGCGGCCACCGGCTCGCAGCCGCCACAACAGGCCCAGGATGAGACTCTGCAGTCCGCGGTCGTGGTGCAGCGGTCGAGCTCGACGTCCGACTCCGCCGGGCCCAGGCAGGTAGCCTGGCACTCCTCGAGGGAAACGAAGAGGTTGTCCTCGGTGTCCACGCAGTCGTGGGGATAGGGGGTGCAGAGGCCGGTCACGGGATCGTTGAACCACCGCGATCCCTCGAAGTCGCAGGTCTCCCCGGGGAGTGGTCGGGTGGCGCAGCGCTCGAGCAAGCTGCTCGCGCCTCCGCGGGCCCTAGACTCCCTTTCCCCGTCGGAGGAGAGCAGACCTCCGCAACCGAGCGAACTCGCGACGCACGCCAGCACCACCAAGCTCCGCCACACCATAGCCCGATTATAGCACCGAACGGTTGGTGCTGAGCCAGAATCCGGCATCGATCGGTGGTCGTTGGGCCGAGATCGGGGTCTCCGAGAGAGGCTCCGGAT
>CAYNEY010000139.1:0-1668 GCA_964396375.1 uncultured Polyangiaceae bacterium | reverse complement strand
AGGCCTCGTCGAGCCGCGGATTGCGGCGGAGGGGAAGGCTCGGTGAGTCGTCGCCAGGGATGCGCCAGAAGGACTTACGGAGGGAGGGGCTGCGGGCTGAGACGGCCCGTAGCCTGATCCGCACCATGCGCGAAGGTCGTCGACGCGGAGTGCGTTGCACGCACCGGCGCCGAAGCTCGGAGCGTCGCTGCGTTGGCCGACGATGCTCGTCGATATCGGGCTCGTCGATATCGAACTCGTCGAGCTCGCACTCGTCACTCCACTGCCCGAGCCGGAGGCTCAACGTGGAGGGCGATGGTGCGAGCAGTGGCACCGCAGCATGATACCACGACTTGGCCTCGCTTCGCGAATCCCGTCGGATTTCTGAGGGGTAACGCCCGCCTAATGGTCGCTGAAGCTGACGAGGACGATCCGTGGTCTGATGGTCACCGTCGACCACCCTCGCAGCTTAGCTCAGCCATTAGGACGGGGGGCAGCGCTTACGCTAGAACAGGTCCTCATGTCGCGTCGTGCTTCAACATCTCCTGTAGCCACTGGCTCTTCTCGGCCGGGGTAAGCACGAGCTTAGCGAGCATCTTCGCGTCGGTGTCCTGAAGGTGGATGATTGCTTCTCCTGCGACGTGCTCGCCGTACGCAGAGGTGTGCAGTTCCGAGAGGCTGAGCACCCAACGGCAGCCTGGCGAGGTGTCTGCCAGGAATGATGCAAGGTGCGCCGTGATGTATTTCAACGTCTCTGCGCCGAGGGGCCTATTCGCGCCCGACACGAGCAGATGGACCTGACACCAACCGCCGACGCCTTTCTCGTCGGGAACGAGTCTCAGGCTGCCGCTCGAACTGCTGAGCTCGATGGGGAGATTGGCGCTCACCATGGCACGGGCCCACCAATGAATGTGACGTTTCCCTGGAAACGAGTCCAGTTCGCCTGGATGTATCGCAACTCGGCGCCTGTCACGGTGTTTGCGAATCGACCGGTTCCGCTGAGAATTCCCGGGAGGTCTTTCATGTGAGTCAGGTCGAAGATGACTGGGCGCCCTGACACCGCTGCCGCGTCTAACGTCTGCTTGCTAAACGCCTCCCACCCCATCTCCATCGGTTTTCTCAACGCGGTGAGGGTTTCGCCGCCAAGGCGTTCCGCAGTTGCGGCGAGTCTACCCCCGGCACTGGGGCCATACACGAGCGGACGAACACGCTCTGCAGCCTTCGTGCTCGCCTTTTCCGCGGCCTCAATTCCTACCTTCTCTACCGTCTCTGTCCCAACCTTCTCGGCAACCTCTGCGCTGCTCTTCTCCAATCCCTCGTCGGCCACCTTGGTGGCAACGCTCTTGAGAAACGCCTTCGCTCCAGCCTTCACGGCCAGCGTCCCCACAGCCTTCACAAGTCCCGCGCCCGACAAGAGGTCGTCGGCTTGAATCACCGAACTCTCGACCGGTTTGTCGTAATCCGCCCGCCTCTGCGCATCAGCGTCCAGATAGGCGTTCATGTCTTCAGAAGACCATGTGCTTGCGCAGGCACTATCGCCGCCACACTCGTTGTACGAAGTCGCACTCGCATCGACTGACTGGTTCTCGTCTTCCGCGGCGCTGTACCAGGCTCCACTCTCGTCCTGCTTACTCTCCAACCCCACCGGATCCACCGCCTTCAACAAGGCGCCGCTCACATACGCATACA
>CAYNEY010000138.1:0-1818 GCA_964396375.1 uncultured Polyangiaceae bacterium | reverse complement strand
CAGGACCAACATCAAAAACGGCCCCTATCCGGCCCGACCATCGAGTGAGACTGGACTCGCAGGCCGTTTTGTTCACTGGTACCTCCTTCGGCCTGCCATTGACCCGCGGAGTTCTGTCCGTGCGTTCGGTGATATCGTGCCCGCGATGTCCTTTCTGACGAGTCTGGTCGCAGCCGGACGGGCGCTCTTCGCGCTCGAACTCGCGCTCGTCATCGTGGTCGGCTTCCTCGGAACACGCCTGCTTTCCCCGACCCACTTGGTCCGTCTGCGCAACCCGCTTCGCCTCACCGTGGTCTTCGTTAGCCTGATTCCACTCGCCGCCTATCTCCGCCACACCGGCTCAAAGGCACTCAACGAGGTGGAACTGGTGGCACTGTCGATCGCGACGCTGATCGCGGTTTGGATCCTTGGCACTCTGGTGATGGGGACCCTTGAGGTGCGACTGCGCCGCGGGGTTCCGCGGATCGTGTCCGATCTGCTCATCGCCGGAGCCTCAGTCGTTTCAGTGTCCTTGGTCGCGGCCCGCCATGGAGTCAATCTCTCGAGCCTGCTCACCACCTCTGCCGTGCTCACGGCGGTTATTGGGCTCGCGCTCCAGGACACCCTTGGCAATATGGTAGCTGGAATCACCCTCCAGCTCGACAGCTCGATCCGAATGGGTGACTGGATCCGTGTAGGCGGGGTTTCGGGACGGGTCTCCGAGATCCACTGGCGCTACACGGCCATCGAGACTCGAGATTGGGAGACCGTCATCATCCCCAACAGCCAGCTGATCAAAGGGCAAGTGTCGGTGCTCGGAAGGCGTTGTATCGAGAGCCCACGCTGGCGACGCTGGGTGCACTTCAACGCTGATTTTCGTTTCTCGCCCACCCAAATCCAAAGCACAATCGAATCCGCTCTGCGCGCCGAGCCGATTGCGAACGTCGCAGCGACACCGGAGCCTAACTGCGTTTTGCTCGAGATCTGCGACAGTTACTACCGCTTCGCGGTGCGGTACTGGCTGCTAGACTTTGCCATGGACGATCCGACGGACAGCGTGGTCCGCGGACGGGTGATCGCCGCACTGAAACGCATTGGCGTGCCGCTCAGCATCCCGGCCAAAGCGGTGTTTCTGACCAGTGAAACGGACGAACGACGGGAACGCAAGCATGCCCAAGACCTAGAAGAGCGGATAGCTTGCCTCCGCCGAATCACGCTGTTCGACAATCTGTCCGACCAAGAGGTGAAACAACTCGGGGCCGCACTCTCACCCGTTCCGTTCGCGAATGGGGAGGTCCTGACACGCCAAGGCGCCCAGGCTCATTGGCTCTACGTCATCCTATCGGGAACGGTCAGTGTCCGGGTCCATCACGAGGATGTGGAGAGGGAGGTGGCTCGGCTGGGACCCGGTCAGTACTTCGGAGAGATGGGGCTTCTCACCGGTGAGGTCCGTACGGCTACCGTGATCGCCCTCGACGATGTGCGGTGCTACCGCCTGGGTAAAGATGTGTTCTCAGAGCTGCTCCAGGCGCGCCCTACCATTGCCGAGGCGCTGGCACAGGACCTGGCCCAACGCCGGATGGGACTGCTCGCCACCCGTGACGACATCGACTCGGAATCGCGACACGCCCACGAGAACCAGACGGCAAGCGACCTGTTGCGACGTATGCGAGCTTTCTTCCGGCTCGAAAAACCCTGAGGGGAGGACATCGCCGGCACCAGCCCGCACACCCTGCGAAATCAGCTTCGCAGGGCGCCGCGTCAAGAGGTTTTGGTGCAATTGTACCGGCAGTCTCACTCGATGGTCGGGCCGGATAGGG
The DNA here is from genome assembly GCA_964396375.1 of uncultured Polyangiaceae bacterium. Classification (GTDB taxonomy): domain Bacteria; phylum Myxococcota_A; class Polyangia; order Polyangiales; family Polyangiaceae; genus FEN-1139. The sequence goes on along the minus strand of CAYNEY010000138.1, from coordinate 19 downwards.
GCCGTTTTTGATGTTGGTC
>CAYNEY010000137.1:0-2010 GCA_964396375.1 uncultured Polyangiaceae bacterium | reverse complement strand
CTCCCCCGAAGCTCAAGGCGGCTCCCCCGAAGCTCAAGGCGGCTCCCCCGAAGCCGGCGGAAACCCCGGAGAAGGCGGCGCGACGGAAGCGGGAGGCAACTCTGGGCTCGGTGGAAACCCTGGCGAAGGTGGCACCTCCGCAGACTTCCCCTTCATCTTGGGCGCCGACATCTCAGGTACCCAGGAGAACAACGCCTCCTACCGAGACACCGACGGAACCACCAAGAGCATCTTCGAGCTGCTCAAAAACCATGGCTTCAACTACATCCGCTTGAAGACCTTCGTCGATCCGGGTGCCCCCTACGGCTACGCCTCGAGCGAGAACGGTTGCGCCGGCCTGCCTGAGACCTTCGGCGATCGCGATCACGTCGTTGCCTACGGCAAGCTCGCGAAGGACGCAGGCATGGGCTTTCTGCTCGATTTCCACTACAGCGACGTCTGGACAGATCCGGGCAACCAGATCATCCCCGAGCCTTGGCGCGACGCCGGCTCCATCACCGAGCTCGCGGACTATCTACGTGACTACACGACCGACGTGGTCACCACCGCCATCGAGGCCGGGGCCCGACCCGACATGATCCAGGTGGGCAACGAGATCACCCCAGGCCTCTTGATGCACGTGCCCGGACCCGATACGGACTGTTGGGGCAACAACCCGGCCTCGGCCCCGCTCGGAGGCAGCACTTCCAATTGGGACAACACCGCCACCCTGCTCAAGGCCGGCATCGAGGCGATCCGCGCCATCGATCCGACCATCCCTATCATGCTGCACATCGAGAACACGGATGACTGGAATGGCGTAAGGTGGTGGGTTGACAGCGCCTTGGCGCGCGGTGTCGAGTTCGATGTGCTCGGCTTCTCCTGCTACACGGCGTTTCAGGGACAACCCTCGACCTGGCAAGCCACCTTCGACAACGTGATCGACTCCTACCCCGATTTGAAGATCACCATCGCCGAGTACAACCCAGAGCGCACCCAGGCCAACCGGATCGTGAAGAACCTGCCCAATGGACGCGGGATCGGCACCTTCTTCTGGGAGCCCACGCGCAGCGGCGAGTGGGGTGAGTCCATGTTCACCTGGTCGGGCAACACCTTGGTCGCCAACACCGAGGACTTCGCAGAGTACGATGCTCTGCTCCCCGAACTCGGCCTCTAGCCGGGTGAGCTCATTCGAAGCTTAGCTGGTCGAGCACCAGATCTACCTCGCAGCCGGCTTCCACGCCGCAGCCGAACTGAAGCTGGAGGCCGAGCAACCCCGAGGAGTCGAGGCCATCGATCGGGACACCCCCGAAAAAATCCGCGAAGGGCAGCACCAGCGTGCCCACGCTGACCGTGTCTGGCGCAAAGGAAGGGATCTTGCAGTCGGTCCACTTGGTGCTCGCGCTCGACCAGACGCACTGCCCGATCTGTGCCACCTCGTCGATGGGTGTATCTTCGCTGCTCCGGAACTGGACATCGAGCGAGGCTCCGCCAAGCGTGCCGGACAGCACTTCGAAGACGAAGCTCACGAACGCCGAGGCATCGAAGCACTCCGCGAAGGCAAGTCCGAAGCCGGCGTAGCGTCCGTTCGCCAAGGAGCTGGTGAGCCGCAAGGTTCCTGCCTCAATGCTCGCGTTGACCTGACTCGCGGGGAGCTCAGGCTCAGTTGTGGCAGCCGAGCCGTAGAAGAAAACGTCGCCCGAGAGCCCCGTCGCGCTGTCCCAGTCGTAGCCACCAGGCACCGTGCCCGCTGCCCACTCCGCAAAATCGGTGATGAGGCCCGAGGCAGGAACCGGCGTGCGCGCGCAGGCGTAGCCCGTCATGGTGGTCCCGCCTTCGCCGCTCGCCGCGCCGCCCGAGCCGCTCTCTTCACCCCCCGCAGCATCGGTGTCTCCGCCTGCGGCCACGGCTCCACCCGTCGTCACCACGCCGCCCTCGCCGCTCGCCGCGCCGCCCTGCCCGGCACCGCCGTTGGCTGCGCCGCCTTGCCCTGCGCCGCCTTGCCCTGCGCCGCCTTGCCCTGCGCCGCCT
>CAYNEY010000136.1:0-2500 GCA_964396375.1 uncultured Polyangiaceae bacterium | reverse complement strand
CGGCCAGCTTGTGCAGGCTCTCCCTGCTTTGCGGGGTGAACTCCTCAGCCCCGAAGGAGGGGCAGGATAGACAGCAGACGAAGGATTTCTGCAACCCACTCACCCCTGTCCCCTACGGAACGAGCGAGAGAGCTGCGTCGCGCAGCCCCTACATCCCCTCCGGCCATTTCCGCTCGCGGAGCAGGTGCTCGAGAAGCTGCTCCAGCTGCCCTAGGTCAAGCGCCTCAAGCCGACCATCCACAGTGGGAAGGTTGAGCATCTCACAGACTCCAGCGATCGCTATCCGAAGCCCCTCAGCCTTGCCCTCCTCGTGACCATGGTGGTACGCCGAGCCCAGCCGGATCCGCTCCGTCGCCCAGTCCAGCTCCCGCTCTAGTGCTTGTTGCCGGAACTCCTCGTCTCGCGAGAGTTCCTCCAGGTTTTCGACGGCACCCATGACACTCGGATAGGTCATCCCAACCTTCCTTCGTTCCTCATCCGTACGTGCCACGAAGAAGAGGCCCCAGCCAGCCAGCTCATCCGCCAAGTCCGCAGCCCCGAGCTTCGGCAGCTCGAGGACGTGAAACTCCAGGTGATCCGAATAGCGGTGGTGGTCATCGTCATCCGTGATGTGAAATTTGCTGTGGAAGCGCCCCGTCGGCAAGAGTTCAAAGGATCCGTCACCTGACGTCGCGGTGAACGCCTAGTTCGCATAAGTACGCGTTATGTAAACTATTTTCCCTTCACTGGACGATGCCTGTGCCCTAGCACTTTTGGTCCTCCTGGCCACCTTGGAGTAGCGCGAATGTCTCAGCCTCGTCGAAAGCACATTTCTGGGCTCATCCACCCACAGGGCAAGCCGCGACGGGGATGCCTTGCTCACCCATTCCACAAACCAACGTCTCCGTGGAACACGACGCCACCTGCACCTGCGTACCGTCGCACTCTGCGGCCTCAGCATAACACTGGCACAAATACTGACCGTCGATCGTAGATCCGAGGCAGCAGGTGGTTCCTTGACACGAGGGTACCTCCTCGGCGTCCGCAATGACCGCTGTCGAACACACACAATACCCATCCCAACGCGTATTTCTACATTGAGCCGTCGCGCAAGAACACCCGTCCAAAAAATCGCAACAGGCGCCCTTTGCGAGCGCCGGGCACGAAGCACTGCGTTCACCCGCAAGCCCCTCGGCGTCTTCCCCGCAGAGACATATTTCCGCGAAGCTGGTGGAGAAGGTGACGCAACGGGACGACTCATCGACGGTCTTACCTCCGCAGACCACCAACACCGACCCGGCGCCAAGGGAAACGAGAACCAAACGGGCCGCAACGGGGAACATCTTCGGCGAGTTTAGCACCGCGTGAACTCGGCCACGAAGTCAGCGAGCCCCATACCTGGGTGGCCGCCGCGCAACGTCCGGGCCAACCACATCCCGTTCGGCACAAATCGGCTACACTGTTCCTCCGTGGCCCAGCCCGATCACCTCCCCGCGACCTACGAGGACATCCTCCGTCTTCTGGAGAACCAGGTTGGAGAGATCGTCAACGGGACGTTGCATGTCTCCCCGCGACCCGCCGGACCTCACTGCGCAGCGGGCACCGCGCTCGGCGCCGAGTTGTTCATCGCCTTCCAGCGAGGCCGAGGCGGACCCGGTGGTTGGTTGATCGTCGACGAACCCGAACTTCACCTGGGCGAGGACATCGTGGTGCCGGATCTTGCCGGATGGCGGAAGGAGCGGCTCCCCCGGATCCCGAATGACGCTTTCTTCTCCCTCGCGCCAGACTGGGTTTGCGAGATCCTCTCACCCCGCACGGCCCGCTTCGATCGAGTGGAAAAACGGGCCGTCTATACTCGAGAGGGAGTGGGCTACTTCTGGTTGCTCGACCCGGTGGCACAGACTCTCGAGGTGTACCAAATGGTGAGCGGACGTTTCGTCGAGATGGGAGTCTTTACCGCCGATACTCCAGTGCGAGTTCCACCCTTCGACGCCATCGAACTCGACTTGAGCTCACTCTTTTGCGATGTCGAGCCAACAGCAGAGCCGTAGGGAAGAGTCGGACCGCTCTCAAACGTCACTGTCGTTCGGTAACGTTGGGTGAACTGATCGCCTGGTACGTCTTGAGTTGTCGGTGGGTACTCATTCCTCGCAACAGGCAAATACCACCGCTGATCACGTAGAACAGCAACTCCATTGGCGCGTAGTCTCGGTTGATCTTCGACGACCTTGAACTGTCTGGGGAGGCCACGAGGTGCAGTGTCGCCAGTACGCACAACAACGAGAATACACCCGTAGCTAAAAAGAAGATTCTCCGCTTCGTCTTTAGCTTCTTCAGCAGAACGTCTTCGAAGTCGTCACTTGCCATTGTGTGGTTCTTCCTTGTGTGTCACCCATATTCGGGCGCTTGATTTGGTAACAACGGCCCACCGTCGCCATACAGCGGCAGTGGACCGCGTTAATTGATTGGGTGCGGATCCTTCGTAACGGCTGAGATATCGAGCACTTAGGTCGATTTGGAG
>CAYNEY010000135.1:0-2526 GCA_964396375.1 uncultured Polyangiaceae bacterium | reverse complement strand
TCCCGATCCTCTATCGGAGAACTGAACTCGGCCGAACGACCACCGATCAACGCTGACACTGAGGCTCCTCGGCTTGACAGAAGAGGCACAGTTGATCGAAAATGCGTGGTTCGGTGAACAATTGCATTCTGGGAGTCGTCGTGGGCCTCGCGCTTTGGGTCCACGGTTCGGTCGTGCGGGCAGAGACCTTGCGCGTGGCCGTGCTCGAGGATTTTCCGCCGCTCTATGATGTCGAGCAGGGTACACCGGGTGGGTTTGCCATCGATCTTCTGGCGGAGGTCGCCAAGCGAGCAGGCTTCGAGCCGGTGTACGTCATCGTCCGCAATTGGGAGGATGCGGAGCGTGCGGTTCGGGAAGGCCGTGCCGATTTCGTTCCTGGGATCGGCATCACCGAGGAACGGAACCAGGAGTTTGCCTTCTCCGCGTTCATAGAGACGGTTCCCGTGGGGCTCTTCGTGCGTTCGACCAATGACCACATTCGCTCACTTGACGACGCTTCCGAGCATGGAGTCGCGGTGCTCCGCGCCGGGGGGGCGCTAAGCTTCCTCCGGGAGCGCGGTGGCCCCAAGCTGGTCGAGCATGCGACGCTCGACGAGGCGATCGTCTCGGTGTTGGCAGGAGAGGTCGACGCTCTGGCATTTCCCGAGCCGGTGCTCTGGCAGAAGCTGCGCGAGGTCGATCTCGATTCGCGATTCAGAGTCCTTGCGCCGCCGCTCTTCGAGCTGCACCGCGCGTACATGTTTTCGAAGTCCCAGACAGCGATGCTAGAGAGCCGGTTCAACCCGGCGATCCGCGCCGTGGTTCACTCGAGGGAGTATCCGGTCCTCTATCGCAAATGGTATGGTGCACCGGAACGGGGGGTGCCACGAAAGCGGGTGATCCTGGGCCTCGGTGCGTTTTTCGGGCTCGCCGCAGCCGGCTTCTTCTTGGTGTTTTGGGTGATGGCGCGGCAAAAAAAGAGGATTCTTCGACGCGCTCAGTTGGAGCGCGAGCGAGCGCAGGCTCTGCTCGAGCAGAGCGAGGAACGCTACCGACTGCTCTTCGAACAGGCACCGATCGGGATCGCCGTGGCGCGGTGTGACGGAACACTGGTGTTTGGCAATCCCCTTTTTTTGACCATGTTTGGGCTCGACACCACGGCTCTTCAAGAGCTTTCCATGAGCAGCTTGCATCCAGAGCCAGAATGGACCGCCCTCCAGAAGCTGCTTGATTGCGAGCCTGCCTCGCGCCCCCTGGTCATCGAGTCGGCGGCGTGTCGCAAGAAGGATGGAACCATCTTCCGGTGCCGGATTCAAACGGTGCCGATGCGGGTGGGAAGCGCAGAGACACGCGTCAGTTTCTACACGGACGTCACCGAGGAGTTGCGCCTCGAGGAGGAGGGACGTCGTTCGGAGCGCCTGGCTCTGATAGGGCAACTGGCAGGCGGCGTGGCGCACGACTTCAACAATCAGCTGGGAGGGATCCTCGGATACGCGGAGATCCTCCGGCATGAACTGGCATCCCAACCCGACCACGCCGAGCCAGTGGAAGGGATCATCGCCGCCGCAGGTCGCGCGGCAGCCCTCACCCGGCAGCTGCTCACATTTGCTCGGAGAGACCGAAGACATGACGCCGTTGGGCGCCAAGAAGTGGTGGATCTCTCGCCTTTGATCCGCGAGGTGGTGGAATTCCTCCGTCACACCCTCGATCGCCGAGTCACGATCGACGTGCACCTCGAGAACCGCCCCCTTACAACTTACGGTGACTCGAGCCAACTCGAGAACGCATTGCTCAACCTGGCTCTGAACGCACGGGACGCGATGCCGGAAGGGGGCACTTTGCGCATCGAAGCGAAGGCCCTCGAACCCTCGGCGCGCGAAAGCTCACCTGCAGTGGAGCACGGTTGGGTCAAGGTTCAGATCTCCGACACCGGAGTTGGAATGACGGATGAAGTACGAGCTCGGGCCTTCGAGCCGTTCTTCACCACCAAGCCGATGGGCGCAGGCAGCGGCATGGGGTTGTCGGCCGTATGGGGGACCGTGACCAGTCATCGCGGTCGCGTCGAGCTTGCCAGCCGCCTCGGGGAGGGAACCACGGTGACCCTCCTCTTGCCGCAGAGCGTTCAGGATCTGACGCCGAGCCTCCCTGCCTGCACCGGCTCGGAAGCGCTCCTCTGCCCAAGCTGTCGTGTGCTTCTGGCGGATGATGAGCCGATGATCCGCGACGTGGCCTGCCGGATGCTCACGCGGTCCGGGGCACAGGTTCGCGTAGCAAGGGACGGCGTGGAGGCGGTGGAGCACTTTGCCGAGGGCCGCTACGAGATCGATTTGGTGATTTTGGACTTGGTGATGCCGAGGATGGACGGCCGTGAGGCATTCCGGCAGATCCGCGCCATCGATCCGGAGGCGCGGGTGGTGATTGCATCTGGGCGCCTCGACATCGAAACCATGAGTTCACTGCTCGAGGAGGGAGTGCTCCACGTCCTTGGCAAACCCTATCGACGCACTGAACTGCTGGAAGCCGTCCAACTGGTCTTGCGTCGTTTGC
>CAYNEY010000134.1:0-2761 GCA_964396375.1 uncultured Polyangiaceae bacterium | reverse complement strand
CTCCGTCGTCCGAGTACCAGTTGTCACGCTCGCGAGCCTCCCGTCGGGGTCGTAGCTCTCGCGAGAACGAAAGGTTCTGCGAGGTCCGCTCTGGAGCAGGAAGAGGTGCCAAGTCGGCCGCTAGCATTCTTCCTCACACGCATCGTCTTCTGGAGAGCACGGATATGCAGTCAGCGCGAGGTGGCAGCCCACATCCGCAAGTCTCGTGATGAGGCTTGGACTGACTTGTATGGACCAGACGAAGTCAGAGGTGCCGTGGAACACCCCGATGTCAATCTGGAACTCTGCGCCCTTGGCCCTCAGCGATTGGAGCTCACCGTTCAATCGTTGCAGCGCTCGTTCAATAGCGTCACCCGCGTGTCGACCATCGCTCCCTTCTGCCAAGAGCAGAGTGCATCCACTGGTCGGTGTCACCTGCCCCTTCCGGTCCACCTCTCCTTGTCTCCACGAGTTACTGAGCAGCTGGGCAATCCTCGAGCCCCGCAGCTCCGATGGATCGAGAGACCCGAGAGAGATCCGCATCACTGCTGAGTAGTCCACTTATAGAACCTAGCACGAAGGAGGCCCACATATCTCGGGCATGAGCTGTTGAAGTCCACGGTCCAGTCCTGGCTCTCACCAAGAAGAAGCCCACCGAACGCTGGAGGGACGCAGAGTCCGAGCCGCGATGATTCGAGATCCCCGAGCGCTCCCCCTACTGCTCCTCCGAGCAGGGATAGATCACGACCCGCAGAGTGGCCCCGATGTCAGTGATCTTATGAAGCACGTTTCGATCCAGACCGACCGAGCCTACGAAGTGTTCAACGTCCCACAAGAGACGGATCTCCAGTTCGAGTGAAGTGGCGTCCTTTCCTAATCCCTGAGTGTCCATGACCACGTCATCGAGCGCCTCACAGACGCTATGGGTGAGACCGTTGATGTCATCGTGCTCGGCGAGCAGAAGGTAGCATCCCCCAGCGGGGTGTTGCCTGCCTCGGCTGTCAACATCGCCCTTCTGCCAGACTCGAAGAATGCGGGCCCGAGACCTCCAGGTGACGACCAGATCAGGGGCCAGCTCATCGTTGGTGATCCACATGAATGCTGCGTACTTCATCTCTTTCTCGTCTAGCAGGATGGTGGCCCGCACATGTCGGGGACGAGTTGGCAAGGATCGATGAGGATCGGGAACGGAAGCAAGCCGTCAATGACGTCCTTCCAGAAGTCCTCGGGCTTTCCGTCGGGTCCTGGTCGCCCCTGTCGCTCCCACTCTTCGGCATGTTCCATGGCTTCTTTCCGGCTTCCAATATCTGGGTCGCCCTTCTGTTTCACATGATGCTCGTACCAACTCCAGAATCGCTTCGGTAGGCCGTACAGCTTGTCCCATTTGGTCAAACCCGTCGGATCAATGGCGTTAATCGGTGCGTTGTCGACGTACGCCTGCAGGTTCACGCTGCGTCCCTCCCACCGGATCGGATCCTTCATCACCCACCGCCCAACCACCGGCTCGTAGTCCCTCGCGCCAAACCGCACCAACCCGGTGTCCTCGTCGTGGAGCCCGCCGGCAAACCCGAAGGGCACGGCGTCGCCATCGCCGGAGAGCACTGTCCGGTTCCCGAAGGCATCGTACTCGGCTCGCAGTAGCACATCGCTGGTGTCCGCGACGTTCACCACCAGCACCGGCGAGCCGAGCTGGTCCGTGACGATGCGGTACACCGCGCCGCTCACAACATCAACCATCAGCTCCGGAACGTTCACCTTCTCGCCGTAGAGGAAGCGCTTGGTGAGGGCCCCTGAAGCGTCGAGTTCGCCGGCAATCCGAAGCTGCGAGCTCCAGAGCCACTGCTTGGTGGTGACCCCGTCGATGCGCTTCGCAACCCGACGATTCTGGCCGTCCACCAGGTACTCGACCAGCCTCCCGTCGGGCAACTCCGCGCCGCGGAGGTTTCCGAAGGCGTCGTAGGTGTAATCGGTGACCTCCGCGGTATCGGCGTTGGTCTTCGTCAGCAGCTCACCATTGGCCGTGTAGGTGAAGGACAGAGGCCCGTAGCTCAGCAGTCTATCCTGCGCGTCGTAGGTGCCGGTCCAGTCTGTGGTCACCCCGTTCTTGGTCACCACGCCCCGCAACCGGTTGCCGTTCGGGTCGTATTCGTAGTGCTCGGTGACGGCGTCGTTCACGGCGACATCCGTCAGCCTCCCGAGCGCGTCGTACGTGTAGTCCGATGCCCTCGTCGTCCCGAGAACCACCTCCGTCTTCCTCACAATTCTTCCGAGAGCATCCCGAGGGAACAGCGTCGAATCCAGGGTGAGGTCGTAGAGGGTCGTCGTTCCGTCGGCAACGACGTGCCGCGCCGGCTCGCCGTAGGCACTCACCGAGTGAGTCTCGGTGAGCAGGCCCGAGGTCGCTGACGTAACGGTGCCATTCCCCGAGTGACGCTCGAAGCTGAGCGCTCCGCTTCCGGGACAGGTCGTTGGCGAGACGCACACGACCAACCCATCAGGATCGTAACCAAAGGTGGCGGTGTGGCTGCCCGAAGCGCCGGAGACCACCTCCGAGACCCTCCAGAAGCTGTTGTCGTACCCGAAGCTCACCACGCCCTCTACGTCACCAGACCAGGTCGTGGCGGTCAAGAGCGAGCCGTCGTAGGAGTAGGCGAGGTTCACGGCCGTCGGCCCCTCAATGCCCGAAAGCTTCCCTGGAGCCACACCGGGGCCGCTCGCGCCGGCGGCGTAGTAGCTCGAGGTCTTGGTGCCCGTCGGTGTGATTTGCTGGCTCAGGCGTCCT
>CAYNEY010000133.1:0-2776 GCA_964396375.1 uncultured Polyangiaceae bacterium | reverse complement strand
GCAGGTGGCGTGGGGGAAGACCTCGGACCATTCGCTGAACGGCTTGTTGGTGGTGATCAGGATGGGTTTTCGGGCTTCGTGGCGACGCGTGACGATCTCGAATAGGAGGTCAGCGTAGCGGGAACTGTAGGAGAGGTAGCCGACCTCGTCGATGCAGAGCACGGTGGGAGTTGCCCATCGGCGCATTCGTCGAGCCAGCGCAGACGGGCTGTCCTGAGCGGCGAGGTCGGCGAGCATGTCGCTGGCGGTGGTGAAGCGCACGGTGTAACCCTGCACCAGGGCATGGTGGGCCACGTTCTTCATGAACATCGTTTTCCCGACGCCATTTGGTCCGAGGAATATGGCATTCTCGCAGTCTTGGATGAAGGCGAGGCTGAAGAGTTCCTCGATGGCTTGCCGGTCGACAGAGGATGGCCAAGTCCAGTCGAACTTGTCGATGGCCTTGAAGGAGCCGATTCGGGCGAAGCGGAGGCGGCGGTCGAGGCTGCGGCGTTTTCGCTCGGATTCTTCGATATCGAGCAGCTGTCCGATCCAGGGCTGAGTGGCGACTTCGGACCAACGCGACACGAGGCCGTGTAGGCCGAGGCGATGGAGTCGGGACTGGGGAGAAGAGGGGTCGGAGTGATCACTCGTCTTCTTCATGATTCGTGGTCTTTCTGAGGTTGTCGTAGGTAGCGAGCTGGTGGGGTGTGACGGTTGCGTTGGCAGCACGGGGGTTATCGGGGAAGCGCAGGCCAATGGGTGGGGGCTGACCTTTCGCGAGCAGGCGGCGGTCGATGGACTGGCGAACGGCACCGACAGAGGGGAGTGCTCCGTGGAGTGCATCTTGAATGCCAAGCTCGAGCTCGGCGGGGCCAACTTGGTCGAGAAGCACCAGCAAGCGAGCAGTCATGTTGCCGAGGTTGGAGCCACGCTCTGCAGCCATATTGAGGAGCTGCTGAGCCGACGGGGCAGCGGATGAGAGCCGGTCGAGTCCTCGGTGCCGACGAGCTTTTTGCTTGTGGTCGACCAGAGCTGCGGTGTGCGCTGGGTTGTCGAGCTGTTGGTCGCGATCCCAGGAACGAGGGTGGGAGGCTATGGTATCGGCACCGTCGAGGATCCGAACTTCGTCGAGTGAAGCGGCGACAGTCAAGGTAGTCCGGACGTACTTGTGGGGAACGGAGTAGTCGTTGAGGTCGAAGCGCACGTAGGGGGTCTTGCCAACCTCGACGTTGGTGATTTCCTCGGAGGGGAATGGCGGGTCGGGCAACGGCAGAAGTTTGGGCTGTTCCTCGGCGAAGGCGTCACGGACGAGTTTCGAGTGGTCGTCGGGCACGGGGCGGTCACCAGCGATACCCGTCATCCACTCATGGGCTTGTCGGTTGAGGTCATCGAGGTTACGGAAGGGTCTGCCGGCGAAGAAGTTGCAGCGGATGTAGCGGATCGCCCGCTCGACACGGCCTTTCTGGTTACCGCGATACACCGCGACCGGGCGTGGCTCGAAGCGGTAGTAGCGAGCCAGCTCGAGCAGCCGCGGGTTGAAGTGAATCGCATGTACCGTGCGCTCGAGCACAGCGCTCTTCAGGTTGTCGTAGAGGATGACGCGCGGGATACCCCGAAAGAAGGCGAACGCATCGACGTGTCCGCGCACGAAGTTGGGCATCGCGGCACTCAGGTAGAAGCGCAGGAAGATCTGCCTGGACCAGCTCAGCACCATCACGAAGGCAAAGAGGGAGCGGACGGCCCTACCGGTGGTGAGTTTTCCGAAGGAGCCCCAGTCCGCTTGGGCTTGCTCGCCGATCAGGGTACGAAGTCGGAGGTAGGCCTCCTGTTGGGGGCGAGGGCGGACTCTGGCAATCAAGTGACGGAAGTGGTCTGGGCCACCCGGGTAGCCGCGGTCCTTGGCCATCTGGAAGAGTCGGCTAGCGCAGAGTCGTGGGTACTGCTCGAGCTTGGCCATCACGAACTGTCGATATGGTCCGAGCATCGTGGGGCTGTTTCGGCTGCGCTCTGGGGCCAAGCCTCCCTGAGCCAAGACGCGCTCGACGGTTTCGTGGTGCAGGTTGAGCTGGGCGGCGATGGTCCCGACTTTCCACTTTTCGGCGGTGTGCAGGCGCAGGATCTCCGCCTCCAATGCCTTATCGATCATCGGCCCACCTCGTTGGCGAGCTTGCGCACGGCGCGGAAGTCACCGACGCAACCGAGGCGCTTGGGGCGGGCGTGGTGAACGAGGTCGAACTGGACGAGTTGGCTCTCGCCGGGCCATAGCTCGTCCCCAAAAAGCATCGAGCTTCGTCCCATCAGGCATTCGTCGTCCACAGAAAGCGCAACACGCAATGGTTGCCCTTGCCAGAGGCTGAGGCCCTCCAGGAGCGTCAAGAGTGCTCTCGGGTGGCCGCAATGCGGCTCGAACCGAGCCTTCAGCAGGTCGTGGTTGCCATTGCGAACAAGCAACGTCGTAGCCGCTGGCGTCACTCGCAGGGTAGAGTTCCAGGATCTGAACATCGTTGGAGGCCTCCTTGGCCCCGTCCGGTGCCGCAACCATCGCGGAACCGGACGCACCATCAGTTGCACCTCCGGCCGCCAATGTGCGTGCCTGTTGAATCACTCTTTGATCCGAGAACTTGCCCCTCCGGCGCTTGGCCACGTAGCGCTGTTGACTGGCCGCGTGCAGCCGTCGTCCACGCGATGTGTGCTGGTAGGCGCGAGAAGCTTCCGACTGCTGCCTCCTGCGTGCGCGCTTGGAGCAGGCGCTGCTGCAGTAGGCTTGCCCGCGATCGCATTCGGGGCAGACTAG
>CAYNEY010000132.1:0-3551 GCA_964396375.1 uncultured Polyangiaceae bacterium | reverse complement strand
CTAGAGTGCCGCGTCGCCGCGCTCTCCCGTGCGGATCCGAACCACCTCGTCGATGTCGTCCACGAACATCTTGCCGTCGCCGATCCGGCCGGTCTTGGCGGTCTTCTCGATCACGTCGAGGACCTGGGAAAGGAGGTGGTCGCCGATGACCACCTCGATCTTCACCTTCGGAATGAAGTCCACCACGTAGGCCGAGCCCCGATACACCTCGCTCTTTCCCTTGGTGCGACCGAAACCCTTGACCTCGGTGACCGTCATGCCCGTGATGCCAACCTCGTTCAACGCGGCCTTGACCTCGTCGAGTTTGAACGGTTTCAGGATCGCCGTAACCTTCTTCATGTTTGCTGCCTCTCGCTCCCCGAGCCCTTGCCGTTTCGGCGCGAGGATGGAAAGGAGCATGCAGGACGTCAGGTTTCCGGCAGGCTACGGACGGGTTACAGGCAGTGACGGCTCTCGGTCACTGGCGTAGCGCTGGAGGAAGCGCTGGATCACCGACCGGGCAAGCACCGGGCCTGCGATCTCGAGCTCGGCGCTCTGACCCTCGGCGCGGAGGTACCCCGCCAAGATCGCGGCATCGAACTCCGGGTGAAACTGCACGCCGAACGCGTGCGGTCCGAAGGCCAGCGCAGCGTGGGGCTCTCGGCGGGTCTGCGCCAGCACCTGAGCACCCGGAGGCAGCACCACCACGCTGTCCTCGTGGGCCATGAAGCACGGCGGCGCTGAGCCCGCGTCACTGAGAAGCCAGTGGTCGACCAAGAGCTCCAGGGTCACGATTCCAAGCTCGCGGCGGCTGGGGCTCCGCCCTACCCGCCCCCCCAGCGCCTCCCCCAGCAACTGGTGTCCGAAGCAGAGCCCGAGCACCGGCTGCTCCCGCTGCACCGCCGCCCGCAGGGCCACCATCAGCGGACGCATCCACGGCTCGTCGTCGAGCACGCTGCTCGAAGAGCCCGTCACGAGCAGCGCGGTGAAGCCTTCGAGGGGAGGGAGTTCCCCGCCGCGGCACTCGAGCGTCGTCCAACAGCCGTCGAAGTCGGGGCCGGCGGCGCGCTCGATCATGGCCGCGAAACTCCCGTGCACCGGCTCGAGCGTCTCGAGGGGTGCTCCCGTGACCAGGATCGCCAACTTGGGGGCGGGTTGGTTGCTCGGGGCGGGGATGCTGGCCATCGGCTGAACCGAGCATAGGGCCCTATCCTCGTGTCGGGGAGGTCTCCCTCGCGTTACTGCTCCGAGTCACGGCTCATTCTGCTGCGGAGCCTCAGGGTTCCCGAGGCGGCTCCTCCGGTTCACGGTCTCGAGGAAATGTCCGATCCTTGCCGAAGGTCTGTCGGTCCTGTCCAGAGCCAGAAGGAGTGCGTCCGTCCTCGCAGCACTCCAAGCTTCGTCGGAGCCCTGCGGCCGGAACACCTTTGCCGACCTACCGCTGGGGCGAGGAGCAGATAGGTGACAGGGTGTGTTGGTCAGGGGGCTCAGCCAGTGAGAGGGAGTCGACCTGTCCGATCGACGAGTTCCCTCTGGATGTCAGCCACTCTGCGGTGCGTGCAATGGGGGGCAACGTCAATGAGTTCGCGACCGTGGTCTCGGATGGTTCGGCGCGCGCCAGCTGCGAGGTGGCGACTTGGTCGAGACCAGGTGCGAGCGCCGATGACGAGTCGGCGGCGGCGAATCCTTGCAAACTGATGACATCATCACCGATTTGCAATCGGGTTTTGTGGTTATTTTCGCGACTTGACCGGCCAATAGCACTGTTTTGGTTAGCTCGCTGCACCGCGAGAATTGCTGCGCGAGTGAGGGAGAGCCTGAACTCGCAGGCTCCGGCCAGCGACGGTCGTGTTGGGCATGCGAATTGCTGTGAGGGCTGCTGGCACAACTTCGTGACGGGGAGAGGCAGATCCAATGATTCCGCGACGAATAGGCAAACTCACTATAGTCACATTCTGGCTCATGCTCGGCTGTGGGGGCTCGGAAGGAGGCTCGAGCGAGCGCTCAGAAATCGGAGGTGCTGCTGGGGCAAGCGGTGCGGAGGGTGAGGGTGGCCATCAGGCGGCCGGCGGCACCCCTGACATTGACGCCCGAGGTGGGCAGCTTGGCGCAGGTGGTGGCACAGTGGCTTTGGGAGGAAACAGTGGACAGGGTGGCGCCTCAGTGGCTTTGGGAGGAAACAGCGGATGGGGTGGCGCCATCGGGAACGGCGGAACGGAGGCCGAGGGTGGCTCGAACGGTTTCGGTGGCGAGGTAGGGCAGGGCGGCAGTTCTGGAGGAGCCTCTGCCGAAGGTGGCGTGGCGGGTTCGGGAGGGGTGGATCTCTGTCTGCCGGGGGTGCCGAAGATTGAAGGTACTCCCTGCGATGGTCCGGACGTCGTGTGCGGCAGCTGCACGGATCCCTGCGTGTGGTGCAACCTGATGGCTTGCATCAGTGGCACGTGGACGCGCTTCGAGGCCCCACCCGATCCGGAGCTTTGCGGACAGGGGGGTACGGGTGGTGAAGGTGGCACTACGGAGGAAGGTGGTGCCAGCGGTGAAGGCGGCACCACGGAGGAAGGTGGTGCCAGCGGTGAAGGTGGCACTACGGAGGAAGGTGGTGCCAGCGGTGAAGGTGGCAGCACGGAGGAAGGGGGTGCTAGCGGTGAAGGTGGTTCAGGGGAGGGAGGAGCAACCGCGCTCGGAGGGGCCACGGGTATGGGAGGTGATGGCGGGATCTGTCGCTATGAGAGCATCCCAGGCACAGCCACCATCGATTCGATCGAGGAAGCGAGTGCGAGCGATGGCACCTTGTGTTTGGGTGAAGGCAACATCGTTCGCTACTCCTTCGCACCGGAGGATGGCACCCTCGATCCGAGCCTGTACGATCCGGAAAGCTACGGCTTCAACACCGACCGCTTTCAACGCTTGACGATCCCCGATCCGCTGTTCCACCTCCCGTCGTCTGCCTGTCTCGAGCTGGTAGAGATGTCTGTGGGGGACGCCTTCAGCATGGTGAGAGCCGTCCAGATCCAGGGCGCCTGTACCCCACTCATGGACAGTTTCGAGCCTGCGCCGTTGGCGAGCTGCGTTGGGATGTGTCAATGACGAGCCGCTGGCGTTACGTGTTTCGGGGCTGAGGTGGGCTCTCAGGCGGGGCCAAGGAGGATTTTCTGATCTCCGGGGCCCCCCTTGCGCATTAGCCGGGCGAGGTCACATCTACGTGGCTTCGCCACGGAATCACGGAGAGATGCGCAACCTTCATCGCGGATTGGCCCTTGTTCTCGCAGCCACGGGTTTCTGGTCGTGTTCAGCCGAAAACTCACCAACCGGCCCATCGAGTGCTGCCCCTTCGGTCGGAGGGATGGAGAGTACCGATGGTTCGGGCGGAGCACCGGGAGTCGGCGGAGCCCCGGGAGTCGGCGGAGAGGTTGGCCTCGGCGGAGCCCCGGGAGTCGGCGGAGAGGTTGGCCTCGGCGGAGCCCCGGGAGTCGGCGGGGCTCTGGGAGTCGGCGGTGCGGTTGGCCTCGGCGGAGCCCCGGGAGTCGGCGGAGCACCGGGAGTCGGCGGAGCACCGGGAGTCGGCGGAGCAC
>CAYNEY010000131.1:0-4024 GCA_964396375.1 uncultured Polyangiaceae bacterium | reverse complement strand
AAACACGTGTTCACGATGCCGCGAAATGGTTGTTCACGATGGCCGAAATACGCAGCGTGTTTGCGGGCGATGCCAGTCCGTCGGACTCGTCGAGTCGAGAGGAAGAGCTGCTCCGAAAAATCGGTGAACTGACTGTGGAGCGGGATTTTTTAGCGAACGGGCTCGAGCGGCGCCGCTAGCCAAGCGTCGAGCCCTGATTCGAACGCGGCCAGAGCTGTCGATTCGCCGTCAATGCGAGCTTTTGGGCGTCAGCCGGTCAGGGATGTACTACGAGCCCGTCGGGGCCGACCCGGAGGAGCTCGCGGTGATGAAGCGCATCGACGAACTCCACCTCGAGCGGCCGTTCTACGGGAGCCGAAAGATAAGCCAGGTTCTGGGGCAAGAAGGCACGCGGACGAACCGGAAAGCGACGCAGCGACTCATGAGGCTGATGGGAATTGAGTCCATCGCGCCGAAGCCGAATACCAGCCGGGCCGCACCGGAGCATCCGGTCTATCCGTACCTGCTGAGGAACCTCGACATTTCCGGACCAAATCAGGTTTGGGCGGCAGATATCACCTACATCCCAATGGCCAGAGGATTTGCCTATCTGGTGGCGATCATCGACTGGCACAGTCGCTACGTTCTGTCGTGGCGGCTCTCGAACACCATGGACACGGACTTCTGCATGGAGGCGCTGGAGGAGGCACTGGAGCGATATGGACGGCCTCAGATATTCAACACCGACCAAGGCGCCCAGTTCACATCAGAGGCCTTCACCGGCCGACTGCGAAAGGAAGGAATCTCGATAAGCATGGACGGCCGAGGCCGTTGCATCGACAACGTCTTCGTCGAGCGGCTCTGGCGATCGCTCAAATACGAGGAAGTATTCCTGAACGCGTACGACACCCTGGCTGAGGCCAGAGCACGAATTGGCCGCTACTTGGGCTTCTTCAACAAGGCTCGACCACACCAGGCGTTGGGCTACCAAACACCGGAGGTCTTCTATCGCGGACTACTTCTCAAAGCAGCGTGATTGACCCCACCGACATCAACTTCCACCCATGTCAACTTTTCTGCACGGACCACGAACAACACCCCTTGCCAATTCGACACGAACACGACTAGACTCATTTTCAGAACGTCGCAGATCAGGGCAGGCTCTCTCTTAGATCACCCTGTCGCTGGTCCGAAGAATGGGGTCCACCTCAGTGTGCTCACTCTGTCGGAGAAGGCGCCTCGTGGGCAAGACAGAAAGTGCTCACCTGATGCCCTCCCCACGAGAAGTCCGAAGAATCTCTGGTTTCATCGCAGCCAAGACCGACCAATTGTGCCTCGAAAGCGTCCCCGACCAGCGGGACCGGCGGGGAAGACGCTGGGAGCTTCCTCCTCTGCTCCGTGCCTGCTTGCTCGGACTCATGACCGGACAGAAGAGCTTCGCCGACGTCGAGCGTCTCACCGGCAACACCTCGAAGGTGATGCAGCAGCGCCTCGGAATCTCGCGGCGCGTCCCAGATACCACGCTACGCGATGCCCTCGCCACCGTCGAGCCAGAGCACCTGTCTCCCGTCCTGCACGGGGCTATCCGCTCGGCCGTGCGCAGTAAATCCCTCTCCGTCGACTTCGGTCTCCCCTTCGGCTGCATCGCGATGGACGGCAAGCACCTCTCTGTTCCAGCAGTGGACGACAAGTACTCGCAGCTTCAGACGCAAGACGAAAATAAGGCCACGCTCAAGGGTCGCATCGGTACCATGACCGTCGTCCTCGCCAGCTCCGAGGCGCGTCCCTGTATCGAGATGCGTCCCATTCCGGCTGCAACCAACGAGATGGGTGCCTTCGCTCGGACTCTCGATGGTGTGCTCAAGGCCTACGGTCACCTCGATCTCTTTCGCCTCGTCTCCTACGATGCCGGCGCCTGCTCGAAGGCCAATGCCGACCACATTCGGGCAAGCAACCTGCACTATCTACTTAGCCTCAAAGGCTCACAGCCGGGTCTTCTCGAGGCCGCTTCACTCTGGCTCAGCCAGCTACCGGTGGAGACGGCGGATGGGACAGACGTGACTGGCAGTGGGCTTCACCAGGTCACAAGAACCATCTTCCTCCGAACTGCATCCGCTCCCCCCGAAGGTTGGGAGCATCTCCGCTCGGTGATCAGAGTCGACTCGGATGGCTTCGACCGACTCGGCAAGCCAACCCACGAGACGTACTACTTCCTGTCAAGCCTCCCCGTCGACAGGCTCACCCCCAAGCAGTGGTTAACCATGATTCGTCGACACTGGGCGGTAGAGAATGCTCACCAGGTTTTGGACGTTGCCTTCGAAGAAGATGACCACCCCTGGGTCACGGAGAATCCCCGACTGACCGTGGTGCTGATGATTCTTCGACGCATCCCTTATACGCTCCTCAGTATCTTCCGCACGGTGACCCAGCGCTCGGATGAGCGGCGCTCCGAGGCCTGGAAAGAACTCTTTCGGCGGCTCTACGATGCTCTGCTGGTTGCCACCGCCGCCACTCTCGCCGGCATCCGGAGACGACCTTCACCCACTGACTCTCCTCCGACCATACCTGCGACGATTGCCACCCAGGGCTCACGCCCGTACCTCCCTCACATAACCGCCCTTGTCAGCGGCTCCGGTGACTTCACGCGCCAGCCTGAAGAACGCCGAACCTCCGCCAAGCCGCCGTGGTCGCGCCGCTCAGACCAACAAATCCGGATCCTCTCTCGGAGACCCGGACTCGGCCGAGCGACCACCGATCGATGCTGCCACCGGTGACATGGGGGTGGTACGGCGCCTCCTTCGATGACAAGTTGGCTGAGATGGCTGACAGACGGTGATGCTCCCTGGGTGCGGTCATGAGGCGATGGTTCGCCCTGCGTGGCCTCATCCCCGTCTCCCCAAGTCCCGGTGAGTGATGGCACCATGTTGCAACGATTGAGCTTCCTGCGTCACGGCATCGCCGTCGAGGCCAAGGGCTGGCCCGGTGAGGACCGGGAGCGGCCGCTCACCGACAAGGGCCGCCAACTCACCCGAGCCGTGGGTGAAAGGCTGGCTGGCTTGCGGTTTCGTGCCGACGCCATCCTCACCAGCCCCGCCGCGCGCGCCCTCGAGACCGCGTCTTCGTGCGCCGAGTGTCTGGATGCAGTCGAGATCCTGGAGGTCGATTCGCGACTCGCGCCAGGGTTTGGGTGGGAGGCCTTTCTGGCTATCCTGGACGACCACCGCGACGCTGATTCCCTTTTGTTCGTCGGACACGAGCCCGATTTCAGTCATGTGCTCGCGCAGCTGATCGGCGGAGGACGACTGCGCCTCAAGAAGGCGGGCCTTGCGCATCTTCTGGTTGATTCCCTGGAACCACCGCAGGCCACGCTACTCTGGCTTCTGCCACCCAAGTGCTGGCTCTGAGTTGCTGGGCGCGCGGTCTCGCTCGCACACCGCGGCCGCTCCACACCCATCCGTCCCTGCGAAACCTGGGCGAAACCGTGAGCGGACCAGATGTTTCGCGCGGTTTTCGGAGCCGTGTCCAAACGATGAACCAAAGGTTTCCTTGGTGAGTCAAAAACACTAATGAAATTCCATATTTACACAAGCTTCGGCGAGCGTTATCCCCCCGGACCATGTCCCAAGTCGACGCCGGAAACACCGCTTGGATGCTGATCGCGACGGGCCTGGTGCTGATCATGATGCCTGGGCTCGCGCTGTTCTACGGTGGTCTGGTCCGGACCAAGAATGTGGTCTCCACCTTCATGCACACGTTGATCGCGCTCGGCGTGATCACCTTGCAGTGGGTCCTCTTCGGGTACTCCCTCGCCTTTGGCCCCGACATCGGAGGCGTGATCGGTTCGCCAGCACACTTCTTCCTGAACGGCGTCACCCTGGAGCCGCGCGCAGGCATGAGCATCCCTCACCTCTTGTTCATGGTCTACCAGCTGATGTTCGCAGCCATCACACCGGCGTTGGTGTCGGGGGCGTTCGCGGAGCGGATCAGCTTCTGTTGATGGCTTTCGAAATCCGCGGGAATCTGGCGTAGAAATATGGCGAAGCGG
>CAYNEY010000130.1:0-4271 GCA_964396375.1 uncultured Polyangiaceae bacterium | reverse complement strand
GCCGCCACTCGCTGCGCCGCCTTGCGCCACGCCGCCACTCGCTGCGCCGCCTTGCGCCGCGCCGCCTTGCCCTGCGCCACCTTGCCCTGCACCACCTTGCCCTGCGCCGCCTTGCCCTGCACCGCCTTGCCCTGCGCCACCTTGCCCTGCGCCGCCCACCGCGATCACGGCTTCAACTGGTTCTTCACCCTGCGAAGATCCGCAGGCGACGGTCAAGAGGCAAGCAAGCAAAGCTCTCTTCATGAGCGACACTCCAAGCTTTGGTAAGGGTCGAGCGCTCCTAGGTTAGCACTCACCCGAGCGCTCGGGCGGCCTCGGCTAGTTCGAGCATTTGTGATGGCGCGGCAAAAGATCGCTACAGCGACACCACCAACATCTCCTGAGACTCTACGCGTTGATTCACCTACCGTAACATGAGGGCACCACGCACCAGACTGACCGCAGCCTTTCCCATGCGAAGAGCTCGCTCCAGGCCCAATCCCAGGCGCTCCCGAAGGAAGCGCGGGTTCGACGGTGCGAGCCTGCGACGCACTGCGACCAGACCTCGCGGAGGGTAGACGAGCGCTACGAGCGAACGGCGGCGACGACCGGTACGACGCTCGAGGACTTGACTGACAAGCAGGGCGTCGCGAGGGATCTCCTCCACATTCCTCGAAAGTGCATCCTGCACGACTCCACGTTCACCCCGGGTGAGGTACGGTCGCGCCCTTGCCAAGAAATCCTCTGGCAGCGGGGTTCCGAAGCGGCTCTCAGCCCCCGCGAGCGCCAGCATCACCGCCGCCACGTTGCCGAGCTCCACACTCCGACGGAGAAGCTCCCCGGGCTCATCGAGCTTTCTCACCAACCGATCGACATCCAGCCACCATCTCAGTACGGGCCGCTCCATCCCGAACACCAGGTGATGCGCAACCAGCAGGAGCTGATCGGTGAGTTCGAGTTCGA
This sequence comes from uncultured Polyangiaceae bacterium, assembly GCA_964396375.1. GTDB lineage: Bacteria > Myxococcota_A > Polyangia > Polyangiales > Polyangiaceae > FEN-1139. Next base: position 3,329 of record CAYNEY010000130.1, on the reverse strand, counting down.
GCACCTCGGCGCTCGCGAGGAGCCCCGGCTTGGCACGCGACAGCATCAGCTCCGCCGTTTTCTCAGAGAGATCGGGGTACAACTGGAAGTGCAGATCGAGCACGATGGGGCCACCCGAGGCCGGCACCATGCTGATCTCTCCGCCTTCGCTCATCGCGTGGCAGACCACCTCGGGGTCGTCGGCGCAGAGGATATACCCCTCCTTTTTGAGCGCCTCCACCACCTGATGCGGCTCATGGTATACTAGGAGATCGACGTCGCCCATTCTCCGGCAGAAGGGCTCGGGATAGACGTGCTCGGCAAGCCACACCCCCTTGAAGGCCGCAGCGCGGATCTGAGCGCGGGAGAGCGCGAGCAGCCCCTCCCGAGCACATCGAAAGAGCGAGACCGACTCCGCCCGGGCGAGCGCCGTCTTCCGAGTGACCTCGGGGAGAAGGGGCACCCAGGGTGGAGCGCTGAGAGCAGACGAGCAGAGGAGACCGCGTCCCAGCAGCGGAAGGACATCCTCCTCTTCCGCCAGGCGGAGCCATCGCAGAGGCTCGCGCACCTGGGCGAAGATTTCAGGTCTGGGACAGGGAGCACAGGCTTCGATCAGCAGCTCCCCCAGAGGACGCAGCTCACGGAGGTGAGGCGTCACCCGGTCTCCTTCATCCACTGTGTCAACATCGGCGTGACCTCACTCACCTGCGCCGTCACCAGGCGTGCGTACTGCATCCCGGGCAGAGCTGCTGCCAGGGCGGGGGGCGTCCACGGCTCGGTGCCATCCTGCCGGTGAAACCGCTCGGGCCAGAGCCCGAGGAAGGCCTGCCCTGCCGTCCGTGTCTCGAGCGCCGCCGGGCCGCGCTCGAGGAACACACAATGTGTGGCGAGGACAGGCTCGGCCGAAGACCAGCAGAGTTCTTTGGGCGGGCGCACTCGAAAAGCCTCTGCAGCGTCGTCACGCTCCCAGCGCGTTTCGCGCGACAGTACGAAGCCGCGCTCGAGCAAGTGCTCGGGGGCACTCGGCAGTGCATCCAGGCGAATCGCGAGGCCCAGCCCGAGCACCTGCTTGGTCGTGGGCTCGAACAGCACGCTGTCTTCGGCGAGGTAGCGAAAGCCGTGGTCGAGGAGCAGAAGGCTGATCGTGCTCTTGCCGCTCCCGGAGGGCCCCACGCACAAAAGGCCCTGACCCGAAGGACTCACCAGCGCCGCCGCGTGGAGCCAGAGGGAGCGCGGGTTGTGGACCTCGGCGTGGACCGAGAGATCGGTCTCCATAGCAGCGACGGCTCGGGCCGCCGATTGGGCGTAGCAGACGAACTGCCCCAAGCAGGTGAGGCAGAGCGTGCCCTCCTTCGACTTCACCTCGTAGACGACACCGGCCTCCCCGACCGAGCCGACCGTGGGTGGGAAGACGGCGCCAAAGCACGCGGCAACCTCGGCCAATTCGGTTCGGCAGGTCACCGACATGCCGGCCACCCGCGACTCGAGCACCAGACACTCCGTCGCCATCAGCGCTCGAGCACCCCGAGAGAGCACAACTCATCGAGCACCGTCGCGACATCCCCAACCGGCACCGTTGTCTTCAGAGTCTCGGACATGATCCGGGCCAAATCACCGGGATCCCGGTATCCATCGCACAGAAGCCAGACGATGGACGCGGTGGCGTTGACCACAACCGCCTGTTGCACGGAAGGCTTGTAGAGCACAGCCTCACCCGTCTCATCGATGTCCGTATAGGTTACGCCCGAAACCCGCCGATGTGCCATCACTGAACCCCTCGAGACATACCGCGGTTCGCTGGCAGAAGCCACAGGCGAGCCGCTCGAGAGCGCGATTCTCTGGCGTTTCTGCCGGCTCTCCGGCGAGGGACACCCGCGGCGAGCGGAGGATCTGTGCGAGGGTGCCGTCCCGCCCGACGCGACCGAGGGAGAGCCAGCGCATGAACACGCAAGGGCGCACCTCGCCATCGGCGCACAGCACCGCACGACCGTGATGAGCGTTCCTCGGTGGAACGGGCGCTCTAGCCGGCGACGGAGCACCCTCCACCTCGAGGTGCTCGGACTCCAACTCCTCGTGAAGGATCCGTCCACGACCGACGCTGCGCGTGGTCACGAGGCGTGCCTGCCGGGACTCACCAACCAGTGTTCGAGCCAGGTCCAGAGCCGCTCGAGCCACCTGCCGGTTCTCCTCCATGGCGATGACTCCGACGCGCACACTCGAGCCGCTGTCCCGAACCCGCGCGATCGCGCCGAGGGTGCCCTCGAAGCTCCCCGGGGTTCTGGTGATGCGATCGTGCACCGCCGAGTCTGCACCGTAGAGGCTGAAAGCGAAGCTCACGCCGGGCCGGCACAAGGCGAGGCACCGCGCCGGATCGAGCAGAAGGCCGTTGGTGAAGATCTCGACCTCGAGCCCAAGCTCGAGAGCGTAGCTGGTCGCCTGGGGTAGGTAGTCACAGAGCAGCGGCTCACCACCGGTGAACTGCACCATCGAGAAGCCGAGCTCTCGGGCGTCGCTCAAGGCCGAGAACACCGTCACACGCTCGAGGGACTCGGTGCGCTCAGGGCTCGCGTCCGCGTAGCAGTGCAGGCAGCGCTCGTTGCAGCGCAGAGAAAGCTCGATCCAGAGCTGCTGGTAGCCATCGGCGCGCACCACGTCCACGGCCTGCACCGGCTTGAACGAGCCCGCGAGCAGAGACTCGAACACGGTGTCGCTATCCTGGGTGACCACACAGCGAAGCGCCCGAAGTCGCGCCACGACCACAGGCGTGGCGCGACACTGCCCCTGCATCACGGGCAGCAGCTCTCGCGCCAAGTCGCCGTCCAGCTCCATGAGCGGGCGATGCTCGAGATCCTCGAAGCCAAGCACGCCGGCCCGCAGCCAGGCGAAGAGGTGACCCTCGGTTTCGATGAACCAATCCGTGCGCTGCTCGTCGTCACGCGCGCTCAGCCGAGTGTTGGCCGGAGCATCCCTCTGCGGCATCGACGTCGGCCGCACCTCATCCGCCAGGCTTGGGCCAGCAGGGGTTGCAGGTGGAATTTGGATGGCAATCCGTCCACGGCTGGCAGCTGTTGCCGGCTGCTGCCTGCCGCGTCGCCAAGGTACCGATCACCGCGGGCACGGTGTAGGCAGCGAGTTTCAGCATCTTTCTCCGGGCCAGCGCGTCGGCCCCCCCTTGCTCCAGCGCTCCCGAGGCGGCCTGCTGCTCGAGGTCAGCCGGGCCTGTAGACCTTGGGGGTGGGTCACTCATGATCTCGGCAGCATAGCGACTTTTCCGCGAAGAACCAAGCCAATCCCCCCAGTCTCACTCGATGGTCGGGCCGGATAGGGGCCGTTTTTGATGTTGGTCCTGC
>CAYNEY010000129.1:0-4932 GCA_964396375.1 uncultured Polyangiaceae bacterium | reverse complement strand
CCGCTTCGCCATATTTCTACGCCAGATTCCCGCGGATTTCGAAAGCCATCAACAAGTGGCTCACGCTGCTAATCCCCCCAGCTCCGCTGGGGGATTCTTAGTGCCAACACGCGTGGCTACGAACTCCGCGGTGGAGCGTTCAATTGTGCGTCTCCCAGCTCCCGGGTCAATGGTGCTTTGAACCCCGGCTGGACCGAACTCCGTGCCGGATTCCGTTGCTGCCGACCCATCGAGTAGAAGCGCTAAGGAGGGCTCCGGTCGGCTCTGGTCTCCTCCCCACTCGACGAAAACCCAGCAAATGGCATGATGGGGACCTCTTTTCCCCATTCTCGCAGGAGTTTCCCGATGACCGACTATTTCAAAGCAAATCCGACCCAAGCAGGCTTCTTTGGCGAATATGGCGGGAGCTTCATCCCCGAAGAGCTTCAACGCGAGATGGACCGCATCACCGATGCCTACTATGCCATCAGCAAGTCCCACGAGTTCATCTCGGAGTTGAGGAGCATACGCAAGCACTTCCAGGGACGACCCACGCCGGTGTACTACGCAAAACGCCTATCCAACGAGTATGGCGGACGCATCTACCTCAAGCGAGAGGATCTCAATCATACTGGCGCGCACAAGCTGAACCACTGCATGGGGGAAGCGCTACTTGCCAAGCATCTGGGCAAGACCACCTTGATTGCGGAAACCGGAGCGGGGCAGCACGGCGTAGCGTTGGCCACGGCCGCAGCGTATTTTGGACTCAAGTGTGAGATCCACATGGGTGAGGTAGACATCGCCAAGGAGCATCCGAACGTCGTACGGATGAAAATCCTGGGTGCCAATGTGGTTCCGGTGTCCCATGGCCTGAAAACACTGAAGGAAGCCGTGGACTCGGCATTTCAGAGCTATCTGAAGGATCCCGTCAATACCATCTACTGCATCGGTTCCGTGGTTGGGCCACATCCCTTCCCAATGATGGTGCGTGACTTCCAACGCGTGGTCGGGATCGAGGCTCGGGAGCAGTTTCAAGAGATGACCGGTGAGCTACCAGACAACGTGGTGGCTTGCGTCGGAGGTGGCAGCAACGCCATGGGCCTCTTCTCTGGCTTCTTGGACGATCCAGAGTGTCAGCTGTACGGGGTAGAACCGGCGGGGCGTTCCCTGCGGTTGGGCGATCATGCTGCTACGGCAACCTACGGCAAACCTGGCATCATTCACGGCTTCAAGTGCTACCTCTTGCAGGATGAAAAGGGTGAACCTGCACCCGTCTACTCCATTGCAAGCGGCCTGGACTATCCGGGAGTGGGGCCTGAACACTCGATGCTCAAGGACCAGGGGCGCATCAACTACGTCGTGGCATCCGATGACGAATGCGTGGATTCCTTCTTCGAGCTGAGCCGCAAAGAGGGCATCATTCCGGCGCTGGAGAGTGCCCACGCGGTGGCCTTTGCCATCAAGCTGGCGAGAGAGAAGTCTCGCCAGTCAATCCTCGTGAACCTCAGCGGACGAGGAGACAAAGACATTGATTTCGTCACCGAAAAATACGGTACTCGCTGATCCTGCTGGCAGAAGGTATCTGGTAGAAGGTGAGACTCGGCTGAGTTCAGGTCATTCCTATGTTGTGTCCACGCTCAGCCGAACTTGTCGAAGGTGCGAATGTCAGCGGATGGCGGACACCTAGATCGGGTACCGTGAAGCTCCCCAAAGTTGGTGGACACCACCGATATGGGCAGAATGCCCAAGGAGTGTCCCATGGTTAGTGCGAAGTCCTCCGAGAAGAAGCAGTCCCGGCGGGCACGCCGGCATTTCACGCCTGAGTTCAAGGCCGAGGTGTCCAAGGTCTCCCTCTACAAATGGTCGAAGGTCATCCGGCCCAGGTTGTCGAGACCTACAGTTGGACGACGTCACCTGAGTCCTTCAGGGCCGTCAGCCCTCAGTGAAAAATACAGTGATCCAGAAGGACACCGCCCAGGGTCATTCTTGTGTCAGAGTCGCGCCATGGGGCCGCCCCGCGCAACCGGAGCCGGCCGCGCGCCGCACCGACCACAAAAAGAATCGGGCCGAGGTCGTTCGTGCAAGGTGACCCTCGTGCACACAATTCGCTCCTCACATGGCGTCATTGCGCCTATGAAGGCTGGGTGCAACCCGTCGACCATGGAATGCAGAAGCTCCAACACAGGGAGAGCGAGCGAGGTTATCGCGTCGCGAGGCTCACGCGGGTGAGCCGGGTGGTGGTGGGCATGGCTCTCGGGTGCGGGCACTCGCACTCCGAGCCGAAGGTTGGCGCGGGTGCGACACCGAGTATTCTCGCGGAGCCGATGGCCTGCACGCTGCTCCAGCCGCAGGCGGCGCGCGATGCTCGTGGCTGTCTTGGTGACTCCTTCAGTCCCACCGACGGTTGCCCGCTATCGCCGGCGGAACTCGACCGCTGCATCCGTGATTGCTACGCGATGCTGCAAGAACAAGAGAACATGGACTGCGAGGGTGACTGCCAAAGCGTCCGTGAAATCCCCATCTCTTGGTCGCGTCCTCCGTCGTTTCGGATATCGGTGCTGGTGAGAGCACCGCCCGCGGAGGGCGAGTATGCCGTCGAGGGCATCATCGCCAAAGTCGAAGACTGTACTGGAACTCGCCAATGCCAACCGCATGTGCTGGTCGCTGAGTACCTCGCCCATGAAAACCTGCCCCAGGGCGGCTTTGGATATCTGCCGCAGAAGGACGAGCCATTCATCAAGGTCATGGATCCCAAGCCGCAGTGTTGGAGCTTCGGGCAGCAGGTGCGCTGGTACGTCTCGGTGGTTCGTCCGGGTGAGTACCGCCGCACGCCGTGACCGAGCGTTCGCAAGAGCCCGTGTGCAAGACCGGCAACCGGCGAGGCACCCACGGGCGGCCACAGATGATTCCGACGCGCCCCCGTCTCGCTAGTTGTTGGCACGGGGGGCCAGGGCATGAGCTTTGGCGGCTCGGCCTCCACGCACCTGTCAAGCCCGGTGGAGCTGGTGTAGTCTGCCAGAATGAGGAACTCAGCCTGGAGCATCCTGGTAGCGACCTTTGCCACCTGCACCGGATGCGGAGGTGAGGACTGTTGTGGCGGGGGAGGCGGCGGGGAGACTGGAGGTTGGGCGAGCGGGGGAACCACCGGAGACGCTGGCTCGGCGCCGGGGGGAGCGGCTGGGGTAAGCACGAGCTGTGCTCCGCTGCCGCCACCGAATGGCGATCCGATTCTGGTCACACCGAGTCAGACGAGTGAGCTTCCCAGGATTGTCGACGAGGCGCCCGCTGGCGCAACGATCCTGCTCGAGCCCGGAACCTATGAACTCACGCGCTGGCTCGATTTCAGTCGGGACGGTATGACGCTCCGTTCGACGACCGACCAGGCCGCTGATGTCATCCTCGACGCTACCTACTCCGTGAACGAAGCCGTGGTGATCCGGGCCAATGCCGTGACCATCGCGCACCTCACGATCCTCCGCGCCATCGACCATCCGGTGCATGTCTATCCCCCGGATGCCGCCACCAACATCCAAGGCCCCCGCCTCTACGGGCTCCGCTTGATCGATGGGGGCGAGCAGTTCGTGAAGGTGAACCCGATGGGCGATCCGCCCTCGGCGTTCGTGGACAACGGGAGCGTCGAGTGTTCGAGCTTCCAACTCACGGATGAGGGCCGTCCGAACGTCGAGCGCACGGCTGGGGGGTGCTACACGGGTGGGATCGACGTCCACGCCGCTCGCGGATGGCTGGTGCGAAACAACCATTTCGAGGGCATCTACTGCGAGACGGAGGGCCTCGCAGAGCACGCGGTCCACTTCTGGCGAGGTTGTCGGGATACGGTGGTGGAAAACAACACCATCCAGAACTGCGCTCGGGGGATCGGTTTCGGGATGGGTGACGGCGAGGCCAGCTCGCGTGTTTACCCGGATCGGCCCTACGAAGGTGCCTCCCTCGGTCACTACGACGGCATCATTCGCAACAACGTCATCCACGCGAACATCGACTTCGTGAGCGGCTACGACTCGGGGATCACCCTCGAGCAGGCCCGGCACCCCCTGATCCTGCACAATACCGTGGTCTCGACTCGTCCTGGTTCCTTCTTCTCATCCATCGACTACCGATTTTCGGGAACCGAGGCTCTGATCCGTAACAACCTGGTTGATCGCATCACAGTGCGTGACGGCGCGGCGGGGACTGTTGACCACAACCTCGAGGATGCGCCACACGAGACCTTCGTGGAGTTCGGTCGAGATTTTCACCTCAGCTCCGCGGCCACTGCCGCCATCGACCAGGGGCTGGTCGAGTCCGCCTCGGGACTCGACATGGACGGCCAGGCCCACGACCAGGGCGCCCCCGATCTTGGCGCGGACGAGCGGAGCTTCTGAGTGCCCTGACAGGGGGAAGCGCGGCTCTCAGTCCATGTCCCGCTGTTGGATGTTCCAGGCACTGTCGTTGCCGAGCCTGCAGGATGCCCCGTAGAAGCACGAGCGAAGCTCGGGATCTCCTATCAGGTGCACCATCGTCCAGGCCTTCCCGCTTCACCAGGGCGCGCCAGGATGTCAGGCGGGAGCTGTAGATCCCTTCCTGGCGCAGCAGCTCGCCCAGTTGACCATGCGCGGTGCACGCGTCGGCCTCGGCCAGGATCCGGGCCTTGACCTCCGGCGTGAACTGGCGTCGCTGCCGCCGGTTGTTCTGGGGTGCGCGAACCACTTCGGTCTTCCTCCTCGTTCTCCGGTTTCGGCACTTTCGGCACTCCACCCGCCCCGCGGGTTGCCAGAGATGATTTTAAGTGCTCCTGTCTCGCTGGCTATTGGCACGGGGGGAGAATTGGCGGAGAGGTTGGGACTACTTGGCCGCCGTCAGTTCTCCATCGGCCGTCCCGGAACACGACTGGTCATCGGGTTGACCTGAGCTTTACCGGAAGCCATTCCTTGCTAGGCTCCCCGCGCATGTGGG
>CAYNEY010000128.1:0-5012 GCA_964396375.1 uncultured Polyangiaceae bacterium | reverse complement strand
CACGAGGTGCGCTCACTCTGTCAGCGAGAGCCGCTCGTGGGCAAGACAGAAAGTGCTCACCTGATGCCCTCCCCACGAGAAGTCCGAAGAATCTCTGGTTTCATCGCAGCCAAGACCGACCAATTGTGCCTCGAAAGCGTCCCCGACCAGCGGGACCGGCGGGGAAGACGCTGGGAGCTTCCTCCTCTGCTCCGTGCCTGCTTGCTCGGACTCATGACCGGACAGAAGAGCTTCGCCGACGTCGAGCGTCTCACCGACAACACTTCGAAGGTGATGCGGCGACGCCTCGGGATCACACGGAGCGTTCCGGACACCACGCTCCGCGACGCCCTTGCCACCGTCGAGCCTGAGCACCTATCTCAAGGCCTGCACGGGGCTATCCGCTCGGCCGTGCGCAGCAAGTCCCTCTCCGTCGACTTCGGTCTCCCGTTTGGCGTCATCGCCATGGATGGCAAGTACGTGTCCGTTCCGGCGGTCGACGACAAGTACTCGAAGCTCCAAACGCCGGACCAAAACAACAGCACACTGAATGGTCGCATCGGGACCATGACAGCAGTCCTCGCCAGCTCCGAGGCCCGACCTTGTATCGAGATGCGTCCCATTCCAGCTGCGACCAACGAGATGGGGGCCTTCGCTCGGACCCTCGATGCTGTCCTCGAGGCCTACGGTCACCTCGACCACTTTCGGCTCGTCTTCTATGATGCCGGAGCCTGCTCGAAGGCCAACGCCGACACCATACGGGCAAGAGGCCTCCACTACCTATTTAGCCTCAAGGGCTCACAACCTAGCCTTTTCGATGCAGCTTCACTCTGGCTCTGCGAGCTACCAGTGGAGACGGCGGACGGGACAGATGTGACTGGTAGTGGATGTCAGCAGGTCACAAGAACCATCTTTCTTCGGGCTGCCTCTGCTCCACCCGAAGGTTGGGAGCACTTACGGACGGTGATTCGTGTCGACTCGGACGGCTTCGACCGCCTCGGCAAACCAACCCACGAGACGTACTACTTTCTCTCGAGCCTCCCCGTCGACAGGCTCACCCCCAAGCAGTGGTTGAGCCGCGATTCGTCGACACTGGGCCGTCGAGAATGCCCATCAGGTTTTGGACGTTGCCTTCGAAGAGGATGACCACCCCTGGGTCACGGAGAATCCTCGACTCACCGTCGTCCTGATGATTCTCCGACGCATTACCTCTACACTACTCACCATCTTCCGCACGGTGACCCAGCGCTCGGATGAGCGGCGCTCCGAGGCCTGGAAAGAACTCTTTCGGCGGCTCTACGATGCTCTGCTGGTTGCCACCGCCGCCACTCTCGCCGGCATCCGGAGACGACCTTCACCCACTGACTCTCCTCCGACCATACCTGCGACGATTGCCACCCAGGGCTCTTGCCCGTACCTCCCTCACATAACCGCCCTTGTCAGCGGCTCCGGTGACTTCACGTGGCCAGCCCAAAGCCCGCCGAACCTCCGCCAAGCTGCCGTGGTCGCGCCGCTCAGACCAACAAATCCGCATCCCCTACCGGAGGCCCGATCTCGGCCGAAGGACCACCGATCGAGACTGCCGAAATCTCGGGCGTTCTTGACAGTAAAAGTCGAAGGGCGCACGATGAGGGATTCTCCCCGTGTCCGACCGACCGGGTGAGTCATTGGAGGTCACCGTGACGATCCGCAAACTCAGGATGGGTGCATTGTTGGTCAGCGTGCTTTCGCTTGCGATGGCGTGCCAGAGCTCGGATGGCTCCGACGGGCAGCCGGAGCCAAAAGAGAACGGCCCCTGCGTTACCGACCTCGGGTGCCCAGACGGGCAGATCTGTGTCAATCGCGAGTGTGTCGACGACGAGAACGCGGCCGAGTGCACCGAAGACGAGGATTGCGAAGAGGAGGGAGAGGTGTGCAGTCCCGCCGGGCGGTGTGTTCCTGAGGGCGCCACCACCCTGGTGGTGGGCGATGACGGTGCAGCAACCATAACCACCGATGGGGGCTCGATCCTCGACTTTGGTGAGGGGAGTCTCCCCGCCGGAACTACCGTGAGCGTGGTGGACGTAACGACCGAGTCCGTGGAGTCCAATGACACCACGTTGGATGTAGTCGGCGGTTTCACGGTTGATCTCGAGGAACCCGCCACCGAACCGCCGGTGGTCACGATTCCGAACACGGCGGGTGTCGAAGAAGGCACGCAGATCTTGGTGGTGGAGGTGATCACGCTCCCGAACGGAAGCACGGGGATCGAGTTGGTGGGAACCGCTTCGGTGAGTGAAGACGGTGAATCGATCGTCACCAACAACGCGACGGATGCCGAGATGTTCCCCGGTGACATCGGGGTCATCGATTCTGGAACCTATATCGCGGTGACCGGAGATGACACGCAGGGATTCTCGGTTGGACAAGTTACCGACCAGAACGGACAAGGGGTCGAGGGTGCGTTGGTCTCGTCGAGCTCCGGGGTGTTCGTTTCTGTTACGGACGATGATGGGATGTTCGCGATCCCCAACGACGAAGGCTCTTCCACGGTGTACGTCATCGATCCGGAGACCGGCGCCTACGGCAATGGCTATGTGCCGATAGGGGAGGGGACGGCCACCGAAGTTCAGATCCCGCTCACCACGCCCACCAATGTGACCGATGGTTTGATCGGTGGCTGCCTGGACGATGTCTCGAGCAACCTGGTGTTGACGGGCGACGCGGCCTCGGTCACCAGCTTCGCTGGTCTGGAACCGCAACAAGGCACCGGGATGATCGCGATGACGACCGGCACGGGCGCGGAGAATGGCATGAAGAGTAGTGTAAGCATGAGCTTTGAGATCCCGAGCGGGACCTCGACCATGACCTTCCTCTACAAGTTCTTGTCCAACGAGTACCCGGACTACGTGGACTCGGCCTATTTGGATCTGTTCAATGTCATCGCGTACCTCCCGGACAGCGCGGTTCTGCTGGCGGAAGAGAGCGTGGGAACCTCTGAGTTCTCCGCCTCCACCGGGGACTACTCGGGGGAGACCGCCTGGAAGCAGGTGACGGTGGACGTCTCGGATTTTGCGGGAACCGGCCAGACCATCAGCATGTCCTTCGTGGTCAGCGACGTCGGTGACAGTGGTGTCGACTCGGCCGCCGTGATCGACAATCTGTATTTGGACAGCGATGACTGCGTGGCTGGAGACGGCACTGTCGACAACGACCGTGACGACGACGGTTACGACTCGGAGGCTTCGGGTGGTGCGGATTGCAACGACGGAGATCCGCTGGTCTCCCCCGGAGCTGCCGAGGTCTGTGGAGACGACGTGGACAATGATTGTGACGGCAGCATCGATGAAGACTGTGCCGACAACGACTCGGACAACGACACCTACGACTCGGTCGCTTCAGGGGGGACGGACTGCGACGACACCAATGCTAGTGTTTACCCAGGTGCGCCGGAAGCTTGTGACTCGCTCGACAACAACTGCGATGGCACCGTGGACGAGAACTGTGCGACGCAGCTCCCGAACAGCCACTACCTGGATCTGTCGGCGGCGAGTGGCTTTGTCTGCACCGAGAACTACGCGGTGTACCAGCTCTTTGATGCTTCCACGGCCCAAGATCTGGACAATAAGACCATCACCTTTGCTCCCCAGAACACCGCGGCCACCATCTACCGCGTTACCACCTCGACCCTGAGCTGGGACAGCGATCTCGGGAGCATTTGGCCAGGTGATGAGACCGATACCGGTAGCGACGACATGGCGACGAACTGCGACGACTGCTACGACGCCATCCCGCTTTCGTTCAGCTTCCCATTCTATGGGACCAGCCACAATACGATCTACGCTGGAGAAAACGGATATTTGACCTTGAATGCCGGTGACTCGAGCTACACCGAGACGGTCGAGTATTTCCTGTCTGGTAATCCTCGGATCTCGGCCATGTTCGACGACCTCGACACCCGTGGTGGTACCTACAGCGATGGCACGGCCATCAATGATGACGTGATGGTTTACTCGAGTGCCTCCAAGTTGGTCGTGACCTATCAGAACATCCAGCACTACTCAGGCACGGGTACCAAGAATACCTTCCAATTCGTGCTGACACCGGATGGGACGATCAAAATCTCGTACAACGGGATCGAAGACGTTTCCACCGGGTCGCTCGCGGGAATCACCCCCGGCGCGATTGTGACCTCGGCGCACTGACCACGGAGACGGCAACATCACGCGGGGATCACGGCCCAGGGTCGTGGTCCTCGCGGCATTTGTGGCGCGATTGAAGGAGGCTCGTAGCTGATACTTGGTTATCCAGAGTCGTGCGAACATTGATGACCGTCCCGGCGAGGCCACCCCACAAGGTTGCAGGAGAGCAGAAGGCTTCAGCCATGGCAGACCGCGCGATCTTCGCGCAAGAGGACACAATTCGCGTCTCGGTGTGTCTGGGGCTGCGGACGCCCTCTGCCGTCTGGGTCCAAGCGCGCCTTGATGGGGAAGAACAGCGGTGATCCTGGTTCTTCACACCGATCTCAGGTTGTGCTCAGCGGTGGGAAGAAATGCGCAGTGCCCGTGGGTGCGGGGGAGCAGACCGACCCTGCTTGCGTTGGGTGCTGGGGCTCATCATGGTTTCCGAGTCGCGATCCTTCGGAGGAACCATGCGCAGCATCGTCAAGAAGAGCTTACTTGGTCTGACTCTCTGTCTCATCGGTTGTGGTAGCTCGGACGGCGCGGAGGAAGGGGAGGAAGCCAGCGTCGGCGGAAGCCTGGGGAGTGGGGGTGCGTCCAGCGCGAGCTCGGGTGGCACTCAGATCAGCGGTGGGGCGGCGCAAGGTGGGATTACGAGTCGAGGTGGCAATGGAAGTGGTGGGATGTTGCAGGGTGGCACGAGCTCAGCGGGAGGCGCGGGCTCAGGCGGAACATCTGCGAGTGGTGGCACCAGCACGGGCGGCAGCAGCGAGGGTAGCGGCGGCAGCACCGAGGGCAGCGGCGGCAGCACCGAGGGCAGCGGCGGCAGCACCGAGGGCAGCGGCGGCAGCACCGAGGGCAGCGGCGGCAGCA
>CAYNEY010000127.1:0-5155 GCA_964396375.1 uncultured Polyangiaceae bacterium | reverse complement strand
GTAACCCCGGCGTGGGCGGCAGTAACCCCGGCGTTGGCGGTAGCGACCCCGGCGTTGGCGGTAGCGACCCCGGCGTTGGCGGCAGTAACCCCGGCGTGGGCGGCAGTAACCCCGGCGTTGGCGGTAGCGACCCCGGCGTTGGCGGTAGCGACCCCGGCGTTGGCGGCAGTAACCCCGGCGTGGGCGGCAGTAACCCCGGCGTTGGCGGTAGCGACCCCGGCGTCGGCGGCTCAACGGGTACCGACTCCGACGGCTGCACCGTCAACGACGCGCCAACCGGCGTTCAAGAGCTGACCACCATCGTGGCGGGTGACACGCGTGAATACGTGTTGGTCGTTCCAGCTGAGTATGATTCGGCCCGTCGCTACCCCCTGATCTTCGCCTGGCATGGGTTAGGCGGCAATGGTCCCATGGCCCGCATGTATTTCGGGCTCACCACGCCCGTCGATGGCGATGCGATCGTGGTCTACCCGAGCGCTCTGCCACTCGAGTCGATGGAGGGCCAGACGGGCTGGGATTTGGCGGCCGACGGTGTCGACGTCACGTTCTTCGACACGCTGCGCACCGACATCGAAAGTCAGTATTGCATCGACACGACCCGAGTATTTTCGACGGGGCACAGCTTCGGCGGCATGATGACCAACGCCCTCGGCTGCTACCGCGGCGACGTGCTGCGGGCGGTGGCGCCGGTGGCGGGCTATCCACCCTTTGGCAACCCTACCTGCGTCGGGCAGGTGGCTGCGATGGTCATCCACGGGGAGAACGATGGAACCGTGGACTATACGACCGGTGGGGTGGCCGCCAAGGATCGCTACCGGGAGGCCAACACCTGCCTCGAGACCAGTGTCGCCACCGAACCCAGCCCGTGCATCACCTATGACGAATGTGACGAAGGCTTCCCGGTAACCTTCTGCACGCACCAGGACGATCACAACTGGCCCTCGTTCGCAGGTGCTGGGATTTGGGATTTCTTCTCCGCACTCTAGGCTCAAGCCCACGTCGGAGATCGCTCGAGCGTTGACATCCGCGGGGGTGTCGCGCTGCACGGTGGTCGCGTGTCGTGAGCAGGGTCGCCTGCCATCTGCGATAGGGAGCTGGTGACACGGGCCATCCGTCCTATTGGGGGGAACAGACGCTCACTAGAGCGACTTTCACAGAGATGGAACATCTCGATGGAAGTAGCTCTAGGTATTCGCGAAAGCGAATGCGGGGTGAATTGACGAGCAGAGCGAGTCAAGAGGGGTAGGTGCCCCTGCTTGGGAAAGACAGAGCGCATTGGCGAAGCCAATCAATGGCGGTCCACGCCATCAAAGCCCGATGGTCTTGCGAACAAGCTCATCAGCAGCTCAAGGAAGAACTCGGCCTAGACCACTTCGAAGGTCGCTCATGGCGCGGCCTCCATCACCATGCGCTGCCTACCCTCGTGGCATTTGCATTTCTCCAGAAGGAGCGGCTTCGCAGAACATGACCGTCTGCGTAGCGCAGGTTGCTCACCAACCAGTCACCCTTCCCGCGATTCGGCGGAAGTTGATTGCCCACCTCGCTACGCCGTGCCCATTCTGCCAGCGACTGGTGAACCCACGCGCATCGCCCCATTTGGTGACCAGGTAGTGCCAGTAACCAGGTAGTGCTAGCCGTCATGCTTTCCGGTTGCACCTCCCAAACCATGGTCCCCGGCGATCCGGACCAGAGCAGCGCCGGCAACGCCGGCAGCGCTGGTGCGGACGCTGGGGCAACATCCAGCGAGTCGCAGGGTGGGGCTGCCGGTGAGGCCAACCAGAGCGGCGGGGCTGCCGGTGAAGGCTCTGAGAATGGTGGGGCTGCGGGTGCATCCGAAGGACTCGGAGGGGTCAGCAACGCTGGTTCCGCCGGGGCGACCGCCGATCCGGACTCCGGCGGCACCGCAGGAGAAGCAGCCGCCTCGGGTTGTGACGAAGCGGTGTGGGATCTCGCGACCTGGGGTACGAGCTGCTGGCAGTAGCAGCTGAGTGTATTTGATCGCCGACTTCAGACGGCGCTAGACAGCCGACGACACCTCATCACCGGCACGGCTCGAGGTAGCTGCGGTAGTGGGTGGCCCAGCTGCGCGGCTCACCACCCCACCCAACCAGAGCCGGCCCCGCGCGAGGAAGGGAAAGCGTTCTGCCAAAGGCGATGGTGCGCCCCCCTGACGGCCTGGGGGCTCGGAGGGTCAGGGGCTCGGAGAGCTCCCCCTGTTCAGAAACGCGCAAGAGAAAGGCTTGTCCCTCCCGAGCCCTCGCACTGTCGGGACTCCCCAGAAGAACGCGCCGCCCATCGAACGCGACCCCGAGTGCGACCACGATGCCCTCCGGCATGGGGATCGGCTCGATATCTCGCACCGCCCACCGGCCATGACTGTAGAGCGCGACCGATGCGGCTTGCCCACGGGAACCAGATACTACCACTCGCTCCCCCACGCTGGCCACGCACCACGCGTCGTCCAACGGCACATCGGTACGTTCTTCGGAGAGCTTCACCGGTGAGAGAGCAAGCCTTCGCAGGGTGGGACCGGCTTCGGTTCGCGCGAGCAGATCGAGGCCATGTTCATTCAGTGGTGACCCGCAGAACCCGTAGTCACCGTACACATCAAGGACGGGCTCGGTTCCGCGGTACACGCGAAGCAGCGAGGGAGCCGGGTTGATTTGCCCGCCTGGAACCGAGTAGTCGACGGCCGACCATACGCCTTGCACCCACACCCCTCGAGGCAACCGTGTGGCTGCTCTGAGCGGCCTAGGCAGGATCTCCCAGGAGGAACCGCGGGTCCACGAGATATGGAACACCTCTCGCGGCTCCGCATAGAGCAGCGCCACCGCCACTTCTCCCACACTGGCCTGCTCGAGCCCACTCTCGACGGAACGGGGCAACGCGAGCCGCCTCGATGGTGAACGAGGAGCCTTCCCATCCAGTGAGCCGCAGTCCCCAGCAAATGGTTGGAAGACGAGTTCGTTCGCCTCGCTATCGAGCAGTACCACCTCAGAGTTGGTCGTGCCAACCACGGTCCCTTGATGGTCGAGTTCGCACCGACACCTTGGTTCGACGGCAACGTTCGCTGCTTCTGATTCAGAGGAAGCGCCATCGCAGAACCAGCAACCCCGCTTCTGACCCGGAAACGCGACGATGCGTCCGTCATAGGGGGGCCCGAGGCTCTGGATGGTGAGGTGTGGCACATAGCGCTCGAGTCTGCCTGGCGAGCCGCTCGCGGCGGGGGCTGTCTTGGGCACGCTCGGTTGGGACTGGACCGCAGAGACGCAAGGATTCGGCGCGGAGGAACAGGCGGAACCAAGGACACATCCCAGCGCGAGCCCCAGCGTCGGAGGCTGAGTCCACCCCCAGGGGCTGAACCGGAACCAGGGACCTCTCAACGCCACACCTCAGGACTGAGCAACGAATCCTGGCTGAGGGACACCCACAGGGCGGGGTTGGCGAGATGTGCGTGGGCGGTGACGCCTCCCACCTCCACGGGATCCCCTGGACGCGGTTCCCGCGCCACGAGCCACATGCTGTACGCCCCCACTCGGACCGGATTCTGCGGGGCACTCAGGATCGTTGCCATGCCTTGTACCAACTGTTGACCCTGATTCGAGCTTGCCACGCGACAGCCATAGAGCAAGAGTTCGCCGATCCGATTCTCTTCGAGACTGTCGCGCACCTGAGTGAGCTCCTGCTCCAGCTCAAGGACTTTGGCTGGTATCGTCAAGCCGGATAAAGTGGGGTTAGTTTGCCTCTGATTCATCACGAAGACGACGTTGTGAACGTCAGCAGCGAACACCCGATTCGGGGTATTCAGCGCGTTCGCCGCCATATCGAAGGAGGCCTCATCACCCGTGTTGTTCCCGGCGAAACCGTGACCAACAGCCCACACGATTCGCCTGGTACCTGAACCCCGCCACGCGAGCTGCTCTGCCAACTGAACGGTTGCAGTCACAAGATCTCCACGATTAGCCGCCGCTGCTATGAACCCATGCGCCCGGTGTTCACCCGGTGCCCCACCAGCGCCGGTCCAATCCGCCTCGTAGTTCTGGATCGCGAACCTATGCAGGAGAAAGCTCATGGCACGCGCTGGCGCTGTCCCGGGCGGCGGCCGCGCCACATCCGCGGTTACGACTCCTACAGCCATTGGCAGCGGCCGCACCTCGGGCAGCCGCAGCTCCGCTAGCGGAAGCGCGCGCACACTGGTAACTCGACCTCCGCTGTCAACTCGACGAGGACCCGACTGAGCGAGCAGCGCGCTCAACGATATCTTCACCTTCCGCCGGACGAATGCCATGGACGACTCCGGAGCTGGCTTTGCCCCACTGCTGTAGGCCAGTTCAACCACGGTGTCGGTCTCGGCGTAGAATGGTGTTGTGTACGATGCAGGCGAAGTCGCAGGCCCCGAGCGGAATGACGAGATCAACCCTCGAGCATCGCTCCGGAGTATGGTTGTCGCGCCAGCAACGCGCCAATACACCCAAGCGTTCTGGATCTTGTATCGGGACGTCGCGTCGTTCGCTGAGAAGAAGACATCTACGGTCGTGGTCATCTCATGCTCCCTAGTGTCCGTGTCGCGCGGCAAGAGCATTCTTGGTCGCTGCATCGACCTCCGCAACATCAGTTGTCTCCAACTCAGCTAAGCTCTCGTCACGCTGGAAGCGCCGCAGCGCGTCGGCTGTCTGCGTAACCCAACCCTCATCCGCATCCCCAGGCAAGTACCCCAGGTTATGCAGGCGAACCCTCACGCCTTCCGCGGAGTCGATGGAGGCCGTTTCCTCGACTTGCATATCAACGACCGTTTCGTCGTAGCGCAGAGTGAGTGAAGTCAGCTGGGGCGGCACTCTGATGTTCACCATACCGTCGGCCCGGGTGGTCCCAACACGGCTGTCGCCCTCCAGATCGGCCACCCACTGGACCCCCGAACGCGCTTCCCGATTGGCCCCCAGAATTCGGATCTGGATGCGCCGACGACGAGCCGTAGCCATCGCCTCCACCTGCCTCCTCACATAGGCCCCCGGCAAGTAGAGCTCCGCTGACTCGAGGTCGGCCTGCATGGCCGCGAAGTCCGGCACCTCCCCCTCGTCAAACATCAGGAGCTCGACGCGGCGGTTGGCTTGGCTGCGGTACTCGTTGCGACCGAGGTTGTCGATGGGGAAGCGCT
>CAYNEY010000126.1:3112-5325 GCA_964396375.1 uncultured Polyangiaceae bacterium | reverse complement strand
CCCCAGGTTCCAGAACATGCCCTGGACCCCCATGTACACCCCCTGCTCCTTCTCGGTAGTCGAGGTGATGTACACGCCGTCCCCAGCAATATCCTGGGTCGCCGACGCAAAGCCTGCGACCCAGAAGAGCGCGATGGTAAGCGCGATCCAATTGGGCATCTTGAGACAGGCCGCCACCAAAGCAAAGGTCACCGCCATCACGAGCTCCATGGTGAGCACGTAGAAGCGCTTGTCCCGGTAGAGTTCGAGGAAGGGTGCCCAAAGGGGCTTTAGCACCCAGGGCAAGTACATCGCCCCGGTGTAGGCAGCGATCTCGGCATTCGAGAGCCCAAGGTTCTTGTACATGATGGCCGCCACCACCGAGACGGCGATCATCGGTGTTCCCATCGCGAAGTAGAGGCTGGGAACCCAGAGAAGGGGGTGGGCGCGCTTCTTCGTGTCGGACATGCTGGTCCGGCCTTCTACCAGAAAGCCGGGGTTCCCGAACAGCAGCCAAGATATTGGCCTGAGATTGCTGGGCTTTCTGCGGCAAAGGGGTGATCGTCGGCACTCACGCCCGTCCTTCAATCTGTCACTGTGCGCGGAAACCAGGCCCCAAGCAGAATCGCAACCTCACCGCCGTCGCTGGAAACCTTCATGTGAGGGGTGCGGTCCCGACCGCCACTGCTCCGCCGCGCCGACTCACGGTACACTGGTTCAAACTCGGCTGCGCTCGTTCTCACGCGGCCCGGCACCCATGGAGGCACCCGCGATGCGGTTCATCGGCACTTTGGCGGCACTACTCTCGGTGATGGTTCTCCCGCGATGGCTCGGCGCGCAGAGCAGCGAGGAGTACTACGTCTCCGGCTCGGGGAACAACCAGGCCGACGGTCTCAGCCCCGAGACGGCTTGGGCTGATCTGTCGCCGCTCGGAAGCGGGTTCTCGCGTCCCTCTGCCACCGTCCATTTCGAGCGGGGTAGCATCTTTCAGTGGGAGAGCCTCCGCCTCTCCGACGGCGATGCCTTCGACGCCTACGGGACGGGAGCTCCTCCCACCATCGTGGTTCTGGGAGGTGGGAGCGGCTTCGGCGGCGGCGTCACATTGAGCGGAGGTGCGGTGTTGGACGGCTTTCGGATCCAAACCGTCGAGGGCTCGGGGGTAACCCAAGGGATCATGGTCTCGGGCAGTCAGAACACCGTCAGAAACTGCGAAGTCGACGGCTCGAGTGGGGTTTTCCAGCTCGGCTTCGGCATCCTCGGGACGGACAACCTGATCACGGGCAACGTGGTTCATGATCTCTCCGGAATGACCGGTGATTCGGGGGACATGAACACCTCGGGGGGTGCGGAGGCCTTCATGGTGATGGGGTCGAACAACGAGGTCTCGTACAACATGGCCATTGACTGCTGGGGGCCGAACGAGACCCTCGGAGGTGCCGAGGGAGGTTGCCTCGAGATCGTGAACGGTGAGGCAGGCTCCGTGATCGAGAACGTCCATTTTCACCACAACTACTGTGAACGGAGCGTGGGTCTGTTCGAAGGTTGCTCCGGGAACTTCTCGGGAACCGATGCCATTCAGGAGAACCACGGGATCATTCGCGACAGCACCATCGCCTACAATGTGGCAGTCGATGCGATGTGGCTGTACCTGCTCCAGCCAGTCAATACGGATTTCGAGAATGTGATCTTCGAGCACAATACGATCATTCATACCCCTCGGAACGACGAGATCCCGCAGCAGGGAGCCTCCTCCTTCGGTCTTCTGGTGAATGAGGACGCAGGCTACAACTTCACCCTCTCGTCGGGTGACGTCACGGTCAGAAACAATCTCTTCGTTACGCTGGAAGGTGCCACGGCGGGGATGTTCAGCCCTCCACCGAGCGGAGACGCCTACCACAACCTGTTCGCCCCCTCCCAGCCCATGGGCGCCGAGAGCGGTCCGGGCGACGTGGTAGCGAGCGACCCGATTCTTTCCGCTGAGTATCGCCCCCTTCCGGCGAGTCCGGCGATCGATTCCGGATCTGCCGAAACGTCGCGCACCTGGACGGATTTCGATGGGCGCCCGGTTCCAATCGGGTCGGCCCCCGATATTGGTGCTTACGAGTATGATGCGGGCGCAGGCGGCGCCAGTTCCGACAACACGGGCGGCGCCAGTTCCGACAACACGGGCGGCGCCTCCTCCGACAACACGGGCGGCGCCTCCTCCGACAACACGGGCGGCGCCTCCTCCGACA
>CAYNEY010000126.1:0-3012 GCA_964396375.1 uncultured Polyangiaceae bacterium | reverse complement strand
CCTCCTCCGACAACACGGGCGGCGCCTCCTCCGACAACACGGGCGGCGCCTCCTCGAATGCACTTGGTGAGGGGGGTGGCACGAACGACACGACGCCGGAAGCCGGTGGCACTGTGGACGGTGCCGGTGGAGGCTCCATCGCACGAGGCGGTGCCGAGCCAGAACAGAGCGCGATGACCAGCCCTGGGGAAGACAGCGGCTGTGGTTGCCGCCAAGCGAAGTACCCGCATCGTGGCGCGCTCTCGGCTCTCATCCCGCTGCTTCTGTTGGTGCTCGGCCGCCATCCCATCCGGGACCGAAAGCGACGCGCCCTCTCCAGCACATAGCGCCAACTGGCCCTCAAAAATCCCCGGAACCTCCGAGAGCACGATCCCCCTTGTCTCAGACCAACGAGTTTGGTCTAATCCATGCCTTCGGTGGTTCGGTCAAAAAGGAGAATCAAAAGTGGGTTTACTCTCGCGTCTCGCAGGTCTCGCGCCCAGTAAGGCACCAACGGATGACGTGTTGCTGCTTCACTCCATGTTCGTCATGGCGTGTGCGGACGGCAACTTCGACGATGAGGAGTTCGCGGTGATCCAGTCCGCGGCCAATGCCCTCCCAGAGTTCAAAGAGACCTCTGAGCAGGAGTTCTCGAACCTGGTCGGGGAGTCGAAGAAGCTCCTCCGTAAGTACGAGAATCCTCAGGCCTCGGTGGCCGCGCTTGGCCAGCTCTCAAGCCCTCGCCTCAAGCAGAAGGCGTTTCTGCTCGCGGCCGAGGTGGCCCTCTCCTCGGGTGATGTCGATGAAGAAGAAGATGCCATGCTCGAGTCGATGCAACGGGTGCTCGGAATCGACGCTGGGACCGCGCAGAACATCGTGAGCGTCCTTGCCCTCAAATATTCGACGTGACCGTGGCGCGCACCATCGTTCCCGAAGCCATTCGCACCCGGCGTGAACGCGCCCTATCAGCGGAGCTTTTGGCTGAGTCCGACGTTGCCTATGCCCTCGAGAAGATCGAAGAGCGCCGGGGTGGTTTCGGATTCATTGGCCGGCGTTCGCTGCTCACGGGCGCGTTGCGTCTCACCCGGTCGATGGCGCCGACCATCGCCGACAGCTTCACGTATTGCCGCGAAGTGCTCGGCTACTCGCGTCCGCTCGAGGTGTACGTTCGAGCGGACGCGGCCTTCGGCGCGTCGGCCATGCGCTGTGAAGGCAGCCCAGACGTCATCACTGTGACCTCACACCTGGTCGAGGCCTTCACTCCAGAGGAGCTACGGTTCGTGATCGGCCACGAGCTCGGACATCTGGTGTTGGAGCACGGTCGCATCCCCATGCCAGGCCTTGCGCAGCTCCAGGATCGCGCCGGGCCGCTCGTCAGCCGGCGCAATGCCTTACGCCTGTACCTCTGGGCTCGCGCCGGCGAGCTCTCGGCAGATCGCGCGGGGTTGGTCTGCGCGGGGAGTGCCGAGGCCGGCGCGCGCGGATTCTTCAAGCTTGCAAGTGGCCTCTCATCGGCTCACGTGAAGACGGATTTGGAGGCCTACGCGCGACAGATAGAGTCGCTCGCGAGCGCGCCGGAGGCGCGCCAGAAGCCGCGCAACGACGACGACACCCTGGATTGCTTCAGCACGCATCCGTACAGTCCACTCCGTGTTCGCGCGGTGGTGGCGTTCGCCGAGAGCGTCGCGTTCCGGGAATTGAGCGGTCAGGGAAGCGGTCGTCTGTCGCTCGATGAGGTCGAAGAGATCGTCGAGCGTGACCTCTTGCTCATGGAGCCCGGGTACCTCGAGGAGAAGGATGAGGACTCCCTCTTCTTGCGTCGCCTGCTCTACTGCGCGGCGGTCGCGGTCGCTGCGAGCGACGGTGAAGTCCATGAGGCCGAAGTGAAAGCCGTTCGCCGCCTGGTTGGTCACGACGAGATGTGGTCTGGCGTGGATGTCGACGCCTGCCAGAACGAACTCGAAGAGAAGCTCAAAGTCGCTGAGCGACAACCCTTCTTCCGCCGGGTACAGCTGGTGCAGCACCTGACCATCGTGGCAGCGGCCGACGGCCAGGTGAAACCCGAAGAGCTGGCCGAAATGGGTCGGATCGCGACCCGCCTCGGCGTAGGGCCGGGGGTGGTGGAGCAAACCCTTGCGGCTGCAGCCCATCCCTTCGATTGATGGGTAGCGGGGTCGTGCTAGCGCACGTCGGCGCAGAACTGGGTCACCTCGAGGCCATCACCGCCACCCCAGATCTCGAAGCCAGCGAACACGATGCTGAGGTACATGTCCGTAGTCACGCCGTAGTCTTTGGCTATCGCGTCGAGGATGAAGTGGTTGAGATCGAATTCGAGGGAGTCACGCGGCACGGTGCTGACATAGGAGATGCACGGCGGGCTCGCTCCCGATGCCGGATCGACCCACACATCCCAGGTACCATCGAGTCCTGGGACCTCCGTCGCGGGATAGTCGGGGAGCATGGGCTCTCCCATCCCCTCCCAAATCCCACCGCGGGGCTGGCGATCCTCAGGATCGAAGAGCCACACCATCAGGTAGGCCCCTCCCGAGCCTGGATTGTACTGGTTGGACGGCAAGGGCTCGCCAGTCTCGGTGAACCAGACATCGTAGGCGGCGTTGAAGTTGCTGGTGTCAAACTCGAGTGAGTTGGTGTGGAAGGTCGTGAAAACTGTCTCTATCTCGGTGACCGCAATCGGCAATCGGCTCGATTGACTGGTATGGCCGGCGTAGGTTCCAATGAACAGTGAAGGATAGCCAGTGGGGTTGCCTTCATTCGGCTCAACAGCGGTGTCGTTCGGATCACTTACCTGAAATGACAGGCCGTCGTAGCTGATCGATTGCTCATCGTAGAGGCCCCACCAATT
Source organism: uncultured Polyangiaceae bacterium (assembly GCA_964396375.1). Taxonomy (GTDB): domain Bacteria; phylum Myxococcota_A; class Polyangia; order Polyangiales; family Polyangiaceae; genus FEN-1139. The sequence continues at coordinate 170 of CAYNEY010000126.1, read as the reverse complement.
GGTGAGCATGATGTAACTCTTGTCCCCTGAGGCAGTCGGGATCTCGTCCCAGTTCGAGAGCGTAGTGCCCGTGAGGGTTCCGGTGGCGGTCGCAGTGTCCGTGCAACTCACGCTGCTGCCGCCGCTGCCCTCGCTACTGCCGCCGCTGCCCTCGCTACTGCCGCCGCTGC
>CAYNEY010000125.1:0-5676 GCA_964396375.1 uncultured Polyangiaceae bacterium | reverse complement strand
TTGTGCGATATAGATCTGATGGACCTACATCAAACGGTCACCTTGAAAGGGCTGGGCGTAGTGGCCTATGCCGAGGCGATGAAGGCCGTCGATCCATCAATCTTCATCGGAGCCGTACTCAACACGCCACCGATGGACTACGAGTGGGGTCCGGATTGGAACAAGAAGGTGCTGGCTGAAGCCGGTCAGGTCGCAGATTTCGTGGTGGTGCACTACTACCCGACCGGCAACGATCTCTCGGTGCCCTACGCACCGAGCCGGGATGTGCCCGCGCTCTTTCGGGAGCTCTCGCTCGACTTCGAGGAGCACGCGGCGGAGCGCACCGAGCCTCTAGAGGTAGCGGTGACCGAGCTCGGTCCCAAGGACGCGCGGGACTCCATGGCCATCGCTCTGTTCGCACTCAACGCCTATCTTTCGTTCATCGAAGCGGGTGCGTTCAACCTGGATTGGCTCGAGTTGCACAATGGCTCCTTTCTCAGCGAGCGGAGCGAGCGGTTGGGTCCCGCCTTTCTCGGGATTTCCCTGGCGCACCGGTTCGCCCCGCCGGGGACCGAGCTGCTCCGAGTGCGGAGCCATGAACCGCGGATCGTGGCCTTCGCGAGCCGGCCTTCCGAGGGGAACGTGAGTCTCCTCCTCGTGAACGGTACTGATCGAGCGATCCGGAACGTGGCGGTGACACTGGAAGGAGAACGGCTCCTCGACATCGCCCGTCGGACCCTGTTCGCGCGGGAGGCGGAGGAGCCCGAAGTGAATGGGGTGTTCTCGGAATCCTCCGACGACCAGCTACTCGGGGCGGTCTTCACCGTGACGTTACCTGCGCAGAGCGCCACCCTCTTCGAGGGCGCGATCGCCGATTGAAGGGGCTTCTCGACGCGATCGCCGATTGAAGGGGCTTCTCGACGCGCTCGCCGATTGAAGGGGCTTCTCGACGCGCTCGCCCTCGGGTATCCTTTGCGCCATGTGTTCGACACGGAACATCTGGTCGTGCGGGATGGTGTCCTGGCTTGCGGTGATGCTCGTGGCTTGCGGCGCTGCGAACCCAGCCCCCAGCTCTCCGAGCAGGGTCGAGCCCGAGGCCGCGTCCGAGCCAGCCGAGGAGCCCGAGGCGGAGCCGGTGAGCGTCCCCGCGAACTGGGAGCGGGTCGAATCTTTCACCTCGGATCCCGAGGAGCGCGCTCTCTCGCCGAAGAAGGGGCAACTGGTCATTGCTTCCGATCCCGAGAAGCACGGGGAGCAACTCACCTTCAACTTCTGGGTGAATCGGGTGAAAATCGAAGGGCTCTTTGTGGTTCCGGGCGGCGGCACGCACACCTTCCGCCTTCCCGCGGGGACGGTGGAGCTCGAGACCGAAGAGTGCAGCGCCGGCACGGTGGGCTTCGAGCTGGCTCCGGGCGAGAGCATCCCTCTCTCTTGCGAGCTTGGCCCAGGGGGTGATTGCTGCGGGGTCAAGCTCCCGGTGGATGAGGCGAGCGCAGAGAAGAAGGGCCGGGCCAAGCCGGCACGTGAGGCGCCTTCAGACGCCGAAGCGGCCGAATAGCTAGCCCATCCTCGGTTTTCGGCCAGAATTCTGGCTCCGAAGGGGAGAACAGCGAGCCTTCTCCCGTATAATCTCCCGCGTGTTTCCAACCCCTCGAGTGTCACCCGAGGTTCGGGCCGGGGCGGATGTGGCTCTGGCATCGCGAGGCATTTTGTCGAGACGGAATCTTCGGCTCCTTCTGACCACGAGTCTTCTGTTCGGGCTCCTGCAATTGCCACACGGGGCAGACGGGGCACCCAGCGTTCCCGATTGGGTGACCGCGAAGCCAAACGCGTCGACCCAGATCCAGCGCTCGAGTGAGGAGCGGGGCATCAATCCCTGCGCCACCCCAGATCCAGGCTTCGGGATCTACACCCCGTGGAAGCGTGGGCTCAGCATGGGTCAGTTCATCGTGCCCGAGCGAGGAGGGGTGGGTCGTGATGGCTCGATCGATCTCTGGATCCATTTCCACGGGCATGAGCCGATTCGGAAGGAGTGGGTTCGGGTGATGGATGGCGCCACCCTGGTGGGGATCGATCTCGGGATCGGCTCGGGGGCATACGAAGAGGCTTTCGCGAGCCCCGAGGCCTTCCGGCAGCTCCTGGCCAGTGTCAGCATGGCCGTCGCGGCCCAGAAGGACCGAAAATCAGTCAAGTTGCGGCGAATTGGGTTGTCGGCATGGAGTGCAGGTTACGGTGCCATCCAGAAGATCCTCGCCCAGCCGCAAGGGGATCGGGTCGACATGGTGGTGCTGCTCGACGGACTGCACACGGGCTACCGTGATGGCGTGGTCGATGGTCGCACCATCGCGAGCGTGCTCGACTACGCGAAGCGCGCGGCACGCGGCGAGAGGACGATGTTCGTGAGTCACTCCTCGATCATTCCTCCCGGTTACGCCTCGACCACCGAGACGGCCCATTTCCTCATCCACCAGGTGGGGGGGCGACCGCGGCGCACCCGACCTCGCGCGAGCGATCCAGGTGGCCTTCAGTTGATTGAACGCTTCGATCGTAAGGGGCTCATGGTGCGAGGGTTCTCCGGGAACGACAAGCTCGACCACTGCGCACACCTCTGCCTGTTCCGAGACGTGCTGTCTGCCTACGTGCGCCCGAAGTGGCGAGGTTTCGGCGGTCGTCGTGGGGGTAGCTGACCTTTGGTGCTCCGAAAGTGGCGAGGTTTCGGCGGTTGTCGCCGGGGGCGGCTGAGCTTCTGCCAATGCTGTCGGACTTGGGGTGAGTTTGGCCAGGGGTGGCCAGCCGACGCCAGCTGGTGTGGCGTTCCCGCGACGGAATAACCAGGCACATGACCCACAGTTGAGGCTTCGGCACGATGGCTGCAGAGCCAGCCGAGCGTGGCAACTTCGGTCGTGACTCCCTTGATTCGTGGTCGGGTCCTTGGGCTCGGGATAGCCAACACGGGCGTCTTGGTTGGTCTCGACGCCTACCCCGTGAGCGTCGAGGTCACGAGCACCCGTGGTCCCTCCTTCTTTCAGATGGTCGGGCTTGCCGAGGCCGTGGTTCGCGAGTCAAGGGTGCGGGTCACCAGCTCGCTCGCGCGACTTGGCGTCTTGCTTGACGAGTACGCGATCACCGTCAATCTTTCGCCTGCCGATCTCAAGAAGACGGGTGCCATCCTCGATCTCTCCATTGCGATTGCAGTTCTTTCGGCGCTTGGCCAGTTGAGTCCCGAGTCCGTCTGTGGGCTCACTCTGCTCGGCGAGCTGTCTCTCGATGGACGCATTCAGCCAATTCGCGGGGTGTTGCCCCTGCTCAGTGGTCTCTCGCGGTCGGCCACCCGCGGGGTGATCGTGCCCGCTGCCAATCGCGCCGAGGCCGGGCTTTCGCGCGGGGTGGCGGTGTGGGTGGCCGACGAGCTGGGCGAGGTCATTGCACACCTGCGCGGCGAGCGTCCGCTCCCCCGCGTGCCTGAGGTGTCACAGTTATCGTCAGCCTCGACCGCGAGCCTCGATCTCTCCGAGGTGCGTGGGCAGGTGATAGCCCGCAGGGCGCTCGAGATCGCCGCAGCTGGCCACCATAACCTGCTTTTCGTCGGGCCTCCTGGGGGCGGCAAGACCTTGCTCGCGCGCACGCTTCCTGGGCTTCTGCCGCCGCTCTCGTTCGACGAGGCGATCGAGGTGACGGCGATCCACTCGGTGGCAGGTTTGGTCGATCCGAAGACAGGCATGGTGGAGCGACGGCCGTTTCGCGCGCCTCATCACTCGGTGAGCGAACCGGGATTGGTCGGCGGAGGGGAGAATCCGAGGCCAGGCGAGGTCACCCTGGCCCACCTCGGTGTGCTGTTCCTCGACGAACTCGCCGAGTTTCGACGGCGTGCCCTGGAGGCGCTGCGTCAGCCTCTCGAGGACGGCTGGGTGCAGATCACCCGCGCTCGTGCCACGGTGCGCTTTCCCGCGCGACCACTGCTGGTGGCTGCTACCAACCCCTGCCCCTGCGGGTACTTCGGGCATCCGCGGCTCCCCTGCCGTTGTCGGGAGACGGAACGCCGGCGTTATCTGGCACGGCTGAGCGGTCCTTTGCTCGACCGCATCGATCTGCACTGTGGGGTGCCTCCCGTGGAGCCGAGCCAGCTCATCTCGAGGCGGCCTTCGGAGTCCTCGGAGACCGTGCGCTCTCGGGTGTTTGTGGCGCGGGCGCGTCAGTGGGCGCGGCATACATCGGGTGAGGTCACGGTGCCCACCAACGCCCAGCTGAGCTTGGGGGAGGCGGAGCGGGTGTGTTCGCTCGACGCCCAGGCTCGGGCGCTTTTGGAGCGAGCCGCGCGACGCCTGGGGGTGAGCGCCCGTGCCTACCTCAGGATCCTCCGGGTCGCGCGCAGCATCGCCGATCTCGAGGAGCAAGCAACCGTGAGCGCGGCACACGTCGCAGAGGCCATTCAGGGCCGGATCCTGGAGCGCGAGAGCCCCGACGAGCGGGGAGCCTGACCATGAAGGAGAGTAGACAATGGACGAGAAGCAGAACAAGAACAAGGACGACATCGGCAAGGTCATTCAATCCATCGAGAAGACCCACGGCAAGGGCGCGATCATGCGCCTCGGCGAGGCGGCCCTGACCGAGATCCCGAGGACCATCCCCAGTGGCTCTCTGGCGCTCGACCACGCCCTCGGGATCGGCGGGTACCCGGAGGGGCGGATCGTGGAGATTTATGGACCCGAGTCCAGCGGCAAGACGACTCTCGCGCTGCACGCGATCGCTGAGGTTCAAGCCGCGGGCGGCGTGGCGGCGTTCATCGATGCCGAGCACGCCTTCGACGTGCGCTACGCGAGCGCGATCGGCGTCGACACCGGCGCGCTTCTGGTATCGCAGCCGGACAGCGGCGAGCAGGCCCTGGATATCGTCGAGGCGTTGGCCCGCTCCGAGATGATCCGTTTGATCGTCGTCGACTCGGTGGCAGCGCTGGTTCCGAAGGCGGAGATCGAGGGGGAAATGGGTGACTTGCACGTGGGGCTTCAGGCGCGATTGATGAGCCAGGCGCTCCGGAAACTGACCTCGCTGGCCAGCCGTACGCAGACCACCATCATCTTCATCAACCAACTGCGCATGAAGATAGGGGTGATGTTCGGCAATCCCGAGACCACCACCGGGGGCAACGCCCTCAAGTTCTACTCGAGCCTCCGCCTGGATGTGCGTCGGATCGGCAAAGTGATGGTGGGCGAGGCGTGCGTCGGCAACCGTACTCGGGTCAAGGTCATCAAGAACAAGTGTGCTCCGCCGTTTACCGAGGCCGAGTTCGACGTGCGTTGGGGCCGCGGTATCGACACCACGAGCGATCTGCTCGAGACCGCGGTGCTGGCCGGTGCGGTGGAGAAGAGTGGTTCGTACTTCGTGATGGGGGGGCGGAGCCTCGGGCAAGGCAAGGAGCGTACACGCGAGGCTCTCTTGCTCGATCCGGCGCTGCGACAGACGCTGAAGGAGGCCACATGCTCGCTGCTGCCTCAGGCCCAGGTGCTGCAAACCCTGCCGAAAGAGGGGGAGAGCCCGATCAGCGAAGTGGCCTAGACCCAAGCGGTGCCGGTGAGTCGAGGCAGGTCTCGACTCACCGGGTGGGCTGAAGGCTGTGGCTACTCGGGGATGGACCAGTTGCAGACGCCATCGCAGCCGACCTCTCCGTCGCAGTCCTCACCATGGCTGGTGTCGACGAAG
>CAYNEY010000124.1:0-6280 GCA_964396375.1 uncultured Polyangiaceae bacterium | reverse complement strand
GAGAGCCCAATGCTCAACTGCCCCCAACGGCGCCTCATCGACGGTGCGTGCCTTGAAGAAGCAGCAGGAGAGCGGTATTGCGCTCAGCAGTCAGCAAGCGAACCTTCGAATTCGGCGAGATTGGCTCGGCCCGCGCGTAGGCTGCCGGCACCGTTGGATTTGCCGATTCATGGCCGTCAGGGTAGAGGTGCCTCGGTTGCCCACTGTGCGGCAAAAGGTACGTGCGCAAAGTTGGTCGACGTCAGGGGATTGGGGTTGGTCTCGACCGTCTGATAGTTACCGGATGTCCCTCGTTCAACTCGAAGCACCTCCTCGGCTGGGTGGTCGCGGAACGCGACGAAGGTCTGAGGACCGTGAACTGGAGGGGCACCGGAGAACATCGTACGACAAGCCTCAAGTAGCCTGAGGTTCTGATTTCGCCGAAGCCCGGCGGGATCAGCCGGATCCGGCGGAGCAGCGAAGCTACCCCACACTCCCGGTGCCCTGCTCGTGTCAACTCCCGGCTGTGAGCAGGCCACCTCCAGTGGTGTGGCAGAACACTCGGTCACGGACTGTAGGTTCGTAACACAGTTTCGTGGCACAACGCGGGAGCGCTGGCTGCTCGGCTGGACGCAGTTTCGGCGAGAATCTTGGCAAAGCCCGCGCTCTGGCAAGGTCGCAGCCCTGGTACACCGTGTGCAACTGAGGTCTTTACCATGAGGGCGAAACCTGGAAGCACCCATGCTGACCCACGGCAGCTTTTCATCTCTTTGCTGGCCCTCGGTCTCGCTGGTGGTTGCGGCGGTGCCACCTCGCGCGCCGACGATGGTGCGGGGCAGCCAGGGGCCGCCGGGGCTGTAGTCGAAGGGAGTGGCGGCGCAACAGCGAGCGATCAGCTTGTCCCCGTCACTCTGGTGAGCGATGGTGGAGCATGCGCGGGTCAGCAGGCTGAGGTCCCAGCATCCGGGGAGATCTACGAGCGACTTTCCGCTACCGCAGCTGAGATCCAACGCACCGCCAACAGCGACTACGTGTCCTACTCGGGTGCCCTGGGTGAAACGTTCGTGTACTTCTCGTTCGCCCCTACGCTGCCGAATTCTCCCGCCACCGAGGTTGCGCAGCGCTCCCTCGACTATGCCTACGTGGAGTACTCGCTCGAGCAGCGCAGAGAGCTTGGGGGTAGCCTCACGCTGCTTTCCGGCACCGAGCTCCTCGGGCTCGAGGATTTCGAGCAGTTCGAGGTCGTGGGTGACCTGCTCACGTGGAAGCTGGTGAGGGCGAGCGCGGGCCATTATCCGAAGCCACTCAGCCTCTATGACCAGGACCCGACCAACGATCCACCCGCGGGTGGGATGTGCGTTAGCGACGACATCGTCGGTATGTGCTGGTGCGAGTTCTCCGGGCCCTCCATTCAAGTGACCATCGAAGGCACGCTCCCGCTCTGAGTGCCCTGCGGCGACACACAACCACCGAGCCCCCTTTTGGGGCTTCAAGCTGATTCTGCCGCAGCTCTACTCAAGCGAGCCTCGAAGAAATAGCCAAGCCCTACTGGTAGAGCACCTCGTCCACCAGAAGCTCCATCGAGTCAGCGTGGTTGCTCACCGTGACCGCGTTCAACGCGGAAAGAGCTGCGCAAACGGTGGTAAGCTCGATGGTGACGTTCTGCCACTCGGACCCCACCTCCACCAGAGTTGCTTCACACTCTTCCCCATCGTTGCTGGGAGCGACACTGAGCTCCCCGCCGCCGTCAAGCGCGCGCAACGAGAGCGTGAGCGTGGAGAAGGTGGAGGTAGGGAAAGCCTGGCGATAGTAGAGGTGAAACCCGTCCCATTGTGAGAGGTTGCTCACGAGCACGCAGGAAGCGCTGCCTTCGGCGCAGCCTTCGCTCACCTCGGAGGCTGTGGCGCTGCCCCAGGGGTTGGGGGCCCAACGGACCTGGTCGATCCCTCCCCAGCCTTCGTCGTAGACGTTACCGGGAGGCAAAAATACGCAGCTCGGGGCGGTTGCGCTCGTATCTTCGAAATTGACGCCGGTGTCGAAGAGCTGACCCACCGCGTACTCCGAGCTGAGAACCGTCGCGCCCTCCACCGTCTCACCCGTCGGACTCGTGAACCGAAAGACCCCGCCACTGCTGCCGTCGGCGAAGGTGGTTCCATCGTCGAGGACGTGAAAGGCCCCGCCGCTCCGCGAGACTGGGAGCCACTCGGTGCCGTCCACGGCGCGGTACTCCGCAGCTCGGATTGGGATGCGCTGATTGACGAAGGCCATCCGCACGTAGCCCCACTCGTTCCGATCCAGCAGCTCGGCGAAGATGTTGCCGGTGACCGGACAGGGCACGCGGCGCGCGAGCGCCGCGTCGAGCCCGCCGCCGCCCAAGACGTCTGCCGCCTCCGGCGACAGATCGAAGTGAAACGCGCCGCCGGCACACAAGGGATTGCCCTCGATCGGACAGAGATCGTAGGCCATGACGATGCCGGTGCCGTTGATGGTGTCGACCTCCCAACACTCGCCGCAGGCCTCACCCGGCTCCCCCTGATAGGACGAGCCATTGTAGGGCTCAGCGATCGCAAAGGTCATGCCCGACCGGACGAATTCGGGCAGGACGCTGCTCTCGCGGCTGAACTCGCACCAGCCACGTTCCGCGGACCAGTATTCGGTGAGCCGCACGCTGCCGCACGCTTCACCGCCGCCCGCCACCGGCTGCTCGGGTACCTCGATCTCCTGCGTGCCGCCGTCCCCTGTCTCGTCCTTGCCGCACCCCAGAATAAGCAACAGGGTTCCGAGCGCCCAGGTTCGAGGTGTCATCCTCCAAGGATACCCGGGATGGCCCCGCGCGACACCTTCCAGGTTCCCAGAATCGGCCCGCTCACTCGCAGCGCTCGAGGGCGGTGTTGCAGCTCTGACCATTCGGACAGTCGCTGGGCGCCGAGCAGGGCGTGTAGCCGGTGATCGCGAGGTCGGGCGCGCGCTCCGAACCCACGATGAACTCGAAGCAGCCGTCCGCCAGCTCCGCGTGATCGACGGTGCGCCGCGCGAGTTGGGCGCTCGGATAGCCGGTGATGCCCGCCGCCAGCAGACCGTCGACCATCTCCGCGCTCCCGCTGGCTTCGCCAGTGTCCGGGAAGCGGCAAGACAGGAGCGCGGGGGTCGCGCCATGTTGGTCGATGCTGAGCGAAAGGAAGAGCTCGCTTGGGACCTCTGCGGTCTGCTTCGGATCCCAGCGAATCGAGAGTGACGCTCCGGAGTTGAGGACGAAGCGCGCGTTGATGAGGGAAAGGGCGTCGACCCCGATGCCGAAGAGCTCCACCTCACCGGCGTAACCTGAAGCGTCGGTGGTAAGGCTTGTGACTCGACCGGCTGCCAGCGGCGGGCTCGGCACGTCGCCAAAATAGGCGTTGCCAGGCTGTGCCGCTTCCAGCGTGATGATCTGTTCGAGACCGCGGAGCGTGACCGTACCCAGGTCCTGCGCGCGGGCCAAGGCCTGGCACTCGAGGTCGGAGTTGCAGGTCTCCGTGGAGTCGCAGGCGGTTTCACAGACGTACAGCGGCCGTCGGAGGAGCCGGCAGGTGTCGTCCTCGAGCAGGAGCTCCAAGATGGCGCCGGGGTCGATCCCATTTTTTACCGTGCCGTCCAGATATCCATAGTCGAGGTCCTGATTGGCAGCGATGGTGAAGGCCCCGAGCCGCGTGCCGGGCTCACAGGGGCCGCGCAGGTTGACGCTCGCCGCGCCGCCCAGGCCAGCCTCCTCGGCACCGCCAGCACCATCTGTGCCGCTCGGATCCGATGCCGCGCTGCCGCAGCCGGCGAAGAATGAGAACACAGGGAAGACGATCAGATAAGAAGGCCGCATCGGTGAGGGTACCTGGGGAAGAGCGGGTCGCACTGGCGGAGGGTTCGGCACGGTTACTGTCCGCGTCCGGGATAGGGCCGCGCCTGCTTCACGAAGAGCAGGCTTTGCTCCGTGTCCGTGGAGTCGAACTTGAACTCCACGTCCATGCCGTAGAAATGCTCCCGGGTATTCGGGCCGTAGACAGGCTCGAAGAAGGCATGGATCGCGCTCAGCGCTTCACCCAGCTCGTTGACCTGGCTGCGCGTGAGCACGGTCTCTCCCGATGGCACGAGACTCGAATGCCCGAGGTAGGTGACGGGCTGCCCGCTCATCCCGTAGTGGACGATGAACTGATCGGAGGTCACACCCGACTCAGGGAGCACGACCGACTCATCACCCAGCTGCACGTTGACGTAGAAGCCCGGCTCCAGGCCCTCGCTGTCGAAAGGATTGGCGGTGATGGCAACTCCATTGGCGTCCTCGTCGGGGAAGGCGCGGTTCACGAGCAACGCCATCCCCACGTCAGAGTGGGCGATCCCACGGTACTCACGCTCCTCGAAGGCGCGGTAGCGCCAGATGCTGGCCCAGACCGTGCGTACGGCATCGGCTACCGTGGCGTCCGGATCACCCAGTTCGGCCGCTTTCGAGAGGTAGAGGCCCGCCCCGGTGAAGCCGTCCAGATCCTCACAGTTGGTGCTGGAGCGGAACTTGACCCGCGTGTTCGGGAAGACCCCATTCATCCAGGTGTCAAGCAGGTCCAGGAAATCCGCGGAGATGGGAGCAGCCAAGATCTCTTCACCGAGCGCGGCGAGGCGCTCGACACGCACCGTCGGATCGGCTTTGAAGTCCTCGGCGGCCAGCATCGCCTCCACCTCGGCATCGAAGCCGTTCTCCTCCATGAACTGCCGGTAGTAGTAGACGGGCACCACGAACGCGGCCGGGGTGCGCAGCGTCACCGTCTCGATGTGCGACAGCGCGGCGAAATGCGTGGCCTTGCCGCCGTAGGCCGGGATCGTCTGCCGGAGGGCGTCTCCGAGAGCGGTCTCACTGAGGTCGAGCAGATCCTCGAGGCGAACGATGTCCTGAACCTCACCACCATTTGGTGGACACCCCACAATGTGCGAGAATGTTCACGAAGTGTCCGATGTCCAGAACGAAGTCATCCGAGAAGAACCGCCGAACTCATCGAAGCTTCACCTGGAGTGCAAGGCCGAGGTGGTCCGTCTCTGCCAGGCAGGCAGAGAAACCATCCGGGCCATCTGCCAGCGGCTTGATCTGACCGACACGGCCGTGCGCGGCTGGGTACGCCAGGCCGAAGTGGATGCAGCTGGGGGGATCGCTGACGTCCTCACCACAGTAGAACGTGAGAAGCTCCAGCGTCTGCGCCGCGAGTGCAAGCAAGTCACCATGGAGCGCGAGATACCAAGAGAAGCGGCGGCCAGGCTTCTCAAACCGACCTTCTGCAACCGTGCGGACCAGACTGCCTTTCGGTGCCATTACGATGGGAACGACTTCGACCCGACACCGCCCGGTAACGATGGCCGCTTCGATCCTGCCACAGGAAGCCTCATACCCCGATGAGTGCCGCACGCGAAGCTGCACGTGGCGGACTGTTCGCCCTTCTGCTCCTTGTCTTGCTCTCGACCGGCCACGATTCGACGGTGACCATGAAATCATCCGAACTCTTCAATCGCCTGGAGTTGCAGCTCCTGCATCCGCCTCCCAGTTCCGACGCGGTATTGGCACAAGCGGCTCAGGGACAGCTCGTGCCTCGATCCGTCGCGCTCGTGCCCGCCAGAGATTCTCCCTATCTCGGATTCTCCACCGGTTGGCGCGAGTTCTCACGCCCAACCACCACCGTGTGTGTTGCCTTCCCGGAGGAGGAGAGCGCGTTTGACGTTGTAAGGTGTCGTTATCCCGTCGGTGACCTCTGGGTCGACTTCGCCGCGAGTGTAGGTGTCTGGTCTCTTCGCATCACTGGTCCTGCGCTCCCGGACGAGGTGGATGCCCGGTCGGCCACGGAGTGCGCCGAGCGAGTATTTGGGCGGGATTCCGGCGTACAGCTCAGACAGCTCGGCCGACAAGAGGAGACGATTTTTGGCGTTCAGGACACCGACGTCGCCGGCCTTGCGGGAGACCACGACGGGTCGTACCGCCTGCATTGGCGTGATGTCCTGAAATAGAGGCTTGCGGCGCATGAGCTGGCATTCACCAGTGTCAAGGCCTTTGGAAACCATTGGGCGCGCCAAATGGAATGCCCACAGCGCAACGACGAAGCGGCGAACCGAGTATGGTTCAACGAGACCGAGCTTCGGCTTTGGGGGTGGCAACCACCACCGAATTGGAAACCGCGGCCCGGCCCGGAGCCGGTGAGGTAACAGGGCGCTTCCACGTCGAACATCAGGATCTCGACGCGCCGGTTGGCTTGGCTGCGGTACTCGTTGCGACCGAGGTTGTCGATGGGGAAGCGCT
>CAYNEY010000123.1:0-6416 GCA_964396375.1 uncultured Polyangiaceae bacterium | reverse complement strand
TGGACCGTGACCGGGTCGGCGCTGATGAAGCGCTTCAGGGATGGGGAGTAGTACCGGGCCCCGTGGTACGAGAGGCCTGCCTCCGCATCGTCCTCATTCCCCGTGAACCTGTACCACTCTCGGAAGCTCTTCCAACGGGCATTGACGACGTCTGCTGTGGTGGCTGCTCCTCGGTATGATCCTGCCCCCACTCGCTCGAAGCGGAAGAGCACCGCTGAGAGGCGGCAGTCGGAGAGTGCAGGTTTCTCCGGGGTATTCGTGCTCTTCTCGCTCCGCTCGGTCTCCCCCAAGCCCGGCGCTCCCCTTGCTATCGCAACTCTCGCGCGCGGGCGGGGGAGACCTCGTGACTGGAGAGTTCGTCGTGAAGCTGATGAGGCTCGGCGACTGGAGGGCTCGTGGTGGGAAGAGAGAGAAGAGCGGTGCGCGCTCCGCGCGCGATGGACAGGTCTTCGCGATGGGGTACAGCGCGAACCCGCGGTGGTGCGTCGCATGGTGGCGCCGACTAACGTCTCGCCACCGCCTGCTGCATCGTCGACCATTTCGTCGACACCCACCTCACTCAGAGCACCCCACGCAACCCCGAGGTCGCGATGGTGATCGAGAGGCGAGAGGCAGCGCATCCGAGATCGCCTTCTATCATGACTCCGCCCACAAACGGCCGACGTTCTTCCCTCGACCACTCCGCCGCATTCGTGTATCTTTCTGCTCGTGCCTTCACGTCTCCACGAAGCGCTGCGCCTACTCTTTCTCAACCGACCTGAGATGGCACCCGCTTTGCTCCGCGACGCGCTCGGTATCCAGCTCCCACCCTACTCTTCCGTCCGCACGGAATCCGCTGACTTCACCAATCTCCTCCCCGCCGACTACCACGCGGACCTCGTCGTTGTGCTCGTCAACCCCAAGCCAGTCCTCGCCATCATCGTCGAGGTCCAGCTCGGTGACGACGGCGAAAAGCGTTTCTCCTGGCCCGTCTATGTCACCGGTCTCCGCTCCCGCTTGAAGTGTCCAAGCCTCGTCTTGGTTGTGACCCCCGACCCAGCCATCGCGCGCTGGGCAGCTCACCCCATCGACATCGGCCCCGGTGCGACCCTCACTCCTACCGTGGTTGGACCAGAAGCCGTCCCCTACATCACCAACATCACTCGTGCCCTGGCCTCTCCTGAACTCGCCGTGTTGTCGGTCATGGCCCACGGCAAGGAGGACCCTGAGTCCTCCGCCAAGCTGGCCCTCACCGCCCTCGAAGCCGTCGCCAAGGCCGGCCTCGGGGACTACTCCGTGCTATACAGTGACTTGATATTGGATGCGCTCAGCGAGGCCGCCAGAAAGGCTCTCCAGATGATCCCCCAAGGCTACGAATTCAAGACCCCCTTCATCCGTGACGCGCTCCAAAAGGGCCGGGCCGAGGGCCGGGCCATGTCGATCATCGACGTCCTCGAGACGCGTGGGATCCCGGTTTCTGCCGACCTCCGGACCCGCATTCTGGGTTGCACTGATCTCGAAACCCTAGGGCAATGGTTCCGAAGAGCCGTCACCGTCACCTCTGCCGACGAACTCTTCGTCCAATAGCGACCTGGCCGAAGCCAATTCGTCCAGCTGTCGAACAGTCTCGTGACTGTGGTGCCACCCGCCTCCGTTCCGGGCTTCGTGAGGCCGCGCACCCTCTGTGCCCGCCGCCTCCAAGATTCTCCGCGATTTCCCCTGCGTCCGTCACAGATGCTGCGCGATGGGGACTGCGCCCGGAGCTCCACCGGGCGCTCGGAGCACCGTGCGTAAGCCTTCCCCTCATCACGCCGCCATCATCGCTTCCCACGCCGCCCGGCTCCGGCACTCCCCCACCCCTTCCGAGGCTCGGCTCTGGGAGGCGCTTCGCTCGCGGCAGCTGGGCGTCCTTTTCCGCAGGCAGGTCACCATCGGCCCTTTCATCGCAGATTTCCTGGCTCCCGCTCGGAAGCTCATCGTCGAGGTCGATGGTGGCTATCATCGCAGCCGGCAGCGCGCTGATGCTCGCCGCGAGCGCGACCTCACTCGCCTCGGGTATCGCATCATAAGGGTGTCGAATCAGGCCGTCCTCACGGACCTGTCGGCGGTCCTCATCGTCATCCGTGAGGCGCTCGGTGCGTAGCCCTGCCCTGAGCACCTCGCGTAGGCTTACCGGACACCACCCGTGGCCCCTCGTATCCCCATCGACGTCCCGCTCCCGAAGGATTGGTCCGACTCGCTCCGACTCGGTTTCCTCACCACGGTTTCCCTCGCTCACAGAGCGGTCACCGTCGTCAGCTCCTGGCGCAGCAACAGTCGCATCCCCAGCGTCCGCTCCGCAGCCGACTTCGAGAGACTGGAGAGTGAGGTCGCGTTGCTCCGCGAAGAGCTTCGCATCAAGGACGCGCGCATGGCGCGCATCCCCGCGGCCTCTCGCCCCCTGTATCCACCCACCGAGCGTCTGGCTATCCTCGCCCTCAAGGCGGCTCGCGCCTGGAACAACGCGGAGGCTGCCCGGGCCTTCCTCCTCTCCCCACCGACCATCGCCTCCTGGCTTCGTCGCCTCGATACCGATGGCCCCGAAGGCCTCGTCCGCCTCCCGCTGCCCATCAGTCGCTTCCCCGACTTCGTCGCCCTCGTCGTCCAACAGCTCAAATCCGTCTGCCCCTCGATGGGCAAGCTCAGAATCGCCCAGTGCCTGGCGCGATTGGGCCTTCAACTCTCCACCAGCACCGTCCGACGAATGCTCGACCGGAAGCTCCCTCCTTCCCCTTCGCCGAAACCCGCACCCGACATCACCACTCCGCAACGAGGCGCGAATCAGACGACGTCTCCATCCCCGAACTCGCACTCCAAGAAGCCGACCCGCGTCGTCACCGCGAAGCATCCCCACCACGTTTGGCATGTCGATCTCACGGTCGTACCCAGCGCCCTCGGTTTTTGGATCCCTTGGTTCCCCGGGGCTCTTGGACAGGTCTGGCCCTTCTGCCACATCGTGGCGGTCGTCCTCGATCACTTCTCGCGAAGAGCCGTGCTGACGGCCGCCTTCCGAAGACAACCAACAGCCACCGAAGTCACCCGCTTCCTCGATACCGCCATCGCCGTCGCTGGTAAGACGCCGAAATACATCATTTCCGACCAGGGCTGCCAATTCCGCGAAGACTACCGGGATTGGTGCGACGCTCGCGGAATCCAGCCTCGCTTCGGTGCCATCGGTCAGCATGGCTCGATCGCCGTCATCGAGCGCTTCATCCTCTCGCTCAAGACCGAAGGCATTCGAAGGCTCATCGCGGTGCCGCTCTCGCCGAAGGCCTTCGACACCGAGCTACTCCTCTTCCTCCGCTACTACAACGAGCACCGGCCTCATCAAGCCCTCCAAGGCCGGACTCCCGGCGAACTCTGCCAGAGCGAGCCGTCTGGGTCGCCGATACCGCGCATCGAGACCCGAGCGCGTGGCCCCGATGGCGCCACGCACGAAGGAACCATGTCGCGGCCCGTCTCGAGTCTTCGACTCGTTGTCAAGCATCTCGAAGGCCGACGACATCTCCCCATCGTCTCGCTCGACGTCGCAGCCTGAGCGCGCACCACGCGCCGTGGTTGCTAGCCAATGCGAAGGTGCGACCTCCATCAGTCACACCTCGATCGGTGCCACGTTAAGTCCAGTTTCGTCACCCTCGTGATGAGCAGAGTCACCTCCAAACTGGCGTGCCAGGCCTTGTCCCTACCCAACTTTTCGCGCCATTTCTGCCCATAAAGGTGTCTGGACCAGGACACCACCAACAAGCCGTTCAGCGAATGGTCCGAGGTCTTCCCCCACGCCACCTGCACCGTCACCCTCGTCGACAGGCTCACCCATCGCGCTGAGATCATCGAGATTCAGGCCGACAGCTATCGCCTCAAGGAATCCAAGGAACGCCGAGAAGCCAAGGCCAAGGCTCGCAAAGCAAAGGTGACCCAGCCCAAGAAAGCGTAGTTGCATCGCGCGCTACCGCGGGAATCTGGTCGGACATCCGCTTCGCCATATTTCTACGCCAGATTCCCGCGGATTTCGAAAGCCATCAACAGTCCCGATGGTGCCACTCACAAAGGAACGACGTCGCGGCGCGCCTCGAGTCTTCGACTCGTCGTCACGCATCTCGAAGGCCGACGACATCTCCCCATCGTCTCGCTCGACCTCGCAGCGTGAGTGTGCGCCATGCGCTTCAGCGAGCCGTGGTTGATTGCCAATGCGAAGGTGCAACCTCCATCAGTCACACCTCGATCGGTGCCACGTTAAGTCCAATTTCGTCACCCTCGTGATGAGCAGAGTCACCTCCAAGCTGGAGTGCCAGGCCTTGTCCCTACCCAACTTTTCGCGCCATTTCTGCCCATAAAGGTGTCTGGACTAGGACACCCGCTTCACGCACCCACCCAGTTCATTCACTGCCCCGGCGCATCTCCCAGCACAGAGTGATCAAGACGATTCACTATTCCTTCAGCAGTGAGTTCTCCGACGAACCAGTCCTGCATGAGTTCGAAATCCCGTGGCCCTTCCTCAGTGTCTCTGTACCGGACCCGCACCCGCCAATCTCGAGCCTGGTCCAGGCGGTAGCACGAGGTGCTGATTTGGCGCTCCACCGCAACGCCGCTAACGAAGTAAACGTACTCGCTTGGCCACTTCGCAAACGCCGGCTCGGAGATGCAGCTTGACGGCGCCACCTCTCCCGTATTGGCGTCCACCACGTCAACCGTCAACACCCTACCCGCTCTTCCCGGCGAAGGGAACCCGAAAGCCGTGTTCGCCCAAACCCCCTTCACACAGTCCGTACCAGCAAGACGCAGTCTCACGCAGAGTCGATTCCTTCCACAGCTCGACCCCGTGTATGGCTCCGCGTGCAGTTCAAGGCACGACTCCGATTCTACCTTTCGATAGAGGCGCCCTCCGCTCCCACACGTGTCGACACAAGCCACCGTAGTCCCTTTCTCAGGCCGAATCGGCATGTCGGGTTGACGAGCACAGCTGACACTCGTTGCGGTCAGCGCAAGTGTCCCGACTGTGGTCACCACCCCCCTCTGGATCACGCTAGGGAATCCCAAAGTCACCTTTCAGAGCCCTTCCGTAGTAGCTGCGGTACGTCTTGGTGTTGAGCACGTTCAACGATTGGCGCTGGTAGTTCGCTATCGAATTCTGTTGATGGACGTCGTTTACCCCCAAGCGCTCAGCCATGGCGAGCTGCCTCGCTGTCGCCTTGACTTCCGACATCGCCAATCCGCGGGTGATATCGCTGAACATCCCCGGAACCCTGAGGTCCTCAACATGTGAGGCCTCGTGAAGCATCGTCCAGATGAGCCAACGTGAACCTCTGCTAGTCGCCTCTGAGCCGTAGTCGACGCCAACACGCCCATTTTCGTCGTTATAGGCTTCTGCTGACTTCTCCTTCAGTTCTTCGTTGAAATTTAGGCCCAATTCGGGGATATCGCCGAACAACCTATATGCCGTTTCCGCGGCGAGTTGCGGATCGTATTCACCCTGCGCGTGCAGAGCACGGTCAATCCGAAACATCGCGTATGCCAGTTGGCCACCATCCACATCGATTGCACCCGTTCGAACGGCGTTCTTGAGAGCTTCGCTCGGCGAAACGGTCACTTTCACCGATCCCAATCGAATCGCCCTCCCCTCCGTCTGACTCTGCGTCAACGGCAGCAATGTCTTACTGAGCGCCGCACTCGCGATCGCCCCCCCGAACGCGCTCGCGAAGGCGATGCCGGCGCTCTGCCAGGTTGGGTCTTGGCCCATCGCTGCCCACCCGAACCCTATTCCCGCAGTCGTTCCAGCGCCGGTGCCCGCCATCGTCCCGCCGAAACCTGCCCAGCCGCCTGCGTTGGAACCGGCAAGGATTCCGACACCTCCGCCTACCGCTCCCGATACCGCGCCGAGTAAGGCGCCGTTGCCCACATCGGTCCAATCGCCGCCTCCAAGCGCAGCGCCGGTGGCTCCGCCCGCGGCTCCGCCGACCGCTCCTGCTGCGGCGCCACCCCAAAACGCGCCTAGCAAGCCAGTGGCTGGACCTGCCACCCCCATCCCGACCAGACTACCCACTCCGCCCGCTACCGCTGCCCCCAGAACGCCGCTCCAGCCCCACTCCCTCACTTCCCCGTGCACCGCGAGCTGCACCCCAATGCTCGTTCCTGCACCGATGAACATCGATATGCCGACGATAGCGAGAACGGCGAGCGGACTCCTCCCATCCGGATCGACGTAGCTGGTCGGATTCCCGTACCCGTAGCTGTACGGATTGATGTCGCTCCCCGCCTCGTGGACGGTGACCGGGTCCGCGCTGATGAAGCGCTTCAGGGATGGGGAGTAGTACCGGGCGCCGTGGTACGAGAGGCCGACTTCGGCATCGTCCTCATTCCCCGTGAACCTGTACCACTCACGGAAGCTCTTCCAACGGGCA
>CAYNEY010000122.1:0-6460 GCA_964396375.1 uncultured Polyangiaceae bacterium | reverse complement strand
TCCGCGAACGGCGGGAGGCACACGGCCTATACCTTCACATGATGGCTGCCTCGGAGGCGAAGGGCAAGGCTGAGGGCCTTCGCCTGGCCATTCTGCAAGTGTGCCGTGCCTCGGAGCTCGAGCTAGAGCAACAGCGCTTGGACGCCGTGAGGGACGACGAGCTTGAGGTGCTCCTCGAGCACCTGCTCCGCGAGCGCAAATGGCCGGAGGGGATGTAGGGGAGATCCCGGGTTGCCGCGGATGGTGCATGGCAGCACCGTGCCGGTATAGTCGTGACTCGACGTAACCCGCCGTGACTGGCACGGGAGGCAATCGAGCCGCTCCCGCAGGGCGGCCAGGGCCGCAAATCCGTGCCGATGATGCCAGCCTGCGGTCTGTTTCGGAGGCTCCACCACCAGGGTCACCGACACCTGCGCTGACACCGGCCTCTGCGTGATCGCCTCCACGGCCTGCCAACGTCCGAGGGTGTCAGCATCGAGGTTGCAGACCAAGGTCATGGAGTGATGCCCCTTGGTTATGCCCTTCTCATCTACACCAAGATGAGGCGCGATTCGCGCAAGGAAGACTCACCTGTCGCACTCCGTGCTCAGGGCACCTGACTCGCGGCGGCACGGCGTGGAGATGGGTCATGAACTGATAGCTGTCAAGGTGCCGCCAGCTCCGCTCTCCAGCGTGGTCATAGATGGTCAACAATTCGCCGCAGTCCGGGCACGGACATTGGACTCCCCCCGATGCTCCGCCCACACATCGACGCGCTGATCAGCGAGGTTGAGCTCCACACGTCCAACAGCCCAAGGTGACTTCAGACCCAGTAGATGGCGGTACAACTCGGCGTCGCGCATCCCGACCTGGCGCCTAAACGCCAGAAGTACCCACTGCGTTCCCGGAAGAACCAGAAATCGAGACCAGGCCCGCTTGCTACCCGGACTCAATCCCGAGAAACACACGGATCAACCCCATGGCGAGGAGCTTCTCGAAGACTCCCCGCTCGACCTCATCAGGCCGACACTTCATGGTAAGTCCGAGCTTCTCGAGGCCGCGCGCCCTGAGCGACTCGCTTTGGAGGATCTCAGCCGGATCTCCTGGGCCGATCGGTGACGGTTTGTGTGTTCCGAATTGCGAGATCCGGGTTCAGTGCAGTCGGCCCATCACTCCCTCCACCAGATTGCGGAAGACGGCCCGGGTATTGTGCACCTCAGGTCGGACCTGAATGAAGGTGTAGTCGCCGGGGCGCGCCTGGTCTGGCAGTAGCTCCCAGGTGAAGATGTAGACGCGGGGGTTGTCCAGGTTCACGTCGAGCTCACCGAAGCGGATGTCGGAGAACAGGATCCGGCCTTCCAGGTTGTGAACCGTATACCAGCCCTGCGAGAACCACATGAGCTTCTGGTGGGCACGGCTACCAAGCATCGGAGCCAGCAAGCCCTCGTTGCGCGCCACGTGCTCGAACTTGATGCCATCGTGTTCGTCGAACACCGAGTGGTAGCCAACCCAGTAGCCTTCCGACGTTTCGCCCATTATCCGCCACAGGATTGCGTTGAAGAGCGTCGGCGCGGTCATGAAGCGCTTGACCTTGATGTTCTGTTTGGCGAAGGCCTCTTCTGCCACCGAGTTGATGTGCACCTTCACGCCGAGCGTCAACACCAGGTACAGGCCGGAGAAACCAAGCGCGAGTCCGCTGAGTAACCTGCGCCGCCCGTTCTCTCGAACCATGAACAGTGCGGCGGCCACCGCCCCGACAAGCGGGAGGGTGAAGACCGGATCGACTATGGATATGGAGTTCCACCCAAGAGGGTAGTCGCTGAACGGCTGCAGCAGTTGAGTACCGTAGACCGTGGACGCGTCTATCAGGATCGCGGCCAGCAGAACCGCCAACATGAACACGAACCATTCTCTGTAAGCCGTGCGGTCCCGGTAGAATCTGTGCATCAGCCAGGCCAGGGCTGGGGCGGCAGCCAGGTTGAGAAAAATGGAGTGCGAGTAACCGCGGTGCCAGGACAGTTTCGTGACCTCGTCCAACAGCGGGTTGACCAGCACGTCGAGGTCGGCCAGGGTACCGAACAGCGCCCCCCAGAGCACAGCCATATTGCCCAAGCGGCGGCCCAGGCACACCTCCCCTATCGCGCAGCCCAGCGTCGCCTGTGTGACGGAATCCATCTTGGTCCTTCTGCCCCTTAGCCCTACGAAGGTGGGCTTCGCAAGGATGTTCCGACGCACGCCCTGACGGCCCAGCCTTGCTAGTCGATTCTCCTCGCGGCCTTGGGCACCAGCGCCCGGGGCCGAGGAGAATGAAATGGACGAAGCGAGGAAGGTGCCTCGTCAACGACGGAAACGATATCAGTGGGGCGGTCTTGAATGGCGACTAGCATTTGTTAGCACGCGGTGTGGCTGATGGGTCGACGAGACATGCTTCGGTACGGCCGCCAACCTGGAGGATGAATTCGCGGAACGGCGGCGTCTCGCGAGGGAGGAGAGATTGGTTCAAGACCGCTCCGTCGCGTGCGCGACCTGCGTGCCAACCGAGGCGGTACCACGCGAAGCAGCATGATCTTGGCTGGTCACGATTGCGTCGATTGAGATGTGGGAGGTCGTGAGTCGGAGCAGGGTTCAAGAGCCGGACGGCGATGCTCAAAAGGGCGATCGAGGCGACGCTGGCGTAGCCGAAGGGCGAGACACAAGGCCTCCATTTCCCCTAAGTTTGAAGGGATCTTGCTCGATGGGTGCACATAACTAAAGCCTAGCTGAGGTTTCGTGCTTGCGTGAAACCTCAGCATGGCTTAAGTTTTGTGCATGGGTGCGGAGCCAACTACTCAGCCAGACTGGGGCCGTCTTTACGAGACGGCCGCGTCCCAGCAGGGGCTGTTCACGACGAGGCAGGCCGCCGAGGCGGGCTACTCACCCCAGCTCCTCATCCATCACCTGCACGCCGGGAACGTGGTGCGGCTGAGGCGCGGCATTTACCGGCTGATCCACTTCCCTCCGGGAGAGTACGAGGAGCTGGTCGCCGCTTGGCTCTGGTCCGATCAGGCGGGCGTGCTCTCTCATCAGACGGCGCTCGCGCTCTACGGGCTCTCCGACGCGTTGCCCGCGCACCTGCACCTCACGCTGCCCGCGGTGTGGCGAAGGAGGCGCTTCCGCGTGCCCGAGGGCATCGTGCTCCATCACGCGGACGTCGAACCTGCTGAGCGCACTTGGTTCGGTTCAGTGCCGATCACCAATCCGTGTCGCACGCTGATCGACTGCGCGCACGAGGGGCTTTCGCCCGAGCTGCTCCGGCAGGCGACGCTGCAGGCGATCCGCCGCGGTCTGGTCGGCCGTGACGACCTCGGCGAGGTCGAGCACGCGCTCGCGCCCTTCGGAGGACTCGACACATGAAACCACCGCGCCCCTACGCCTCGCCCGAGACCTTCAAACAAGCGCTCGAACAGCGTCTGAAGTCGTCGGCCAAGAGTGGCGCTGACTTCGCGAGGCGCAGGCAACTCCTGGTGTTCGATCGCTTCCTCGCGCGGGTCGTCGCCACCGTCGGTGAGGCCGCGACGCTCAAGGGCGGGCTCGTGCTCGAGCTTCGACTCGAGCGCGCTCGCACCACGAAGGACGTCGACCTGCGCATGACCGGCTCGCCCAGGGACCTGCTCGCGAAGCTGCAAACGGCGTCCCGCCTCGACCTCGGCGACTTCATGACCTTCGAGGTGGTGCCGGACTACGATCACCCAGATGTCTTGGGCGACGCCGTTCAATACGATGGCCTACGTTTTTTCGCCACAGGCAAGCTCGCGGGCAAGCTCTATGGCCAGCCCTTCGGCGTCGATGTCGCGTTCGGAGAACCGGTCATCGGGCCACCCGATGTCGTCGTGGCCGGTGATGTGCTCGCCTTCGCAGGCATCGCGCCGCCGACGCTTCGGCTCTACCCGATCGAGACGCACCTCGCCGAGAAGCTTCACGGGTACACGATGCCGAGGCCGCGCCCGAATTCGCGAGTGAAGGATCTGTCCGACATCGCGCTGCTCGCCTCGGCGCAGGCCGTCGACGCGAAGCGGCTGCGTGCCGCCTTGGAGCAGACGTTCACGTTCCGCAAAACCCACGAGCTGCCGTCATCCGTACCAGCGCCACTCGACGCGTGGGAGAAGCCCTACGCGGCGATGGCGCGGGAAGACAGCCTGCCATGGTCGACGCTCGACGACGTGACCAAGGCTGCACAGGCGTTTCTGGACCCAGTGCTCGCGGCCGAGATCGATGCCATCTGGAGCCCGAAGGCGTGGCGATGGACGAACAAGTGACGCACGAACACGGACGGCGGGAGCCGTCATCGCGACGCGAAGAGCTAAGCGGCGCGCTCGCCGAGGAAGAGGCACGTCTCGCGAAGCTCGAGGCCGAGTAGGTTGCTGCCCGAGAGCACCTCGCGAAACTTCGCTCCGCGCTGGCCACACTCGGCGCCAAGCCCGAGGTTGGTGGTCGAGCACCCGGCGCGGTCTACGGTGTGGTGCCCCGATCGTCTGCCGACAAGGTGAAGCTCTTCCATTCCTTGTTCTGTGGTCGGGACGAAGTCTTCCCGACCAGGTTCGTCAGCGAGAGGACCGGCAAATCAGGCTATGCGCCTGCGTGCAGCAACGAGTTCGTGCAAGGCGTGTGCGAGCTTCCACGGGTGAAGTGCGGGAACTGCACGAACCAGGCAAGACAGCGTTGCTCGAACGACTCCCCAACCACCGCGTCGTCTACCTCGACGATCTGGCCACCCGAGAGCTCCCGACCAACGATCCTACGAGGATCGAAACGCCGCGCTTTTCGACGATGGTTCCCAGCTCGAGGACCACCGATCAACGCTGCATTGTCCACCGGCCCTATTGACAGAGTTCGCCCGAATCTATAGTGGTTCCAGGGTCCGGGCGGTATGGGCGCTTTGGGGAGGGTAGAAATGCTAGATTGGCTAGGTCCATGGGTTCGGGTTTGGGGCAAGGTTGGGTGGGGATTTGTGGTGGCGCTCGCCGTGGTGACTCTGGTGTTGCTTGGAGGGTGTGGAGGCGACGTCGAGCGGAGCGCGGGGAGTGCTGGTGAGAGCGCCGCTGGTGCAGGCACGGATTCGGGAGGCGTGGCGGGAAGCTCTTTCGAAGGAGGAGCGGCGGGTAACGGAGGAGCGGCGGGGGGTGAGGCGTTGATCGTCGTCGAGTGTCCCGATGGAAGTAGCGTTGGAGTGTCCGGGCCCGCCTGTGGCGATGGCCGACTCGACGCGGGTGAGATGTGCGACGACGGTAATGTGACTTCCGGAGATGGTTGCAGCAGCCAGTGCCGCATCACCCCAGGTTTCATCTGTCCAGAAGCGGGCGAGCCGTGCCTTCCCTGCGGAAATTGCGAGGTGGACGAAGGGGAGGGCTGCGATGACGGCAACCAGGAAGATGGTGACGGTTGCTCGGCGCGCTGTCAGGTCGAAGATGGGTATCGGTGTGACATCCCCGCCTACGCCTGCATTCCCCTGGGTGAGTGCGGGGACGGTCAGGTTACCATGGAGAGTGAGGTGTGCGACGACGGGAACGCGGTCGACGGGGACGGATGCTCCGCTGACTGCGCGGTGGTGGAAGCCGGCTATCTCTGTCTGGAGGTGGGCGAGCCATGTGCGCGCGTTTCCTCCGTCTTTCCCCATTGTGGAGATAGGGTTGTTCAGACCGATGAGGGGGAGAGCTGCGACGATGGTTTCAACGACGCGCGACTCGATGGGTGTAGCGTGGACTGTCAGCTCCCGAGATGCGGTGACGGTCAGGTACAGCCAGCGTATGGCGAGGAATGTGACGACGGTGTCAATGACGGCGGGTATGGGCAATGCGACCCTTCTTGTCAATTCCCATTGATGCCCGAGCCAGTAGACTGCACCTTGATTTCTATCGAGTGTGGAGACGGTATCATCGACTCGTTTGCGGGGGAGACCTGCGATGACGGCATAAATGACGGCATGGATGGCCGTTGTAGTACCGACTGCACACCTAGTCGTGATGGGTCGTGTGGTGACGGGGTGCTTGAGCCCGCCTACGAGGAGTGTGATGACGGCAACATCGCGAGCTGCGACGGGTGCGGCGCGATGTGCCAGGTGGAGGTCGCACGCGACGGTCTCGCGGAACCTCGTTCCTAGGGATGGCAACAATCAGGATGATTGAGGGTTTAGATGAGTCACTACGTTCATAAGGCATTCTACTCGAGTTGCGTGCTGGCCGCGTTTGTTCTGCCGACACATAAGGCGCTGGCGGAGACGCCATCGGCAAAGCGGTTTGCGGTATTGGTGGGCACCTCGCTTACAAACGGCGGGTGGGAGGAGAATCACGACGATCTCGAATTGGCCTACCAGACGCTTACATCCGTGATCGGTTAAGCCGCCTTTCTCGATGGATTGCGATGTCTCGGGCGCGGATCGTAGGTATGAAGGCGGGGCGAGTGCTTCGCAGCCGATGTTGGTGAGGTAAAGGTGGTACTCACCCGT
>CAYNEY010000121.1:0-6528 GCA_964396375.1 uncultured Polyangiaceae bacterium | reverse complement strand
TATCGCAACTCTCGCGCGCGGGCGGGGGAGACCTCGTGACTGGATGGCTCGATGTGAAGTTGGTGAGGCGCGGCGACTGGAGAGCTCGTGGTGGGACAGACCAGAGCGGTGCGCGGTCTGCCAGGCGGCGCCGCGGTCACGGTCGAACAAGACAGAGCGGTGCGCGCTCCGCGCGCGATGGAAAGGTCTTCGCGATGGGGTACGGCGCGAACCCGCGGTGGCGCGTCGCATGGTGGCGCCGGCCTCGCCCGCGTCACCAGGATCGCCCTCCTCACATGCCACCACTTCATCGACAACCACATCGCTCAGACCGCACCGCGCAACCCCGAGGTTGCGATGGTGATCGAAAGGCGAGAGGCAGCGCATCCGAGATCGCCTTCTATCACGCCTCCGCCCACAAACGGCCGGCGTTCTTCCCTCGACCACTCCGCCGCATTCGTGTATCTTCCCCTCCGTGCCGTCGCTCCAGCACGAAGCACTGCGTTCCCTCTTCCAGAATCGCCCGGAATTGACGCCGATTCTCCTCCGCGATGCCCTCGGCGTCGAGCTGCCAGCGTATTCCTCTATCCGCACTGAGTCCGCTGACCTCTCCCAGATCGTCCCTGCTGAATACCGTGCCGACCTGGTCGTCCTGCTCGTCAACAACGACCCAGCCCTGGCCATCGTCGTCGAGGTCCAGCTCAGAACTGATGGTGACAAGCGTTTCTCTTGGCCTGCTTACGTCGTAGGTCTTCGTGCGCGCTCCAAATGCCCAGCACTCGTCCTGGTTGTCACTCCCAACCCAGCCGTCGCAGACTGGGCAGCTCAACCCATCGACATCGGCCCCGGCGCCACCCTCACTCCTACCGTGGTTGGACCGGACGCCGTCCCCTACATCACCAACATCACTCGTGCCCTGGCCTCTCCTGAACTCGCCGTGTTGTCGGTCATGGCCCACGGCAAGGAGGACCCTGAGTCCTCCGCCAAGCTGGCCCTCACCGCCCTCGAAGCCGTCGCCAAGGCCGGCCTCGGGGACTACTCCGTGCTATACAGTGACTTGATATTGGATGCGCTCAGCGAGGCCGCCAGAAAGGCTCTCCAGATGATCCCCCAAGGCTACGAATTCAAGACCCCCTTCATCCGTGACGCCCTGCAGAAGGGTGAGGCCAAGGGCCGGGCAGAGGGCCGGGCAGAGGGTGTTCTCGCTGTGCTTGAGGCTCGGGGTCTAGTCGTTTCGGACCATCACCGAGAGAAGATCCTGTCCAGTGCTGACGCCGAGACCCTGGCGGTCTGGCTGCGGCGCGCTGTTACTGTCTCCTGCGTCGACGAACTCTTCGTCCAGTAGCGACCTGGCCGAGGCCAATTCGTCCAGCTGTCGAACAGCCTCGTGACCGTGGTGCCACCCGCCTCCGCTCCGGGCTTCGTGAGGCCGCGCACTCTCTATGCCCGCCGCAGGCAAGCTTCTTCCGGCTTCTCCTCGCGTCCGTCACAGATCCTGCGCGATGGGGACTGCGCCCGGAGTTCCACTGGGCACTCGGTGCACCATGCGTAAGCCCTCCCCTCATCACGCCACCGTCATTGCTTCCCACGCCGCCCGGCTCCGGCACTCCCCCACCCCTTCCGAGGCTCGGCTCTGGCAGGCTCTGCGCTCTCGGCAGCTCGGCGTCCTTTTCCGCAGGCAGGTCACCATCGGCCCTTTCATCGCGGATTTCCTGGCTCCCGCTCGGAAGCTCATCGTCGAGGTCGATGGTGGCTATCATCGCAGCCGGCAGCGCGCTGATGCTCGCCGCGAGCGCGACCTCACTCGCCTCGGGTATCGCATCATAAGGGTGTCGAATCAGGCCGTCCTCACGGACCTCTCCGCGGTCGTCAGCGTCATCCGTGAGGCGCTCGGTGATTAGCCCCTTCCGGCTCGCCTCGAGTAGCCTTGCCGGACACCACCCGTGGCCCCTCGTATCCCCATCGACGTCCCTCTCCCGAAGGATTGGTCCGACTCGCTCCGACTCGGTTTCCTCTCCACGGTTTCCCTCGCTCACCGAGCGGTTACCGTCGTCAATTCCTGGCGCAGCAACAGTCGCATCCCCAGCGTCCGCTCCGCAGCCGACTTCGAGAGACTGGAGAGTGAGGTCGCGTTGCTCCGCGAAGAGCTTCGCATCAAGGACGCGCGCATGGCGCGCATCCCCGCGGCCTCTCGCCCCCTGTATCCACCCACCGAGCGTCTGGCTATCCTCGCCCTCAAGGCGGCTCGCGCCTGGAACAACGCGGAGGCTGCCCGGGCCTTCCTCCTCTCCCCACCGACCATCGCCTCCTGGCTTCGTCGCCTCGATACCGATGGCCCCGAAGGCCTGGTCCGCCTCCCTCTGCCCATCAATCGCTTCCCCGACTTCGTCGCCCTCGTCGTCCAACAGCTCAAGTCCCTCTGTCCCTCGATGGGCAAGCTCAGAATCGCCCAGTGCCTGGCGCGCTTGGGGCTTCAGCTCTCCACCAGCACCGTCCGACGAATGCTCGACCGGAAGCTCGCGCCTTCCCCTTCGCCGAAACCCGCACCCGACATCACCACTCCGCGACGAGGCGCGAATCAGACGACGTCTCCCTCCCCGAACTCGCACTCCAAGAAGCCGACCCGCGTCGTCACCGCGAAGCATCCCCACCACGTTTGGCATGTCGATCTCACGGTCGTACCCAGCGCCCTCGGTTTTTGGATCCCTTGGTTCCCCGGGGCTCTTGGACAGGTCTGGCCCTTCTGCCACATCGTGGCGGTCGTCCTCGATCACTTCTCGCGAAGAGCCGTGCTGACGGCCGCCTTCCGAAGACAACCAACAGCCACCGAAGTCACCCGCTTCCTCGATACCGCCATCGCCGTCGCTGGTAAGACGCCGAAATACATCATTTCCGACCAGGGCTGCCAATTCCGCGAAGACTACCGGGATTGGTGCGACGCTCGCGGAATCCAGCCTCGCTTCGGTGCCATCGGTCAGCATGGCTCGATCGCCGTCATCGAGCGCTTCATCCTCTCGCTAAAGACCGAAGGCATTCGAAGACTCATCGCGGTGCCACTCTCGCCGAGGGTCTTCGAGACCGAGCTGCTCCTCTTCCTCCGCTACTACAACGAGCACCGGCCTCATCAAGCGCTCGGAGGCCGAACCCCCGACGAATTCTGCCAGAGTGAGCCGTCTGCACCGCCGAGGCCGCAGCTCGAGACCCGAGCGCGTGGTCCCGATGGTGCCACTCACAAAGGAACGACGTCGCGGCGCGCCTCGAGTCTTCGACTCGTCGTCACGCATCTCGAAGGCCGACGACATCTCCCCATCGTCTCGCTCGACCTCGCAGCGTGAGTGTGCGCCATGCGCTTCAGCAAGCCGTGGCTGCTCGCCAATGCGGAGGTGCGACCTCGATGACCCGAACTCCGAGCGGTGCCGCGTTGAGCTCCTCCTCGTCACCATCGTGATGAGCAGAGTCACCTCCAATCTGGGGTGCCAGGCCTTGTCCCTACCCAACTTTTCGCGACATTTCTGCCCATAAAGGTGTCTGGACTAGGACACCCTCTCCCCATCACCCCGCTTTCATCGCCTCCCGAGCCACCATCATGCGTCACTCCCCCACCCCGTCCGAGGCTCGGCTCTGGGAGGCACTTCGCGGTGCACAGCTCGGCGTCTCGTTCCGCAGGCAGGTCGTCATCGGCCCCTTCGTTGTCGATTCCCTCGCTCCCGATCGAAAGCTCATCATCGAGGTCGATGGTGGCTACCATGCCCGGCGGTCCGTCCCAGATGCTCGCCCCGAGCGCGATCTGTCGCGCTTGGGTTACCGGCTCCTGCACGTCAAAGCTGAGGAGGCGCATCAGAATCTCCCAGCCGCTGTCGCAAGAATCTTGGCGGCGCTCGGCGGATGAGGTTCGCCAGCCCAACGACCCGCTCGCCCCGATTCCCTCTCCTGTGCTAGACTGACATTGTGTCGCACGTACCGTTTCCCCTTCCCCCCGGTTTCGATGAGCTGTCTACGGAGGCGAAAGTCGACTACGTGACCGACCTCTGGGAGAGGATCTCCGCCGGCAACGATCTTCAGAGCCCCGATTGGCATCACGACCTGGTGTGTGCCGAGCTGGCCGAATGTCACAATTCTCCAGACGCTGTAGAAGATTGGACCTCGGTGCGTACTGAACTCGTCGACCAGCTCAGCCGGCACCGACAGTGACGAAGCTGCTGATCCGGGCGAACGCGAAGCACGACATCGTTGAGGCGTCCTCCTGGTACGAACGCCAAAGGCCGGGTTTAGGGACCGCGTTTCTCCATGAACTCGACACCGCTATTGCGCGCGTCGTCGAGAACCCGGCCCAGTTCGCGTTGTTCCGAGACTCACTCAGTCAGGCGAGTTCTTCTGGCTCGCTTCCCCTATGCGGTCTACTACGTCCAGAGCCCGCTCACGATTCTGCGAGTTCTACATTTGCGCCGACGGCCAGAATCCTTCCACCCACATTGACCGCCAGGACTTCACCCTTCCCGACGGCGCTCTGCGCCGCGGACCAACTCTCCGCTGAAGCAGACGGTCCGCGCCGACCATCACCGTCGTTACTCGCCGCCTGGCGCGCCCCGCAGCTTAGCGGGTGGTTGGGCAGACGTGCAGCGAGCGATCTGCCCAGCACTCTATGCAGCGGAGCCGATGTTCTCGCGCACGATTCGCGGATGACGTGCGGCAATGCGTAGCAAGGCGAGACCAGGACCGTCCGGCTTCACTCTGTCCTGCTCCCAGTTTCGCAGGGTGTGAACACTGATACCGAGCGCCTCCGCGAATTGCTCCTGTGTCAGACAAACAAAACGTCGCAGCGCGGCCGCATCGCCGGGTTCGAGTTTGCCCGCAATAATTCGCCTTCGTTGTGCTCGAGTTAGGGCTCGACTGAGTTCTTCTCGAGTTAGTTCTTCCCGGTCGTTCATAGTAGACTCTCCACGTACTCGGAGTACAAAGCCTCTTCGGTTTTGGTGGCCCACCAAGCACTGATGATCCGCACGAGGTCGTCAGTGCGCTCGGTCCAGACAACCAACACCAACCCGCGCCTTATCGGTCCGATGGATTTGAACCGGTCCTCTGTCTCGCTGTGGTTGATGTCGTACACTTCCAGAACCGGTGCCTCCGTGGTGAATAGCTCGCTCGCTTCCTCGAAAGACACGTCGTGGATGCGCTTGTTTCGCTCGGATTTCTCTGGATCCCATTCGAAATGCACACGTCATTATAAGCTATTAGCTTATATCGTCAAGTCGCTCGTCAGACCGCCTCTACGGTTCCGGGAGACCGAGCTACTGAAGGTATGGCGCGCAGAGCCGCCCACCTCAGCAACAACCGTGACGGCCCGCCTTGACGTGAGATCTTGGTCGTCGCTGTCCGTGACTCGGTGCGCTCGAGACGATTTTACGGAGGGCGCCTGCCTTCCTGTCTGATGCAATCTGCTGATACTATTGCGGCCGCGGGTTATTGCTACCTGGTTGGGTGTTCTCCACTCACGGCACGACCGACACCCGTACTGGCCTGGACTGGATCGCGCCATCCACCGGGATCGGCGCGTCCGAACCAGCTGGCGGATAGAGGTAGCTCAGATCCTGGTAGACAGCGCGCAGTTCCACGTTCTGTCCCACCTTGAGTAACCACTCCTTCTCAGTTGGGAGGCCAACAGTGACGACAAACTTCGCACCTGGCTCTAGCACGGAGAAGTCCCCGCACTTGGGGCGAGCCCAATTTACAAGCAGCGCGTCACCGATATCTTGACCACTCTTGTCGCGCACCAATATTCGGAGCCCGTACGGAGTCTTCACCCAGTGACACCACCAAATCTTCGAAGGAGTCTCGTTCCGCACTTCGACTGCCACCGAAATGTGCGCCGCCTTCACGGCGCTTGCCGAGACCTCCCTCGGATACTGAACGATTTCCAGTGACACGCCTGCTCTTGGTGCGTTTCCACTTTGACGGTCGCGCTGAGCGCGAGTCTCCTCGTTCCAGACAATCCGACAACTCCCGTAGTCAAGCACGTAGGACGAGGTTCTGCTGGAACAGCCGCAAACAAAGACCAACAGCGCCAGTCCAGTGGCACGTATCAGCGCAGCTGTCCTCTTGCTTACCATCGACATCTATCCTTGGCGGTGGCGAACCGCTCAGAACGGCGGAACATCCAGTGCCCCTGCCTGCCATGCGCGAATGTCTTTCACCGTGAACTCGGCTGACTGCACTTCTCCAAAGGGAGCGCTGCTGCCAACGTCCCTGGCAAACTCAGCGCTCCGAGTCCACGCATTTAGTTCGGTTTCTCCGCGGAATGGGTCCGCAGCACCAAGCTGTTCCCCCTCGGGAAGCAGTCCCACGCGAAGGAAGTCGCGTCTATGCACGTTCTCGTGCACGATGGTTTGAGCCAACTTGAACGCCCCCTCGTGAAATGCCTTCTCGCCGATTCGGATTGCCGCAGTGTGAGGATCGCAATCACCGTAGGCTTGGGGATTGTCTAACGCGATCTGCTCGGAATACCTCGCCGCACCCTTGTCTACACCCTCGAATTCCAGCCGCTCTTCGGCG
>CAYNEY010000120.1:0-6582 GCA_964396375.1 uncultured Polyangiaceae bacterium | reverse complement strand
GGCACGACCCGAAAGAATCTTGTCGAGCTCCCATCACCGTCTCACGTGCCCTTCTCTTCCAGAAATACCAGACGAGAGAGCGTCATCGGCACCGTCGTTGAGCGACATCTCACGGTCGCCATCTGAACCGATGATGCTCTCGAGTCCGGGCCGTGCCGGCAATGACGGTGACGCGTGGGGTGCCCCAGCTCCGGCACGGAGCCGCGCAGGGCGGCAGACCCCCGATCGTGCTGACCGATCGGGAACCGATGACGCAACCAGAACCACGTTGCGAATTTGTGCAGACCAGACTCCCGACTGGGATCCAGAGCGGCACTCGCCGTTTCCGCGAGGAACCAGCATCAAGAACGATCTCTATCCGGCCCTCCTCACGAGCGAGACTGCCATGAATCTGGCAGTGCTCCCGCAGAAACGTCGATCCCGCCGCAAGCGGCTGCCTTTCCTCATGACGGCCTTCTGGTGGCATTGACAGGGCTGCAGGTCGTTTATATCTCGTTCCGCGGACAAGACGTTGCGACTCCAGAATGAAGAGTCAACTTCGCTTTGTGATGCATCCTGATGACGATTTGGCTCTTGCGCGCCTGTTGTTGCACGATCGCGCCGACCATGAGCGCAGGCACCGCAAGAATGGCGAGTGAGAGGAGCAGCATGCAGGCCCAGTGCAACATGGCAACACGCGCCCGTGCAGGTCCAACCGTTTCGCTGGCTAGAGGAACTGCCAAAAATAGTGAAGGCAACACCTCTCTGACCAAGGAACCCCTGCTCCCGACGGGCTTCTCTACGCGGGCTGGCAGAACCAAGCCACCCTTGGTACGCTGAAGCGGCTTCCTCCTCGAGAGATCCTCCCATGCTGCGTCCGTCCATCATCTGCTTCATCCCCGTCGTCCTCGGCCTCTGTGCGTGCAGCGCGAGCGATCCGGTGCCGGCAGGCTCGGGCACCGGCGGGGCCATGTCCCTCGCGGGAGTGGGCAACACCGCGGGGAACGCTGGGGTCACGGGTGTGAGCGGCGCCGCCGGAGATGCCGCGACCGTGGGTGGTGCGGCAGGTACCGCCGGCGCCTCCGGCGCCTCCGGCACGGTCAACGACGCGCTCCCACCCCCTCGGCAATGCGGCAACCAGTTCTACGCGACAGGTTGTATCGCGGGGGACACGAGCTCGGCCTGCGGCGGGATCTGCTCAAGTATCAATGCCTGCCAGGAGAGCGAGGCGAGCAAGCCCGGCAATCAGGTCACCTTTCTCTGCCCGCGCTTCATGCTCTTCTCCCCCGAGATGCTGCGAGCCGCCGAACGCGATGGCTTGCCCGAGTTCAACTACGCCGTGGTCGGTCACGACGTGGATACCAACGGCATCGACGGGCAAGATCAGACAGTCTGCTGCCAGTGCTACCAGCTGGTTTTCGATTACCCGGAAGAGAACCAGGCCAATCAGAACGCCAGCACCACCGGTCCCTCCGCGATCCCCATCCCGCCGCCTCTGATCGTTCAGGCCTTCAACACGGGCACCAACGGGCCGCACGATTTCGACATCTACATGGGAGCGGGAGGCTTCGGTGCCAACAATGCCTGCGATCCCGATGGCACACCCCAGGCCTCCTCGGGACTCTACTCGTACCTCACCTTCCCCAATGATGGTGAGCCGAGCCAAGGGGGTGTGAAGGGAGCCGGGATTTACCAGGAGTGCAAGACCAGCATCAACTGGGTGACCACGGAGTCACTCTCGAGCGCGGCGTGCCAGAATCGTGTCGCGGCAGCCTGTAACGAGATCACTGCCACCGATCCGGCCGTGGCCCGCACCACCGTTGATTCGTGCGTCCGCTCCAACGAGCCCAACAGCTACTATCATCTCAACTGGCGGGTCTACGCCAAGAAGGTCGAGTGCCCGACGCACCTGA
The DNA here is from genome assembly GCA_964396375.1 of uncultured Polyangiaceae bacterium. Lineage (GTDB taxonomy): Bacteria > Myxococcota_A > Polyangia > Polyangiales > Polyangiaceae > FEN-1139. The sequence continues at coordinate 4,690 of CAYNEY010000120.1, read as the reverse complement.
CCGAGGTGACGGGCTGCAAGCTGGCACCTCAGGGGCTGCCGGCGGTCGATCCGAACGTCACCACCAACGCAGAGGCGGCGCAGGATCCGAGCTTTTTGACGGTGGCGGTGGCAAACGGCCTGCATTTCTCGACCACCACCATGCAAGATTGCTGCAAGCCCACCTGCGCCTGGCAGGACAAAGTGGGCGGACTCGGGCTCTCGGCCCAGGGGCTCTACAACTCGTTTTACTCCTGTGACCAGGCTGGGGTGCCCCAGACCGAGTAGTCTGCACGAAGTTTGTCCCTTCTCTGGCGAGCACGGGATGATCGGTATTCGAAAGCTCATGCGAACCCAGCTCCACTCCTCCGCCACCAGCGTCACCCCCGAGGCCCTCGCCCCGATGTTGTTTCATGGAGGCAAAAAGGGGCTGGGCCAGGTGCTCGGCTCCGTGCCTCTCCGCACCTCGGAACCCTTGCGCGCCCTGCGCTTTTCGAGCCGCGCTCTTGGCGCGGTCGGATTCGCGGTTGAGGCCTGGCAGATGAGTCAGGCGGTGCGACGCAGCATTGCTCGGCAGTCGGCCCGTCCCGCGACCGCACAGGTTGCTCGCACCGTGACGCGTTGGAGTAGCGCCTGGGCGGGTGCCAAGCTGTTTGGTGCCACCGGAGCCCTGCTCGGCGTGGAGCTCGGTCCTGGCGCCGTGCTCACGAGCGCGCTCGGCGCAACCGTGGGTGGCTGCGTCGGTTACGTGACCGGGCAGTGGATCGCGCGCCGTGTCGATCAGGGCACCTAAGCCGGCCCTTTTCCCGCAGCGATAGTGGTCAACCGCGCCGCCGCGCCAAGACCAGCGCCTGCCGAGGTGAGAAGTCGAGGGCGTGGAGCAGACGGTCACAGCCGCGCACAACAGGATAGGGCAACGTGCTCAGTGTCGCTTGCCGCAGCGTGTCCACCACCGGACCTAGCAGCGGCCAACCACGGCGGCTCGGGATGGTGATGAGCTTCCAGAGGTGCCCGTTGATGTGCATGCTTCCCTCCACCAAGAGCACGTCGAAGCCGGCCTGAGCCACGGTGGTGGCGATGGACTGCAGGGAGTAGTTGCGGACGTGAAAGGGGATGTAGTCCGGCTCCTCGATGGGAACGAACACCACCAAGAGCCCATTTTTGACTAGCATCCTCCGCAACGAACGCAGCAGCGCGAAATCGTCCGGAGCGTGCTCGAGTACATGCGAACAGAGCACGAGATGATGGCACTCGGTGCCCAGATCCTGGCAATCATGTTCGGTGACAAGCTCGAAGCCGGCCTTGGCATAGGCCAAGAACCGGGGATCGCGCTTGGCTGCCTGCACTGCCGAGCAAGAGAGCTCGAGTCCGCGAAGCTCACAGCTGGTGGGCAAGCTTGCAAGCAGTTCTCCGGTGCCGAAACCGTAGTCGCAAACCGAGAGCCCGTCCGCCACGATTCCCTGCTCGTGGAGCAGCTCGCCAAGACGCCGGCAGCGGTAACGCACGTCGAAGCGGAGCAGGCGACGAAGTCGCCGATTTCTGGCGTAGAAGCCCGCGTACCGCTGGAGCTGGGACTCCTTCGGGCCTCGGGAAGAAAGCGACGGCTGAAGCGGCGTGAGCGGACGGGGCAGGGTCAAGCTGCTGGGCATGCTCGGCACGCGCTGCAGATGCCGTGCCAGGTGCGGACGCGCGTCGAAAACAGCCGCTGCGCGACAGGGTGTGCCGTGGTGCCCCCTCCGATGTCGGGAGTACTGTGGTAGCCATGCCACAGTGGTGTGGTGGTTATGGTGCTCAGGTGGGGGGTGGGATGTCCCGCGTGTCTCTCACGATTTCACAGAGCGCCTCGTAGAACTCGCGCAGAAGCGCCGGGGTGTCGGGCATCTCCCGGACGTTGCGCTGAGTGAGGCAGGTTTTCATTGCCAGCTTGACCTGGGCGGGGATCCCCCCCTTCCTTTTGGCAATGTCGTAGTACTCGGAGAGTCGAACGCCCATGCTCAGCCCTCCTTCGCAGGCGGCTGCTCGCTTGGATTCTGGTGCTCCGTCTCGAGTGAGTACATGACCTGCTCGCAGGCGGAGAGCAGCCCGTTGATCGAGCGCGCTAGCGTGGCGATCTCGTCGCTTCCTGTCGAAGACACCCGGTCGGTGAATCGAAAAGACTGGGTGATGGAGTTGACCGAGCCGCTGATGGCGCTGAGCCGTCTCAAGACCGTTCGCTCGACGAACATCACGATAGCCAACCCAAAGAGCAAGCCAATCCCCGCCACGGACCACAGCACCGCCTTCACCGAGCGAGTGGCCTCAGCCTTGACTGTCCGAGGCATCGTCACCTTGGTGACCAACCGCCCGCGCTGATAGAGGTCGGCAAACATGGTCAACCCTTCCATCACCTGGTTGTCCTTTGGAACGAGCAGGATCGGCTCGGCCAGATGGGGAGCGGGGAGGTTAGCGGTGAGGGCAGCATAGTTGGGCTCGGTGGGAGCCGCGAACTCGAGCTGCATCTTGAGGGCTTTCTGCATTGCTGCCCGGCGATGTTCATCGAAATAGCGACCAAAGGTCAAGGTCCCTTGCGGCTCACCGGTGCCATCACTCTTGGTGATAGGCAGCGAGCAAACGACCAGCGGAGGATGACCGAAAGTGAAAAGTAGGCTGGAGGTAGGTTGCTTTGGCTGTGGCGGATGACTGAGGAGCGGACTCGTTCGCGAGAAATGCGCTGTGAGGATGTCCGGAGCGATCGGCCGAGTGCGAGTGCTGGTAGCATCCTTCTGCTCCACCGCCGCGATCACTTCACCCTCTTCGTTCGCGATCACGAGCAGGCTCAGATTCATGGCGGCGAAGCTCACGTGGCTGAGATTGGACTCGACATAGGCCTGGTTACGATCTCGAGCAAACGTATAGGTGTCGTCCCATGCCGCCCAATCGACTGCGCGCCCACACACATCTTCAGCGTGTTCGGAGAAGGACTCGCGCACGCGCTCGACGTTGAGCCGCGCTTCACGCATCTCGAGTGCTCCGAACCCCGCCTCCAACACGTGGGTCAGAACACCAAAGAGCACACCGAGCAGTACGGTGACCAGCAGCACCAGCACTGCGATCGTCTTCTTGCGAATCGACCATCCTTGAACTCGCATCTGTGCCACCAGCCTTCCCCTCGGAACGAAATCCACGAAAGCACCTAGTATGCCGGGACTTCAATCGTTCGAGAAGAGCAAACGGTGCTCTGGCCGAACAGTCGAGTCAGGATCACAGTTTTCGGCTGCACCTTGGTCGGAGGCTGAACCTGATACACGATTTTTTTGTGGAGTGCCGGTGCTGTTGCACCCCAAGGTTACAAGTCACCATACGGTCGGGGTGTCGCTGGGTTCGCTCTTCGGAAGCGACGAGGTTGAGGTTTACGTCGAGCTAAAACAGTGGCTCGGCCGTGCTGCGGCCCGCCCACTCACAAAGCAAGATCGTTTCGCCGATCTCACCTGCCACGGCCACAACCTCATACTCACTTGCCACGCCATGGTTCAGCTCGTACGAGTAGAAGATTGGGCTGGCCGAGTCGGAGAGATCGATGTGGAGCTGTGTGTCCTTTTGTTCCTTGAGCGTCCGGGTGTCTAGACTGCCGTACCCGCGCTGAACACCAGTTGATCATCGCGCGGGACGACAAGCGTTGTGTGGAGTGTTCCCGCGAAATCGAGACACCCCTTGGCTTCGAGCAGAAGCTGGCAGGTGACCGGCATCGGTCCGAGCGTGTGGGTGCGGGGGAGCAAGATCCACCACCACACCGCGATTCTCGTCGACCCCCCTCTCCTCCACTACCAACCTCGCCCAGTCCGACCGTGCCACTAGAGTGCTTTTCAATGGCGTGGACCGGCATTGATTGGCTTCGCCAATGCGCTCTATCTTTCCCAAGGTGGGGCACCTGCCCCTTATGACTCGCTCTGCTCGTCAATTCACCCCGTATTCGCTTTCGCGAATACCTAGAGCGACTTTCGTCGAGATGTTCCATCTCTGTGAAAGCCGCTCTAGCTTCTGTCGACATGCCGGCTTCTCCGGCACCATCTGCCGTACCCACCCCCCAGCTGCTGAAGTTTGCCCTCCTTCCCCCTCCTTATCTGACGCTCCAGCCTCTCCGGTTCCACCGGAAGCCCCAGAGGAACCAGCTTGCTGCTCCGTTCCCTCCACCCTTTTTAGGGCCCACCTTCACTGTGCAACTCGAGGTGACCAGCAGGACAACGAGGGAGAAGCTGGCATTTCGCACAGTCCTAGAAATCTGTCACGCTCTGGGCTTCTCGACCGCGAAAGCCGATGTGTCCATCAGTCCCGTGTGGGAGTTGATGGCGAACTCGTTGTCGATGGTGTCATCCACCGTAGCTTCATGCACAGGGATGCGGCCGGCAGCGGGGGAGAGCCTTGTGTTCAGCTGTTGCCCCCGATTGCCGCGTGCAAACAGACGAGCTGCGATTTTTGCCTGCCTTTGACCCGCTCAACGACCATCGAGCCATGCTGAGTCGTTCTTGCATCGCTGCACTCGGTCTTCCGTTTCTGCTCGCTTGCTCGGAGGCTGACACAGGGTCAGAAAACAATCCCGCTGGAGTCGGCGGCTCCTCCACAACCGCAGCAACCGGCGGCCAGCCCGGTGCCGCGTCCGGTGGGCAGTCTTCCGTGACACAAGGCGGAGCGACGCTGGGTCAGGGCGGAGCGACGCTGGGTCAGGGCGGGGCGAT
>CAYNEY010000119.1:0-7241 GCA_964396375.1 uncultured Polyangiaceae bacterium | reverse complement strand
CGCACCAACATCAAGATCGTTCTCTATCCGGCCCGACTATCGAGCGAGACTGCCCAGAGCCGAATCTTCGAGCCCTTCTTCAGTACGCGTGGTGGTCGAGGCGGGACTGGCCTCGGCCTTTCAGCGGTTCATGCCATCGTCAGCCAACTCGACGGAAGCATCGCCGTTGAATCTGCGGTGGGTCGTGGCAGTTGTTTTACCGTTGAGCTGCCTCGCTGCGTGGCGTCGACGCCGCTCGAACTCGTAACTCCCGCGCTTCCCTCGCCGACTACCGCCATCGAGGTGCTCATCGTCGATGACCAACCCTCGGTGTTGGCTACGGTCTCGGAGGGATTGCGGCACGCAGGATTCTCCATCACCACGGCGAGTTCTGCCGAGGAGGCACTGGAGCGGGTCGCACATCGGCCCCCCACTCTCGTGCTGGTAGAGCTGCACCTGGCTCAGATGAGCGGTCTCGAACTCGTCAAGAGGCTGCGGGAGAGTCTCCCCAGATTGCCAGTGATCGTGATGACCGGTAGGGCTACAGAGGACTGTGTCGAATCGAGTCGTCAGCACGTGCTCTGGCTTCATAAGCCATTTTCTCCAAAGCAACTGAGTGAAGCGATCGCGTTGGCGCTCCGCCGCTGAGACCGAGAGCGGCACGTGTCAGGAAAAAGTGCGCGCGACCAGACGGGCGCGCCGCGAACAGCACGTTCATCACCTGCACACCGGAGACCACCCGCGATCATGCCGTGGACGTAAAAAGCTACCGGTTTTCTCCGCGGTTCTCCGAGCAGGACTCGTCCTAGCCTTTTCAAGCGGGATCCCGCGTGATAAGCAGGAAGTCAACCCAGGTGAGCCCGCGTCATGTCCAAGAAAACGCTAATCTTCATTCCTACCTTCAACGAGCGGGACAACGTAGCTCCGATGTGCGAGCAGATCCTGGCGCTCGGTATCGATGCAGATCTCTGCTTCATGGACGACGACTCTCCGGACGGGACGGGGCAGCTGCTCGATGAGCTGGCGGCTCGTCACCCACGGGTGCGAGTCGTGCATCGTGGGCGCAAGCTGGGGATAGGCGGTGCTCACCTGGATGGCATCGCGATGGCATATCAGCAAGGCTACCAACGCCTGGTGACCCTGGACTGCGACTTCACCCACAACCCACAACTGATCCCGACCTTCATCGAGCGCGGCGCCTCGGCTGAGGTGGTGGTTGGCTCCCGCTACCTGGACAAGACCAGCTTGCCCGGCTGGTCGTTGATGCGAAAGTCTCTGACCAAGATTGGTCACGTATTGACTACCAGCTTGCTCGGTCTGGCGGAGGATGCCACCGGAGCCTTCCGCGTCTACGACCTCGAGGCGATTCCGCGGGCGCTCTTCGATCTGGTTCGCTCACGTGGCTACGCGTTCTTCTTTGAGAGCCTGTTGGTGATCCAGCGGAACGGGTTTCGAATAGCGGAGGTGCCGATCGTGCTCCCAGCGCGAACTTATGGGAGTTCCAAGATGAGCGTCCGTGAGGTCCAGCGTAGCGTCTCGACGTTGATGTCCCTGTACCTGGAGGAACGCTCGGATCCGAGTCGCTTTCGCCTGCCTCACGCCGATCCGGATTTCGATCCCAATCTCACCGACCCGCAAGATTGGAACGAGTATTGGGAGAAGAAGAGCAAGAAATCGGCCGCGGCCTACGACCTGATCGCGAGCGTGTATCGAAATGCCATCATCAAGCGACGACTCGAGATCACGCTGAAGCGGGAGTTTGGGCTGGGTGCGAAGCTGCTCCACGCGGGCTGCGGCAGCGGCCATGTCGACCGTGATCTGCACCGTGACTTCACCATCACCGCGCTCGACATCTCGACCGAGGCTCTTCGCAGCTACGCTCGCCACAACCCGGCTGCACAGGTGCGACACGCCAGCATCTTCGCGCTGCCGTTCCCTGATGGCTCCTTCGATGGCGCGTACAACCTTGGTGTGGTCGAGCACTTCGAGCGGCCGCAGTTGGAGCAGATTCTCGGTGAGCTCAAGCGGGTGCTCTGCCCGGGCGGCAAGATTGTCTTGTTCTGGCCTCATGCGCAGGCGACTAGTGTGAAGGTGCTGGGTGCGGCGCACTTCGTGCTCAACGACGTGTTGCACAAGAACGTGCGCCTGCATCCTCCAGAGGTCTCGCTCATACATTCTCGCGCTGAGGCTGCGAGTCTTTTGTCTGGCGCTGGCTTTGAACTGGAAAGATACGAGTTCGGGCCCAAGGACTTCTTCGTTCAGGCGGTGGTGGTGGGTCGCAAGGTCTCCTCACTCTCCCATTGATCGGTCATTTCCCTACGACAAGGAAGGCTATGCTGAAGACGCGAAAAACCTGTCGAGCCTGTGGCTCAGCGGAGCTGGTTCCAGTGATGTCGCTCGGCGACCAGTATCTGGCGAGCAACTTCGCCATTTCTCCAGACTTTCCGCCGCTGATGCGTCGGTTGCCGCTGGAGTTGGTGCGTTGCGCTCCTGATCGCGACGAGCGTGCCTGTGGACTGGTGCAGCTCCGTCACACTGTGCCCGGTGACCTGATGTACGCGTCCTACGGCTATCGGTCGGGGATCAACCAGACCATGACCCGACACCTCACCGGAATCGCTCAGGGTCTCGAGGAGCGGCTGGGACTCGAGGCCGGCGACCTGGTGGTGGACATTGGTGCCAATGACGGCACGTTGCTCCTTGCGTATCGGCGCTCTGGGCTCGATTTGGTTGGATTCGAACCGTCGAGCATTCGACCGCTGGAAGAGACGCCTCAAATCACTTTCATCCGTGAGTTCTTCTCGAAGGCAGGGCTGAACCGGGTCCGCGCTCAGAAACAGGCGAAGGTGGTGACGAGCATCGCGATGTTCTACGATCTCGAAGACCCCAACGACTTCGTGGCTGGCGTCGCGGGGATCTTGGCGGTCGATGGGCTGTGGGTGTTCGAGATGTCGTACCTGCCGCTCATGCTGAAGAATAACTCGTTTGACACCATTTGCCACGAGCATCTCGAGTATTATGCGTTGGCACCCATTGAGGCGTTGCTCGCCCGTCATGAGCTCAAGGTCGTCGACGCTGAGCTGAACGACGCCAATGGAGGAAGTATTCGAGTGACCGCCTGCCGTGCAGATGGCCCGCATGGCACAGGCGACTCCCGGACCAGTGCGCGACTGTACCAACTGAAGAAGAGCGAGTTCGAACTGGCACTCGACACCGACGCCCCGTACCGCGCGTTTGCTGAGGGTTCGGCGCGCATCGCGCAGGAGTTGCCGACGCTACTGTCGAAGCTCGCAGCGTCGGGAAAGAAGGTGTACGGGTATGGAGCCTCGACCAAAGGCAACGTGATCCTCCAGTATTGTGGGCTTACTCCGGCACACCTGATAGGAATCGCGGACCGCAACCCGGCCAAGTGGGGAGGCGCCACGGTGGGCAGTGGGATCCCGATCGTTTCCGAGGATGAGATGCGAGCGGCTCGGCCCGACTATCTTCTGGTCTTGCCCTGGCATTTTCTGACCGAGTTTCGGGACCGGGAGGCCGAACTCTTGCGAGGTGGCACGAAGTTCATCGTGCCAATCCCCGAGGTTGCGATCGTCGCTTAGGATAGTACGCCATGCGACGTGCGTTGGTCACCGGGGCCTCCGGGCAAGATGGATACTACCTGACTCGTCACTTGAAGGAGTCCGGGAGAGAGGTCCTGGGAGTATCTTTGGATGATCCTCCCTGGGAACCGGTGGGGCGTCACCTGGCTTTGGATATCGGCGCGGGAGGGGAGTTCGCCCATCTGATCCGCGAATTTTCTCCCGATGAAATCTACCACCTGGCTGCCTATCACCGGTCCTCCGCGAGCCGAGTCCCGCTCGCACCCATCGAGGAGGAGAACGCGTATTTTGGCATCAACGTCGAGGCCACACGCCGATTACTCGGCTGCGCTGCGTCTCTCGGCCATGAGTGTCGCGTGTTTCTAGCAGGCTCGTGCCATATCTTCGGGGACGCCGAGGAATCTCCCCAGACCGAGCGCACGCCTATCAAGCCCAATTCTCTGTATGGCCTGACCAAGGCGATGAACCTATGGCTCGGGCGGTTGTATCGGGAGCGCTCCGAACTCTTCGTCGTGACCGGAATCCTCTACAACCACGAGTCGCCGCTCCGAGGACCGAGCTTCGTGACGGGCCATATCGCGAGGACGGTAGCGGAGATCGCGCGGGGAGAGGCCGAGCAACTCGTGGTGGGAGATCTCAAGGCCGAGGTGGACTGGGGGTTTGCAGGTGACTATGTGCGCGCCATGGTCTTGATGCTGGAGAACGCGCGACCGGTAGACGCGATCATCGCGAGCGGCGGGCTACACCGCGTTCTGGACTTCGTTCGGATCGCGTGCGCTCACCTGGGCGTTGACGCAGCTCGGGTCATGAAAGAGGATCGGAGCGCTCATCGACCAGTGTCACGCTCGGTGTATCACGGTGATATCTCGACAATCAGCGCGCTCGGGTGGGTCCCCAAGGTGTCATTTCCTGAGCTGGTGCGGATGATGGTCGATGCTCACCGCTAGGTCAGCTGCGCCGCCAGGCCAGTCGCAGAGGGCCATGAGCATCCGAGAAAGTTCTCGATGACTGGGCTCGACATGGTACATTCGAAGCGCGGCTGGAATGGATTGCAGCGGTGCACGATCATGATCTCCTCGGCTTTCTCCCAAGGGAATCGGACCATGTTTCGGAAGGTGTGGCTTGCTCTGGTGGTCGTCGCCATCCTGTCTGTGAGCCTAGCCTACCTCAATGGGCGCTTCCCCGAGCGACAGTGGGTTGCGCTCGAGTTCGCGAAAATCTGGGCGTGGCAAGCTGCGTTTTGTGCTGCCGCTCTGAGCGCCGGTCACCTTCTTCTCGCGACGTGGCTTCGTATCGCCGTGCCTCGGTGGGACCACTGGGTGCTGGCAATGGCGGTTGGAACCGTGGTCTTCGGGCTCTGCGTGTTTGGTGCTGGTGCCTTGGGATGGTTGAATCCGACATTCGCCGTGGCCTTGCCGGTTCTGCTGATCGCAATCGGCTTGCCCAAGACCTGGCCTGCGCTTCGAAGCTTCTGGTGCCAGTTTGGAAGCACTCCCTCGAGAGGCGGCCCGCTGACATCGCTTGTGCAAGGTTTCGGTGTCATCGCCACAGCGCTGGTTTACCTGCAGTGCATGACCCCCGACGCGATCAACTATGATGCGGCGTGGTGCCACCTGGTGGTCGCTCAGGACTACGCGCGTGAGGGCCGCATCGTTCCTTTTCTGGCCGAGGCCGCCAAGAATCTGCCGCACTTTCATGCGCTCCTCTACACCTGGGGCTTCTTGGTGCCAGGTTTTTCCGACCCAGCGCTCCACTGGATGATGGCACAGCACCTGGAGTTCGTGCTGCTGCTTTGGACGCTTTCGGCAGTAGTGCCGGTGGTGCGTTGGATGCATTATGGGCGGCATGTGGCTGGCGCGTGGGCGGCGTTCTTTTTGTTTCCCGGGATCTTCGTGTACGATTCGAACTTGGGCGGAGCGGCCGATCATGTAGCGGCCTTCTTCGCCTTGCCGTTTTTGCTGGCGGCGCTGCGGCTCATTGGTGACTTCACGCCCCGGCTGTGTGTCGTGGCGGGCCTGATCGCTGGTGGCGCGCTGCACACAAAGTATCAGGCAATGTATCTGGTGGTGCCGGTGGCGCTGGTGTTGCTCGTGAACTGGTCACAGATGGCCTACCGTAACTGGTGGACCAGATCTCGAGTTGGGATGGCCACCGCCCTTGGTCCCGGTCACTTCCTGGCACCGCTGTGGTGTGCCAGCGGCGCGCTGCTGGTGCTCCTCCCCCTCTTCTTGAAGAACTTGCTATTCTACAAGAACCCCGTTTATCCGTTCTTGCAGGAGGTATTCACGGCGAGTTGGCCGAGCTTCCCGGGGTCGGCAACGCTTGCTGCGTCGCACCTCGCGGATGTGGGTTTGCGTGCGCCGGGCACGCTCGCTGAGAGGATAGTCTCGAGCCTCAAGCTGATGCTCACGTACTCCATAGAGCCGCAGTTCAGTTTCGCTGGCAAACTGCCGCTCTCCGGGTCTCTTTTTGCACTCTCGATTCCGATCGTGCTCTTCCAGGCCAGAAACCGTCGTCTCTTGCTCGGTTTCTTCCTCGCGCAGACCACGCTCTTTTTGTGGGCCATGACCTATCGGGTGGAGAGAAATCTCCAACTTTTGATCCCTTGGATGGTTGCGGCCACGGCGGCAGCGTTGGCCGGGGCTTGGCAATCCGGCTGGTTGGCACGCGCAGCGCTTGCCCCACTGGTGCTGCTTCAAGTGGGTTGGGGTGCCAAGTACATGGTTGCAGGAGGGATGGAGCGCACGAAGAGCGCCCAGCAGCTTCTGAGTCGGGATCTGGCGGAGGGCAAGGCTCCGTTTGCTGGGTATCGCTCCGAACTCCGTGCGCTCGGGGAAGCTCTGCCCCAGGACAGCCTCGTGCTCCTTCACACCGCACACCTGCAGCTCGGTATCAATCGCACCATTCTCTCGGACTGGGCGGGTTGGCAATATCTCATCGACTATCGGCCGCTGCTCACTGCGCGGGACGTGTATGAGCGGTATCGAGCGCTCGGGATCACTCACCTGGTGTGGAACAACTACGACTTTCCGGGGATGAAACAACAAGACGTTCTTTTTGTCACCTTCACGCGACGCCACGCAATACCGATGGGCAGGCATGGGGGACATTCGGTCTGGAAGATGCCTCTTGAGGCTCCGCCGCGCGAACCACCCATGCAGGTGGTGACCGTTGGCCTGCGCGGTTATCCGGACGGCCTCTACGCGATCGACAAGCTAGGAGTTTTCGAGGAGACCCCAGGGCAGACACCACAGTATCCACTCCCCGATCAGGCGGTGGGGAAGGTACCACTCCGTGAGCTGCTCGAGAGCGCGGATGCCATGGTGCACATGCGCACAGCGCGTTTCGACACGGAGGTGGCTGGTTTGGTGTCGCGTTGCTTCAAGGTGCAGGCATCCTACCCTCGTGGTGGACATGACGTGCTGCTGCGCAACGCGATCGCCTGCCCCAAAGTCACGGAGTAGCTCTGGCGGTCATGGTTAGGCGTCACGCTCGAGCTCAGGGGCGCGCTCGGTGAGACTCTGAAGATCACTCTGAACCATCTCTTGCACCAGCTGCTCGAAACTGATCTCCGGCTCCCACCCCAGAACGCGGCGCGCCTCCGCGGCGTCACCCAACAGTGTTTCAACCTCTGCCGGTCGGAAGTATCGGGGATCGACCCGA
>CAYNEY010000118.1:0-8168 GCA_964396375.1 uncultured Polyangiaceae bacterium | reverse complement strand
CGGCAGAGCCTTTTCGAGTCACACCGCCGTAGGCGGTGGCTTACTATTGGAGTTACCGATCAGTTCCGACGATGAGAGGCTACTCTCCCACCTGCGCCGTCAGTCGGCCGGCTACGGGTCAGACCAGGTCGTCTTCGGGGAGAGCGCGTGCCTTGGGTTGGTGGGCCACCCCCATGTCTTTGACGCGGACGATGAGACCGTGCACCTCGAGGTCAAGCGCGAGCAACTGGCGTTCTGCTGCGAGCCGGCCGAAGATGGTGGCTTTCGCCTGCATTTCGAGCCTGCTTCGGTGGGGGCTCTGCTCAAAGACATCAGCCCCACCACCCGAGCCATCTCCGTACGAGAGCAAACGGAGATCCGAGTCTTCGAGCTCTCCCCCGAGCTCGCCCGAGCGGCCGCGGTGGTCAAAGGTGAGCTCATCGTCCCGAAGCAGGGCGAGCAACGTCTCCGCCAGCTGCTCCCGGAGCTTTCTGCTCTCCTTCCCACGACCGCCAGCCTCACCCCGCCCACGTCGATACCCAGCGTTCCGGGTGACTCGCTACCGGTGATCCGCGTTCGACCCAAAGGTGAAACGCTGCGGCTGCAAATCGTCGTCACCCCCTTCGGGCCCGGTGAGTTCGCCAGTGCTCCGGGGCAGGGTCCGGAGCGTCACACCCAGTACCGCGACGGCATCGCTCGGCAGGTGGAGCGCTCCCTCGAGCTCGAACGCACTCGCGCGCTTGCCGTTTGGTCGCGGCTCATCGACACCGAGGACCCAAGTGACGACTTCCTCTGGGCCGCGCCCACCCTCGAGGACTGTCTAGCGCTGCTCTCACGCCTCAACACACTTACCGAGGCCGAGGCACGCGTCGAGTGGCCCGACGGGCAACCACTGCGTCTGCACGGACTCCGGGAGTTTTCCCTCGACATCCGGGGGGGGCGAGGCCCAAAGCTGGTTCGAGGCGACCGGGGAGCTCCGATTCGACGACGGCTCCGCCCTACGGATCGCCGAGGTGCTGGCGCAGCTCGAGCGTCGCGTCGGTCGCTTCATCACCCTCGGCGATGGGCACTTCGCCGAGCTCACCCAGTCCGCCCTCGAGCGACTGGCACTGCTCGAGGCGTTCCGGGCCCCTTCCCCGGAGGCCGCCAGCATCCGACTGCCCCTCTTCGCCGCGCTCACCCTGCCGGTCCCAGAGGGTGAGTGCTCCGAAAGCTCCTCTTCCGCCTGGAATCGACTGCGAGCTCGCCTCGCGGCCGCCCGCACGAAGGAGCCCCGACCCACCAAGCAGTTTCGGGGGGAGCTTCGCGACTACCAGAAGCTCGGCTTCCGCTGGCTCTGTGAGATGGCTGTGAGCGGCACGGGCGCGTGTTTGGCCGACGACATGGGGCTCGGCAAGACCATCCAGACACTCAGTTTTCTGCAGTACCGCGCCACTCGCAAGCTCCTGGCCGACGAGGTGGCAGGGCCGATGCTGATCGTGGCCCCAGCGTCGGTGTGCCCCGGCTGGCTCGCGGAGGTCGCACGCTTCACTCCCAACCTGGTGGTCCGTTGGCTGACAGGCCCCGAACGCCACCTCGCAGGCGCTTCGCGCAAGACCGTCTTCGTCTGCACCTACGACGTCTTGCATCGTGACCTCGACACGCTCCGCGCCCAACACTTCGACACCGTGGTGCTGGATGAGGCGCACCACATCAAGAACGCTCACACCCGTCGGGCACGTGCTGCCTTCGCCCTCGACGCGGGATTTCGCATCGCCACCACCGGCACGCCCCTCGAGAACCACTTGGGGGAACTCTGGAGCCTGTTTCACTTCCTCGTGCCAGGACTGCTGGGTGAGCAACAGCACTTCATCCAGTACTACCGGATGCCGATCGAGATCGGCGGCAACACGCGACGCAAGCAGCAGCTCCGCTTGCTCATAAGACCCTTCATCTTGCGCCGGACCAAGCAGCAGGTCCTCGCGGAGCTGCCACCCAAGACCGAGCTGATTCGTGAGGTGACGCTCTCCTCTGCCGAGAGTGAGCTGTATGAAGCCATCCGTCAGCGGGGCCTTATGGCGCTCACCCAGCAGGTCAAGGATCAGAACCAGCAACGGGTGCGGGTGCTGGCGGAGATCATGCGGCTGCGCCGCGCCTGCTGTCATCCGCGGTTGGTGCTCCCCGACTCCGAACTCGGTAGCAGCAAGCTCGCCGCGTTCCTCGAGCTTACGGAGGAGCTGCGCGCCGGGGGGCATCGCGCCCTGGTATTTAGCCAGTTCGTCGACCACTTGACGCTGGTGCGGGAGGCCTTGGACGACATTGGCTGTTCGTATCAGTACCTCGACGGTTCGACCAAGCTGGACGACCGCGAACGCGCCGTGCGCGCCTTCCAGCGTGGTGAGGGCGAGATCTTCTTGATCAGTCTGCGTGCCGGCGGCACCGGGCTCAACCTGACGGCCGCCGACTACGTGATCCACCTCGATCCGTGGTGGAACCCGGCGGTGGAGGATCAGGCCTCCGATCGCGCGCACCGGATCGGGCAAGAGCGCCCGGTCACCATCTACCGCCTCATCACCCGGGGCACCATCGAGCAGCGGCTGGTGGCGATGAACACAGAGAAACGCACACTCGCCGCCGATATCCTCTCCGACTTCGACAGCAAGCCGCGCCTCAATCCCGACGAGCTCCTGGCGCTCCTCCGCGACGCGGCGCTCGGCACCTAGCGGCGGCGCCGAACTCGTGGCGTCCCCAACGAGATTCGAACTCGTGGCCGGACGCAGATTCCGGGGTTTTGCCGGGGTATTCTCCCCCTTCGTCTTCGCCGAAGTCGCAATCTGACGAGGGTAAGTGTGCGATTGCTGGTGAGCGGACGATAAAATCGGACGCTTCCGAAGACCTCGTCGAGTTGGCGCTGGCTCGTGCCCTCGATGCCGCGACGACCGCTGGTCGCTGGGACGTCGTAACCCAGATCGGGGCGGAGCTGCAAGCCCGACGGCTGGCTCGTGACCAAGTGCCTGACCTCACCACCGAGCGCAAGCGTCGCAAGGGGGGCCTGTCATGACCGCGCGGCCGCTACCGGTAGACCTCGCGACGGTGGGCGACGTCCTGAATCACCATGGTCTGGCTGGCGTTGTCGAGGGCGAACAATACGCGGAAGTCACCCGCCCGCAGGCGATACTGCCCGGGCCTGCCTTTCAGCGCCACCACGTCGCCCTGGCCGAGTTCAACGAAGCGCTTCACCGCTGCAAGTATCCGCTCCCTATCCTTGGGATGAATCCGATCGCGGGCTCTGACTGCCGGTTGGGTCCAGACGTCACGCCAGATCATGATTGCTTTTGCCAGTGCCGCTCGACTTCCTCATGGGAAAGCATCGGTTCGCCAGCTCGAATTGAAGCCTTGGCTTCCTCGATAGCGCGTTCCTCCTCCTCGGTGAGAGGCTCCTCGGATACGGGAGCGTTCATCAGGGCGAGGGTCACGGGGTCGAGTTTCGGGGCGGTCGGAGCCATGTCCGAAGTATGGCCTGGGGCAGGACTCGAGGCCAATCCAGGCGGGATTCCATCGGCTGGAGCCCGACCGTAGCTCGGACTTCGCCTGTTGCCCCTGACCGCATGGTGAGAGGCAGACGGCGGAGCACGAGCTTGGAAGGACCCGGCCCGAATGCTCCGCGGTTTGGAACGACCGTGGAAAACATCACAGTCAAGATCGAAGTCCCGCGCAAGGTTGCGCTCTTGGCCGCTATCCCCGAATTCGGGAGCACCACCTATCAGCCGACAAGCGACCAGCTGAGCGAGCTGGACCAAGCCGAGCGGGCCTGGCTCGACTCGAAGCTCTCGACCTCCTTCACCCTCGATGCTCCCACCGTGGCCTGGCCGGCGGTGCTCGAAGCCGTCCGCAGGGACCGCCGGAAGGAGCTGGAAGCCCGGGAGGAAGCTGTCCAGAACGCTCTGGCTGCCTCGGTGGACCGGTGGTTCACCTTCAGCTACGGGCAGCCCGGATTCTACATCCCGTTTGCCGACGACCGGGACCACCGAATCAAGGCTCGCCTCGAGGAGCTCCGCCCCGAGCTGGACCGACGCGTAGCCGAGCATGCCCGGCAGGTGGCGGAGCGGGATGCCCAACGTGAGGCCGAGAAGGAAGCAAGGGCCGTTGCAGAAGCCGAGAAGAAGGCGGTCGAAGAAACGGCAGTCGCCGATATCAAGGCCTGGGCGGAACAGCAGGACTACGAGGCCCTGAGCCGCGCAGCCAAGGAGGGCTATGCGGTCACCAACGCGGTCCTCAAGTTCTTGGCCGAGAGCCTGGCCGGTGACCTCTGCGGGCAAGTGGATCGGATGGGGTCCGCTCGCTGGTCGAGGTGGGATTTCGAAGAGAGGGCCGCGCCGAGTGAAGCCGCCTTCATGGCCTGGGATGAAGCAGCAGAAGCCGTTGAAGCCCTGGAAAAGCCCGAGTCAGTAACGGTCGTACTCCAGAGAGTCTCTCGGATCTCGGAGACCGCCGACAACGACAACGACAACGAAGGCGAGACGGTGAGCCACTACACCGCGATCATCATCCTCATCGACGCACCCATCGCAAGCGCCAACATGCGGGCGGTGATTGTGCGGGTCGACGAGTAGCGTTCGGGCTTCGCAGTCTGCCGACGAGCATGGGTTCGCCGGCAGGATGCGGAATCTGAACCGCGGACAGACCAACAGAATGAACGCGATCGATATGCTTGGCGAAGTAGTCCTTCGGTGCTCCTCTCATGATGAAACGCTCCTCGTCGTCGAGGCAGGCCGCCGGCAATGGCGTTGCTACCGGGTGGCGCTGAACCTCGAGAACCGGCCCCGCCTGGTGGAGGTGACAGAAGTGGTGGCCCTGGGCTGTGAGCTGCGCCCACCAACCCGAGGCCGGGGGGCATCGACCATCCCCTCGGACTTCGGGATGGCCATCGCCAAGGCCGTTCCAGCGAAGGCCGCGACGCGGGTTCATGCTCAGATCGTTGGAATCGACAGCCACGAAGGATGGGTGGAGGCATGACCAAGCCCACCCGTGCCGAAGTTGTGACCACGGCCAGACTGTTGGTGCCGAACCTCGCCCTACAGGTCGACAAGCTGAGCGATGACCCGATGAACGGTGACCAGATCCGAACGGTTGCCGCAGCCCTGAAACTCACCCTCCCGGTCCTCGAGGAGCTGCAACGCGAACTCAGGAGAAAGACGCGATGAAACGTCTATCAATGCTCGCATTCGTGGCGCTCCTCGGGGGGTGCCGCGTCTACACGACAACCGAAACGCCAGTCGTCGAACGGTGCTGGCGACACCACCACCCAACCACTCACCATCAGCATCGGTGCGAGCCCTGCCGGTGCGATTGTCGACGCCCAATCTACAGGAGAACCAGGCCATGACGAAGAAGACCCCAGCGCCATGGCACGCCGAAGGTGGCGAGCCAGTTCCCGAACCCAAGGCCATCCCGTCAGAAACCCCGCGCGGGATGCATCAAGTTGAACTCTTCGAAGGCTTCGAGCCAGACTTGCAGGGAGGCACGCCATGATTCCCACGTTGTTGATTGCCGCACTGTTCGACCTGCCACCGGTGCCGATGTGCTTCACCAGTGAGGTCAGGGAGGTGTGCTGCCCGAGCGCTTGCGCGGTGCGGGCGAAGCATATGCCGAGCGATGGGGACAGGGTTCTTCGGGCCTGCCTCGAAGGCCTCGGATGCTCGGACAAGTCGGCTACGGTCGGGATGCTGTGCAATTGCGGCCGGGATGGTGCCGGATGAACGCCCTACGACCTGTAGACTTCGCGACGGTGGGCAATGCGCTTCACCAACAGGGTGGCTTCGTCCAACTCGAAGATGACCCGATAGTCACCAACCCGAAGGCGATATTGGCCCTTGGTGCCTTGCATGCGCTGGACGTCACCATGCCCGGTCTCGGCGTAGCGTTCGACGACGTCAACCACGCGACGAGCAACCGTGCGATCGATGGCACGGAGGTCCCGCCTCGCCTCATCCGACCAAACCAGCGACCACGTCACAACCCGAGTTCTCGACGAAGCTCTTCGGTCGTGAGGACTCGACCCTGCCGTATATCCTCGTCGGCCCGGGCGATAGCCTCGAGGTCCTCAGCCGTGGTGGGCTCGTCGTCAACGGGGGCGTTGATCAAAGAGAGAACCAGGGGGTCGAGCTTGGGAGCCGTAGGAGGCATAGCCAGTCAATTGTGGACCGGGTCGACCAGCAGCGCCAATTCGGCCGGGGGTGCACCATGAACGCCCCATTGATTCGGCTGGATTTCCTCAACCCTCGACTGCGGGTGGTGAAGGGCAGTAGCGTCCGGAGCGTGGCGAAGCGAACCGTCCCGAAGCAAAATGAGGATGTCCCGAAGCGTGACCGCGGGGTCTATCCTGGTGAGCGCACGCTGTCACTCATCAACGCATATCGGAGCTACCGCACAGAACTGATAGCAAATGAGAGCCCGGACCCACTTATTCGCGAGGCTGCCGAATGCGTGCGAATGGCGCTTGAGAAAGAGGGGGAGCTGTCAGGTCACCCAGGTGACATGGTGGCCCAATTCCCTCTACCGGCGCGGAAAGGGCCCGAACGCACGAAGGGCTGCCGGATTCTCTTGGAGCGCTGCGAAGTATTTCGTCAGCAGCTACCAACCCACGTTGACGATTCCAGTTGGCTCTACGGCGAGTCAGTCGCGCTTGCCGTGTTGGCTTCTCGGCTCGGATTGGCACCCGACGGCGACCCGTACATGGCCGACCTCGAGGAATGGATCCGAGACCGGTGGCACCGAAGCAACAAACCGGAGCGCACTCACGTGTACGCTTCGAAGGTGTTGCAGTTGATGGGCATTGAGCGCGCTACGGCGAACAACTGGATATCCAGCGCCCTGAAAGACTAGCGCTACACCCGCGCATGCGCGCCGTTTGCCTTTTCCGGAAAGGCATACAGCACGGGACTACGAGCCCATGATCGACCCATGATTGACGGGTCATGCGACGACTCACTGACCTGCAGTTGGCCTCGGCCGCCGAGATATCCATAGCCACAGCCGCACGTTTTCGGCGTGGATTGCCTCTGAAGCCGATCTCACTGGTCCGGATCCTCCGAGCGCTCGAGCGGCTCGGCATCGACCCTCGCCAGCTCGCGATGGCCGCCCGCCCACCGAAACTTGCCTGAGTTTTCGGGGTCTGGGTTCCGCGCACAAAACGCGCGGGGCCCACCAGCGACCAACTGGAGAGCCCCAAAGGGAACCGACTATGACAAACAATGTCTCATCCGCGGCAATCGCGCAAGCACTCAGAGCGATAGCTGATGCCCTCGAAGCGAACGCGCCATCCCCAGCGACCGATAGCGATCCGCTGCTGACCGCGGGCGAGGTGCGCGCGAGATACGGTCTCGGACGCGCCGCTCTCGATGCCCGTGGCGTACCACGGGTGCGCGCGGGGCGTGCCTATAGATGGAGGGTGTCGGATCTGGAAGCTGCTCTGGCGGCGCCACCACCTCGCCCCCGCAAGTGTCGTGCGGTCGAGGGTGAGGATCCGCTCGAGCAGATGCTGGCGAGTGGCGAGCTCGTGGCGAGGGGTCGGCGATGAGTCCCGCCGAGCTCGATGTCCTCCGCGCCCGATTTTCCCGCGCGATGAGAGCTGGCGACGACTGCGAGGCAGCCGAAATCGCGGTGATACTCGCGCCATACGAGCCAGAGGACGACGATCGCCACCCGAGGTCGATCGATGCGTGGGGGGTCGAGAGACGATCGATGTCGCCCCGATCCACCAGGCTGCTCTCGCCCTCGGTCCCCGCGCGGTCGCCGAGCGGCTGGGATTTCCCCTCGGACGCGGAAATCGCGGAGCATGCCCAATACATGGGGGCAAGAATCCATCGTCATTCGGCCTCGATGTCCGGGGCGGGCCACTGACAGGCGATGAACAGACAGCAACGACCAGTGCAACATCTCCAGGTGACCCGCCCTGCTCGACCGGTGGGCGACCATGAAGATTCTCCTGAACCCGATCCGATGGGGCTGTTCTGATGCCTGACAACGACCTCGGTCTCGTCATGGAACGGCTCCGTGCTCGCCTGATGCGGGAGCGCTGGTTCGGGCCCAGGCCGTGAAAAATGGTGACGTTCTCAGAAACAGTGATATTCTTCAGATGAGGTAGCCAAAACGCGATGGGAGCGGCTCCTTTGCGACGGACGGAATTGCCGAGCTAAAGGGCTACTTGA
>CAYNEY010000117.1:0-8205 GCA_964396375.1 uncultured Polyangiaceae bacterium | reverse complement strand
GGGGACGGCGTGGGCAGCAGCCTGTGCACCGAAGCTCCCGGCACTGATTGCAACGACGACAATTCCAGCATCTTCCCGGGCCGCGCAGAGCTCTGCGATGGCCTCGACAACGACTGCGACGGCCTCGCCGATTTGGCTGATGGCCTTCCCTTGGCGGGGAGCAACGGGGGCATCAGCACCAATCATCACATGGATTTTGCCTGGTCACCGGCGCTGGCACGCTTCGGCACCGCCTCCCGACAGACCGGTCGCGAGGGGATCTTCTACGGAACCGTGGACACGCTCGGTGCACATGTTACCGCCAGCGACCCCCTCTTCGCACCGTCGACCATTGACACCTATCTGCGGCCACGCATCACCTGGGGCACCCAGCTCGGCGCCTTCGGCGTGGGGATCTCGATGAACGGTTACGGCGGGCTGGGCAACCGCTATGTCACGGTTGGCACCGACGGATTGATCCTTCACGAGGCGTTCTCGGTCAGCGGCCACGATCCGGTGGTGGCGACCCGCGGCGGCGGCGAGCTGCTGGTGGTCCATTCGGGCTCCCAGTGGCTCTCCGCTGGGATGGTGGACACGACCTACTCCTACACGGTGGCGCACAGCCTATCTACAGACGAGCCACCAGTGCCGGACATCACCGCAGCCCGGGTGGCAACCTCGGGGGATCAGGCGGCGGTAGCGTGGTTTGGCACCACCGGCACCATGGGCTACGATGAGCCCATCTTCTGGTCGATGCTGGATGAAAACCTCAACTTCGGTCCGATTCAGCAGAGCGACATCTACGGCCGCAACCCGGACATCGCCGCCATCGGCTCCGGCAACTACGCCATGGCCTGGGCAACTGGGCAGGGCTTCCGCTTCCAAATCCTCGACAGCTCAGGGGCGGTGCTGTGTGGCCCTTCGCAGTTCAACTTCGGCGACCAGTCGGATCTCTACGAGTGGGACGCGGTGGCCGTCGAGCGCGTGCCCTTCGGCACCTTGGTGCTGGCGCTCGAGTCAGGGTGGGTGGTTGACGAAGTTACCACCTACGCCGGTCACGTCCGGATGTACGTGATGAACGACAACTGCCAGGTGCGCTACCAGACCGCGGTCGACGATGGCTCGAACGTTGGCTACGAGATCCCGAACCTCGCCGTGGGTGGCGGCTTTGTGGCGCTCGGTTGGACCTCTGTTCCCGCGCTCAATACGCGCGAGACGGTCAGTCGTGTGGTGAGCGAGAGACTCTGCAACTGAGGGATTGGGCCTCTGCCGCCCGACTGCCTGTCTTTTGCCACTGGGCGCGGTTGATTCCAGGCTGAACGACACTCAGTCGCCCAGGTCGCGGGGTGCGGCCCATAAGTCGAGGCTTGGCCTTGCCGAACGCCTAGCAGGGCTCGACCGAGCAAGATATGCTGGGCGTAGTCGAAATGGGACTTCGAGCGCTCCAGGCCAAGAAAGCCACCGAGAGGTGGATCCGACGTGTCCCCCTGTCCTCGGAAGAACGCGAGCGGCTCCGCAGTGTGGCAATTTACGAGGGTAGTCCGCACCACAAGCGCAACCCTGGAGACTTTGGCCTACGTCCTCCCGTCGCGCCGCGTCCAGACAAGACCCTCTGTGACGAGGCAGGCATTCTCACTCGAGCGAGAGCCGACACCCTCTTTCGACTCGCGCTAGAGCACGGACTGGCGAGCGAGGCCACGACGCCAGCAGGGTTGCCAAAACAGCTGTGGATCGTGGACGACAATGAGCAAGTCTTCGAGGCGATGCACGGAGGAGCTCGCGAAGGTACCTACCATGGCTATCCCATCCGCCGGACCGATCCCCTGTCGAACGAGGTTCGGCGCCTTTGGAGAAGTCGCCCATGAGTGAGTTCTGCCTGCAGGTAGCCGGCTGGCTCCCTCGATTCTCCTCACCATCCGCGGAGACCGAGACCTTCGGCTCGCTCCAGATCATGGCAGGTTCGCCGGGAGTTCTGCTCACCGAGGTGCAAGATACCCTCGCCCACACGGTTCGTCCGCACATCAACGTTTGCTCCCACGATCTCGCGCGGTGGTTCTTGGTCAATTGGTGGCGACTGCGCTGGGAAGCGCGCCTCGAACAACCCTCCTATGAGTGGCGCCAGAGTCACTCGATGTCCGCGATCGGCCAGGGCTACGCATGGCCCAACCTGACTTTCTCCAGCGACGGTGAGTACATCCAACTGGAACTCGTGTCGGACCGCTCTCCGGATGCCTGTGCGATACGCTATCTGAGGGATGTGGTCGTCGACGTCCCTGCTCGGGACTTCGAACGGGCACTCGACGAGTTCTTCGAGGTCGTTGGGTCACGCTTGGCCGCACGCCTGCCGGAAGAGCGGGAGTTCTCCTCGCTCTTCGCGGAGCTCCGGGAAGAACGTGATGATCCGAGTCTGGCCCAAGCATGCAAGTACCAGGCGCTCGCAGGATTCGACCCTGGCTCGGCTCCTCCTACGTGGCTCGAGGCAGTCGATGGCCTCACAGCTCGGCTCGGCCATGCTGGGACGGAAGAAGCCTTGGCCGCATCAACCCGGTTGAGCGCAGGACTCGCGGGCATCGAATCCTTGGTGTCAGCGCTCGAGGCTTCGCCGATCTCGGTGGATCTCAGCCGGTTGCCAGACTTCGTGGCGAAAGAGCGGGATGACCTTCCCTGGCGACGCGGCGCGCGAGCCGCTCAGGCTCTGCGAACCAAGCTTGGGGTCCCTCGGGGTCGACTGACACGGGACTGTCTCGAGGAGCTCTTGGGGGTCAGGTTACCTCTCGAGAAGTCCACCTGGAGGGGAGGAAGGTCGCTCCTTGGCGCGCTCCGCAACAGAGGTCACGAAGAACGCACCGGGGTAGTCTTGACGACGGATAGAGAACCGAGCCAACGGTTCTTCTTGGCACGATTGATCGCCGCTGCGCACACCTCTCCCCCCGAGGAGAACCTGCTGGCCGTGTCCGATGCGACCACGGCCTTTCAGAAGTTCCAGCGCTCCTTCGCCCAGGAGTTTCTGTGCCCCTGGACGGATCTCGATTCCTTCACGAATGAGTCAGGCACTGACGAGGAGGGGATCCTCGCTGCCAGCGAGGCCTTCTGTGTCTCAGAGAGACTCGTGCTGACCACGCTGGTCAACAAGGGAAAGCTCCCACGGGAACGTCTGTTTGGCTGCGAGACAGCCTGGTCACGCTGACTCCACCGGCGTTGCTCCACCCCCGCCCACGCTCCCGATCCGGTAGGCCAGAAATAGGGCAAGGACCATAACTGCGCTCACACTCCCGATCGCAAAGAGGCCATAGCGCGCAACCGTGAACCCCATCACGGAAGGACCGATGGTCGACCCCAAGGTGGCAGCGCTGACCTCCAGGCCCGCCGCGTGCCGCGCCAGCTCCGGCCCTACCCGCGCCGGGGTCATCGCGATCAAAGTCGGAAAGACGGTGGCGAGGCAAAGGCCCAGGACCAGCAAGCCAACACCTCCCAGCACCCCCGGCAAGCCGACGAACAGCGCCACCCCGAGCAGCGCACCACGCAGCACCACTTGCATCATCCGTTCGGAACCCACCCGCTCCACCACACCACCCAGAAGCAGCCGCCCCACGGTGAGGCTCGCCCAATATGCGCCGGTGAGCGCCCCCGCGCTCTCGATGGACAGGCCACGCACGCCCCCGAGCCAACTGAAGCACCACTGCCCCACGGTGGCCTCCGTCGCAGTGTAAAGGAAGAACACCAGCATCAGCCGTTGCAGAGTGGGGTTGAGTATCGCCTCCTTCAGGGTTTTGTGCGGCGCGGGAACGCCCGCCGACACCGGGGCACTCTCCGAAGCACTGAAGCGCCGCCGCGTAACGAAGAAGAGTAGCGTCATGATCGCGAGCATCGCGCCGAGGCAGGCGTAGCCGGGACGGTGATCCCAACCCTGGGCCACAAAGAGCGTCATCACCAGAGGGCCGATGGTGGCACCGAGCCCCCAGCAGGCGTGCAAGAGGTTCAGCTGCTTGACCGAGAAATGCCGCGCCGCAAAGCCGTTCAACCCGGAGTCGATCGCCCCCGAGCCGAGCCCCCACAAGAGCGAGAAGGGCAAGAACTGAAGCCAGCCCTGGGCGAGGGCGAAGCCAAACAACGCCAGGCTGACGGAAAGAGAGCTCGCCGCCAACACGCTCCCGATCCCGAAGCGCGCCACCACCTTGCCTGAGAACACACTGGCCGAGAAATACCCCAGCATGCTGGTGCCGAGGAGGGCTCCGAGCCAAGAGGGCGGGATCTGGAACGACCTCTGAAGCGAAGGCCAGGCCACGCCGAGGGCCGTGTCCGGCAGTCCGAGGGACACGAAGGCGAGGAACGCAATCCAGAGCAGGGCGGGCCTTCGGGCGAGCATCACCAAGCCGGGAGCCTTCCACCGCCGACGACGCTTTGCCAGCAGACATCGGCCCTAGGTGAGGAGAAAACCCTGCACCGTAGGTGGCTCGGCCCGCGGTATCCACGGATCCCGGCTCTCACGAATATCTGGCTGCTTTCTGGGCTGGCCGTTGGTGTAGCATGCCGGGCCGACCGATGACCTCTCTCCCTCTCTTCTTCCGTTCGCGACGTTTCTGGCTGTGGTCCACGGCAGTGCTGAGCTGGAGCGCCATGCTGCTTCTGCAGCCGATCTTGGTCCGTGCCGACGGTGCGCTCAGCGACTTCGGTCGGGTGTTGCCCGAAGCAGCGTTGTTGCCTTTCTTGTGTGCGTTGACCTGTGAGTATCTCGATTCGAGCCTGGGGATGGGTTACGGCACGCTCCTCGCCCCTCTGCTGCTGCTCTTGGGGTACTCGGCTGCGGATGTGGTCCCGTGCATTCTGATGAGTGAACTTGCCACGGGACTTCTGGCTGCACTCCTCCACTCGGTGGATGGCAATGTGGACTTCTTCCGAGACCGCGAGGCCCGGAGCGCCAGCCTCTGGTTGATCTCCCTCAGCGTGCTCGGGGCGCTCGCCGGCGCAACTCTGGCCGTGAAGCTCTCGCTTGGCGTCCTCAACGTAGCTATCTCGATGATTGTGGCGGGTGCTGGAGTCTTCGTGTTGGTCACCGCTGGACGCCGACTCCGGTACCGCCCCAGCCACCTGGTAGGACTCGGCACCCTGGCTGCCTTCAACAAGGCGGTCAGTGGTGGTGGTTACGGTCCTTTGGTGACATCCGGGCAGGTAGTGTGCGGCATCGACGCCAAGAAGGCCGTTGCCATCACCTCACTCGCCGAGTCGGTGGTGTGCTTGATCGGCCTCGTCACCTACTTCTTTCTCCGCGGCCTACCAGATCTCGAGCTCGCGTTCGCGTTGATCCCAGGGGCCCTGCTCTCGGTGCCAATGGCGACACTGACCGTGAAGAAGCTTCCTGAATCCGTGATGCGGCGGGTGGTGGGAACGGTAACACTCTTGCTCGGGCTGCTGGCCCTGATCAAGTTCCTCGCGACCTAGCGGGTTACTCCACTTCTCCAAGCCACCGCAAGATGGCCTCGGCACAGGCCTCGGCGCTGACCTTGGAGGTCTCGATCACGAGCTCCGGTGCCTCAGGTCGCTCATAGGGCGAGTCGAGGCCCGTGAAGTTGTGGAGCCTACCGGAACGGGCCTTCTGATAGAGGCCCTTCGGATCGCGTGCCTCGGCAACCTCGAGGGGAACGTCGACAAACACCTCCACGAACTCACCGGGCGCGAACAGCGCTCGAGCCATCCGCCGCTCGGCGCGAAACGGGGAGATCAGCGCGACGCTCACCATCAACCCCGCCTCCAGCATCAGCTTCGCCACCTCGGCGACGCGCCGGATGTTCTCCACCCTATCCTGCTCCGTGAAACCAAGATCACGATTGAGACCGTGCCGCACGTTGTCGCCATCCAAGACGAAGGTGTGGCGACCCATGGCACACAGCCGCTGATCGACCAGGTTGGCAACCGTCGACTTGCCAGCTCCAGAGAGCCCCGTGTACCAAAGCACTCGCG
Source organism: uncultured Polyangiaceae bacterium (assembly GCA_964396375.1). Taxonomy (GTDB): domain Bacteria; phylum Myxococcota_A; class Polyangia; order Polyangiales; family Polyangiaceae; genus FEN-1139. Next base: position 2,268 of record CAYNEY010000117.1, on the reverse strand, counting down.
GCTTTTGCCCTTTCATCTCTGCGCGCACCTGCTTTGTGATCTTCAAGGGTTGCCAGTGGAGATTGGCCGCACGGTGCAGCGGAAAGGAGATCATCCCGGCCGCCACCGTTTCGTGCGTGATCCGATCGACGAGGATGAAGCTTCCGGTGTGGCGATTCGTGGCGTACGGATCGAACGCTAGCTTGCGGTCCAGTTCGAGATCGCAAACCCCAATCTCGTTCTGTTCCAACTTGGTGGCCGCGACATGTTCGAGGGTGCACACGTTGAGCTTGTACTTGACCGGCATCACCTGCGCGGTGGCGGTGGCAGTGGCAAGCTTGATGGTGTAGGTGCGACCACGCAGAAGCGGGCTGGTACTCATCCACACCAAGGTCGCCTGGAACTGGTCGGCCACCTCCGCCGGCGCGTCGAGATCAGCGAGTAGATCACCTCGCGACACATCGCGCTGCTCAGCCAAGACCACGGTGAGCGCGTGCCCCGCCGCGGCCTCTTCGAGTTTGCCGTCAGCCGTCACCAATTGCTCGATGTGGCTGATCACCCCCGCGGGTTGGATGATCACCTGGGCCCCCGGACGAATGCGTCCCGAGGCGATGGTCCCCGCCAGCCCCCGGAAGCTCGCTTGACTCCGGTTGACCCATTGCACACAAAGCCGGAAGGGACGCTGCTGGTCCTTTGATTCCTCGAGCTCCACCGTTTCCAGATGGGACATGAGCGTTGGTCCCTGGTACCAGGGGGTACGGTTGGACCGCGCCACGATGTTGTCGCCCTGCGTGGCGCAAACTGGGATGCACACGACGCTCTTTTTTCCGAGTTTCTCCACGAACCCACGGTATTGTTGCTCGATGCCGCGAAACACCTCCTCGCTGTAGTCGACCAGATCCATCTTGTTGACCACGAGCACGAGTTCGTTCACCCCGAGCAGGCTCACCACCACGCTGTGTCTGCGAGTTTGGGGCAGTATGCCTTTGGTCGCATCGACCAGGATCACGCAGAGCTCGGCGGTGGATGCGCCGGTCACCGTGTTTCTGGTGTACTGCTCGTGACCTGGAGTATCGGCGACGATGTACTTGCGCCGGGGTGTGGAGAAGAAGCGATAGGCAACGTCGATGGTGATGCCCTGTTCGCGCTCCGCCGTGAGGCCATCGAGCAAGAGCGAGAAATCCAACCCATTGCGGCAGGTTCCGACACGCTTGGAGTCGGCCTCCAGCGCCGCCAGGTGATCATCGAACAGGGCGTTCGCGTCGAACAACAGCCGACCGATCAGGGTGCTCTTGCCGTCGTCGACGCTGCCGCAGGTGTTGAACCTGAGCAAACCCACGGTTTCGGACGAAGGATCCATCAGAAGTAGCCCTCTTGCTTCTTCATTTCCATTGAGCCCGCTCGATCATGATCGATCAACCTGCCTTGCCGCTCCGAGGTGCGCGCCGAGGCGATCTCGGCCACCACTGCCTTCAGCGTATCGGCGTCAGACTCGATGGCTGCCGTGAGCGGGTAACACCCAAGCGTACGAAACCTGACTTTTCGCAGCTGGGGAGTTTCACCGGGGAGGAGCCGCATGCGCTCGTCGTCGACCACAATCAGCGCTCCCTCTCGCTCCACCACCGGCCGTGGTCTCGCCAGGTACAGAGGGACAATCGGGATTTGGCATCGCTCGATGTACTGCCAGACATCCAGCTCCGTCCAGTTCGACAGCGGGAAGATGCGGAAGGATTCCCCCGGATTCTTGTGAGGGTTCAGCACGTCCCAGGGCTCGGGACGCTGAAGCTTGGGGTCCCAGCGGTGGTTTTTGCTGCGCAGCGAGTAGATCCGCTCCTTGGCGCGCGAGCGCTCTTCATCACGACGTCCACCTCCTATGGCAGCATCGAAGCCGTGCGCCTCCAAGGCCTGCCTCAGCCCCTCGGTCTTCCACAGGTTGGTATGCAGCGCCGAGCCGTGGTCGAAGGGATTGATGTTCAACCGGAGGGCCTCGCTATTCTGGAAAACCAAGAGACGAATGTCAGGTCGAGACGCGACTTGGTCGCGCATCGCGATCATCTCGCGAAACTTCCAGGTGGTGTCCACATGCAGAAGCGGAAACGGGATCGGTGACGGAAAGAAGGCCTTGTGAGCAAGGTGGAGCATCACGGAGCTGTCCTTGCCCATCGAGTAGAGCATCACCGGGTTTTCGGTCGCAGCGGCAACCTCACGCAGGATGAAGATGCTCTCTGCTTCGATGTACGCTGACAACGACTTGGCCACGCTTTGACAACCAGATGGCCACACGGGATT
>CAYNEY010000116.1:0-8304 GCA_964396375.1 uncultured Polyangiaceae bacterium | reverse complement strand
TTTCTCAAAGGACTTTCACCTTCTGGTCTTTCTCATGCTGGGCACACGAACGAAGTGCCTACGGCGCGGGGGTCGTGACCGCTGACGGCGAGCGAGACCCTGGACCAACCCGCGACCAGGCCGGAGAGTCTCCACGCGATCTATCGTGTGGGGCCCACGGTGGGTTTCGGGTGCAACACGAGCATGCCATACGTCGAAGCCAGCTGTGAGCACACCGAGACCATCTTCACCGAGCCGTTCATGCACCTGCTCCCGCAACGTGCGAACGTGGACCTGCCGAAGCTGGGACGAGCCTAAGCCGCAACTTATGCATCGACGTGTTGACTCGTTTTGCTCTTCGTCAACCAGATACCGACTGAGCCCCGCGGACTTGGGGAAGAAACCAGCGGTCGTGGGTGCTCCTTGAAACCCCGTCGTCCATCGGATTGCTCTTCGCCAGCGAGTTCCGGCCAACGCAACGGACCGGTTCTAGAGAGCCGCATACGGCTGCGGGGCGGAGCATCCGGAACGGATGCGGGACGCTCGCGCTCCACGGCTCTCCCAAATAACGGTAGCTTCGCCCGCTCGCTCACGACGTCGACGCTGCGCGACAACAGACAGTAACGGCACCCTCTCCCGTCACCAGCCCAGTGGCGGGAATTGAGGTGCCAGAGCAAGTCGATGCAACTGTAGGGTCTGCTGTGAGCGTAACGCTCACACCTGAGTAATCGGAACTCCCTCCGAACTGACAGAAGGGCGACTGCTCGGAGGTTTGTCCGCGCGTCCCCCGCACGCCTCCGTCACAACCGCCGGTGGCAAAGAACACCATCCCCACCGAACAGACGCCAGGGGTCGCTGTGCAGCTGCACGAGTTCGGACAGGCACGGCCGTCGTCAAGGGAGTGGTAGAGCAGCTGGCCGTCAGGGTACTCGGCGGGACAATCCACCAGGCCTTCCCTGTGGATGCAGATCTGGGACTCCACCAAGGCGGTTGCCTTGGGAAGACAGATCTCGCCCGTGGTTGCACAGGCACCCTCAACGGCCGTCGCTCCTCCACAGATCTGAAGCACGCTCTGAAATGACGCGGGACCCAGAGCAGCGTAGCTGCCGCTGCTGCAGTCTGGGATGGGAGGGTTGACGGAGAACCTCTGCGAAGTGCCGGCAGAGCCCAGGGCCAGGCATTGCGTGCCTGAGTACTCAGTGGGGTTGTAGGCGTTGGAGCACCCGCTGGTGTAAGGGTCGCTGTCTACCGTGAAGGCTGTGCAAACGTCGCTCTGCAGAGCAGAAGAGCAGTCACAGATGCAGGTGTCGTCTGCGCTGAGATCGGTTCCGAGTCGGAGAGAATCATCAGGAAAGGAAGTGGTACAGCTGCCAAGCTCAGCGGCTGCTCCGACCATGTCGGGCCCCTCCCAGCCCTCCGGAGCTTCGGGGATGCACTGATGCGTGGACGGACAGATGGGCTCGGCCTCACCCCCCTCCCCGCCATCGCCCGCTGTCGGCTCCTCCCCGGCTTGTCCGGCTCCTCCCAGCGCTTCGGCTCCAGCGCTGGCGCTCGTGCCCCCGCCAGACGGCGCACCCGCCTCACCCGCTTCGCCAACGCCGCCAGCCGAGTCTACACCGCCCATCGAGTTCCGTCCGCCAGACGGCGCACCCGCCTCACCCACCTCACCCGCCTCGCCAGTGCCTCCAGCAGCGTGTACACCGCCCGTCGAGTTCTGTCCGCCAGACGGCGCGCCCGCCTCACCCGCCTCGCCAGTGCCTCCAGCAGCGTGTACACCGCCCGTCGAGTTCCGTCCGCCAGACGGCGCGCCCGCCTCACCCGCCTCGCCAGCGCCACTTGCCGTCGCACCTCCGGAGGGCGAGGTTCCACCACCTTCAGCCTCAGCACCTCCCACGGAGTCAACCCCCGCTCCCCCCATCTCCGAGCCTCCTCCCGAACCCCCTTCCTCCCGAACCCCTCCGCCTCGACCACCCGAGGATTCGTCCGCCGTATCTCCAGCAGCTCCGCCACTCCTTCCGTGGTTCGCTCCAGCCGCTGCTCCCTCTCCAGCTTCACCCGCTGCCAAATCCCCAGAGGAGAGCACCGAACTCGTGCACCCTCCCAGCGAGCTTGCAGCAAGTGTCACGACCCAAGACAGACGGGAGATCCTAACCCGTGGATTGAACATGGAGAGTATCTAGCAGCGGTTCAGATCGATGACAAACACCGGCGCCCATCACCATGGCGGTGCCGCTCGCGCCCTGGTTGCGCTCGTAGAATCCCACCGGATAGGAGGTGGTGAAAATCTGCGCGCTGCCCGCCACGGTGAACCCATTCGACAGCACCGAGCGGCTACCCACCGTACCGCCAGACGCCGTACCCGCCGTCACCACGGCGTGATCCTCGATCCTTCTGCCCGTGACTGTCCCTCCGACTACCTTCGCGTAGGGGCCAACGTGAGTACTCGCCGAGGTCTGGAACGAATACAACGATGGTCGGGACGCCCACTTCAGCCAGCGTGACCAGCCAATCCTCACACGCCAAATGGAAGACACCTCCAGACAGGGCCCCAGGCGCGGACGCTGAGAGCCGACCGTCATGGAAATCCGCGCGACCGCCCGGTGCAGCTTCCCTTCTCTGGTATGATGGACAATCATCTCGTGTGAGAACACCACCATGCTGACCCGACGCTTTGGCCGAACCAACCTTGCCATGCCTGTGCTCACCCTCGGTGGGATGCGGTATCAAGAATCGTGGGATCCGGCGGCATCCTACACCGAGGAAAACCAAGCCAACATCGCCCGCACGGTCCACCGCGCTCTCGAGCTTGGCATCGTGCACATCGAAACGGCTCGCGGCTACGGCACCAGCGAGAAGCAGCTCGGCGCGATCTTGCCGGAGCTTCCCCGGGACAAGCTGCTGGTGCAGACCAAGGTGGCGCCCACGGAAGATCCCGCCCACTTCGAGCGCGACTTCTTCGATTCACTTGGCCGGCTCCGCCTGCAGCATGTCGATCTGCTCGCGTTGCACGGTCTCAATGACCGAACCTGTCTGGATTGGTCACTGCGCGAGGGAGGCTGCCTCGAGCGAGCTCTGGCGCTGAAGGAGCGCGGCCTGGTGCGTCACATCGGATTCTCGACCCATGGTGCCCTCGAGGTGGTCCGCGCCGCCATCGAAGATGGTCGCTTCGAGTACGTCAACCTCCACTACTACTGGGCTTTCCAGCAGAACCTGAGCGCGGTGCGCGCCGCCGCCGCGCGTGATCTCGGCGTGCTCGTGATCTCCCCGAACGACAAGGGCGGGCGGCTCTACGACCCACCGGAGAAGCTGAAAAGGCTCTCGGCCCCGCTCTCACCGATGGTGTATAATGATCTGTTCTGCCTCGCGTGCCCAGAGCTCAGCACCTTGTCGATCGGGGCGAGCCGCCCGGAGGACTTGGACGAGCACGTGAGGGCGGTGGAGCTCTTCCAAGCTCACGCCACCGATCCTCGGGCCCTCATCGCCCCGATCGAGGCTCGGCTCGAACAGGAGCTGGTGAGCGTGCTCGGGGCGGCTTGGGTGGATGGCACCGTGGTTGGGATCCCTCCCTGGGAACAGCTCCCCGGCGGGGTCAACGTGCGGGAGATCCTGCGCCTGTACGCCTTGGTGAAAGGACTCGACATGCTCGAGTACGGCCGGATGCGCTACAACCTCCTCGAGAACGGCGGGCACTGGTTCCCGGGACGCACGGCGGCCGAACTCGACCCGGCTGCTCTCACCCGAGCACTCGCCGGCCACACCCCGTTGGCAGATCGGATCCCCGAGATGCTCCGGGAGGCCCATGCGCTCTTGGCGGGCCCGAAGAAGCAACGCCTGCAGCAGGGGTAACCCTCACCGGATCAGCGCCTGGACTTCGGCGTTTCTTTCGGTGGAGTGACCGCGCCGCATCAAGAAAAATGGCTGGCTTACCGTGACCACGCCGTAATCACCCCGAGCGAAGACCTCGCGCAGGTGAGCCTGTTCGCTCGGAACGAGCTCCCTTCGGTTGGTGGTAGCAAGGATGTACTCTGCCCCATACAGGCCGAGCGAAAGGCTATAGCCATCCGGTCGATTGGAGATCTGCGTGACCGTGAAGGCCGAAGCCGCCACGCTGGCCTGGGCTGGGAGCTTCGCCAGCACCTCGTCCAGGGCTCGGCGCCGCTCACGCCCCTCGTCGTCCCAACCGAACCGGTAGGGGATGGGTCCACCGCGGGAGGTCTCCTGCTGGATCACCGCCCCGAACTGGGAGGAGCAGAGCAAGGTGGCCACCGACATGGCTGCCACCGAGCCGAGCAAGGTGACGGGTGGCACCTCTCCTCGCTCGTGAACCGCGCGGGCCTCGGCTCGGCTCTGCCCCAAGACCAGGATCAGAGCCGGGTACAACCAGGCCAAGAGATGCGGGGAGTACTGATAGTGGATGTCGACCAGCGCCGGATAGCGCGTGGACATCAAGCTAAAGACAAGGCCAGGCACGAGCGCGACCCAACCCACCACCCGCCGGAGGGGGAGGAAGGCCAGGGGAGTCAGGATCTGAAGGACATAGATCAGCTTCTCTTCGACGATCAGGGTATCGAACAGAAAGGCAGGGTTGGTGAACGCGCTCAGCATCGCCCAACCGAAGCTCCCCTTGCCCGCCGGCAAGAAGTCCTTGTACATGAACATCAACTCGTCACGGCCCTCGGCCAAGGAGGGCATGATCATGAATTTTACCACTCCTACGTACACGAGCCCGCCCAAGAAGAGCGCGAGGCTGGTGCGGAGCTCGAGCCGTGCCGCGAGCGCAAACACGCCCAAAAGGACGATCCACGTGGCAACATCCTCCCGCACCATCAAAGTGAGCGCCGCCGCTGCGAGCGCGAAGCGATAACGCTTCTCGTCGAGCAGCCAGATGGTGAGAAAGAATGGCAGCGCACCGAGCTTGATGTAATGCATCTCGAACAGGTTGCTCTGCTGGAGCGCGGGATGCATGAGATAGAGCACCGCGATCAGCGCTCCGAGCGGCGCCCCCAGCCGTCCCCGCGCGAACAAGAAGAGTGGGATGGCCGCGGCACCCATCCACAGCGTCTGAAGGATCAGCACCGCCGATGCCGACTGCCCGAGCGCATAGAACGGCACCAAGAGATAGGAGACCAGGGTCGAGTGCCGCGCGAAGTGCGAACCGGTGGGACCGAGGGTGGGAGCAGCCTTGAAGAAGTGCCCACCATGCAGGATGTTGTAAAGGATGTTGTCCTCGATCGCGAGATCGTAGCCGGAGCGCACCGAGCGGTGCCAAATTACCGTGAAATACGAGAAGAACGCGACGTAACCCACCACCGCCAGAAGCACCACCACCCACCAACTCCATCCCGGGATCCGAGCCACGCGCTCCTTCACCGCCAGGCGAAGACTGGTGACCTCCGCGGGGGAGAGCCCGAGCAGCTCGAGCGGCCGCGCCGCGCGCGCCGTATCGATCGCGGCCCGGAGCGAGAGGGCCAACAGCAGGACCAAGCAGAGGAAGACCAGCGCATGATCCTTCCAGAGTTCCCAGCGCAGCATGAGCGGCACGCAGGCGAGCGGCGCGAGCGGCGCGAGCGTTCGCACACCGCGCCACAGCCGCTCCGGGAGTTCGAGCATCCGGCGCCCCGCGACCAGCACCGCCACGACCAGAACCGAGGCGAGCGCTGCCGCACCGAACGCACCCCCGATCAATCGGGAGCGCGCCTCGAGCGGGAGCTGGTTCTGCCAGAAGAAACTCCGGGTACTCACCTCGGGAGTGAGGAGCCCCAACCCAAGCACGGTGACGCCGAAGATGAGCGCCGCCAGCATGGCCGTGCGCAGCCCGAGTGCCCAAGCCAAAGTGGTCTGTCGATCGTGCATGTTGCCTCGCTGCCCGTTGGGCGCGGCAGAGTAGCCCAAAGGCTGACCCTTTGGGGCCGTCAACCCATGACCGCTGCCCTCGACCCACCTGGAGAAGCCTCCTCTGGCCGGCTAAACCCACCGTTTTCCGCGGATTTGCTCCATTGGCAGAATTTGGGGAGGCCCTTGGCTGCGCGCGGCGGTGGGTGGCGCGGACGCCGGTGGGGGAGTGTACCGCCCCGCGTTGGCGAGCTGACGGCTGAGGGGCTTCTCCCGATCTGGTCGAGAGACATCGGGAGCAACAGATCGTGCGAACTCGACCACGATCCCACCAGTGGACGAATTCGTCCACTCGTTCCACCACCGTGCGAAAAATCTCACCTCTCACAATCCCGTTTCCGAAGCGCCTAGACCGAGGTGTGTGGGCGTGTCATCATCGCGTTGGGTACCGGTAGCTGGAGGAGTTCGATGAAGAAGAGGTCACGCTCTGGATGTGAACGGACGTTGCCGAAGCGGTTGGGCGTCGCACAGCACTTGATTGTCGGCTCTGTGCTGGTTGGCACCATCGCCTGCGAAGAGTTCTCCGACGAGGTGGCAGTTCCGGAGGGTTTCGAGGCGGAGTTCCAACCATCAACGTTGGCCTTCGGAACAGGCGCCGTCGACAAGTATTGCGGTGTCGAAGGGGACGTGCCATCCATCGACAGTGCGAGAGCACGAGCCACGTTGACTCTGCTCACCGAGCCTCGTCAGGTCATTGGAAGAGACTTCTCCGGTGAGCTGTCGGAGGGGCGGATGGCGGCGGTTCGCTTCACAGACAGCGTACCTTCGGCCGAGGTCGCTGCGCTCGAGGCATACCCGAAGAGGCGTTCGGTGGAGTCCTTCGGCGAGGTGCCCATCGAAGACAAGGTAGATCTGCGTCTGTTGAAGGACGCCAAGAAGGCAGCCTCTGACCATGACGCGACGAAGACCGTCAAGGTCATCGTGTCACTGCCCGAAGAGGTGGATATTCCGCGTTTCCCGCGTGTCAACACCTCCGAAGCGCGAACATCGCCCTCGAACGCTGCTCGGGATGCGCTGGCCTCCTCGATCGTGGATACCCTGACGGAGCTGCGTCGTCCCGGCTATGAGGAGCGCTCCCGGCAGTTCGAGTGCCTCTTCGGGGCACGCACGCTGGAAACCTATTGGTTGATTCCGGCGATGGTGATCGAGGTCCCGCTGCCCAACATCGTTGCCCTGGCGGAGCGAGCGGATGTTGGGGCTGTGGTGCCGGTGAGCACCAGTGACCCGCCTCCCATGTCGTACATTTCGGCTGCTCGGGCGCTCATGCTGACTGACCCATATCGGTCAGGTTACACGCAGGGTGGTCAAACGATTGGACTAATCGACACGGGTGTGTGGAACGCGCACACGCTGTTCAGCAATCCCTCCAGCATCTACTTCTGGCGGGACTGCATGAACGGCAGTGGAACCACCTGTGGTCAGGGGTCCAACTTGAATCCGAGTGATATCTGTCCCAACCATGGTCACGGAACGGGCATGGCGTCGATCGTGTCCAACAACGGAGCGCTGGGAGCGAACTACAATAGTGTTACTGGCATGTTGATTGACAGCTGGCGGGCGTACTATCCGACCAGTGATTCCTGCAGCTATGACCACCAAGCCGGAGTCCGGGCGTTTGAAGCGGCCGTGTACGTGGGAGATGACATCATCATCGCGGAGATCCAGACGACCGACCCGTATTCCGCGACCGCCACGGAGGCTGCCGCGGAAGCTGCGTTCGACGCAGGGGCGGTAGTGCTTGCGGCGAACGGCAATTTCAGTGACGTCTCGGCGGCTCTGATCTCTCCCGCTCGGGCCCATCGTGTTCTTGCCGTCGGCGCGCAGGATGTGGACAGCCCGCATGCGATTTGGCCTGACGGTTCAACAGGAAACGCAACCGATGGTCGAACCAAACCGGACATCACAGGCCCTCATGGATTCTCACTTGCGAGTATCAAGGCGGCAACGGGGTACATTTCTGGTGACTATTGGGGAACGAGCGTGGCCGTTGCCGCGGCGGGCGCTGCCGCGGCCCATCAGCGCAATCGCCTCCGGCTCGCGGGATACACCGATCCGGGGCAGGTCTACGCGCACATGATCATGAACGGAGATCGCGTAGCGTTCGATTCCACGTACGGGGCCGGGTTGGTCAAGCTTCCAGTGAACGGATGGGAGTGGTGGGGCTCTCGACAGATCACGACCGAGGGTCAGGTCATCAATATCTCTCTTTCACCTGTAACCTCACCCACAAGCGCCCTTGAGGCGGCCATCTGGTGGCCCGAAGACAAGAACCAAACCCACAACCAGGTGTACCTGGCACTGGTGAGCCCAAGTGGAACAGTGAGTGCGACGAGCACCAGGGCGAACAGCGTCTTTCAGAAGGTGCGCAAGACCGGCGCGATAGCCTCGGGGACGTGGACGTTACGGATCACCGGAGCGGACATCCATTCATCG
>CAYNEY010000115.1:0-8813 GCA_964396375.1 uncultured Polyangiaceae bacterium | reverse complement strand
TCCTTCGCGAATAGCTCATTTGCCGCGCGTCGCCCGCTCGATGGTGATGGGAGCCAGCAAGACGAAGCGATGTCCGTCGAGCTCCCATCACCATCTCCCGTGCCCTTCTTGCTCTCAGAAGAAACCGGGCGAGAGAGCGTAGTCGGTACCGTGGTCAGGTGACGTCAGGCTGTCGCCACGCGAGACCGATGATGCTCTCGAGCCCGGGCCGTGCCGGCCACGATGGTGACGGGTGAGGTATCTCCATTCCGGCACGGAGCTGCGAAGCGCAATCGGTCACCGATCGAACGACCGATCGGTGTCAACGTGGTGCAATCAAACCCACCTTGCGAATTTGTGCAGCCCAGCTCCGCGGCTTGCCGGGTCTACGCCTTCGGCCGTTCCCGCGCAGGACCAACATCAAAAACGGCCCCTATCCGGCCCGACTATCGATCGAGACTGACCGCAGGGGAAGCCTGCACGCTGCGCCCCTTCGCAACAGTCCTCGGGACGGAGAGGAGCCAGACTGAACCAACCGAACCGATAGGAGTCACCACCCTGGGCGTGGGGACGGAGTCATGGTTCTCCTTCCGGGTTGAGCTGCCTGACATCGAGTGGGGGCAGACCCTCCGGCTGTTCGTGGCTGAACCCGCGGCTGCGCCATTCATACAGTCGTTGTCGGCGGTTGATGGCGACACGCTCGAAGCCCTTCCCAAGATTGCGTTCACGAAGACCACTCAGCCATTGAGAACCGGCGAGGGGGGCGCGGAAGCCTGGCACGTTTGGGAATACCGTGGCTACCATCACGGCACACTGGAGAACTCGGTACGGGTCGCCGGCGAAGGGTCCACTCGAGGGAAGCGGTACTACCTTCGAGTCGTCCGTCTACCGAGCGCGACCATGAGCTTTCACCAGGCACTGGTGGGCTACCAGACGAATCTCGCCTGGATCTACGGACCAGGCTTGAAAGGCGCGCCCTGCATCCTCCAGTGTGAGGAGGAATCCGAGTGGGGTCACGATGAGATCTACCTGTCACTCAAGGGAAAGAACTTCCGGGATGATGGCGACTACGTCTCGGTGTGGCCATGGATGACGAATGAGGTGAAGGAATGGCCACACATTCTGAACTTCGACGGGAATCAGCGGAAGGAATGGACGGAGCCCTTCTTCGCTGGCTTGGCCAAGACACGAACTCACGCTGATGGGACATCGTTCGCCGTGCTGCCGGCACTAGGTTTCATCAACGACATTGCCGTGCAGATTGGCGAAGATGACACCTCGGGTGATGATATCGAGGAGGCCACGTTCCGCCATGAGGACTTCCCGCTCGTGAACCGCTTCAATTTGCATGGCAAGAAGGTCACCTTCGAGAACGATTGGGATTTTGACGGGGTGTACAGTGTCAAGGCCTGCAACGCGAGTCACGACATTCCGATTGCAGGTTGCGCGTCAGACGCCGAGTGCGTGCTCCCATACCGATGTCGTTATGGTCTATGCGAGTGAAGGAGAAAGCGATGCTGAGAAAGGCCATCCCCCCACCATGGTCAAGCTGGTGCCTGACTGCCGCGGGCGTCCTTGCGGTGGCATGCGCCATCGATCCTGGTCGCACGAGTCCGGAGGGAACCAGCGAAGCCAAATCTTACGTAAGCATCGGTCGACTTCGAGTCATCGATCCTGTCAGCGACCAGGTCTATGCCGACACCTGCTACGCGGGCACTAGGCTCACGGGGACCCTCGCAGAGGCCGTGCGCCTGCCGCTCGGGCGGGAGTACCAGGTTGACTATGTTCTCAGCTATGTCGAGGACTCCTTCTCTACGGAGAAGACGGAGAATTACTTCTGCCAGCTCGATGACGACAACCTCGAGCCCGCTTATCTCTTGCCCCCCGAGTGCACGACGACGGAGGACCCTGCGAAGCATGAGCTTCTGTCGTACGAACTTGTCAGCCCGGATGGCACGCCTGCCAGGACAATCAATAACCAACTGCGCTTCGCCGAGGCGGGAGGAGTGCAGCGGTTTCGTCTGCTCTCTCACGAAGCCGGTAGGGTCAAGCTTCTCACGGACTATGGCGTCTGTCCGGCGCAGATCACGTTCGGGTTGTTGACCGTGGAGGCGCTGTAGTCGGGGTTCTGCGAGAGCAGATGCTGGAGAAAAACTCATGAAGACCACTTCGTTGATCACCATCGGCCTGGTAGCTGTTCTGATCCCGTGCGAAGCGCGCACCGCGAGTCGTGAGTCGCTGGGGGTGCCATGTCGGATCGAATCACCCCCCGCGCAGCGAGATCTGGGGGATCTTGGTAGCTCCACTTCCTCGTGGGTGGAGCGAACCTTGTCCTGGCGTGACCCGGGGTGGGTGGAGCTCGACGCGTTTGTCGATTCCCAATCGGAGAGCGATCGGTTCGAGGTCCTGGTGGACGGTGTGGTCAAAGCCTCCTTGTCCGGTGAGCGTCAGATGCGTCGCCTGTATGTCCCGGTGACCGCGGGCAGTCATGTCATCAGGCTGGCCTACACCAAAGATGGCGCGCTCGACCACGGTCTTGACAGAGCGGTCGTGGATAACGTCGCGTTCATGATGGGTGGCGCCCCGCTCGCGGAGGACGGGTTTGGACAGGCTCGAGGGTGTGACATACCTGGATGGACCCGGGGCGGATTTGCAGGAGGGTGGTGCGCGACGAGCGGTCCCCCCGAGCGAGAGTTGCGAACGCCTGACATGCGGCAAGAAGTGGGAGTTCGACGAGCCGGGATCCAGAGAAGCTTCACGTGGCCAGAGTCGACGCGGAACGAGCTCAAAGTGGAGTACGCGGTCGATTCGGAAGCCGAAGCAGACGTGTTTCGGATCAGAATTGACGGGGAGCAGAGATACATCGACTCCGGTGACCGGCGGTCAGGGCGAGCAATAGTTCCTGTTTCGTCCGGGCCTCACAGCGTCACGCTGGAGTACGAGAAGAACGCAACCACTGACTACGGTTCGGATCAGGTGCGGATCCTGTCGATCGTCGCGAGTGCGGACGGCCGGGCATTTGCAGAAGGAGGTCTCCTTGGCGCGCCGCCCGACGTACCACTCGAGGGGTGGTCTTCCACGCCCGACTCATCGTTCGCCTTCGTAACCTCGAATGCAGCGGCACCCCGGATCTACCTGGCTCAGTCGGGGTATTCGGGAGTCACGGATGGATTCTTGCTCGACTACGAATATCCTGAGAAGGACGGAATTTCTTCACCCAATCTCGTTCAAGGAGGACGACCCGTCGGCCTTCGGGTCGCTGCGGGCACGACAGGAGATCTGTTTCTCGCACTCCCTCTTGAAGATGAGCTTGGAGCGCAGTTCGTTCAGGGTGGAGTGGTCACGCTCCTTCTTGACTCGGAGTACTTGAACGGGGATCGTAGTTGCGGCGCGCGGCCTCACGCACACTCCAGACGCATTGAGATCAGTCGCCAGTCATCTGGCGAAATCACGGCAGACCAGTATGTCGGGGCGTGCCCCGAGGACCAGGGGGAAGACCCGTGGAGCCTAGCTACCCCTCTTGATCTGTGGCAGGTGCAGACGGCAATGGTGGTAGGTGCGGAGGATGGAAGTGCCCTGCTCGAGATCGCGATCTCGCCCACGCGGAAGCCCGAAAGCGATCAGCTCGGGCCTCTCGCCTTCGCCATGCGACTGGACGTGCCGCTCCCCGGTCAGGGACTGGTACCTGCTGCGTCGATCCCCTGGCGCGAGCACGCCGCGCCCACTGATCGCGACATATCAACCTGGGAAGAGGTGCATTTCGTAGCCTCCACGCATACCGTGCGACATCCACCGAAGACGCCCGTCGATCTCTATCCGCAGACACTCTTCGAGTAGGTTTTTCTTCCCCCTACCCACCGAACCTCATCCTCACGGTCTTCGTGTTCACGAACGCGCGCAGGCCGGCCACGCCGAGCTCACGACCATAACCCGAGAGTTTGATCCCTCCGAAGGGGAAGCGAGGATCGGAGAGCACCGGTGCGTTCACGAACACGCTCCCGACCCGAAGCTCCCGGGCGAAGAGCTCCGCCTCCGCGCGCTCCCGAGTCCACACGCTGGCGCCCAACCCAAATCTGGTGTGATTGGCGAGCTCGAGGGCCTGGGCGGCATCCCGCACCGAATACAGCATAGCCACCGGTCCAAAGAGCTCCTCATCAGCCTCCGCCCAGCTCGGATCGATGTGGTCGAGGACGGTTGCAGGGTAGCCGTTGCCGGGTCCCTCCGGGACCACTCCCCCGAGCAGGAGCCGCGCACCCAGAGCCACGAGGCGGGCTACTTGAGCCGAAAGCTCGTCGCGGAGCGCGCGGGAAGCGAGCGGGCCAAGGTCAGTCGTCTCCAACATAGGGTCACCAAGCTTGAGGGAGGCCATCTTCGCGACCATCCCATCCCGAAAGGTCTGGTAGTGCTGCTCGACGACGATGAAGCGCTTGGCTGCGATGCATGATTGGCCGTTGTTGACCAAACGCGCCCGGATCCCGGCTTCGATGGCCAGAGGCACATCTGCGCTGGTAAGGACGATGAAGGGATCGTTGCCGCCGAGCTCCAGCACCGACGGCTTCAGCTCGGCGCCCGCGGCGGCTCCCATGGCGCGGCCCGCCATTTCACTCCCGGTGAGAGTCAGCGCGGCGAGCCGCGGATCTTTGAGCAGGGGGGCTACCCGCTCCGACTCGATGAACAGGCTCTGAAACACCCCTGTGCTCGCCCCTGCCCGCTCGAACAGGCGCACGAGAGCGCGTGCGCAGCCCGGCACGTTGGAGGCGTGTTTCAGGAGGCCAACGTTGCCCGCCAGTATGGCCGGGGCTGCGAAGCGGAGCACCTGCCAGAAGGGGAAGTTCCAGGGCATGACCGCCAGGATCACGCCCAGCGGCTCGAAGTCGATCCGCCCCTCTGCGCCGTCGACCAGCTCGCACTCGAGCATGCTCGGTCCCCGTTCGGCGTAGAAGCGCAGGGTCCGGGCGCACTTCGTGACCTCGTCCCGCGCCTCTCGGAGGAGCTTGCCCATCTCCCGGGTCATCAGGGCTGCTAGCTCATCCCGCTCCGCTTCGAGCAGCTCCGCCGTGCGGATGAGCAGCTGAGCACGCTCTGCGATGGGCGTTACCCGAAAGGACTCGAAGGCGGCCGCGGCCCGGGCGAGCGAGGCCTCGACCGCTTCGGGAGCCTGCACAGGGAACGCCTCGAGGAGTTGGTTGGACCAGGGATCGATGCTCGCAATTGCCATGGTAGACCGAGCCTTTCGCTAGCATATTCCCTCCGCGCTCACCCGCTCAGGCTGCCCGCTCGGTGAGGGCGGCGATGTTCGGGGCGCCGGGAGGCACCATGGGCCAGACCAGATCGTCGGCGTCGACCGGCAGCCTCAGAAGTCGCGGACCTTTGGCCTCGAAGCAGGCCTCGACATCATCGTCCCCGAGGTCCCAACTTGGCACACCGAAGGCCCGCGCGACGGCGAGGATGTCCACCGGGCGGCGATAGTCAGCGGCGGCATGACGACCCCCGAAGAACAGAGTCTGCTGTTGGCGCACCAGGCCAAGCGAGCCGTTGTCCATGCAGAGGATGATCACGTTGGCTTGCTCCTCCACCATAGTGGCAAGCTCCTGGACGTTCATCATCAGGCTACCATCCCCCGTCACGCACAGAATGGGGCAGCTCGGGTTGGCGAGCGCGGCCCCCAGGGCAGCGGGGAGCCCGAAGCCCATGGTTCCGAGTCCGCCGCTGGTGAGGAAGTGTCGGGGGCGGCAAAACGGGTAGCTTTGTGCCACGCGCATCTGGTGTTGGCCCACGTCGGTAACGACGAAGGTGTCCGGCCCCATTCGCTCCGCGAGCCAGGGCAGGCTCCCGCGGGGATCCCGAGGCGAAGGTGGCAGGTCACGGTTCGGATCCTGGGCCCGCGCTGCCGCCACCATGGCGCGGGAGCCACGCGAGAGTTTGGCGCCGAGTCGCTGCTCGAGGCTTTTGGCGGTCGCCGCCACATCGCCGAGAAGCGACAGGTGACTTCGATGGATCTTGTGTTGCTCACTCGGATCGATGTCGACGTGGATCAGTCGAGCATTCGGGCACTGGGAGTCTGTCTTTCCGGTCATGCGATCGCCGAACCGGGTCCCCATCGCCAGCACCAGATCTGCCTCGAACAGATGGCGATTGGCCTCGAGAGCGCCGTGCATGCCGAGCATGCCCAAAAATAGTGGGTGCGTGACCGAGACCGTCCCGAGGCCCATCAGCGTGCAGACGATCGGCGCATCCCACCGCTCGGCGAGCCGCTGGCAGAGGGGCCCAGCCTCCTCGGAGTTCGCGCCACCTCCCAGCAAGAGGATCGGGCGGCGCGCCTCACGCATCATCGCGGCGGCCTGCTCGAGCAGCTCCGGCCGAGGCTCGGCACTCGGTGCCCGCGGCCGCGGCATGTCGAGCTCCCGAAGCTCGATGCTGGCGGTCTGGACGTCCCGCGGCACGTCGAGCAGCACCGGGCCGGGACGTCCCGACTCGGCCAGGACGAAGGCCTCCCGCACCTGCGACAGCAGCTCTGCTGCGCTGCGCGGTTGAAACACGTACTTGGTGATCGGGAGGGCAAGCCCCACCAGATCCACTTCCTGAAAGGCGTTGGTCCCGAGCAGCGGCGTCGGCACCTGCCCGGCGATCGCGACCAGGGGAACGCTGTCGGCGTGGGCGTCGGCGAGCGCGGTGAGCAGGTTGGTGGCACCTGGACCCGAGGTCGCAAAGCAGGCCGCCGCGCGACCCGTCGAACGTGCCATGCCCGCTGCGATGAAGCCGGCGCCCTGCTCGTGGCGCGCCAGGACCACGCGCAGCTTCGAGCGGGCCACCGCGTCGACGAAGGGCAGGATCGAACCGCCTGGGATCCCGGGCAAGATGGTGATGTTCTCGGCTTCTAGGGCGCGAACGAGGAGCTCGGCTCCGGTGATGGTGGACATGGCTGCTCACTTCAGTGAAGAGGGAGGCACCACGCCGGCCGAAATACGAAAAACCCGACCGACTAGGTGCCGATCGGGATTCGAGGAGAGTTGTTCCTGCGCGTTCCTACGGCACGAGAGGACCGGGTACTACGACGAGCACCAAGGCGAGGCGTGCGGGGAGGAGTCGTGAGGTCATGGCTCTAGAACGCCGCTAGGCTGAACGATCTCGCGGTGACAGTCAAGACCTAGGCGTGCTAGGCGCTGAGCCCGTGACGCTATCCCCTTCCCCCGCACCGACCGCCGTCGCTCGGACGCGGCGTCTCGAGCAGCGGCTGGTCGCGTTCCAGAAGCTGGTCGAAGTCGAGCAACGGGCGCTCGCCCTGCTCGCTCTCTTGCCTGCGGGTGCGGACCACAGTCAACTGCTCGGGCTGTGCCGCGCGTGCGAGGTATCGGTGCGCGGCAAGGCGCCAACGGTAGCGCTGATTCACGCCTTCATCGAGGGCTGGCTGTCGGTCGGGCTGGTAGCTGCCCGCGGCTCTGGGCTCTCCCTCGACCCCGATCTCCAGGTCTTCTTGGTGCGACTCCTCGCCGACACGCCCTTCGGTGAGCAGCTTCGACCGTCCTCCCTCGATGCGGTGTTTCGGATCGTGCCCTGGCACCAGGAATCCTCCTACGACCTGTTTCAGGCACGGGTCTTGCGGCTCACCGGAGCCCGAGAAGAGGCGGGAGCACTGCTCGCCAAGAGCATCCCGAGCAACCACGCGAACTTCGAATATCTGTACTGGTTCGGACCTGCTGATCCCTGGTCCATCCCGAAGCACCTCCCAGGTTGGCGCGAACTCTGGACCCCTCGGTTGCACAGTGCGCTTCAAAGCAGACATGACGTGAGCTGGGAGCTCTGCCTCCTGTCCGCGAACTATCGGGCGCTCGGCTCGGTCGACGAACTCTTCTTGCCCATCGACAGGCCCAAGCTGCCCGAGCTCGGGCCCGAGCTCGGGGCCGCAGGTTTCGACCGGAGCGGCTGGTTCTCTGACATCCTGGCCCAGTATCGGCTCTTTCGAGGTGAGCACCAGGCGGCTTTGGCCGAGGTGCGCGGAAATCCCACGCTGCTCGAGGCACATCGTGGCGCCTTCACGCTCGCGGGTGGTGACGTGGCAGCCAGCCTCGAACACTTCACCCAGGCCGGGGGCCACAACACGGGCGCTTCGGCAGAACTCTGGCTCGGAACCTGGCTCGGAGCTTTCTACGCGGCGGCGCTGCTCGCGCATCGCTCCCCGGATTCTACCCAGAGGGTCGAGAGCCTGCTTCGCAAGATGGTCGGCAAGGGCGCGCGACGGGACACCTCGGACGTGCCCCTGGCCCTCGAGAGTCTGGCGAAGGTTCATGCTCGAGTGACCGGCAGCGGACTTGGCAACCTGCGTGAGAGCAACACATCCTACCCATCTTTGATGGAGCTATTGTTCGTCCTGCTCGGTGAGGCTTGGACCGACCAGATCCCCGCTCGCCTCGGCTACGCCCCCCGAGATCTGACTGCGCTGCTCACCAAGCTCCGCGAGCTCGGCTACACCTGGCTCACGGATGAACTCGAGGCCTGCACCAGAACTCCCCTCTCCTCGGCAGCCACGACTCCACTCACCTCCCTGATTCGTCCCCCCGAACCGTGGGAAGCAGCCCTGGACACGCTCTGCCGCCTTTCCAAGACCGCCACGCCGAAGCCTCGTTCGTCCGCGCCGCCCCCCGCTGCCAACCGGATCGCTTGGTTCGTGCGTTACTACGGCACGCTCCTCGTCCCTGAGCCGCGGCTACAACTCGCGAAATCGGGAGGCTTCACCAAGGGTCGACCGATCGCCCTGCAGCGCTTCGTCACAGCCGCTCGCGGGGAATCAGGTACCACCTGCATAGCAGGTGGTTTGATGAAGGCCCCCGGAGGGG
>CAYNEY010000114.1:6235-9020 GCA_964396375.1 uncultured Polyangiaceae bacterium | reverse complement strand
CACCAAGGCCTGTACCACCAAGGCCTGTACCACCAAGGCCTGTACCACCAAGGCCTGTACCACCAAGGCCTGTACCACCAAGGCCTGTACCACCAAGGCCTGTACCACCAAGGCCTGTACCACCAAGGCCTGTACCACCTTGGCCTGCGCTGCCAACAGTTCCGCCGCCCTCAGCCGTTTCGTTGGTCGCGCCACTGCTGCCAGCAACCGCATCCATGCGCGTTTCCTGCGGCTCGCTCCCGGAGCAAGCCAACGTGAGCAGGCTCGCGATAATGGGAACACTGATCCGCTCTGGAAATGCCCGGTTCATAACGCCGCCTGCTTACTCCCCCGAGGGCGCATAGATCTCCGTGTCGAGCGCCAAGGGCTCACCGAAGTCGGGTAACCCATTTTCCCGCCAGGAGAATGGTTGGATCCGCGTGGTACGGTCTATCCAACAGCTTCCCGCTGGATTTGATACCCCGTGATACACGAGCCAATGCTCCGTACCATCGGGCGAGATGAAGAATCCGTTGTGAGCGGTACTGTAGTTACCGTTCGCCGCCTGAAATACCGGCGTAGAACTCTTCCACCAGTGCTGTGCGTTGGTTGGACTCGTTCCAGTCAGCTCGAGCAAACCCAACTTGTAACCGGGCGATCCACATTGGCTTGCCGAGTAAGTAACGAACGTGCGGCCATCGTGGTAGAGAGGCTCTGGACCTTCGTTGACTTGGGCCGTCCCTTCCTTCTCCCAGTCATAGTCTGGCATGGTGAGGCGGGTTCGCGACCCGGTGAGTGTCCAGGGGTTGCTCATAGCCTGGATGTAGACGTTCTGCGTGGGTCCTTCCCACGCAGAAAACATGAAGTACAGATTGCCGTCCACCTCGAGAATGCTGCCATCAATAGCCCAGTAGTTGAGCAGCTGACTCCGATAAGTGTAGGGCCCCATCGGATCAGTGCCCGCACTCTCGAGAACATGTGGACGCTGTCCGGTGAAGTCCGCACTGCCGTCACCCGCGGTGAAGTACAGGTACCACCGCCGCTCACCGCTCCCGTTGTCAAGCAGGAAGAACTCTGGTGCCCACATGGCTCGCGATGCTTGGGTTGGACCCGGCGCCCAGATCTCCTCCGGCGTGGCTTCCTTCAGCTCCTGGACGGTCCGACCTCGCTTCATCGTGAGGTTGTCGTTGTCCCAGGTCGTCGCCGATAGATAGTAGTATCCTTCATAGTAGATCATCCAGGGATCGGAGCCGAAGCTCTGGTTCAGCGGGTTACGGAATGTGGTCCGCGGCCCCGCGCCACCCGAGCCTGAGCCTCCCGACGCGGCACCTCCCGATGCGGCACCTCCCGATGCAGCGCCACCGGACGCGGCACCTCCCGATGCGGCACCTCCCGACGCGGCACCACCCGACGCGGCACCTCCCGACACGGTACCGCCCGACGCGGCACCACCCGACGCGGTACCTCCCGACGCGGCACCACCCGACGCGGCACCACCCGACGCGGCACCTCCCGACGCGGCACCTCCCGACGCAGCCTTGCCGAGATCTCCCCCCTGCTCCGAATCAGAGCTGCTACCACAGGCA
Organism: uncultured Polyangiaceae bacterium; assembly: GCA_964396375.1. GTDB lineage: Bacteria > Myxococcota_A > Polyangia > Polyangiales > Polyangiaceae > FEN-1139. Next base: position 7,455 of record CAYNEY010000114.1, on the reverse strand, counting down.
CCTGCCACCAGCGCAAGTAGACCTGCCAGCGGGATCCCTGCCTGAACGTGCCACATACGACGACCACAGCTTGATTTCTTCACCTTCATGCTCCTTGTTTCCCGTTCACGGAGCCTCCGCCGGCACCGGCCATCCCTCGTCGTCGAAAGGCATCTCCACGATGCGGAGTTCTGCGTAAGGATTCCGGCTGTAAGGGTAAGCATGGTAGAGGTGGTAGATCTTGTCTCCAGAAACGATCACTTCGCTGTGTCCCGCGGCCGCGTAGGGAGAATCGACACCACTCGTATTGCTTCCTTCAACCATCATGCTTCCTCCGCCATCGGTCATGTCGACCCCATTCTTGTCGACATACGGACCGAGGATATTCTCTGAGCGCCCCACGACGACTCGGTAATCGATGGCGTTGATGTTCCGAGCCGCCTCTGTGGTGTTGGGACAGCAGAGACCATGTGACACGAAAAGATAGTAGTACCCGCAGCGTCGAAACAGAACAGGGCCCTCGATCGAACCCGCGTGAGCCACGTGATGAAAATCGTCACCGACTCGGTTTCCGTCCTGATCGAGCTGGATGATCTGGATGGCCTGCCGCCAGAAGCTTCCAAATGCAAGCCAGGGTGTACCGTCTGCGTCGAGTTCCACATCAGGATCGATCGCGTTGAACTGTTCTGAACCATAGGTACACACCACGGATCCGTGATCGGTCCAATCTCCCGAGGAGATATCGGATGTTGTCAGATGGGAGATGCAAGAGATGTTGCGACCAAAGAACAGCGAGTTCGATGAGTAGACGTGATACCGCCCGCCGAAGTAGATGACATCCGGGGCCCAGGGATCTTGGTTGTCGCCGCTGGTCCAGCCGTGTTCATTGCGAAAGTCGACGAGCCAACCAGGCGGATAGGTGGAGTTCGTGTACACGCTGCCGTTGCCCTGCCAGCTACGGAGATCGGTCGAGCGAAATGACGGAATGTTGCGTCCAGTATCGAAGCGATAAAACACGCCGTCGGCTTCGATCATCGATGGATCGTGCGTTCCCAGCGACCCTGACAAAGATAGGATCTCTGGCGGACTTCCGTCCCAGACACCAACACCGCAAAGATCACCGCCGGTTCCACTGCCGCCAGTTCCACTGCCGCCGGTTCCACTGCCGCCAGTTCCACTGCCGCCAGTTCCGCTGCCGCCGGTTCCACTGCCGCCGGTTCCGCTGCCGCCGGTTCCGCTGC
>CAYNEY010000114.1:0-6135 GCA_964396375.1 uncultured Polyangiaceae bacterium | reverse complement strand
CGCCGGTTCCACTGCCGCCGGTTCCGCTGCCGCCGGTTCCGCTGCCGCCGGTTCCGCTGCCGCCGGTTCCACTGCCGCCGGTTCCGCTGCCGCCGGTTCCGCTGCCGCCGGTTCCACTGCCGCCGATTCCACTGCCGCCGGTTCCACTGCCGCCAGTTCCACTGCCGCCGATTCCACTGCTACCAGTTCCGCTGCCGCCGGTTCCACTGCTACCAGTTCCGCTGCCGCCGGTTCCGGTGTTTACTGCGCCGTCCCCTCCATCTGATCCAGACTCGCTACTGCATGCGCCCAGAAGCAGAGCAAGGACTGCGGTCAGTGAAATCCTGAACTCGACGGCCCGCACGAGGCGGCAACGCTTCACAATAGTCACCTTGATTCTCCTTCAGTTCTGGCCACGGAGCCGATATCACCGGCGAGACTGAAACAAGACATCTGCGGTCCAGAGCAGGAACAAGCTTGTGAACGATTGCGCCAGGGTCAGCCGACGCCTTCGGAATGCCCGCTCGTCACCCAATACGTCAAAGCCGCATCAAGCCTGAGGGCAGCCTCGATCATTGGACGTTTCTGACTAGTTGGTCTCGCTTGTATGGTTCCTTTCCCATCAGTGGAACAGTGAGCAAAGAACGGGCGTGACTTTCTTCACCGTCGCGCAGAAACCGCCGGGACCCGTCGCTTCGAGCGACGATATGGGGGCAGACGTCTCCTCCTAATGAAAGCCGAGAGGAGTCGGCCCTTGGCCCGACACCTTCAGGGGCACACCCCAGATTTGGCGACTGAGAAACCATGAAATGGCCGGCCACGCTGCCCATCGGGCACAACGATGGTACGTCGTCCGTCACCACCCTTCATTTCTGACTCGCAGCTCCCAATTCCTAGCTTCTTGTCACTCCGCCGTGCCGCGCAGGCGCCTCCGGTACGCGCCGGGGGCAACCCCGAGCTCACGGCGAAAGGTCTCACTCAGAATCGCGCTGGTGGAAAACCCACTTTGGCTGGCGATCTCAGAAAGTTTGTGATCGGTCCTGGAAAGCAGCTCTCGTGCCACTTCCACCCGTACTCGACGGATCTCAGCCGCCACGGTGCGACCAATCGCGTTGCGAAAGCGTCGTTCGAGCCTTTGCCTTGTGCTAGCGACGGCGCGGGCAACCTTCGGAACCGAGAGCGGCTCACGAACGTGCTCATGAATGTACGCGATGGTCCGTGCTACAAGTTCATCGGAGACGGCCATCACTTCGGTGGAGCGGCGAGCAACCACGTACGATGGGGGCACCACCACGATCTTTCCATCCAGCGCCATTCCGGCAAGTTTCTGTCGCACCAGCTCCGCAGCCTGTCGCCCCACGGTACGCCATGGGACGGCTACGCTCGAGAGCGGCGGCACTGCCGTGCTGCACTCGAACCAGTCGTTGTCCACACCGACGATGGCAAGATCCTCGGGGACGCGCCGTCCCGCCAGAAATGCATAGCGCGCCACCACCCGCGCCCAGGGATCGCAGCAAGCAAAGATACCGCAGGGCCGTGGCAAGCCAGACACCCATGCCGCAAGGTTACGTGACTCTTCGGTCGAGCGAGGAGGTTCTGCCCCGTCGACCCACCATCCCTGCGCCACGCGCACACCCTTGCGCTGAGCAGCAGCTGAGAATTGGGCCTCACGAAGCACCGCGAATGCATCATCCGAAAAGCGAAAGGTTACAACGTCAGCTAGGCCGTGGCTGATCAAGTGCGCGAGCGCAAGATCTGCAATGGCCGCCTCATCGGGAACGATCGACGTGATCCCTTCAGGCGTCCTGTCCCGGTTCACGGAGACACAGACCGATGGGCGCAACCGGCGCGGCCAAGGGCGATCGAACTCAGGCCCGATCACCAGGGCATCCGGCTGCCACGATTCTAGCAGCCATTTCACGTCAACATTGGAATGGTAGTGGAGAAGACACCACCCCTGTTCGCGTGCCAGCTCACCAAATCCCAGCACGACCTCACGCGACCACTCCATGGCCGCGTCCAGCACCAGCAACACGCGGTTGTTCTCCATCAGCCTCAGTTTACTCCTGTCCAGGGCCGATGCTCACTCTGATCTCACCAGAAGGAACCGTTACCTGCCCCCGCGAATCGGCTGGCTATGAGTTCAACCTCGAATTCAAGCTCTGGCCGACAGATGGTTGCGTGGATCCAGGGAGTGTTCCTTGGCAAGAATTCACCCGCAACCGACCGCGCCATGGCAATCTCCTCACGGTCAGCCACATAACAGATGGCATGTGACACATCAGACATGTCAAGCTCCCGAGAGCGCAGGAGCGCTTCGATGACCCGCAGCGTTTCCTTGATCTGCTCACCTGTTGCCGCACCATGCAAACTCCTGCCTCCCGAGTCAATACTGGCCGTCCCGGAGACGAGAAGCCGCTTTCCTCCTTGCCAGGCGATCTCGATAGCGCGACTGAATGAACTCCCGTAGTCGAGCGCACTACCTTGCTTCGGGGAAGCCACCGCGCACACTCGAGTATCATCCGAGCCCGGCGAAAAGGCGAGCGCACCCGCCACGATGGCACCATGCTCACCCAAAGGCATGCCGACCGCTGTGCTCGCCGGCATCCTACCCAGCAAGCCGTGTTGCCTCAAGAATCGGGTCCGCACGCCATTGAAAGTCTCGTACCAACGCAAAATATCGTGAAGGAAGAACCATGTGCGCACGACGTCACGGAAGGTGAAGCCAGCCTGAGAGAGCGTGAACTGAATTCGCTCGAGGACGAGTTCTGCCTGTTGTGCAGTCGCAGCCCGCGGTGCACCTGAGACAACGTGAGTCACCAGGCAATACCGCCCCAGTCTATCCTGCCACTCGAACCCGAAAAAGGCCGGATCAACCTGAAACGAATGGGCCCATGACGGGGGCGTCAGCCAAAAGGGATGTGACGCGACCCCCACACAGGTCTCCTGCATGCTGGCCACAGGCAGCACACCACTCATTCTGACGCCCCCTCAAGGCTGCGTTGCAGAGACCGCAACACGGGATCACTCGGGTGGTAGGCGATGGCTGCATTGAGGTCGCGTCGCGCTCCGGATGGATCATTCAAGCGCACACCGATGTCAACCAGCTTCCGCCACGCTTCGGCATTGCGAGGATTCAGGGCAGCAGCTCGCGTCAAGGCTTGACGCGCATCCGCAAGCTCTCCCAGTGCTTCCCGCGCCAATCCCAGGTTGTAGGGACCCCGATAGTCATCGGGAAACTTGGCAGCAGCTGTCGCGAAGTCGCGAAGTGAGAGTTCTGTTTGTCGCATGCGGAAACGGAGCGCGCCGCGTTCCAGCAGGACCTCGACGTTGTCCGGCTGGGTGATTGCCGCGCGGTCCAACACCGCGAGAGCACCAACGAGATCACCGTAACGGATGAGATTCTTGCCCACGCGGTAGTGGTAGTTGCCACCGTCGGAGAACCGGTCCACGAGTTCGCGCAGACCACTCGACGCCAAGCTCACGAACTCTGGAATATTGGCCGCGAGCTCGGGTGTCGAAAGGTGTTCGAGGAGTACCGGCGGGGTATCCTGGCCTTCTTCATCGAGGTGAGTCAGCCAGAGCTGCGTGAGCGCACCTCGTGCCTTGGATGAGAAAACCATCCAGCGACCATTCGGCGAAAAGCTGTGCCAAGAGTTCATCGCCTCTGTATTGCAAGTCATCCGCCTCGCAGTCCCCCCCGCGAAGGGAACGATGTAGAGTTGGCTGTCGGGTTGAAGAAGCATGAAGTTTGCTGCCTGTGCGAACACCACCCACTTCCCATCGGGCGTCACTTTGGCAAAATAGTTGCTCATGCCATTGTGCGACGCGCCAGCGAGCGGCACAGCCACCCCACCCTTGCCTCGATTGAAGGGGAGTTTGTACAAGTCGTACTTGAAGCCTCTTCGCCCATCGAGGAACTCTGCTGCCAGATGCCGAGGCAAAACGGCGCTCTTCTCGTTCTCTGCCTGTTGCAGGTGCTGTGCCACGGCGCGGGCGAAGAGCAGTGTCTTGCCGTCCGGGCTCCACGTCGGGTTACTCTGTACATAGGTTGGATCGTCGGCCCCGGGAAGCGGCGCGAACGACGCGGACGCTCGATCGTAATAGGCCAAAATCCCCTTGATGGGAAAGAACAGCTGGGAGTACGCGAGATTCTCCTCTATCCCAACAAAGATCGAGCGATCTCTAATGGTACTCACCACGGTTCGCCCATCGGGTGAGACCTGGGAGAGCAGCCCGAAGGTCAGGGTATCGCCACCCCGATCCGCGTCGCTCCAGCTGATGATCTTGGCGGGAAGGAGTTCCGTTCGCTCCTCAACCTCGCTGATAACGTAAGATCCCTTGTCGTTCGCGTAATCGACATCCATTCCGAGCACACGACCATCTTGCGAGAATGAGTGACAATTGCCGCACAAGGGCAGGTTCTCGAGCAGGGTCACCGGCTCCGGCCATTCCGAGATATGGCCGAGGCGATAACGGATCTTCTCGGGGTATCGATTCGCATGATCGAATGGCAGGGGAACCTCCCGGAAGAAAATCGGTGCACCCACCGGATCTTCCGAGGCCCCAAAGGAGACTTCGGCTGCCGATGGCGGATCTCGAGGCTGTCCGCCCTCGAGACCAACCACAGACATGGTGACTGGGCGTTTCCGGGCGGCGCGCAGGATCGCTGCCCAGTGTTCGCGTGACGGCTTCCACTTCTCGCTCGTGACGTACACCTCAACAAATGGCCGCTGCTCGAGATAGCCAACCCTCACACGCCAGGTATCGGAACGGGCAGGATCCTTCCAGATCACCGTGGCCGGCGCGATATCGGCGGGGAATACGGCTCCCGAAAGGGGGTAGTCGATCTGGAGCCCACCAGAACCGCCGCCGTCCTTCACCACGTCAATGGGATCGGAACCATCGGCTACCGTGGAGCGAGCGTCCCTGCTGACGACCTTCAACCCCACGATGAGCAGCCCTACGACGAGCAACCCCACGAACGCTAACTGATACACTCCTGGCCGATGCATGCTTGATGACTACATGCATGTCGTCCCTTCGAGAGCCTCGTTCGGTACTGAGGGTACAGGCAGCCCATAGCTTCGCGCGATCCTCGCATACTCATCCATGCTCCCATTGGCGGTCATCGTGTTCCCGTTCCGCTCAAACAGTGGATGCTCGTAGGTTGACGGCTCCCAAAGGAACGTGCCCCGACCCATTTGGTTAGGAAAATCATGCATGATCGGGTTGATGAGCTCGCGACGCTGATCCGTGTACTCGCAACTCAGAACCGGCACTCCGTAGTCGTCGATAACCGTCCCAAACTGGTCTATCCAGTCGCACCCATTGCAGGTCGTGCCGTAGGTTGAACCACAGATCCAATCAAAATCGATGGGCGGGCTGTTGTTTGCGTAGGAGTTGACCCAGGGCAAGAACCCACCATCTTCCCGAGGCCTACCGTGCTGAACAACCACAATGATGTTGGGATCCGTGTCGCGCACGGCTGCTGTACCAGAGTTGGCCAGCCCAGAGTAGGCGGCCCAGTTACTCATCGATACCCCGGACATGCGTGAGTTGTTCTCATTGCCGACCTGCACCATGTCAGGCTTCACGCCCTCCGCTACCATCTGCTCCAGCACATCTTTGACGTATGCGTAGGCCGCACTGTTCATCTCGGAGGAACTCATCCCTTCCCAGGCTGAAGGAACGTGTTGCTCACCGATCGACGCCCACAGGTCGCTCATGTGAAAATCCAGGAGCAGCCCCATACCACACGCCTTGACCCGTTTGGCCATCTCAATGGTGTGGGCCGTGTCGCACCATGCCTCTCCGGCCGGGCGAAACCCGGAGTAGCTTCCTACAGCAGCATACCCACCGGGACAATCTGGACACACAAACGTGCGAAGACGCACGTAGTTGAAACCATGATCTACGAAGATCCTCTCGATCGACTTGCGTTCGCCACCGTCCATCCAGACAGCACCCCCCGACTCTTGCTCAAGAGTCCAGGAGATATCCGCTCCCAGGATGAAATCCGGATTGAAGGGAAACTCACCTGTAGCGCCCCCTACGCCAGCACCGCCCTCACCTGTGCCGCCCTCGCCCGTACCCCCCACGCCCGCGCCGCCCGCGCCAGAATTCCCTGTTTCTGCACCCCCCGCCTCAGCGCTG
>CAYNEY010000113.1:0-9556 GCA_964396375.1 uncultured Polyangiaceae bacterium | reverse complement strand
ACTCTGAACCCAGCTGCGAGCGATTTCCATGACGGCTCTTCGTGCAGCGGTTACATTGCGACGCGGTGATGAGGGAGCTTCCCGCTCACCTGGCGAAGAACTCTCGCCGGCACGTCGCGAAGGTGGTGGCTCGAGTCCTGAACCTCGCTGAGTTCGTCGGCGAGATCCCGCGCACCCCTCTACCTCGAAGCTGGGTTCCCCAGCCCGGGAAGAAGAAGGATACCCCGGTGCTCTACCCTGGCGAGGACGCGAGGCTCCTTCGGTGCACCTCCATCCCGCTCGGTTATCGGTTGTTCTACGGGTTCCTCCATCGCGAGGGCGGGCGCCGCTCGGAAACGGCGCGGCTTGCGTGGCGTGAGGTCGACCTCGAGAACGGCGTTCTCCAGATGGACGTGAACAAGACCGACCACGCCCGCTGGTGGAGGTTGTCCGAAGGCGTCGCCGATGCGCTCAAGGCTTGGCACGAACTGCGCGGGAAGCCTTCGGGGGAAGCGCTCGTCTTCACGCTGGAGGATGGCTCGCCGCTGAACCTCGACCACCTTGCCGATCGGGTGCGGGAGGATCTGAGGAAGGCGGGGGTTGCGCGCGCCCGCCTGTTCGACAAGGGCGAGAACACCCTCGCGTTTGGAACCCACGGGTTCCGCCACTCGTTTACGACCCGAAGTCTGGCCAACGGCAAGACGGACGATTGGGTGCGCCAACGAACGGGGCACACGACCGACCAGCTCCTCACCTACCGCGAGGCCGCCAAGGCCCTCGAAGAGTTGGAGCTTGGGGACCTCGAGCTCCTGGTCTCGGCCCTTCCCGAGCTCGCCTCTTGTTCCCAGGGTGGGCCAGAAAGTGGGCCAACGCTCGGACGCGAAATCACAAAAAGCGGTCGGGGCGGGCAGATTCGAACTGCCGACCCCTTGACCCCCAGTCAAGTGCGCTAACCAGGCTGCGCTACGCCCCGACCATCCAGCGGAAAGGCGAACCCTTCCGAAGGATGGGCGGAGGTTAGCCGGAGATGGAGACAATGCAAGCTCTTTGGAGGACAGAACATCTTCAGGCCCCAAAATAAGACTTTTCTCGACCGGACACTCACCCAAATGAAGGAACAGCCGGTGCATCTCAGGGGAGGCACCGGCTGTTCGTGACTCTGGATGGTTCAGACCAGGATTTCGTCGGCGTGGAGCACATCCGACAGTGCGCCGTTCTTGATCGTCTCGGCGTGCTTCCTGGCATCCGAAGCCGCCGATAAGATGTAACGGTTGGCGATGAACACCTTGCGCGGTTCGATCGCTGCATGATCGAGCAACAGGTAGCCTACGTACATGCTCTGGTAGAGTTCCACTAGATTGCGAGCTGCCACCTCCTGAAACGACGCGTCCTTGCGCTCGGTGACGTAGCGTAGACACTCCAGGAACAGCGCCCGCATCTCCCGGAGTTGAGTGGCGAGTGGCTGCAAGGTCCCCTTGAACTCCTTCATGCCATGTTCATCGAAGAACTCCTTGAGCACATCGGTGACCACACCTCCCGTCGCGGCCACCACCTGGAGCTGGGAGGTTCCCTCGTAGATGTTGGTGATCCGCGCGTCGCGAGCCAGACGCTCAACCTTGAATTCACGCATGTAACCGGTGCCACCATGAATCTGCAGTGCATCGTAGGTGACGCGGTTGGAGGCCTCGGTCAGCACGTACTTGCAGAGAGGGGTCAGCAGCCCGGCGATCCGGTTTGCCTCTCGGAGCCGCACGGTGAGATCCGTGGTCGATTCCCCCCGCGCCTTCAGTCGCTCGATCTTCTCCTCGAGCCGCTCCTTGATCTCGACGGCCAGCGCTGTCCGATAGAAGAGCGTGCGATTAGCTTCCAGGGTGACGCGCATGTCAATCAACATGTTCGCCACCACCGGGATGTCATAGATGGCACGGCCGAACTGGGCGCGCTCCTTCGCGTACTTCTTTGCCTCCTCGTAGGCCTGCTGGGAGAGCCCGAGTGCCTGAGCCGAGACTCCCATGCGCGCTCGGTACATCAGGTCAAAGACGTACTTGATCAGGCCCATTTTGCGCTTTCCGACCAGTTGGGCCGGAGTGTCGTTGAACTGGAGTTCGCAGGTGGGTGAGCCATGAATGCCAAGCTTGTGCTCGATTCTCCGGACCTTGACCGTGTCATCCCCGCGACACACGAACATTGAGAGACCACGAGCATCCTTGGTGCCAGGTTCCGATCGGGCCAGCACCAGTAGCACGTGTCCATTCCCGTTGGTTATGAATCGCTTGACGCCACGCAGCCGCCACTGCCCCTGATCATTCTGATAGGCCTGGAGTTTGACGGCTTGGAGGTCACTCCCGGCATCGGGCTCGGTGAGAGCCATGGCTCCCGTGTACTCACCGGTGCAGAAGCCCGGCAAGAACTCACGCCGCTGATCCTCATCCCCAAACTTGTTGAGACAGTCGGCGATGTCCTGGAGGCCAAAGATGTTCATCAACGAAGCGTCAGCGCGCGAGACGATCTCGATCGCCATCGTGTAGATGATGAAGGGCATATTGAGCCCGCCGAAGCGGTAGGGCAGGATCATGCCCATCAGGTCAGCCTGCCCCAGCTCTTCCAGGTTCTTCTGGGTTCCGAGCGCGTAAGTTACTTTGCCGTTCGCGAACTGAGCCCCATGCTCGTCGACCTCACTGGCGCGCTCTGCGATGTGATTGCCGGCGATATCACCCACCAGACCGAGGATCAGTCGAGCATTCTCGAGCGCGTCGTCATAGTCTGCGGGAGCATGCGGGTAGTCCTTCTTGTACTGGTATTCGTCCTCACTGATCGCGACGCATTCGCGGAGCTCGGACTTGAACTGTTCGAAATGGAAGAGTAGGTCGGAATTGTCCGTGAAGAAGTTGGGCATGAGCGGCTCCTACTTCAAACGCGCCTTGCAGGCGTCGATGAGCTTGGGAATGACGTCGAACGCGTCCCCGACGATGCCGTAATGGGCGACGTCGAAGATCGGAGCATCCGGATCGTTGTTGATGGCGATGATCTTGTTGGACTCCTGCATGCCCGCCCGGTGCTGAATCGCGCCGGAGATACCGACGGCGATGTAGAGCTTGGGGCGGACGGTGACGCCAGTTTGTCCGACCTGGCGCTCGGCTGTGACGAATCCGGCATCGACGGCGGCTCGCGTGCCGGCCACCTCGCCTCCCACCACGCGTGCCAGCTCTTCAACTAGGCGGAAGCCCTCCTTCGAGCCAAGTCCATAGCCGCCGGCGACGATGATCGGGGCGCCTTTCAGGTTGATTCGGCTCTCCTCACGATGACGCTCGATGATTTGCACCAAGTCGTCGGTCGGATCTGGAGAAAACTCGATATTTCGCAGGCTGGGAGGCTTTGGGTTGTCGACTCGACCAAGCTCCATCACCCCTTCGCGGACCGTTGCCATTTGGGTCGGAGCATCGGGGGCGATGATGGTGGCAATGATATTCCCGCCGAAGGCGGGGCGTATCTGCAAAAGCAGCTGTCGATACTCCGTCTTCATGTAGGTGACGTCGGAAATCTGAAGATCGGTGCAATCGGCAGTGAGACCACTCTGAGTAGCCGAGGCGACGCGCGGTGCCAGATCGCGGCCAATCACGGTGGCGCCGAACAGCAGCACTCTCGGGCGGTGCTCGCGCACCAGCTCGATGACGACTCGAGAGTAGGGCAGGGTTCTGTAGTGAAGGAGCGCAGGATGGGAGATCACCCAGGCTTCGTCGGCACCGTAAGCGAAGGCTTGTTGGCCGATGCCGGCGGCGTCGGCACCGAGAACGATGGCGCGTAGAGGACCGCCAAGCGCGTCCGCGAGCTTGCGGCCCTTGCAGAGGAGCTCGAAGCTCACGTCGGCCGGCTTTCCGTCGCGTTGCTCGACGAAGACCCAGACGTCATTGTTGAACGAGTCGGTCATGGAAGTTGCACCTATCCGAGAATGTGGTCTTGGTAGAGGGTGTCGACGAGGTGACCCAAGCCGTCACGGGTGGGTTCGACGTTCTCCCGGTCGCGACCGGCGAGAACCACGGATTGAATCTTGTGGACGCGCGTCGGCGATCCCTTGAGGCCGCAGCGCTCGGCCTCGACCGCCAGGTCGTCAGCCGTGAAGGTCTCGATGAACAGGTCCCGACTCCGATACTCCTCGGTGAGCTTGTCCATGTAGAGCAGCGAGTTTCCGTCAGCCATGTGCTCGAGGTCGATCAGGGTCTTGGCGTTCTTGTAGGTCATCAGCCGTTTGGCGCTGTAGGGGCGAGGATCGGCGGCGTCCTTGATCACGGTGATCAGGGCAGGCAGCTTTGCGCGGACCACCTCATAGCCACCTTCGATGTGGCGCTTGACCGTGATCTCTCCGTCTCCCACCTCACGGATCTGCTGGGCGTACGTAACCTGGGTGAGCCCGAGCTTCTCGGCGGTCTGGGGCCCGACCTGAGCCGTATCACCGTCGATGGCTTGCCGACCGGCGAAAACCAGATCGAAGGGTGCGAGCTTCTGGACGGCGCGTGACAGGACGTAAGATGTGGCCAGGGTGTCTGCACCGGCGAACTTCCGATCGCTCACCAGATAGGCGGTGTCAGCACCCATGAAGAGGCACTCGCGGAGCACATCGGAGGCGCGGGGTGGCCCCATCGTTACGACGGAAACACGCCCGCCGTAGCGGTCTTTTACTGACAGTGCGAGCTCCAACGCAACCCGATCCTCTGAGTTGAAGATGGCAGGGAGCTTGGCACGATTGACTGTGCCATCGTCATTCATCACCTTGCCGCTGATGTTGGCGGTGTCTGGGACTTGTTTGACCAGTACGCATGAGTGGAGCATGGGGTCTTCCGTCGCAAAGAGGGATCGTTCCGCAACCCCTATGGCCGCGGGGGCTCGGGGGAGGTCGGGGCGATTCTTATCTCGGAGGTGAGGCCCCTCGCCAGTCATGTTTGTCGCAAGAACGCGAAAACAGGCGACGGGGTGGGATGCGAGGGAAAGGGGAGTCCTTCTCGACGAGCCCGGCCCAGGACAAAGCGAGAGGAAATCTGCGATGGCCAATCGGCCGGGATCGAGGCCGCTACTCGGTGCCGAAAAGTCGAGCTATAGGCAGGCCTTGAGCGCCTGTGCGCTCGGTCTTAGGAGCGTAACGCACCGAGGAAACGGCATCGGAGGTTTGGGGCCGTGAGAATCGCATTCTTCGCGTGGGAAAGCCTGCACAGCATTCGGGTCGGGTCGGTGGCCCGACACGTCACCGAGCTTGCGGCAGGGCTCGAGCGGCGAGGGCACGAGGTGCATGTGTTCGTGCGGCTGGGTGAGGGGCAGTCAACTTACGACGTGATCGATGGGGTGCACTACCACCGCTGCCCGATCGAGCTCAATCCAGACTTCGTGACCGAGATGAACAACATGGGGAATGCATTCGTGTACTTCCTCGGTGAGACGGAGGCCCACCAGGGGGCACCTTTCGACGTCGTGCACGGGCACGAATGGTTGTGCGTGAAGGGCCTCGTTCAGGCTAAAAATGATCGCGGGCGGCGGGTCATCTACACCTGCCACACCACGGAATTCTCACGGTCCGGCAACCGGGGGCCTCAGTCCGGACGTATCTCGGCGATCGAGGCCGAGGGGGCATTCGTAGCTGATCGTGTGATCACGGTTTCAGCCGCGATGTCCGATGAGGTGGCGTGGCTCTATCATGTTGCATCGGAGAAGATCCGCACGGTGCGGGAGGGGATCCACACGCATCACTTCGACCTCTCTCTGGATCCGGCGCTGGTGAGGGGTCCGCTCCGGATTGGCCCGATGGATCCCACCGTGCTGTTCGTGGGACGATTCTGTTGGGACGACGGTCCGGACTTGTTGCTGGATGCCATGCCCGGCATTCTCGAGCACCGACCGGAGGCCAAGGTGGTGTTCATGGGCGAAGGGGAGATGCACGACTATCTCCGTGCCCGCACCAGCGAACTAGGTATCGAAGACGCGGTGCGTTGGGTTACGCCGGGTACTGAACTTGCCCCACTTATGCATGCGGTGGACGTGGTGTGCGTGCCTTCCCGTCGTGAGTCATTCGGGCAGCGCGTGCTCGAGGCGTGGGCATGTCGGAAGCCTGTGGTCGTCACCTATAAGCTCGATGTGCAAGACTTCGTCCAGCACGGGGTGGATAGCATGGTGGTTTTCGACAACGCACCGAGCATATGCTGGGGAATCAACACCATCTTTGGTGACTTTGAGAAGGCACGGCAGATGGGAGAGCGGGGGCGGGTCAAGGCAGCATACGGCTACAGTTGGGATGTGGTTGCAGGTCAGACCGAGGGTGTGTACCGCGAGCTGTTCTGATGCTTTGGCTCAACGGACTGCGTCATCGATGGCGACTAGAGCACGCCGGGCCAGTTCTCGACCGTAGTCTGTCCACACCCCTTCTCCCCAGTACCTGAAGCACGACGTTTCGGCCACAAGCAGGTGGAAGAGCGCACGTCGGTAGCGAGGATCGGAGGTGGGTAAGCTGCTGGTCAGAAGGCGCTCCGAGAAGGCGGCCGAGGCGCGCTCCATGGGTTGAAGCACGCTGTCGTAGCCCCGTACCCACGACAAGTCTGAAGTCCAGCTGCCGCCTTCGACATGAAAGCGATGGTCTTCCCGCTTCAACTCCTCAATCACCGCCTTCAGACGTTCGGGTCCGGAGCCCGCCTGGTATCTTGACCAAATCCGTGAAGAGAAGAGTGGCTGACACTCCGGAAAATCCGCCTCGGTGAGACCGAGCTCCTCCAAGTGAGTAAGGTACTCTGACACGTTGACCGGAGGTGTTTCGCTGTGGCTTGCCTCTCGCATGACTTCGAGAAACTTGAAAGGAAACTCGTTCATCATCACCCCGCCGTTCTCACCGTCTGCGATCTGAGAGACCAATCGAGGGATACTGCGGCCGCCAACTTCGGTGCGTCCAAGACCGCGAGCCTCATAGGCCGGCTGCATTTGAGCTACCAATTTGGTATCGCTGCCTTGAGTCTTGATGATGGCGATGATGCTGGCCGTGTCACCGTTGGAATGGCGCGTCACCAAGCGATGTGGAACGTGACGATCCAGAAGTCCGTGCCCTCCCGGCGCTTCCACGGTGTGCTCCTGGAGAAAGACCCAGCGATAGCCGGCGTCGCGGAGCGTGCGGACGAAGGCGTGGGCCACGTCTGGATGGTTCGGAAGCGCCATCTCGGAGGGAGAGAACCCCTGCAGGCGTTCGGCAGCCTCGAGACCGAAGATCGCCGCGAAATGGTGGCGAAACGCCTGGACGTGGAGTCGAAAATCTTGAGTTGGGGTAGAGGGTGCGACGGCATGACCAAAGGGTGCCCCGAGAAACTCGACCGCGGACGCGAACTCTGGATTTTGTGCGAGCGGGATCAGAGCATCGAAGACATCGTGGAGCCCCATTTCGCGCAGACCGAACAGAAGGGTCCCGGAATACTCGAGCATGACGCGAGGACGCTTGCCTTCGGCAATGAGCTGCGGGATGAACTCGCCCATGCGTTTGTAGCACCAATGGAAGGCTCCAGCGTTGTGGTTGTCTCCGAGATGCTGGTTCTCAAACATATGACGGAGGTTGCTGATGAGAGGGGCGGTCGCAAGGTCGCCTCCGCCGGCTGGGATCAGCGGCTGGTGCATGTGCAGAGCGCAGGCAAATCCAGCACGCACCGAGCCGAAGTCGATGCGTTGGTGCTCTGTCGCAGTAGCTCGTGAAGGGCCGCGCAGCCGCGACTCCTCTCCGCAAAGATTCGGGAGACCATCGACTATTTCGGGAAGGTCATGACTCATGTTGCGCATTCTAGCCGAGCCGCCTCCGGCTAACCATCCTTCTAGAGTTCGCGGCACAGAGAGGCCGCGGTCGACTGGGGAAAATGGTAGGGACGCACTTGCTTGATGGTAAGGACGCGCCCTGGCCCCATCAACTTCCATTCCAGGTCGAGGGCGAAGTGGGGGAAGGGTCCCGTTGGGGGCGAAGAGTGGGCGCATCACTTGATTGAGGTGCTCGGCGACACAGCCGAGTTCACCAATCTCTGCGTCCGACAACACCTGCCCGGATGCGATGAGGTTGCTCTGGCCGAGCAGGCTGCTCATTGGCTGGCGCGGCGGAACCTGGTAGATGAGCTGTTCGGTGGTCACCGCGGGGGCCGGATTGGTTGCGCTCGCCTCACCCGCCTGGGCGTTGATTGTGTAGATGTCGCCACGTGCGGGATCGAAGAGGTTTCGGGTGATGAGCACGCCATTCGCACGTTCGTCGCAAAATGCCGGATGCACCAACACTGCCATGGCTACCTGGTCCTGCTCGATTCCGAACAGGGCGCGGTCATCATAGGCGCGCGAGAGATACAAACTGGCCCAGACACGGCGCAACCCATCCTCGAGCGATGGCTCACGCTCGTCGGGTCTGATTCCGACCGACTCGTAAAGACCGGCTCCATTGAAGCCTAGAAGATCCTCGGCGTTGCTGCTGCTGCGGAGCCGCACCACCTTGTTCGGGTAACGCTCGCTGATTCGCTCGCTGATTCGCTCGCGGATCCGCTCGCGGATCCGCTTGAGCAGCACCGAATCTACCGGTGCAGACTGGATCGCGTTTTGGATCAATGCCAGCTGTTCACCACGGAACTTGCGGTCGAGCAGCTCCTGCTGCCCCCGCTTCGAGCTGGGAGAGCAGCTCCGCCGCGCCACTCCGTTCGGCGTGCTCGATGAAGGCTGCCACCGGAATCGCGAAGGGAGCTTCGGGAACGGCGAACCCACCGGGGCAGGTGAGAGTGGCAGAAGCTTCATGCTTCAGCAGCTCGGCGAGCTGAGCTGCCTTGGCTCCAATGCGGGGGAGATCGGCGAGAGAGGCAGTGGCAAGCTCGACCAGATCGGTTGTGCTGGTGTCGAGGCGTGGCGCCTGCACCTCCGCCGTCGCCCAATGTTCTGCCCAGAATGCCTCGGCCGCCTTGTGAGTGGTCTGTTCGATCCGGAACGTGTCCACCGTTACTTGGAGGCGCACCAGTTGTTCGAAATGGGAAGCCAGCCGCGGATTGGTGCGGGCGTTGGCCAGCGAAAGGTTGGGGGTGCCACGGTTCTGAGAGAGGGTATTGACATGCGAGAGCGGTGTCTGAAAGGCCTCGGTAATCAGGCCGCCAACCAGGGGAAGGTCGTTGGGTACATCATCCGTGACGACGATAGTATCATGGCCGAGTTCCGAACCGGCGAGTTCTGCCGCCGGGACGAAACGTAGGGTTCCGTAGGCTATGCCGGGAGTCAGGTGTTGCTCGGTGACACCGCGGAACGGAGCATTGATGTCGGTGGCTGGGACGGCGCCGGCGAGTGCAAACACCCGCTCAGCTTGGCTGCCGTCCTGCGTCGGCCAACGTACGGAGTTGCTCGAGCCGTGACCCTGCATTCCGGTGAGAGAGAATGGGGCAGTCCGTGTTGGGTGCGCCGGGGGTAGCCCGCGAGCAGAAGATGTGTCGCCCGGGATATACGGGAGTGCGAGCGAGCACGGCTTGGTCTGGCCAGGCCATGAAATCGACGTGTTCTAACTCCAATAGTAAGCCACCGCCTACGGCGGTGTGACTCGAAAAGGCTCTGC
>CAYNEY010000112.1:0-9677 GCA_964396375.1 uncultured Polyangiaceae bacterium | reverse complement strand
GGGTCATGAGCTCAGGGCCTACCCCCACCAGGGCAAGGGGCGCTTGTCCATGAATGAAGAGCCGAAAAGGCGGGGCCTCCTCGACCAACTGCCGGCAAAGCTCCGTGCGTTTGGCAAATCTCTCGACCCGAACGAGGAGCGTGTGCTGGTTCTGATTGACGCGGACAGCGACGATATCGAAGCCGTCGCGACCACGCTCGAGAGCATCGTGAGCCAGATGGAACCTCGACCGATGGTGCTGTTTCGATTTGCAGTCGAGGAACTGGAAGCTTTCTACCTAGCCGATCAGAAAGCGCTTGGCCGAGCGTTTCCCAAACATGATCGCAAGCTCGCACGGAACTACGTTCCGGACAGCATCGTCGGCACCTGGGAGCTTTTTGGCAAGGTGATCGGCGATAGCGGAGGAAACAAGGTCGACTGGGCCCGTGCCATGGGCAAATTCCTGACGACACGACCCGAGCAGAGTCGGTCACCCTCGTTTCGGAAGCTCTGCAGCGGCCTCTTGGAGCTGGTGACCTCGAACACCGTGGGAACCGAGAAGCGAGGCCGGCCGCGACGGGCCAAGACCGCGGTGCCGAAGGATGCCACCGGCAAGCGGCAGTGGCGCCAATGACGCATCGGCCTCGATGAAACAAGTTGTACCACCGCGGTTCACGAGAGCGGTGAGCACGCGCAGAGCCCACGATCACCAACGTTCTTCAGCCCAAAGCCCCGCCATGGCACCGTGAAAGACCACCCCCACCCACACCTCTCACGGCAGATTCGAGAGGTCCTCGGGGCGGAGTGGCAAGGGTTCGATCAGGCGTTTCCGGGAAAGACACCCACAAATTCCGGGTCGACTTCCGGGGAGCCTGGAGCCTCGGCCGGTGATAGAATTATCACATATTGCCATGGCCCATTTGACCCGACTCTGCGTTCTCGCCGGCGTGCTCGTGTCCTGCAGCGGTGGAGCACCGCTCGATTCCGGAGAAGGGAGTGCAGCGGGCGACACCGGGGAGAGCGAACGCGGTGGGAGCACCTCGACCGATGGCAGCGGAGGCGCGGGCTTCACCTTCGACGGTGGCATCAACCTGTCCCAGGGCGGCAGCACCTACACAGGCAGCACCGCCGGTGCAGGTCCGGTCTGCGGCGACGCCGAGATCGAAGATACCGAGGGCTGCGACGACGGCAACTCGATCCCCGGGGATGGCTGCAGCGGGCTGTGCAACGTGGAGTCGGGCTTCACCTGTCCTACTCCTGGCGAGCCATGCATTTTGCTCGTGGTCTGCGGGGACGGGGTGCTCGACACCGGCGAGATCTGCGACGATGGCAACACCGTCGGCGGCGATGGCTGCGTGAGCACCTGCGCCGCCATCGAACCCGGTTGGGTGTGCGACGTGCCCGGCAGCCCCTGCACCCTGGTGCCAGACGTGTGCGGCAATGCCGCCATCGAGAGCGGCGAGACCTGTGACGACGGCAACGCGGTCTCCGGCGATGGCTGCTCTTCTGCCTGCGAGGAGGAGCCGGGTTGGGTGTGCGCGGCGGTGGGCACGCCCTGCTCACCCATCGAAGTCTGCGGAGATGGCCGGGTCAGCTTCAACCGCAGTGAGACCTGCGACGACGGCAACACCACCCCCGGCGATGGCTGCTCGGATGTCTGCCGGATCGAGATCGGCTACGCCTGCGACAATGAGGTCGAGCCCTCGGTGTGTGTGTACGACGTGGTGTGCGGCGACAAGAAGCGCCGCGGGGAAGAGACCTGCGACGACGGCAACACCACCCCCGACGATGGCTGCTCGGAGCTCTGCAGCGTGGAGCCGGGTTGGACCTGCCCCATGGTGGGGGCTGCCTGCCGCCCGATCTGCGGAGATGGCCTGCTCACAGGGCGCGAGGAGTGTGACGACGGCAACGTGGCGGTGGACGACGGTTGCTCTGCGACCTGCCAGTACGAAGAGGGCTGGGTGTGCGACGGCACCGTCTGCCGGCCTACGGTCTGCGGCGACGGGGTCTTGGAGGGCTCGGAGGCCTGCGACGACGGCAACATCCAACCCTTCGATGGCTGCTCCTCGGTGTGCATCAACGAGCCGCTCTGCGGCACCGACGAGAGCCCCGAAGGAGCCTGCAGCTCGGTCTGCGGTGATGGCATCCTCTTGCGCGGAGGCGGTGAGGTCTGCGACGACGGCAACAACCTGGACGGCGATGGCTGCTCTGCCGACTGCACCACCATCGAACCTGGCTTCGAGTGCCCCTCGGTCTTCGATGAGCCCCCCGAGAGCCTAGAGATCCCCATCGTGTACCGGGATTTTCAGCAGTACTACGCGGCCACCGAGACCCAAGCCGCGGTCGGCAATCCGGATTTCGGCACCCTGTGCTGCGGAACCCCGCTTGGTATCGTCACCAACCTGCTCGACGCCGACCGAAAGCCGGTCTACGCCGGCACCGACGCCGCACCCATCCAGACCACCACCGGCAAGACCGCCTTCGACCAGTGGTACCGCGACGTGCCGGGGATCAACCTGCGTTTCGACGAGATGCTGACGCTGTTGCGGCAACCCGACGGTTCCTTCTCGATGAACAGCGACACGGATGAGCCCCACTTCTCCCGCTGCGGCTTCTACCCGCTGGAAGACACCCCCAGGCTCGATCCCAACACCGGGGAGCCCGTCACCTACACCGAGCAGTGGGATCACGATGGCGACGGCACCACGCCGGTCATCGACCGCACCTGCTATGCTGGTGTGGGCTGGGGCTTTGGCACCGACTGGGCCAACCACAACTACCTCTTCACGAGCGAGCTCCGCTATTGGTTCGAGTACCAGGGCGGCGAGACCTTGACCTTCAGCGGTGACGACGACGTCTTCGTCTTCATCAACGGGCATTTGGCGGTCGATCTCGGTGGCATCCACGGCAAGATGACCGGCTCGGTGACGCTGCCCCTGGACGCGAACGGCACCACCAACACCACCTTCGGCCTCACCGTGGGGCAGATCTACGAGGCGGTGCTGTTCCAGGCCGAGCGCTGGTGCTGCGGCTCGAACTACTGGCTCACCCTCTCCAACTTCGCCTCCGGTGCCAGCCAGTGCCGCCCGGATTGCGGGGATGGAATCCTGACCGCCGACGAGGCCTGCGATCTTGGCACCGACGCCGAGGGCAACAACCTCAACACCGGCGAGTACGGCGGGTGCATGCCAGATTGCAGCCTGGCCCCCTTCTGCGGCGACGGCGTGGTCAACGGCGAAGAGACCTGCGACGACGGCTCGAATGGCATCCCCTACGACGCGACCGGCACCGCCTGCGGCCCCGACTGCCAAGCCTCCCACTTCTGCGGCGACGGCATCGTCGACGTCGACTACGGGGAGATCTGTGACGCCGGCGCCGAGAACTCGGCCAGCGCCTACGGCCCCGGCTCCTGCAATGCCATCTGTGAGCCTGGTCCCTTCTGCGGGGACGGCTATGTAAACGGTATCGAGCAGTGTGATGACGGGGCCAGCAACGGGACCGCCCAGAGCCCCTGCAGCCTCACCTGCGAGATCCAGTGCGGCAACGGCGTGGTCGATCCCGGAGAAGAGTGCGATCTCGGCACCGAGCTCAACACCGGCGCCTACGGCGGCTGCACCTCCGCCTGCACGCTCGGCCCTCGCTGCGGGGATGGCGTGAAGAACGGCACCGAGGCCTGCGACAACGGCGTCAACGACGGCAGCTACGGCACCTGCATGCCCGACTGCTCGCTGGCCGAATACTGCGGCGACGGCGTGAAGAACGGCCCCGAGCAGTGCGATCTCGGGGAAGGCAATGAGGCCGCCCCCTACGGAGAGGGCTCCTGCACGCTCACCTGCCTGATTGGGCCGTACTGTGGCGACGGGGTGGTTCAAGCCCCCGAGCAGTGCGACGGAGACGCCCAATGCAACTCCCGCTGCGAAGACGCGCCCATGGAGTGAAAAGAGACGCTCGGTTTTCCCAGGTTGGTACTCGGCCGCCCTTGTCCAAGGGCGGCCGACCGCGTATCTGTTGGGGGTGATCACGCGCTACGATTCCATGCAGTACGCCCGCGCTGGCCGAAGCGGGCTCTTCTTGCCCCGAATCAGCCTGGGGCTCTGGCACAATTTTGGGGGCGTCGATCCGGAGGCGGTCGCCCGAGAGATGCTGGTCGGTGCCTTCGAGATGGGCATCACCCATTTCGATCTCGCCAACAACTACGGTCCCCCTCCGGGCTCCGCCGAGCGCACCTTAGGCCGGATCCTGAAGAGCGATCTCGGCATCCACCGCGACGAGCTTCTGATCTCCACCAAGGCCGGCTACGACATGTGGCCGGGGCCCTACGGCAACTTCGGTTCCCGTAAGTACCTCCTCGCCAGCCTCGATCAGAGCCTGGTGCGCCTCGGCCTGGACTACGTAGACATCTTCTACCACCACCGCCCCGATCCAGAGACGCCCCTCGAGGAAACCGTGGGCGCGCTGGTCCAGGCCGTGCGCTCCGGCAAGGCTCTCTACGTCGGGATCTCCAACTATCGCCCGGAGGAGACCCGTCGCATCGCCGAGCTCCTCCGCGCCGAGAAGACCCCCTGCCTCATCCACCAACCACCCTACAACCTCTTCAACCGCGCCATCGAACCCGAGCTCTTGCGGGTGGTGGCCGAGCAGGGCATGGGCTGCATCGCCTTCTCACCGCTGGCCCAAGGCCTGCTCACCAACCGCTATTTGAGCCACATCCCCGAGGATTCGCGGGCCGCCAAGCCCACCAGCCCCTTTCTGAACAGAAAGGATCTCTCCGAGCACAAGCTTTCGGCGGTGAGAAAGCTGAACGTGCTGGCCGAGGCGCGCGGCCAGAGCTTGGCGCAGATGGCCCTTGCCTGGGTGCTCCGCCACCCGGAGATGACCTCGGTGTTGATCGGCGCCAGCCGGCTCACCCAGATCCGGGATTGCGTGGGCGCCCTCGCCAACCTCTCCTTCGACGCCGAGGAGCTGCAGCGGATCGACGAGCTCACGGGCTAGCAGAAGACACCACCCTACGCGGCGCGGTCGGCCCGGGGAACACCACCAAGCAACCTCGGCGCGCTCACCACCCCTACAAGAGCGCGGTGCTGAAGTAGCGCTCGGCGCGATCGGGCAAGACAGTCACGATCGAGCCCGCAAACCTGGTGCGAAACTGCCGTGCGGTCCAGATCATGGCCCCCGACGAGATCCCGACCAAAAGCCCATGATTGCGGCCGAGCTCGCGGGTGGTGGCGATGGCGTCGTCGTCACAGACCTCGATCACCTCGTCGACCAAGCTGGTATCGAGGACCGGAGGGATGAACCCGTCGCCGATGCCTTGGATCTGGTGTAGCCCCGGCTCGTGGCCGAGCAGTGCCGAGACGTTCTTGGGTTCGGCGGCGACGATCTTGACCGAAGGCCGGTGCTCCCGCAGAAACCGCCCCACACCCTGGAGCGTGCCGCCGCTGCCGACCCCGGCGATGAAGCAATCCACCGCGCCGCCGGTCTGGCGCCAGATCTCCCGGGCCGTGGTCTCATAGTGGACCCGCGGGTTCTCCGGGTTCTCGAACTGGTTGGGCATGAAGCAACGCGGATTCGATTCCACGAGCTCTTTGGCCTTGCGCACGGCGCCGCCGATCGACTCCTCGTTGGGGGTGAGCACGAGCTCGGCTCCCAGCGCGCGGATCAGCTGCTTGCGCTCCTGGCTCATGCCCTCGGGCATCACGATCTTCACTTGGTAGCCCTTGAGACGACCGACCAGAGCCAAACCGATCCCGGTGTTGCCGGAGGTGGGCTCGACGATGATCGAGTCGGGCCCGAGCTTGCCGTCACGCTCCGCGGCTTCCAGCATCGCGAGCGCGATCCGATCCTTGATGCTGCCTCCAGGGTTGAGAAACTCGGCTTTGGCAAAGATGTTCTCACCTTTGAGTTCGAGGAGCGGGGTGTCCCCGATCAGGCTCAGGATGTTGTCGGTCAGCATGGCGGGCGCCAATGTACCCCAACTCGAACCCCTGGCCAGCGGCGATCGAGCGGGTTTGGCTTACCCCGCCCCTTCGGATGCAAGATTCCGAGTGCCGGCTGGCGGCAAGCGTCGTCACCGGTAATTCGAGGCTCCTAGGCATGGCCGAGACCTCATCTGCCCTGTCACAGGCGCACCGCGCGGCTCCGCCAACGCCGGAGGTGTGAGCGCCGAGACTGGGACCGCCGGCTGCGTCGTACCCGGAGTTTCGAGGACGGCCTTTTGCTACTCCGATTCGGAGTGTGCTGTCGGGGGATCTCTGTGTCGACGGGCAGTTGGTGAGCACCATGGACGGCTTCGACCGAGCCCTGGAGACGCGGGCGATGGTGTGTACGAGGCTCTTGACGCTAGCCGCTTGTGGTGACACCTCTGATTTGTCGTCCCGACTCTAGAGCAATTGGGCGGCGTATTGTGGAAGGCTCCGTAACCCGGGGCCTTCTTCTTGATACGCTGCGGCATGGATCGCGCCGCCGTCTTCGTCGATGCTGGATACCTGTTCGCTGCTGGCTCCAAGCTGATCGCGAACGAGAAGCTTCCACGTGGACAATGGACTCTTGACTACGATGCGGTGTTGACGGTTCTGACCGAGCTGGTCACCGAAGTGACCGGGCTCCCGCTGCTTCGTGTGTACTGGTACGACGGAACGGCGACGGGCCCGACTCCGCAACAACTCGCTCTCGGCTATCGCTCCAATGTCAAGCTGCGGTTGGGCTTCGTGAACCAGCACGGCGAGCAAGAGGGGGTTGACTCACTCGTCGTGACCGACCTCATCAATCTTGCTCGCAACCGAGCTAAGGCGGACGCGCTGCTGATGACCGGTGACGAAGACATTCGTGTTGGAGTGCAACAGGCGCAGGAGTTTGGCGTGCGCGTTCACCTGCTCGGGATTTCACCTGCTCGCGAGAATCAATCTGGGTTGCTTGTTCAGGAGGCCGATAGCGTGCGCGAGCTTTCCAGCGAGGAGGTGCAGCGGTTACTGAGTCGGGCATCCCTACCCGTGTCGACCGCACCGAGCGTGCCATCCGATGCTCAGCCAACACCTGTACCCCTCGCAACCCTTGAAGCAGCGGCTCAGCGAATTGCCGAGGAACTCAACGCTGAAGAGATCGACGCGATGCTGAGTGAGTCGGCCGGAGGATCTGTTCCAGCACACGTGGATCGACGTTTGCTGATTGCGGGCTCGCTGGTCCTGGAAGGAGACCTGACGCCTGACCAGAAGCGGCGAGTGCGCACGGTCTTCCTTGACGCCTGTCGCAGGTTGCATGGGTAGACTGTCCCCAGTTGCGGTCCTCGCACGCTTCGCCCTCCCCTTTCGGCCAGCGCATCTGAGACGTCATCACGTGCCCCTCGTGGCTCACCGGTCGGCTTCGGGCGCGTGCTCGAGGAGCGGAGCCTAGCCGAGCACCGCGTCGGTCCAGCCCGGTCATTGGTCCAAGTTGCGATTGGGTTGTCTGGGGTTGCGTTTGCGTCGAATATGCAGCAGGTTACCTGGTGGAGAACGACCATGGCGACCGCTGCTCACACCCTCGAAGACATGATCCGTCGGATGACTCCGGTCGCCGCCCCCCCCGAACAACAGGCGCAGGTCGTGGCCCTCTCGCGTGCACTCGAGGGGATGGCCCACCCGCCGAAGCGGAGGGCTCCGAAGTGCCAGCTGGTGGGCCCGACGGGGGAGAGCATTCCTCTGCCCGAGTCGGTGTTCTACGTCCTCGAGCGGGTGGCCGAGGTGCTGGCCCGGGGAGACTCGATCACAGTCGTTCCGGTTGGCCGTGAGGTAACCACCCAGCAAGCTGCCGACCTGCTCAACGTCTCGCGTCAGTACCTGGTGCGCCTGTTGGACGAGGGTCGCATCCCGTTCAAGAAGACCGGGAAGCATCGTCGGCTTCGGATCGAGGACGTGCTTCGGTTCAAGGAGACGCGCGACAAGGATAGGCGTGCCGGCCTCCGTGAACTGTCGCGCATGACACAACAATTCGGCGGATACGACTCCGAACTTTCGTAGAGTCAGCCCTCTCCGGATGGTTCCTGCTCCGTTCATCGTCGTCGTTGACGCCAACGTGCTGTTCCCGTTCACGTTGCGGGACACAGTGCTGCGCGCAGCCGCGGCTGGCTTCTTCCAGCTTCGATGGAGCGCCGACATTCTCGATGAAATGGAGCGGAACCTGGTTCAGAAGGGTCGGATCCCGCCGGACAAGGCGGCTCGTCTGCGCACAACGATGGAGCGGTACTTCCCGGAAGCAGAGGTAGCCGACTACTCGACTCTGGTCGCGGCGCTAAAGAACGAGCCGAAGGATCGCCACGTGGTTGCAGCGGCAGTCAAGTCCGGAGCTCAGGTCATCACCACCTCGAACCTGAAGGACTTCGTACCGCTCCCAGCCGGGATCGAGGCGCAGTCTCCCGACGAGTTCCTGTGCAACCTATTCGATCTCGATCCGTCGGCGTTCGTAGAGATGCTGAGCGAACAGGCCTCCGATCTGACGAATCCGCCGGTGACGTTCGAGAAGCTTCTCGTAGGACTCTCGCGGGTCGTTCCCGACCTGGTAGCGGCCGTCGTCCAACACGTCGAAGGGGCGACGCACCGTGAGCCATAGCAGCGGGCCGTTTCTCGACCCGACCCGCGCGAGAATTGCGGAGCCTTCGCTCGTCCGACGACTGCGAGTCGCAAAGCAAAGAGATCACCGCGCCAGCAGCCTGTACGCTGTTGTCACTGCGGCACGGAAGCTCGGAACGATGCCCGCGGGCGCGGGAGCACCGACACTACTTGCCAAGCTCGAGCCAGGCGCTCGTTCAGGGATCGAATCACGCCTCCGGGGTGCGACTTTCTTGGAGAAGGATCTCCGCGCGATGGCGCGCGCGACTGGGCTCGCTACCTACCGACCGAACACCCACGAGCTTGAGCAGTTCCGCGAGCCGAACTGGCTGTGGATCGTGCTCGTGATGGTTCGCTTCGTCCCACCAACTGGCGGTGCAGGGCATGTCGGGAAGCACTGCGTCCTCATCGTCGACCATATTCCCGGAGATGTCGCCCTGGTCGTGGCGGATCCCCACCCGTGGAATCCACCGGTCTACTGTGTCGGCGAGCCGGAGTTCGAGGCTGCCTGGCGTGCCGCGAATACGAAAGGGCCAGCGTGGGCAGCGGCACTGCATCCGGTCTCCCGAGAGCGAACAGTCTGAGGTCACACAACGTGTTCGTGCTTACCGTCCTTGGACCTGGCGCCAGCCGGGGGCGACGAGAAGCTCAGGTGAAGCCGCACTTTCGACACGGCCAAGGGCACCGTTCAAGGGTGGAAAAGGCCCGGCAACAGGGGCCATCGAGGCTCTGGGCGGCCAGTCACCAACCCGACGTGAAGCGCTGCCGGTCACCCCGGAAGCTGGAACCGGTGCCGAATGCCACCCCACTCGCGCGTGGACAGTACGAACATGGAGAACCGTCCAGCCCGAAGCCTTCTCAAGTCCTCGTGATCCCCACCATTTTTTGTTGAGTGGACGATGCGATTCGAGTTTGCGGGTCCGCGAATCTCCCCACAAAGAGTGGGTTCCTCCGGGATCGCAGTGGGTGATTTGGTCAGAGGGGGGAGGCAGTTCCTCGCCGCATGAGAACCGGGGCGGACCGCGAGGTTCTGGGCGGCGCGGTGCGCACCCAAAGACAGAACGAGCGTGGGCGATCAAGGAGAGCCTGCGAGATCTCTGGTCATACTCTGTCCGG
>CAYNEY010000111.1:0-10007 GCA_964396375.1 uncultured Polyangiaceae bacterium | reverse complement strand
GAGGAACCAGCATCAAGAACGATCTCTATCCGGCCCTCCTCACGAGCGAGACTGCTGACAATCCCCCCCGGGCTCTCGGCCTGGTTCGTGGAGTGTCAGCCTTGGGCACGGCGGTGGCTCTTGACCATTTCAGTAATCAATTGAATACTCGACTGCATGGTCGCACGGGCCCGACGTTTCAAGGACGGCATCTACGAGCAGCTGGCGCGGCTCGGCAAGGCTCTGTCCGCCCCGAAACGCCTCGAGCTGCTGGATCTGCTGTGCCAAGGTCCGCGGACGGTGGAGGTGTTGGCGCAGCTCTCGGCCCTGTCGGTTGCCAACGCATCGCAGCATCTTCGGGTGCTGCGTGCGGCGCGGCTCGTGGAGGCTGAACGGAAAGGTTGCTTCGTCGAGTACCGGCTCGGCGGTGAAGACGTCTCTCGACTCTACCACTCACTCGGCGAGTTGGCTCATGCCCGGCTCTCCGAGCTCGAGCAAATCACGCGAGATTTCTTCGATAGGCGTGATGTGCTGGAACCCGTGGAAAGGGAAGAACTCCTCTGCCGTGTGAGAGCGGGTGAGGTCACCGTGGTGGATGTGCGGCCCAGGGAGGAATACGAGACGGCGCACCTCCCGGGTGCCATCTCGATCCCTCTCGGAGAGCTCGACAGCCGCCTGAAAGAAATCCCCAAGGGACGAACGGTCGTTGCCTACTGTCGTGGCCCATACTGTGTCATGTCTGCGGAGGCGGTCGGGGTGCTTCGGAAGCGGGGCTATCAGGCGCTTCGCTTGGACGAGGGGGTGGTGGACTTCAGGGTGCGCGGATGGCGCGTCGAAGCCACGAAGAAACTGAGGGCGCGCCCGTGGCGCGCTCCGACTGAGAAGGAGAACTGGCGATGAAATTGGGAATCATTCTGGAGACGAAGGAATTCGAGAAGGCGTGGAACGCCTTTCGTTTCGGGACTACGGCGCGTGCTCAGGGGCACGATGTGAAGCTGTTTCTGATGGGGGAAGCCGTCGAGTGCGAAGGGCTCCAGCATGAGAAGTTCGACGTGGCCGGGCAGCTCGCGAAATTCGTCGCGGCGGGTGGCGAGCTGCTGGCTTGCGGGAATTGCCTCAAATCCCGCCAACTGGAAGGCAGCGAAGTGTGCCCAGTGTCGACCATGGTCGACTGCGTGAATCTCGTGGTGTGGGCGGACAAGACAGTCACCTTCTAGGGTCCCTGCCCGGGGGAGGCACAGCGGAGAACAGCCGGTGAAATATCGCGACAGCGGCATGCCAGAGGAGGCATTCTGGGAGAGCCTGTTCGACGTTCCTTTGATTCTGGAGCGTCTCGGTATCGATGCGGGGATTTCGAGCGCTCTCGAGCTTGGTTGCGGATACGGAACCTTCACGCTCCCCGTGGCTGCACGGATTTCCGGGGTGCTTCACACCGTGGACGTGGACGCGGCCATGGTGAGACGCACCAGGGAGCGGGTGGCTGAGCTGGGGGTGCGCAACGTGCATGTGGCCGAACGGGATGTGGTCAGCGAGGGATTTGGCGTCCCTGCCCATTCGCAAGACGCTTGCCTCTTGTTCAACATTCTTCATGGTGAGCAACCAGTGGCGTTGCTCGAAACCGCACGAGCCGCACTTCGAGACCATGGGCGCATCTTCGTGATTCATTGGCGTCATGACCAAAGTACGCCGCGGGGTCCCAGTCTGGATATTCGTCCTACTCCCGAGAAATGCGTCGCTTGGGGTGAAGAAGCCGCTCTTCGCCTCGTCTC
The DNA here is from genome assembly GCA_964396375.1 of uncultured Polyangiaceae bacterium. Lineage (GTDB taxonomy): Bacteria > Myxococcota_A > Polyangia > Polyangiales > Polyangiaceae > FEN-1139. The sequence continues at coordinate 8,259 of CAYNEY010000111.1, read as the reverse complement.
AGAGCCAGCCATCCAGCTTCCACCGTACCACTTCGGCTTGATCCTTTCGGCGTGATCTGCGGGGAGTGCAGCGAAAAGGGGGTGTCGATCTCAGGCAAAGGGCTCTATGCTAAAGCCTCTATCAGAGGGAGATTGTGCCCCATGGATCTCACGGAATACTTCGAGAACGTTCGTGGTACGGGAGTTCTGGCCACCGCAGATCGCGACGGTCAGGTCAACGTGGCTGTCTACGCGCGGCCGCAGGTGATGCCGGACGGCACGCTGGCCTTCATCATGGCTGACCGGCTCACCCGGCGGAACGTGGAGCAGAACCCGCATGCCGCCTATCTGTTTCTCGAGGAAGGGGTTGAGCGTACGGGTGTGAGGCTCAGCATCAAACGGGTTGGGGAGTCGGCAGAGCCGGAGCTCATCGCGAAGCTCCGTCGTCGCAGCAAGTCTCCGGAAGACGATGGCGGACTCGAGACTCTCCGTGTGGTCTTCTTCACGGTAGAGCACCAGCGCCCTCTGATCGGAACGGCCTAGGGAAAGGGGAGCGCCGCGCTGGATTTCAGAGTACCCGTACCCCGGAAAGGTGACGGAGGTTGCTCGGCGTATCGAGGAGGGTGTGCACCATCCCCTCGATTCCACCTGTGGCGCGCCGCATGGCAAAAAGGAGGGTAGGGGCGTCGCGCGGTGGATCGAGGCGGAGCAGGGTGGTCTCGAGGATCCCTTTCTTCAGCGTTGACAGTGCCGTGCCCGCGAGAACGCGCTGGCCCATCACCACCCAGGTGTCGAGATCGCCAAACGAGATCACCATGGGTTTTGTGGAAGGAACGAAGGATCGGGGGGCACGTCCCTCGGCGAGCGCCTCGATGTTGCGGGCCGCGAGCTGTCCCATGTCCATCGCGTGGTAGGCCTGCTTCGCCAGGGGGTCGGGGAGCGCGGCCGCATCACCCACCACGAACACGTGGCGGTGAGCCACGGACTCGAGGGTGGCGGTGACGGGTGCCCATTGACCGAGTTTCTGGCTCAGGCCAGCCTCGAACAGGAGCCGCGGTGCCGTGCCACCACCGGTCCACAAGGTGAGCCCCGAGCGCAAACAGGTGCCATCGTCGAGTTCGACCATGCCTTCATGGAGCTGTCGCACGCGAGCCCCAAGGTGAAAATCCACCGGCAGGCCAGCACAATGGTCCCGCACCACCCGGTCCAGTACGGCGGGCGCCTCCTCGAGCAGCCGACTGCGGGCCTCAATCAAGGATATGTGCCAGTTGCTCTGCCCGCGGAGGCGGCGCAGGAGTTCTCCCAAGGCCTCGATGCCCTCCAGGCCGCCGCCCACCACCACCAGCTCCAGCCGGCCGCGCTCCGAGAGCAGGAGTTCGAGCCGTTGCCCGATGGCCGCGCAGTCATCCACCGACTTGAAGGGCATGGCGTGCGCTTCTGCCCCCGGCACGCCACCGGTCGTGTCGACCGCTCCGATGGCCACCACGCACAGGTCGAAGGCGTGCTCTCGACCAGAGCCAGTGGTCAAGCGAGCGATCGCCGGCATGAGCTCGGTGATGCGCTCCTGCACGAACGTGACCCCATGGCGCGCGCAGAAGTCAGCGTGGGGGAGTCGGAGGTGTGACGGAGTGATGTGGCCCGAGACCAGCTCGTGGATGTTGGGGAGGAACTCGAAGCAAGCTCTGGGATCGAAGAGGGTCACCGCGTGTCTTGGTGCGAGCGCCCGCGCGGCACACAGGCCGGCGAAGCCCCCGCCCACGATGGCCACGCGACGGCGCAAGAACGCTGTGTGGGAGCCGGTTACCAGCCTGCGAAGGTCTGAGAGGCGCTCGAACATGCTGTCTGCAGTGTACAGCCATGCTAGCCGGCTCGCGACACCAACCAGAGAATCCTCCTTTCGAGCGCTCTTCGCAGAGATGTGTGTGGGCTACTTCTGGGCGCGGGAGGGCGCTCGCCGTTTTTCGGAAAAAATACCCATGTTACGGGTTGGTGGCAGCCTCACGGCCCCCAAGTGACGTCCACGACGACCCGCAGAGGCTCCTGCAATCCGGTCGCGATCACCAGCTTGGCCTGTCCTGGTTCCGCAGCTCCCTCGCGATCTAACTCGAGTTCCACGCCCAGGCGAATCTCTCCGGTTGCTTGGTCCAGGGTGCGCAGTGGTCGTAACGCGATGAAGCGGCTGGCTCGGGGATGCCCCTCCAGGGTAATGGCCTTCAGCTTCATCTGCGTCACCTCTCGTCCAGAGAACCAGAGCGTCTGTCGCCTCCGCGTTTCGTCTCCATAGGAGAGTGAGAGCTTCTGGGGGGTGAACTCGAGAGATTGGGTGTCTGGTTTGGGGGCTTGGGTCGAGAGCGTGGTTGGGCTGCTGGATCCCCCGGCGGTTTTGTCTCGGTCGGTGCTCTGCGACCGCGCGCAGCTCACGACCAGAAAGAGCAGGCCGAGAAGGGGAGGCGGGATACTGTGACGATGAGGCATGGGCGGTGTGAGGGTGGGCGGTGCTGACTACCTCCGGCTAGTCGGTGTCGGGAGATGGTTCCAGGCAGAGTCTGGGGAGCGAGCGGAGGCGGCAGAGCGTACATCTTCTGACCAAGCTCGCCGTGGAGGCGCGGCGCCCCGCGACGATCGTTGCCTGTTCCTGGTCGAGCGAAACGACTAAAGCTGACCGAGGAATACCCCTATGCTCTTTGTGAACCGTTCCCGCGCGCTTGGTTGGCTTGCTCCTTTGGTCGGCCTAATTTCCGGGATTGGCTGCTCTAGCTCCGATACGGGCGATGAGGCGGTGAGGGCGACGGGGGGCTCCACCGCGACGGGAGCCGCCGGCGCAGGCATCCTGGGAGGTGCGTCTTTCGGTAGTGCGGGAGATACGACGGGCATCGGCGGGGAGGGTCCAGCCCAAGGCGGCGCACCGGGCCAAGGTGGCGCACCGGGCCAAGGCGGCGCACCGGGCCAAGGCGGCGCACCGGGCCAAGGCGGCGCACCCGGCCAAGGCGGCGCACCGGGCCAAGGCGGCGCACCGGCCCAAGGTGGCGCACCGGCCCAAGGTGGTGCACCGGCCCAAGGTGGTGCACCGGCCCAAGGTGGCGCTCCCGGTGAAGGCGGCGCACCGGCCCAAGGTGGCGCACCGGCCCAAGGTGGCGCACCGGCCCAAGGTGGCGCTCCGGCCCAAGGTGGCGCACCGGCCCAAGGTGGCGCTCCGGCCCAAGGTGGCGTTCCGGCCCAAGGTGGTGCTCCCGGTGAAGGCGGCGCTCCCGGTGAAGGCGGCGCTCCCGGTGAAGGCGGTGCTCCCGGTGAAGGTGGTGCTCCCGGTGAAGGTGGTGCTCCCGGCCAAGGTGGATCCGGGGGCTGCGACGCGGGGAGCAGCGATACCGTGTGGGCAGCCGAGTGCCCCGCCACCCGAGTGACCTGCACTCCTGGAACTTGGACCGCCTGGGGCTCGTCCAGTCCGGAAAACTATCCGCTTCGGTTCGAGACTGAGCACTTCGCCTTTTACTGGCCTGATGAGCGTGACGTGACCGAGGCCGCGGCGCGATCAGCCGCCGATTACATGGAGAACGTGCTGTGGAACGACTACCTCAGCCCGCCCATCAACTGGCCCGAGCCCTACTGTGACACCGCGGACAAGCTGAAGACTAGCGTTCACATCATCGAGAGCGGTCTTTACGGTGGTCTCAACCGAGGTCCAGGGATCTGGGTCGGTCCGGGGGCCATGGCGGACCATTGGGGTTTGGGGCACGAGTGGGTGCACGCCTTGCAGGCGCTTACTCCTGCTTTCCCGGATTGTGGTTCACCCTGCTGGATCTATGAGGCGCACGCCAACTTCATGCCGCACCAGTTGGAGGAGGGGCGCTCGAACGTGCACTGCTCGGAGATGCTCGTCAACGCGCCGCACGTCTACTACGGCTCGAGCCGAGACAGGTATTGCAACTGGCAGTTCTTCGAGTTTCTGAAGGACAAGCACTGTTGCAGTGCCGTGAACGGTCTATGGAACGATCCGACCTCTGTCGGGCGAGATATCTGGCCGAAGCTGATGGGGGCGATGGGTTGGGATTTGGAGCAGCTCAACGATCTTTTCGGTGAGTGGGCCGTGCACAATGTCACCTGGGATTACCAGAACCCTCCTGGAACCGATGGGGGCGATCAGGGAGAAGTGTACCGTAGCAGCTACGGAGCGCTCACCACCAATGCTTCACGCGCCGAGCGGCGCCTGCGCATCACCTCCCTCGAGCCGATGGACGAGGAGTGGTCCACGAATCGACGCTTCCAGGTCCCGAATCTCTGGGCGCCTCAACGGTGGGGCTACAACGTCATACAGCTGCATGCGGAGGAGGGGGCCACGAGTGTCACCGTGGCCTTCCGCGGCGTTACTGAGTCGAAGAATGGTGGATGGCGTTGGGGCTTGGTCGCCACCGATTCCGGGCTGACCACCTCTCGCTACAGCCGGATGATGAGCGGCTCGGATGGAGAACTCAGCTTCTGTGTCAACCCCGGCGAGTCCCTGTGGCTGGTGGTGGTGGGTACCCCCACCGAGTATGAGAAGATCCTCTGGGATCAACTCTACCATACGATTCCCCGCTATCCGTACATGGTGAGGGTCGACGGCGCGTGGCCAGCGGGGTTCCGCAACGGCACGGTCGAGGATTGCCCTGCGGGAACCTCGCGGCACAGCAACGGTGGAGGTTGTGCCACTGCCCAGACCTCGGCGAGTGCCTACGTTGGCCCCTACGCGAAGGTCGTCGGAGGGACGGTCACGGGCGGCAGGATCGAGGATCACGCCGTGGTGACGGCGGGCACGGTGTCCGGCGGTACGGTGGGTGGCCTCTCGGTGCTGTCCAATGGGTTCACCGTGGCGGGCAGCGCGCAGATCTTCACCACCTTCTATCCGGTGGGATTCTACGAGCGCAACCAGGGCGCGAGCGGCACCGCCATGCTCTACGGCGACGTCGAGTACCGTGGAGACGGCCTGAACAAGTCGAGCGGCTCGTTTTCTGGGTTCGTCGATACCAGCACCGAGAGCATCACCGTCAACGACACCAACCCGCAGCCCCCCTATACCTGGCGCGACTGACGGCAGGTCCTGGCTGAAGCGTTCTGGGTTGCGGCACTCGTTTCGGGCTCCCCCGGGCTTGGGACTGGGCCCTCACACCACCATCCGACCGGCGCAAGCAGGGTGAAACGGGCTCACTGAGCCACGCACTCTTGCTGCATCACACCCCACAGCGCCTGCGCGGTCGCGAGCGCACCGGCTTCGGTCTGCGTGAGTTCCCCCGGTTCGACATACTGTTCGTACTTCCCCGCGAAGGTCGGGCGGAGATCCAACCAGTGGCAGGGCAGTGCGGCTGCGGCACAGACACCCTCCATGAGAGGACGTAGGGTATCGACCATGGTCTTGAGTCGGTCGTCGATCTGAGGATCGGGGTAGAAGAAGTAGACGAGGTGCTCGACACCATCCTGCGCCATCTGGTCCCACAGGCGCTCCGCGCCGACCACGATCTCCTGGATGGTGGGACACTCGGGGCCGATCGGATCCGGGCAGCCATTGGTGAGCAAGTCACCACCACCGCCGTCCATGATGACGACCCTCACCAGGGCAGCTTGCTGTGCAGCCGTGTACTGGGTCAAGAGGCCTGGTGTGTCGCCGCCGAAGTGATTGTCGAGTGGTTCCGAGTAATCGCGGTAGCTCTCGTCGGCCTCGAGAGCTCCGGAGGCGCGAGCGAGTTCTTCGAGGGCACTCGGGATCAAGCGGGTCTCGGCGATGGTGGCATCACCCAAGAACACCACTTCGCTGCCCAGCGTGACCCCGGTCTCGCAGTTGTCGCTGAGCGCGCGGCAGAACCCTCGGTCGCAGCGCGAGGTCTCTCCCAGCTCCGCGCAATCCGAGTCGCTATTGCATAGGGTGTCGCAGAACGCCACGATCGCCGAGGCGGGACATCCTGGATCGACCGGACGCGAAGCCACGGCCACGCACTCCGCGGACGCGGTGAGGGCTTCGCAGGTGGCGGGAGCATCGCAGGTTCGTGTGCAGGCGCCACACAGGCAACTCAGGCCCGCCCCGCAGTCTCCGTCGCGCTCACAACGCTGCAAGAAGTGGGTCTCACTCGAGGTCGAGGGAGTCTGACTGCCCCAGTTGGCGCAGCTCCACGCCACCACCGTGGCGCTCGACAAAAGGGCCCCAACTCGTAGGGCCGTCCCTGCCCTAGTCGTCTTCTTCGACTTCATGGTCTTGATCACCGATGATGCACTGACCTGCGTACACGACGACGCGCGTGTCGGTCTTTCGTTCGGGATTCTCAGAGTTCGCTCGATCGACCCGAGCACGCAACTCGCTCAGCATAGCGCGGAGTCTTCCCAAGGTGCCGTAGACCTCCTCCTCGAGGGGATGACCACCCACAATATCGAAGCTCCAGGTGCTGCCACCCACCCGATCGGCCAGATCTGGAGCGGTGTGGTGACCGCCCAGCTTTCCGGCGATGGCGTTCACCATGGCCTTGAAGTGATCGAACACCGCGGCTTCCCAGCCGACGGGGGCTCCCAAGGGGATCACCAGGCGTGCGGCTCGGAAGGCAGGCTCTTCTGCCTCGCGAACTCGCTCCACGCGACCACCTTCCTCGAGCCGCATCACGACGTCGCTGACCAGCTTCTGGTCCAGGTGGGTGTGGTGGGTGAGTTCGGCGAGCGTGATGGGCCCCTCACGATAGACCAGGGTCCACAGGAGCTCCTCGAGCCCCTCCGTGCCCTGCAAGCGGAAGAGTGTGCCCAACTCTTCCTCCGTCGCGGCGCGATACACCGTGCCCGGGCCCGAGCCGGACGACAACACGAACCTGCTCTCCCGAAGGTCCCGGAGGACGCTCTTGACTTGGGCGTCATCGTCGCGGGCAAACTTGGCGAGGATCTCGTTGCGGCTTACGAACTCGCGGGAACGAATGAACTCGAGCACGGCCTCCCAGGTCGAACGCCCCAGTTCGGTCGAACTCTCCTCCATCCGTTGCATTTTGCGCTGAAAGGTCCGAAGGCTCAGCCCGAACATGTCAGCCGTGACTTGTCGGCTGACACCCTGACGTTCGAGTTCGCTCACCAGATCCGAGAATACCTGACCCGCGATGAGGGCGAGCGGCGCACGCGCTCGCCCAGCCGTAGCCAACTGGGCTATCAGGATGGTGGTCTGACGAACGATGAACTGGATGAGGACGGTGATGGTCACTTGTTCAAGGCAGCTCTGAGGCTGCGCCACCTTTGCATGATAATCGGACCGAAACGCCCGCCGACGTCAAGGGCCCTTGGCCAGCCGCTTCTCGCCGAACCGGCACCCGAATCAAAACCTCCAGGGGCTCGAAAACCATCCTTTGCCTCAAAATTGGGAGAAAAAGTCCCAAATCGTTTGGCCCGAGTTCGGTGCGAACATGTGGCCGTTCGTGTACTCACAAGACACGGCAGGGTAGCCTTCGTCGCAGTTCTGATACTCCAGGCAGACGCAGGCGGCGTCGTCAGGCCTCGTGTCGCACCAGCTCGGCTGCTTTGTGACTGGCTCCCCTGAACAGCCATTCGAGGCAGCGAACCTCTCGATCGCCTCGACGTGACCGGACAGAAGCCCGTCCTGTTGTCCTACGAAGCCCATCACGGCCACTCGTTGGTCGCAACGTCCTCCACCACCCGCCATGGGCGCGATGGCTCGGATCATGCCGCTCGAGTCACAGGCCACCGTGAACGAGAACATTGCTCCGAAGCTGAAGCCAACCGAGAAGATGCGGCTCTCGTCGATGCACAGCTCCGAGGTGAAGCGCTCGAGCATCGCGTGGTAGAATTCCACATCCTCTCCGTCGTTGTTCCACCAGCCCGCATCCAGGTTCCCGCTCGAGGGGGTGATTTGAAAGAGCCCTTGCGGAGCCACAAAAATGGCCTGGCCGGCGCTCGGTTCCTCGAGTCCATAGTAGCCCATGCGCGCGATCATCTCCGCTGAGCCAGCCAATTGGTGCCAGCCGAAGACCAGCCGGTAGGGCTGGCTCGGCTCGTAGTCAGAAGGGAGCTTCAGGATGTACTCGCGCGCCACGCCGTTGACGTCGATGGTCGCGGTGCCACTCATCAGGGTGGTGGGGCTACCGCAGCCGAGGCTCGGCGTCGTGTTGCTGGTCGTGGTTCCACCTTCGCCGTTCGAATTCCCACCACCCTCCGCCGTACCGCCCTCCGCCGCGCCACCTTGGGCTGCGCCGCCTTGAGCCGCGCCGCCTTGAGCCGCGCCACCCTGAGCCACGCCGCCTTGAGCCACGCCGCCTTGAGCCACGCCGC
>CAYNEY010000110.1:7356-10139 GCA_964396375.1 uncultured Polyangiaceae bacterium | reverse complement strand
TCGTCAGCGGCCTTGGCACCACCGTCCGCCTCCAGCAGCCCGGCGACCACCACCGCCGCCTCGGCACTGGGGGAAGCTTCCAGGATCTTCTGAGCGGCCGCGAGGTCGGTATCATCCCGAAGCGCCTTCCTGAGCTTCTGGGCGAGCGCGCCGATGTCGTCACGGAGCGAGTAGTAGAACCAGCCGCGCTCCAGCATGATCGCCACCGAGATCACGCTCAGCCCAATCATGAGCCACATCACCCAGGCAGCTCCGAAATCGGACATCAGACGCTGAAGCCATTCAACGAGATTCATTCGATAAAACCTTTGCGAGCGGCAGATTGCCGGGTGGCGCGGAATGCGTGGAGACTGGTTCCGCGTAGGGGAGCCGAGACCGCGCCGCCGCTTGCCCTAGCACAGCCTGGTCTGGGGGGCAGAACGCCGGCGTGACAAAAACGTGGGGTGAAGGGGAGTGGTGGCCACAGGGCTCAAGAGGCCGGCCGACCCAGTTGGGCAGATGGGCCGAGGAGTCGGCTTCGTCGACTTTCGGAGCGCCAGTGGCAGATTCGCCCCCAGCAGGCCGACGCATGAGCAAGCCCCAAGAGCGCGTTCGAGACCTAAAGGTTTGGGCTTTGCTCGGCTTGGTGGGCACGCTCGCCGTATTCGGATGGTTGCCGTGTCCCTTTGCTGGTGTGGTGGGGCTGCCCTGTCCTGGTTGCGGTCTCGGCCGGGCCACGCTCGCCCTGCTCGAGGGGGATCTGGCGCAGGCCTTCCGATGGCACCCGCTCGTGTTCGTTCTTCTGCCACTGCTGGCGATCGTGGTGCTGCACGGCATTGGGACACGAGGAAAGCTGGAGCTTGGTGCGGTACTCGATCCCAGCCTCGAGTCGCCACGACAGCGTTGGGCGAGGTATACCGTGAACCTGCTTCTGTTGATCCTGCTCGGCGCGATGCTTGGCCTGTGGATCGCCCGATTCCTGGGGTGCTGTGGTGGACCGGTGCCGGTCCGGCGCTGGTTCTGAATCAAACGTTGAACCGGAAGTGGATCACGTCGCCATCGCGGACCACATAGCTTTGTCCCTCGATACTGAGCCGGCCAGTCTCGCGACAGCGCGCCTCCGAGCCGCACTCCACCAGATCCTTTGATGCGATGACCTCGGCGCGGATGAATCCCCGCTGAAAATCGCTGTGAATTACCCCGGCGGCTTCTGGTGCCGTCGCCCCGCGGCGCACCGTGCGTGCGCGACACTCCTTCGGGCCCCCTGTGAAAAAGGTGATCAGCCCGAGTAGATCATATCCGGTGCGGATGACCTGCGCGAGTGAGGACTCAGATAGCCCGACGCTCTCCCGAAACTCCGCCTGTTCCGAGACCGGAAGCTCGGCGAGCTGTGCTTCGAAGGCAGCACAGATCGGTACGACCGACAACCCTCGCTGGCTCGCGAAAGACATGAGTCGAGTGAACCCTGGATCTGAAGACAGCCTGGCGAGCGAGTCTTCGCTGACATTGGCGATCAAGAACACGGGCTTCTCGGTGAGCAGCATCAGCTCAGCGACCAGGTCGGCGTGCTTCGGATCCTGGAGCTCGTAGTATCGCGCGGGATGACCGTGGTCGAGGTGGGCGAGCAGCTTCTCGAGTTCCCTCACCTTCGCGATCTCCTTCGCGTCCCCGCTCTTGGCCTGGTTCTCTGCACGGGCGAGGCGACTTGAGACTGTTTCGAGATCCTTCAGGCAAAGCTCGGTGTCGATGATCTCGACGTCTGCCACCGGATCGACCTGCCCATTGACATGGGTGACCGAGTCGTCCGTGAAACACCGCACGACCTGTGCGATCGCGTCGACCTCGCGGATGTGGGCGAGGAACTGGTTGCCGAGACCCTCCCCGCGAGAGGCACCACGCACCAATCCCGCGATGTCGACGAACCGGATGCTGGTGGGTGTTGTCTTCTCTGAACCGAAGACCCGAGAGAGCTGCTGGAGGCGAGGGTCGGGTACGGGGACGACGCCCACGTTGGGTTCGATGGTGCAAAAAGGAAAGTTCTGCGCCAGGACCTGCGCTGACGAAAGCGCATTGAAGAGTGTGCTCTTACCAACGTTGGGGAGGCCGACGATACCCAAGGAGAAACCCATGGCCGGGCGTTACCAGATGTTATGCCACGTGCACCCCCGGTGCTGTGAAACCTCCACAAATCGCGCCAAAGTGCCCAGAGAAAGGGTGCGGTGTGGGGCCGCTTGTTCTTTTGTGCCGGAAATCCTGGGCTGTGACGTGCGGAAAACGGATGTTCGATGATCAGCGGTCGTAACCTCGGGAATTGACCCTACATGTCAGAGTGCACCACCTCTTTCCGCTTCCAATGGCTGTCTCGCTCAGAGAATCGTTTCCGGACGCTCTCGGCTCTCCTTCCCCTCGTGGCCGTTGCGTGTTCTTCCGCCGCGACCGAGGGTGATGGCAACGATGCAGAGGTTGGGGGAGCGCTGGGCAGTGGTGGTGCGGGTGGCGCCATGATGGGGACTTCCGGTGCCGGTGGTGGATTCGTCGGCCAAGGTGGCGCGGTTGTCGGTCAAGGTGGCGCGGTTGTCGGCCAAGGTGGCGCGGTCACGGGTGAAGGTGGGGCGACGGGGACTTCCAGCTGTGTGCCGGGTGTTGAGACCGGTGATCCCTGTGATCCGGCGGTTGACACCGAGGAGTGCGTGCGAAGCACGCGCACCTGCACCTGTTCCGGGACCACGTGGACCTGCGTGCCGAACGGCGGTGAAGGCGGAGCCCCCGGTGAGGGCGGAGCCCCCGGTGAGGGCGGAGCCCCC
>CAYNEY010000110.1:0-7256 GCA_964396375.1 uncultured Polyangiaceae bacterium | reverse complement strand
CGGTGAAGGCGGAGCCCCCGGTGAGGGCGGAGCCCCCGGTGAGGGCGGAGCCCCCGGTGAGGGCGGAGCCCCCGGTCAAGGTGGAGCGAGCAGCTTGCCGAAGTTCATCGGCAACATCGACACCAGAAGTGGCGGCATGGATCAGGGCGGCCGTGTCTACTCGAACTTCTGGGATCAGGTGACGCCGGAGAACGCAGGAAAATGGTCGTCGACCGAGGGCAGCCAGGACAACATGAGCTGGGGTACGCTCGATTCGATCCACGACTACGCGATGCAGAAGGGGATCATCTTCAAGCAGCACACCTTCGTCTGGGGTAGCCAGTATCCGGATTGGGTCGCAGGTGTCGATCAGAATACCCAGCGCGCCGAGGTCGAGGAGTGGATCCGCCTATTCTGTGAGCGCTACGGTGACGATGCCCGGTTGATCGATGTGGTGAACGAGCCGCCGCCGCACACCACTCCGCCGTACACCCAGGCGCTCGGCGGAAGTGGCGCGAGCGGTTGGGATTGGGTGCTTCAGGCCTTCAACTGGGCCCATCAGTACTGCCCGAACGCGATCCTGATCCTCAACGACTACAACAACATCGAGTGGTCGGATCAGACCCAGAACTTCATCAACATCGCGAACGCGGTGAAGAACGCGGGAGGGCCGATCCACGCGCTCGGGGCCCAAGCCCATGGCCTTAGCACCAACGTGTCGACCAGCACGATGATCAATCTCCTGACCAAGATGCACAATGACACGGGCCTTCCCGTGTATATCACCGAGTACGACATCGACCTGAACGACGATCAGCAGCAGCTCGGCAAGTTCCAGGAGCACTTCGACTTCTTCCTCCAGACCGACTGGATTCCAGGCATCACCATCTGGGGTTGGATCTACGGAGGGACCTGGCTCGATCACTCGGGGTTGATCCGCGATGGTTCGCCGCGACCGGCCATGACCTGGCTGATGCAGGAGCTTGGCCGGCCCGCTCCGTGAGCGGGCAAGATGTTGGGCTTGCGGATCGAGGGCGGCTCGCCTTTACTCGAGGCATGAGGAACAGCAGGTTCGTGGTTGCTTCGCTCCGGCGAGGGCTGGGTCCGTGGTTCTGGACCGTGAGCGTGGCCCTCCTTGCTGGTGGCGGCTGTCGGTGTGACCGAGATTCCGAGGGACGTCAGGTCACCGCTCGCTCCTCTCCTTCTTCGGTCGCAGCGCCCGCTCCGGTCGCCTCCGGCCTGGCTCGGCTGCCCGAGCCAACGACCTGGCTTACCCTCGACCACTCGGCCTTCAATGCCACGCTTAAGGCCGATGGCGATGGCGTCGTTCTCCTGACCAACACTCGAATCTACCGCGTCGAGCCAGGTCACGCTCTACAGATGTTTGCGGTCGAGCTTGGGGACGTGCGGGGGGTGATGCGCGACCAGGTGGTGTTCTGGAGCAAAGGGGCGCTCCGTCGTGTACAGAAGGGCAGCGGTGAGGCAGAGGTGATCATCGAGCTTCTGCATCGACCACAACGGATGGTCACCAGTGCCGGCGCCTTTGCGTGGCTAGAACAGGACAAAGGGCGGAGCTTCGCCATCCACACGTTGCATCAAGGTCACAAGAGGGAGCTGGTGGCCTCATCCGGACAAGTGCCGGTGATGGCGATGGACGAGACTCACGTCTACTTCGTCGAGGAGCTTCGGGGTCAAGGTTGGAGACTCGCGTCGGTTGGGCTGGGGGATGGTCGGGTGCGCCGTGGCGAGCTGAAGAAGGTGAGGACACCCGCCGATCTGCTCGCGTCGAGTGGCGTGGCTTACTATGATGGGCCGAGCCTCACCGTGCGGCAGCTCTCGCCGGAGCTCGTCGAACAGAAGGTGCTGGCGCGGGAGACCATCTGTTCGCCGATGGCCCTCGGCGATAAGCTCTTCTGCTCGCAACCCCCAGGGCTGCTCGAACTCGAGCTTGACGGCAAGGTGCGGCGCACCCTTCCGCTTTCCAACCGCGGTGCGATAACTGCGCTCACCCTCACTTCGAAGCAACTCTTCATGCTGGTAGACGCTGGACGCGAGAAGCTCGCCTTGAAGAGTCTGCCACTCTGAGGGCATTCACGGCGCCATGGTTGGGGGAAGAGCCCCGCGGTCCTTGCGCCGCCTCCGGGGGTGCACCAGAGATCGCAGCCATGGTCGAGGCTGCCTCCCCCACCGTCGAGGTCCGGCTTCGCGTCGGCCGGATGTCCTGCGCCACCTGTGCGGGGCGGGTTCGCCACGCGCTCATGGGTGTGCCCGGCGTGCAGAGGGCCGAGGTCCACTTGGTGCTCGAGGAGGCGCGCGCGACGCTCACCCCTGGAACCAGCCTCGAGTCCTTGTGCGAGGCGCTCAGCCAGGCGGGGTATCCCGCGACCGTGCAACCGGCGATGGAGGCGGCGCTACCCTGGCGCACCCTCGACGAGGGGGAGCAGGTCACGCGCGAGTTCTGGGGAACGGTGTTGAGCCTTGCCCTGGCCACCCCGCTCGCGGTGCCGATGCTGCTGCACCCGTTCGGAGTGCACATTGCGCTCCCGCTGCCCGTGGCGATTACCCTGGCCACTTTGGTGCAGCTGGTGTTCGGCGCGCGATTCTATCGCGCAGCGTGGTCGGCGCTTCGCCAGTGGTCCACCAACATGGATGTGCTGGTGGCGCTCGGTACCACGGCGGCCTTCGGTCAGAGCCTGATGGCCGTGAGCCAGGGCTCCGACGCTGTGTATTTCGAGGCTTCGGCCATGGTCATCGCCTTGGTGCGCCTCGGGAAGTGGTTGGAGGGCAGGGCCAAGCGAGCCACCCGCTCCGCCTTGACCGAGCTCGGACAGATGTTCCCCCAGCGGGTCTTGGTGCGGCGGGGTGAACGAGAGGAGCTGGTGAATTGCTCCGAACTCACGGTGGGAAGCATGTTCGTGGCACGCCCCGGAGAGCGCCTGGCGGCTGACGGTGTGGTGGTGGGTGGCAGGAGTGAAGTCGATCAGGCACAGCTCACTGGAGAGAGCCTGCCCATCGAGTGCGGCGTGGGTGATGGGGTGAGCGCTGGGAGCCTGAATGGTTCGGGGCGGCTGGTGATTCAAGCCACCAGGGTCGGAGGGGACTCCACGCTGGGACAGCTGATCCGCTGCACCCTCGAAGCTCAAGGACGGCGAGCCCCCATCGAGCGACTGGTCGATCGGATAAGTCGGCTCTTCATCCCCACGGTGCTGGTGATTGGGATGGGGACGCTGCTCGGCTGGTGGCTGTCTGGTCATCCCCTGGCCGAAGCCATCGAGAACGCGGTCAGCGTCTGGGTGGTGGCCTGTCCCTGCGCGCTCGGCCTCGCGACGCCAGCGGCGGTGGTGGCAGGGCTCGGCGCAGGTGCGCGCCACGGGATCGTGATCCGAGACGCGGAGACTTTGGAGCGCTGTCCCCGAGTCGACACCGTGGTGTTCGACAAGACCGGGACTCTTACCCAAGGCACGCCGCGCGTGAGCGCGGTTCATGCTGAGAGTGGCGACGAAGCGGAGCTGCTCAGGCTTCTGGCCAGCCTGGAGGCTGCGAGCGAGCACCCGCTGGCTCGGGCGATCGTGGAGCACGCCCAAGCACGAGAACTCCCGCTCGCGGAGCCCGAGGACTTCGTGAGCACTCCGGGTGGGGGTGTGAGTGGCAGGGTCGACGGGCACCAGCTGCTGGTCGGGAGTCGCCGCTGGCTCGCCGAACATGGTGTGGAGAGCCCCGCGATCGAGGGTCCCGGGAGCGTGGTCGGGGTGGCTCGGGATGGCAGGTTCCTCGGGGCGGTCGTGCTCGGAGATCTCAGGCGACCCTCCGCCAAGGGAGCTGTCCGCGAGCTTCAGCGGCGCGGGCTCGACGTGATCATCCTCTCGGGGGACGGTGAACCCACGGTCCGAGCCATCGCTGAGCAACTCGACGTAAGCGAGTGGCGAAGCGAGATGCGCCCTGCGGAGAAGCTCGCGTTCGTGCAGGGCCTCACCGAGCGAGGGCGCCGGGTGGCGATGGTGGGTGACGGGGTGAACGACGCGCCGGCCCTCTCCTTGGCCGAGATCGGGATCGCGATGGGCTCGGGCACGGATCTGGCGGCAAGCCAGGCCCGGATCGTCCTCGTGGGCAACGAGCTTACGCTCGTCGCAGCTGCGCTCGAGCTCGGTAGGCTGACCACTCGCCGGATCGCCCTCAACCTATTTTGGGCCTCCGCGTACAACCTGGCCATGATCCCGGTTGCGGTGTTCGGTGGCCTCACGCCCATGCTTGCGGGGGGCGCGATGGCTATGAGCAGCGTGCTGGTGGTTCTGAACTCGCTTCGTTTGCGCGGCTGGCGTCCTTTGCCGGCTCTGGTAGGGTCCGCCCCGATCCCGTGACGCTCCTTCCGACGCTTCGACGTGCCGCCAAACCTGGAACCTGGTCCGCGGGGGTGAGCCTCAGCCGTACCGCGGCGGTCACGCTGGTCAAGCGCTCCGAGACCGAGGTCGTGCTTCGGGTCAAGACCGAGGGGCGAGCCGTCGCCCCCACGGTGTTTCTGTATCTCGAGGAACCCGAGTGGACCTGTGACTGCGATCATCCCCAAGATCCGTGTCCGCACGTGATCGCCGCGGCGCTCATCCTCGAACAAGGCGAGGCTGGAGGCGCCGCCACCCCGGAGGAACCCCGCGCCCCCGAGCGGCATCTAGGATACCGGCTCCTGCGTGAGTCGGATGGCGTTTCACTCATGCGGGTCGTGGTGTCACCGAGCGGGGAGCAACTGCTCGACTGCCCACTCGAGCATCCGCGTTCGCGAGAACTCAAGCAGAGCCTGCTCGTCTCCGAGGACGATCTGGCGCTCGATCGCCTGATCGGCTCGAACAAGAAATACCGCATCTTGTCCACGCTGCGCGCGGTTTTTACCGCTCTTCGGAATGCCACGGACATTCGCCTCGAAGGAACACCGGTGCGTGTCGATCCCGAGCCGGTGATGCCCCGTGCCCGCGTCCTCGAGCGCGGTCGCGCCGTACTGCTCGAACTCTCGTCCGAGCCGAGCATCGACGAGGTGATCGCACCGGGACTCGCGCGGAGGGGTGCGCTCCTCTGCCCCCTCGGGGCGACCGAGCTCACGGGTTTGCGCTTGGAGAAGCTCCCGTTGTCCCAAGTGTTCGAGCGTGAGCGCCTCGGGGAACTGGTGGGTCGCGTGTTGCCCGAGCTCGAGCGGAGCATGCCGATCGAGATCTTGACCGGGCTCTTGCCGGGGCGTTCGCGCACGCTCCGCCCTCGGGTCACCTTCACGCTGCTCGAGGAGGGCGCCTCCCTCGTGGTCACGGCCCATCTCGTCTATGGAGACCCACCCGAGGCTCGCGTCGACAATGGGCGCCTGGTCCAGCTCGGGACGCAGGTGCCGCGCCGCGATCTCGCCGCCGAGACCACGCTCGGCCACAAACTTCGGGACGAGCTGGATCTGCTCTTCGAGCGCCCGCTGCACCTGGAGGGGCTCGGTGCCGGGCGCTTCATGGAAAAGTTGTCGCGCTGGGACCAGAAGGCCTCACAGAAGCTGTCTCGGAGCGAACTCGTGCCGACCATCCAGAGCGGTGCCGATGGCCCTCTGCTGTGCTTCGTCAACCCGAGCAACCCTGCGGATGCGCTCGCCCTCGAGGTGGTGCTGGCTGCGGAGCGCGAGGGGATCTCCGCGCTACCACTTCCGAGTGGCGGGTTCGGGCAGCTGCCCGCCTTGGTCTCGAGTCGACGTGAGATCCTCTCCGATCTGGTCGCCTGTCGCGCCGATGCTGGGCGCAACCCCGGAGCCGAGCTGCTCCTCTTCGAGCGGGCCACCAAGGAATTTGGGCTCAGCCTGCCCGAGGGGTTTCCAGAGCTGCTCTCGCGACTCCTTTCGGAGTCGACGGCACAGCCATCCGCGCTCGACTCGATCCTCCGCGACTACCAGCGCCGCGGCGTCTCTTGGTTGATGCGGCGTCGCGACGCCGGTCTTGGTGCGATCCTGGCGGACGACATGGGCCTCGGCAAGACTCTGCAGGCCATCGCCGTGCTGACAGGGCGCTCCCTGATCGTCGCCCCTCGGAGCGTCCTCGAGAACTGGCACCGAGAGCTCACGCGCTTTCGCCCCGAGCTTTCGGTCGCCATCTATCACGGTCGCCCCCGTGCCCTCGAGGCCAAGGCCGACGTGACCCTGACCACCTACGCTGTGCTCAGGCTCGATGTGGAGCCGCTGGAAGCGGTGGCTTGGGACGTGCTCGTGCTGGACGAGGCACAGAACATCAGAAACCCTGACAGCCAGGTGGCTGAGGCTGCTTTCCGCCTTTCGGGCAAGTTCCGCCTCGCCTTGACCGGCACCCCCATCGAAAACCGCCTGCTCGATCTGTGGAGCGAGATGCGCTTCGTGCTCCCAGGGTTGCTGGGGGGCCTCGCGCAATTCCGCGCGCGCTTCGTGGCACCTCTCGACCAGGGCGACCACTCGGCGGCTGAGCGTTTGCTCAAGCTCATCTCTCTCTTCGTCCTTAGGCGCCTGAAGCGCGACGTGGCGCCCGAGCTCCCGCCCCGCACCGACGACACCCTCTGGATCGAGCTCGAGCCGAGTGAGCGACAGCGTTACGACGCCCTCGAGAGCACGCTCCGCGCTGACGTCGAAGCCTCCGAGAGCAAGAACTCCCTTCAGATCTTGACCGCGATCCTGCGGCTCCGGCAGGCAGCCTGCCATTTGGGCCTGGTGCCAGGCGAGAGTGCCGAGACCTCGGCCAAGCTGGAGCGGTTGACCGGGGCGCTGGAAGAGTTGATGGCCGAGGGCCAGCGGGCCCTGGTCTTTTCCCAATGGACCAGCCTGCTCGATCGGATCGGCGCTTCCCTCACCGAGCGAGGTGTCGACTTCGTTCGCCTCGACGGCTCTACGCGCGCTCGCGACACGGTGGTCAGCCGCTTCCAGGACGAGGCCGGTCCCCCGGTGATGCTGGTGTCGCTGATGGCTGGTGGAACCGGGCTCAACCTGACCGCCGCCGATCACGTCTTCATCATGGACCCCTGGTGGAACCCGACCACCGAGAGCCAGGCCGCGGATCGGGCCCACCGGATCGGCCGCACCCGCCCGGTCTTCGTGCACCGTTTGGTGGCCAAGGAGACCATCGAGGAGCGGGTGATGGCCCTGAAGGAGAAGAAGCAGGGCCTCACGTCACTGCTCGATGGTGGGGAACCCGAGCAGCAGCTCAGCCGCGACGAGTTGCTCGAGCTCTTGGGATAGGCAGAGGGCTCGAGCCTCCGCTACTTTGCCTGCTGGCGCAGGTAGTGCCCTTCCACCCAGAAGA
>CAYNEY010000109.1:0-10190 GCA_964396375.1 uncultured Polyangiaceae bacterium | reverse complement strand
AGCGTCTCCTAGACGAGTCGCGGAAATCTCGGAAGAAGTGACCTTGAAAGGGCTGGTTGCCTCGATCGCGATATTCCCTGGAGCGTCCAGGGCAACTTCCAACGCAGAGATGGCCCGTTCGTCGCGGCTGCTGGCCAGACTCGTCACGGCCAAATAGTACTCATCCGGCTCGAGCTTGGTGGTGAGCAGGTTTGAAAGCGGTTGGGTGAGTCTGCCATCCGGCATCGCATGAGCCAAGCACACCGAAGCTTTGCGCCGGAGCACATCCTCAGAACCGAGCGCATCGGCAATCCATGCGATCAAGCCTTCGCGCTCTGCACCCGGCGTGAGGTGTCGTAGTCGCGTGAGCTCCCGGATGCACGTGTTGCGCAAGAAGGCTTGGCGCGACACCCCATTCGGCCCCGTCAACACCCGAACCCAATGAGCTGCCACCCAAGGCAAGGGCGCAGTGGCAAGAAGCTCCACGATCCCGTTGGCATAGTCCTCTGTGACGCGGTCCATCCCAGCTAGGAGCAGCTCCGCAACGCGCGGCGAGACGTGACCACGGAGGGCGTCGAACTCCATCGAGCGACGGACAAAATACTCGCGGCCTCCGTCATCAGCGGGACCATCGGTGCTAGGATGGGATGGCCGGTTGGTGGAGCCGAGCAGCTTCTCTGCGAGCTGGAGGAGCGCGGCTTCTGCTGGTTGTTCCTCAGGCGTTTTCAGAAACGGGTTCACCGCCACCGCTGTGCCCGGGGGAAAGGCTGCCGTAGCCTTCGGTTGCTCGACTGCACCACGCAGTTTCTCGTTGTCACTCGAAGCCAACACGTCAAGGAGCGGATCCGCCGTTTTGTCGAAGAGTAGCCACAGCGACTTGACCCGGTTGACCAGGCCTCGGTCCTCCGCGAGCAGACCGCGAGCCAGTGCGCGCACATGACTCTCGTCGAGCCACCCGAACGGGTCCGTTACCTTGGGCATCCCCAGAAAAGACAGGGATTCTAGGAGCTCCCGCCGCAGTCGGTAGCTGTCCTTCCCGGCAACCGAGCTGATGCCATGGGCTCTCGCTATGACATCAGCAACCTGCCCGATGTCCTCGCTGGTCGACCCAGCCAGAGCCTTGGCAAACACCTGGCCAGTGCTAGCCAAAAAGGGATCAAAGAACGCCAACTCGTCCGTCGGGGGGGGGTAACCGGAGGGAGTTGGCAGTGGTGCCCCCAGGCGTGACAGGGTCTCACGCACCGCATTGCGCACACCTGCGTCCGCGTCGCTCGCCTGCACCAAGAGTGCACGCACAGAGGCCTGATCCCCGAAGACGTACAAGAGCTCGGCCGCTGCCCGACGCTGTTCCGGTCGAACGGCTGAGGCGAGCAGGTGCGCCAATGAACCCGCCGCGCAGGTCTGCTGCATGTGCTCCACATGACCAGCAATCTCCTGGCGCAAATCGGGTTGTGGAGCCACAGCAAGCCAGTTGACGACCGCCTCGAGGCCCCGGCACTCCTCGAGACTCAAGGCGAGCTGCGTCGCGCGAGAACCCCCGTCTCTGGCCGCTGGCGAGAGCAGCTCGACGGCTCGAGGGCTCTGCAAGCGCTGAAGTGCCCAGCCCATCACCAATGAAAAACCGGGCTCCGTGGCCCAAGCTGCGTCCTGCTCCAACTGGCCACGCAGGATCGCACTTGGTGCCTTGGACGATCCGACGCGAGCGAGACCGAAGACCAGCGCCTCGGCCACAACTCGCCCTGCAGGTCCGCTTCGCGAGAAGGCACGGTTGAGGGTTTCGTAGCCTCTCCCCGCGGGTAGGCGTCCGAGGCCCCAAGCAGCATCAACGGCCACTGCCGGGTCAGTGTCATCAAGCGCCCGCCCCAGCACCTGGGCGCTCTTCGGATCCGCTAGAATCCCGAGCCCCAGCACCCCGATGCGACGCAGCTCGACGTTGCTCTCTTTGAGTGACAACTCGAGGGGTTCGCGCGATTCAGCATCCCCCGAGAAGGCCAGGACCAGAAGGGCCGTCCTGCGCGACCCGAGATCGGGGGAACGAGCCTCGGAGAGTGCACGGCGGTGGTCGGTCTCGGTAACAAACGAGCGGCTCGGCGCGTGGTTTTTGCGCCAAGTACGAGAAGCAAGGAGCGATACCAGGACACCACAAAGAGCGCATCCCACGGCGAGCCAAACCCAAGACCGTCGCGAGAATCGCATGATGTCGGTTACCAGAGCAAAGGATGGATCTCAAGCGAGGTCCGCGGGCGATTGCCGCCCGCGCTCTGGCCCCATGACCTGTCTCTGCTGTATGCTGCCCTCATGAAGTCCTTCCATCGCGCCCTGCTCGCAAGCTCGCTCGTCGTGTCTCTTTCGCTGCTCGGCTGCAGCAAGGAACCGACCGAGACGGCGAATCCCACACCCGTGGCCAATCCTATTCAGAGTTCCGCTCAACCGGTGGTAGCCCAGGTTCAGGCAGCCCCCCGCGCCGCCGCGTCGATTGGCACCACGGTGCAGGGGAGCTGCAGCGTGATGGGGCTCAGCTGTTCGGACTTCCAAGGGGATGTGCCAGCGACCCAACCCAAGGCCATGTGCGAAAAGTACGGTGGCAAGTGGAGCGATGCTGCCTGCCCACGCGAGCGAATCCAGGGAATTTGCACCAAACTCGATCCCCCCTTCCGCAACGTCACCTACAGCTATCCGCCTGGTACCGTGGAAACGGCCAAGAAGGCGTGCGGCAACACGCCGGGTGGCGTCTTCTCCACCCCCTGAGCCGGTCTCCCCGGCCAGAAATCGCCAGAATGGCGGGGGTGGTTGTGCCGAGCACCGGGGGCACGCTACCCTTGCTCGCGATGGGTCAGATCCACACCGTCAAACAGGGGGAGTGCCTGGCGAGCATCGCTCGCGCCTACGGGTTCTCGAGCTACCTCGTGCTCTACGAGCATCCGGCCAACGCGAACCTCAAGCTCACACGCCCGAACCCCAATCAGCTCGCGCCCGGTGATCTGGTGGCCATCCCAGAGCCGGTCCCGGTGACCGCCAAGAAGGCCACCGGTCAGATCCATGAGTTCAAGGTGGAGCGGGAGAAGCCACGGTTGCGCCTCATCCTTCGGGATGTCACAGGCGAGCCGCTCAAAAATCAGGACTACCTGCTCGAGCTCGGGGAAGAGCAGCGCCACGGCGCCACTGACGGAAATGGGCTGCTCGATGAACCGTTTGGGTTCGAGCACCGCACCGCCAAGCTCACCGTCATCCGCAGCATCGGGGACCACCAGCAGACCTTGATCTACAACCTGAAACTGGGACATGTGGATCCGGTCTCCACGGTGGCTGGAGCGCAGGGACGTCTCGCAAACCTGGGGCTCTACGCTGGGGCGATCGACGGGATCTTCGGCCCGATCACTCGCGCCGCGGTGGTGTCCTTTCAGGCCTTGATGGAGCTTCCCACCACGGGTGATCTGGACGACACCACACGCGGTCGGCTCGAGAGCTACCACGACGGGGCAGCATGACCAGCTCCACCAGCTTCCTCGACGCCCTCGTGTCACTGGTCAGCCAGGGGCTGAGCCAGGCCTCGTCGCTCGCGGCTCCCCCTGAGATCCGCCACCTTCACATCGCGATGGGCAAGGAGCGCAACAACGGTGAGCGCGCGGTTCCTCTCCACTTCCCGGAGTCGCTCGCGCTATCGGGCACGGAGCAGGCTGAGCTTCCGATGGTGCTGTCCGATGGCAGCGTGTGGAAGGTCGGTGACTTCTACCCCTCGGTGAAGAAGCTCCCAGCCCTGTCCCTGGCCAAGCTCGATGCGACGACCTGGTCCTATCTCAGCGTCGCCCAGAACGTGCAGTTCTTTCTTCACTACCTGAACAAGAAGAGCGATTTCATCACCGCTCTCAAGGATCCGAACGCGTACGTCCTGTACAGCGGTCACGCCCGCTATGGTCGTGGGCCCTGCTTCGGCACCACCGGCTCAGCCAAGGGTGAGGATTGGGAGGAGGGTAGTCGGCCTGTTCTCTCGGCGACACCACCACCCACCGCGACGGCCGCGCACCCCTCGGACACCGGCCTATTTCGGATGGCCTACCCCTACCTCCTAGTCGAAGCCGACGAGATCGTGGATCACGGGTACACCGCAAACCTGGTGGAGGCGACGCAAAAGCTCACCTCGGCCGACTGCGATCCCGATCTCCGCAACAAGGTCGGCTGGGGGATGAAGAAGCTGACGCTCGGCGAGATCAAGCCTGACATCTCGGCTCAGGTGGTCGACACCGATCCCACCAAGAAGTGGTGGGTGCATATGAAGGGCAAGAAACACTGCGTGGTGCACCATGCCGGCTGGCAGAACACGGTGAGCAATCCGGACGATCTCGGCGCGACCGACCTCAAGTGCCGAGTCTTCTGCCATTTTGGCTGCTCGACCATGGCCCACAATCAGCCGGTCCTGAGGAAGCTGAAGGGGTGGAAAAAGCGGGAAGGTGGAGAGAACTTCGCGTACTTCACCACCGCACCTTCCCAGATGATTGGCGGCTACTATTTCCTCCATCATCTGCTCGCCTACGACAAGCAGAACGCCTACGCGGACATCGAAGCCAGCCTGGAGCACGCGCGGAAAAAGGCCAACGGCCTTCTTGCCGCCGATGGCTGCCCCTTCAAGATCATCTGATGACCACCAACTGTTCGGAAAGAAATCTATGGATCCCGATCCGACCTGGCTTGAGACTCTGACCGATCCCCAAACCGATCTCCCCCGCCTCGAGGCCTTGGCGGAGCAGCACACCGAGCAGAGTCGCGCGCGGGCGGTCCAAGCGGCGGAACTCTTCGCCACTTCGGCGAACCGTGATCACTCGGTGGCGGCCTTCCTCTACCTTCGCAGCTCGGCGGAGTTCGCCCTATCCGGTGGTCTCGGAGCATCGGTGCCCGAAGATCCAACTCGGCGCGCTCAACGGGTAAACCTCTTGGTCGATGCCGAGACCGCCCTGCGCCGGCGGCTCGCTGCCGATCTGGATGCTTTGCTGGAGGACCGACGACCGGTGCCCGTCCACCTCGGTCCACCCGGGGAAGAAGCGAAGCCGCTGCCCCGTCGGGTCTGCGACGTGGCCTACCTGGGCCTGGTGCGCTTGGTGCGGGTGGGGGAGGAGTTGATGGAGGAGATCCTCGGCGAGCAGGCGTTCCTGGAGCAGGCCGAGGGCACCCGCGACCAGCTGATCCTACGCGCCCGGCAGACCAGACTCTGGCAACGCTCCCTCACCGCCGAGCCGGATCCGGACGCGGACTAGGAAGCGCGGCTAACAGGCCGACATAGCTGCCGATTGCCTGCCGCGAATCTCTTCGCTTGGCTCTTGGCTCCGACGAGGGCTTGCGGGACTCGCACCCCGGCTCTCGGCCATGCGCTCATCCCCGTCACAGTGAGAAGCATTCCATGGAAACCATCGTCATCGTAGGTGGTGTTGCGGCAGGGGCTACCGCCGCAGCTCGCGCACGTCGCCTCTCCTCCACGGCTCGGATCGTACTGCTGGAGGCTGGCCCTGACATATCCTTTGCGAACTGTGGTCTGCCCTACGCGATCGGGGGCGACATCAAGGCCCGCTCCAGCCTGATCCTGCAGAGTCCGGAGAGCTTCCGGGAGCAGTACAACGTCGAGGTGCACACGCACACACTGGTTTCGCGCATCGATCGCCAAGGGGGGCTGGTGCACGCCACCGACACTCGAAGCGGCGAGTCGTGGAGCTTGCCCTATACCAAGCTCATCTTGGCCCAAGGAGGCCGACCGGTGATGCCGGCTTGGCCTGGGGTGGAACACGGGCATGTCTTCTCGCTCTGGACGCTGGAAGACATGGACCGAATCATCCGGCACCTCAACACCAAGCAGCCGAAGCATGCGGTGGTGGTGGGCGGCGGCTTCATCGGCCTGGAGATGGTCGAGGCACTGGTCAAGCGCGGACTTCAGGTGAGTGTGGTCGAGCAGGCTCCCCACGTGATGGGCCTGATGGAGCCCGAGATCGCGGGGGTCCTTCACGCCGAGCTCTTGGCGCACGGTGTGGAACTGCACACACGTACCTCAGTGACGGAGATCACGAAGAGCCACGTCAAGCTCGACCAAGGCACCATGCTCGAGGCCGATCTGGTGCTGGTCTCGGTGGGTGTGCGACCCACCCTGGAGCTTGCCAAACAGGCGGGTCTCGAGCTCGGAGATGCAGGGGGACTTGTGGTCGACGCAGGGCTCCGAACGAGCGATCCGAACATCTTCGCAGCCGGAGACATGATCGAGCTCGAGCATCGGGTGAGCGGGAAGAAGACGCGGATCCCGCTGGCTGGTCCCGCGAACCGCCAGGGGCGCCTGGCCGCGGAGAATGCCCTCGGCGGGGCGCGCACCTACCCTGGCGCCCTCGGCACCTCGGTAGTCCGCGTCTTCGACGCCGTGGTGGGCATGACTGGCCTCTCACTGAAGCTAGCGCGAAGCCTTGGGATCTTGGCCGACGCGGTGGTGGTCCACAAAGAGCACCACACCGCCTACTACCCAAACGCCGTCACCGTATCGGTGTTGGTGGTCTACGATCGCGAAACAGGTCGGATCTTGGGTGGGCAGGTGGCAGGTGACAAGGGCGCCGACAAGCGGCTGGATGTG
Organism: uncultured Polyangiaceae bacterium; assembly: GCA_964396375.1. Lineage (GTDB taxonomy): Bacteria > Myxococcota_A > Polyangia > Polyangiales > Polyangiaceae > FEN-1139. The sequence continues at coordinate 3,613 of CAYNEY010000109.1, read as the reverse complement.
CTGGCGCTGGCGGCAGCCTCGCAGCTCACCCTCGATCAGCTGGCGGAAGTAGACTTCGCCTATTCGCCACCGATTGGCACAGCCAACGATGCGCTCAACATGGCCGCCTTCACCGCGCAGAACCGGCGCTCGGGGTTCAGTCCGGCCGTCACCGCCTCCGAGCTGGATGAGTTCCTCGAGGGCAAACAGCCCCTGTTCGTAGATCTCCGTGACACCTTCGCCTACGAGAAGAGCCATGTCAGAGGCGCACTCTCGCTCCCGCTCGAACTCCTCGGGGAACGCTTGACTGAGCTTCCCCGCGAACGGTTGCTGCTGGTCTACGATGAAACGGGCAAGAAGGGCCATCGTGCCCTCCGCACCCTGGTCGGCGCTGGTTTCGCCAACGTAGTCAATGTCTCAGGGGGACACCTGTCCCTCGAGCGACACGCGCGAGCGATCGGTTTTGCACGCCTTCACGTCAGCCTTCTCCCCATCACAAAAAAGAGCCTCGAGCTGGAGCCCACCGAGCAGACAAAGAAGCTCAAGCAACCCCATGCGGTGCCGAGCAACGCTCGACTGGTGGTGGACGTGCGAACACCCATGGAATTTGCGGCCGGCGCGGTTGCCGGCGCCTTGAACATCCCGCTCGATGAGCTCGAGGCACGCCTCGAGGAGCTCGGGCCGCGCACCCGCGAGATCACCGTCTACTGTGCATCCGGTGCGAGATCTGCCTACGCGCAACGGATGCTGGCAGGCCTGGGCTTCCACCGCGTTCAGAATGGCGGGGGACTCGCACAGATGATGCGGCGGCGCTAGCCGCACCCAGCGCCACCCCGCTCCGTTACGAAGGATCGGTGTCGAGCCCCTGGTACTCGAGTCCCAGCTCCGCCCAGAGTGGGCGCATGTCCAACCCGACCGCCGCCGGATCATCTCTGAAGATCCGCTCCTGTTGGCGCAGCCAAGCAATGGCATCTGGTCGGGTTTTCGGACCCTTGGCGAGCTGACGGAGGGTCTTGTTTCGGAACATCGGAATCGGCTCGTCGAGCGTGGCCCAAAGCCGCTTCAGCAGCGGGGCATGGAACTCGGGAGGCATGGCACCTGGCAGCCACGATGAACCGGGCTTGGTGAGGTCAGATTGGGCTTGCTTCCATGCCAAGATCCATTCCCTCACTGCCGCCATCAACTCAGGGATCAGACTGGCCAAAGTGGAGGGAGCGTGAGGGTCATGACCGGCCTTCACGCGTCGTTCCAGCGCCTGCTTCGCCAGCTTTGACACGGAAGGGACCTGCATCGCCGATACGTGGAGCACGCCTCCTTCGAGTCGCAGTGCCCCAGCTTCATCTTGCATCACCATGCCAATGAGCCCATCCCCAACGCCGATCTGACGGGTGGCGCTCTTCTCGACGATGATAAGGCGGCTCTTCTTCAGCACGTCGGTCACCTCCAGCTCGCGATCCAGGTGCACCCGGCGGACGGTAAAGAGCGAGAACCATCCGCGAAGCAGGCCCTCGACCACTGGCTGCTCCTCGGGCGTGACCTTGCCCGAGCTACGGTAGGCCTCGACCAGGCTGCACCCTGCGTCGGTGGGGGCAGCGAAGCAAGCCAGGGAACGAAACAGGAAGTGGCATGGCTGCTCTTCGGGGGTGAAGCTCTCGTCGCCCGCGATGCGCCGAACAGTCTGCGTCAATCGCGCTACCAACCCCTGCTGCTCAGCCTGCAGGAAGAGCTTCCGGCGCAAACCCTCGAGCGGCGTCACCTGCTCGATGACCCGGGGCCCATCGGCAGCGAAGCTCCTGGCGTCGAAGCTCGGGTGGTGTGGTTGGGTGGCGGGTCGATCCGGGATCCCGATCAGCTTGACGATCCCGTTCCTCTCATCGGCATAGGCATTCATGAAGAACTCTGGCCAGAAGCGGAAGCTCGAGCCCTCCCGCAGGTGCTTGACCAAGACCTCATTCCGACTGGGTCCTTTGTGTTTCGACGGGGAAGACTTACCCGTCTTTTTGGCAGCGCCAGGACGACCGGTCCACACCCGGTCCAGGTAAGCGAGCCACTCCGCCTCCGCGGTGAGCAGCAGATAGGGAGACTCAGAGATGACCTGTTCGCTTTCCCGAAACGGAATCACGCGTGCCAAAAACAGATCATTTTCCCGGAGAAATGGCCCGGTCAGGTGCACATCCAGCTTCCGCCCGGAGCGCAGATGGACGAGATGGGCAGTGCTTGGCGTGACCGAGAGGGCCCGGTAGAGATCGAGGTGCGAGCTGGCAAATTGGAGGGCGAGGAGATGAAGCTCTCGGTGCCGAGGACTCATGGCCGTCAAGCGCGCCAGCACCCCCATCGGCGTCTCGCCCGCCATTCCCACCGGGATCTCGGCCAGGATGTGGATCACCGAGTAAGAGTCGTAGATGGGGCTCATCGGCGGCCCTCCCGACATGAACTCGTCCTCCAGCAGATCGGCCTGCCTGTTGAGCCCTTGGAACGGCGGCAGTGCCACCAACGCCATGGCAGCCTCGGAGACCGTGAGCTGGTGCGCCAGAAAGTCGCGGGCTATCTCCGACATGGGAGGACCTTCCGATTTCTCCTCCGCGAGAAGGCGGGAGCGATGCGCTTCTAGTCTGCCTTCTGGGAACAGCTCGCTCGGCGCGACGAGGGGGCGGAGCTTCTGGGTGATGGGTTCGAAGGCGATGACTGCCATGTCGGACCCTGGGGTTAGTGCGAGCAGCACCCAAATTCAAGCCCTACGGCTCCCGGCGCGGGCTCCGCGGGAGGAAAATGGAGCATCCTGCCAAAGGCAATGTTTTCGTCCTTCGACTGGAGCACCCTTCGCCATGGCTACCAACCCCGGGACCACTGTCGCGTTCCCGTCCGTGTGACCGCTTCACGTCGAAACGCCGAACAACGGCCAAGCACCATCGGCAGAGAATCCAGGCCCCTTCAAGCTCGGCAATTCCGGCATCAGGATCACCGACTCTGCGACTATGGCCTACCTGCAGCATCCTTGCGTAGGGGAGTCAGGTGATCCATCGTCCATTTTCCGGCACATGGTGACCATGATGCGAGAAGAGGACGAGATGGCTCTTGTCTCAGATAGACATCCTATGTCGTTAGCCCCGAGGGGTCGGGGGAGGTTGCTTGTGCGCACGATGGTGCTCGTGCTCGGCTCCATGCTTGGCTGGCCTCTTGGTGGCTGTGGCGACAACGACAACAATCCGGGGGAGACGACGGGTTCGGGTGGTGAGCCTGGCGTGGGAGGGCTGTCGGCGGGCGCGGAAGGCACGAGCATTGGCGGCACCAGCGGCTTGGCAGGTGGTGAAGCGGTCGGGGTTGGCGGGAGCGCCACTCTGGCCGACGAGGGCGGTCCACTCGGCGACTACTTCAACCAAGCCTGCCCGAACTGTCACCGGATCGAGCCTCTGAATGCGTGCCGCAGGTGCATCGTCGAGGCCTGCAGTGAGCGGTGTATCACCATGTACGAGGAGGGAAGCGCATGCCCCAATCGGGCCGGGTGTCTCGACAGGTGCACCTGTGGCACTAGCGATTGCTTCGCTAAACAGGTCCAGGCGGTGGCTGCAATAATATCTTCAGTCTCGCTCGATAGTCGGGCCGGATAGAGAACGATCTTGATGTTGGTGCGGCG
>CAYNEY010000108.1:0-10281 GCA_964396375.1 uncultured Polyangiaceae bacterium | reverse complement strand
ACGCCAGCTACCCGCGGGTTTGGGCAGCCAATGACACCCGACGGTAGCAGTGGAAAAAGCCTCGATTCAAGCCGTGGACTCGATGACCATCGAACGCGGCTCATGATGAACTGAGCGACGTACCATGTTTTTTTCATCACCGGGAGCACCGGAACCCAAGGAAGAATTCCCGAATGGTCGGGTCGCCCCCACCGCGGTTAGCGGCACGGACGCCCGACGGACTTGCGCTGTCCCAGCCACCACCACGAGAGACAAACACGTGGGGCGCTCGGCTCGCTCTGTAGCCTGTGGAATATCCGCTGGACGTCCACTCCCAGACGTTCCCCGCCATGTCGAGCAAGCCGAAGGGGCTAGCCCCGCTCGGAAGGCTCCCAACGGCGCAGGTTCCCGTATCCCTGTTCCAACACAGCTGAGCGCTCGGAGCCTGGTTGCCCCACGGATAGACCCGCCCATCCGTTCCCCGCGCTGCGTACTCCCATTGTTCTTCGGTGGGCAGCCGCTTACCCGCCCAACCACAGAAGGTCGCTGCGTCATTCCAGTCGACGCAATTCATTGGATGTTGTGCCTTGTCTGCCTTCGTGAAGTTGCAGAAGCCGTTGAACTGTTCCGTGCCGCCATTGTCGTCGTACCACTTCCCGAATACGGAAGTCCTGGCGCTGCACATCCCGGCCTTCACGCAGGCGCTGTACGCCGCGACGGTCACCTCCGTGCGATCCATCTCAAACGCGGCAACCGTCACGCGGTGCGGAGGCTTCTCGTTCGCGCGCCCATCGCTCGAGCCCATCGTGAACGTGCCGCCGGGAATACGGATCATCTCGCCCGATTCTGCGGGTGAAGGTTGGGGTACGGGTTTCGTTCCGGAGGTAGTCGGCGCCGGTTGGACCGCTTCGAGGGGCGAAAGCAAACTCCTCTCCGTCTTAGGAAAGCCTCTGCCACACGACATGAGAAGGCACAAGACTGCCCCAACGCACATTACGTCTCTTGATACCCAATGAAACTCAAACACGGAACCGACGGTAGCAGTGGAAAAGGCCTCGGTTCAAGCCTCACCCCCTCGAGTCGCTCCTCGTCCAGTGGAAGAGCCAGGGTCTCACAGACCTCTCGGATATCCTCGCGGAGCCTCTCGAACTTGCCCTCTCCGACTCCTGGCCATCGAGTACTTGTGGAGGAAGATGGCGCCTTCACGCTCTGGTGCCAGGCGCTGTGCCTCACGGTTGACGTTTCGGGCACACGATCAGTGCGGTCGGCTACGCCCAATCAATTACGGCGAAATGTGACCCTGAGCGCTCGCGATTGGCCCACCTTCGGAATTGGTTAGCCTAGCCTTCGGCTTTTTGCCCAAAGTGCGAAGATGCTGGGGATCTTGACGCGGTTGCTGCGGACCATGCATCTGGGACGCTCCCCTGTCGAACACAGACCCCTTCAAGGCGAGCTTTCACGTGACTGATTGAAGAGGCTTCGCGCAACCAAAGGAAGGCGCCCTCCATCCGTCATCGGCGCTTTGCGGAGTGTCCGCGGAACGCAGAGATCTTTTTCTAATTCTCGAGAAGGTTCTCGCCGACTCGTGTCCTTGTTACGACATGACGTCAACGGCGATGCACCCAAACGCCAATCCAAGACAGGCTTGGGAACGACCATCGACGCAACATTCCCTGTGCGGTCTCGGGCTCCTGGCGATATGTCTCGCCTGCGGAGGCTCGAAAAACGCGGGCACTCCGGACACAATGGTCGACACTGGCGGCTCGACGACTGGTGGCTCAGCAACTGACAGCGCTGGATATGGTGGCGCAGGTCTTGGCGGTGCTGGCCTTGGCGGCGCAGGTCTTGGCGGTGCTGGTCTTGGTGGTGCTGGTCTTGGTGGCGCCGGTCTTGGCGGTGCTGGTCTTGGCGGTGCTGGCACGGGCGGTGCCGGTCTTGGTGGCGCAGGCACAGGGGGGAACGGAATCGGTGGTGCTGGCACAGGCGGGACCGGAACTGGTGGCGCAGGCACAGGCGGTGCTGGCACGGGCGGTGCTGGCACGGGCGGACTGCCTCAAAATGGCGAACCGATCCCGAGTGCTGGTTGCGGCAAACCGACGACGATTACCACCAGTACCTCGTACAGAACGATCACGAGCAGCGGGGATCAGCGCCAGTACATGATTACCATGCCCCCCAACTACGACATGAACAAGCCGTATCGCTACATCTACGCCTCGCATGGCCTCGGTGGCGAGGGTGCGGACATCACTCGAGAGCAATACTACGGCCTCCAGAACATAGCCGAGGCCGCCGACTCGGTCATCTTCGTCTCTGCCAGCGGGTTGGGAGGCGCATGGGGGACCAAGGACGTCCCGCTGTTTGACGACATTCTCGCCTTCGTAAAAGAGAACGCTTGCGTGGACACATCTCGCGTCTTCGTTCTTGGGTTCAGCTTCGGCGGCATGTACAGCTACTCGCTGTCCATGACTCGCCAGACGGTCATTCGCGCTGGCATCGGCATGGCTCCGGCCAACTACAACATTGCAATGCCCCCCAAATCCCACGACCCGATCGCTTGGATGCAAGCGACCGGGATGCGCGACGGTATGTGTCCCTGGGTCAACAACGAAGCCGGGCAGACAGGGGCGAAGTTCATCGCGATCGAACACGGCACGGACAATGGATGCACCGTACCTGACCCCATTCCCACATGGACGTCCGGCGGCATGCTCTGCAACGACTTTGCTGGCTGCAAGGACGGTTATCCGGTCAGAGTGTGCACGTTTGATGGCGAGCACTGGCTTCCACCTGGGCACGCCGATTGGATGTGGGATTTCATCACCCAATTCTAGAGTGACCTTGATGACTCCGAGTAGCTCGTCGAACGCGGATCTTGGGTGCTCTCATGGTCCGTGATCCCCTGTGTTCTCACGATCAGCAGCCGTTGTCAGCCTTCCCACAACGCTGAACCCAAAGGCCTCCTGCAACGCCAGCCACGCGCGGTTGCGCGGGTCATGGGTACCCTTGGCCCGAAGCTGGAAGATCCGGTAAGCTCGGTCCTTTAGCCTGCCGACTCATCAGCCCAGCAGAAGCTGTGGGAGGCTGCGTTCCGAGCCTGAGTTCTGGCTAGGGCCACTCAGTCGGTCAGAGCAGCTAGCTGGAACATTTCCGTTTCTGCTACGGTGTCACCTCCACCATCTGCCGGACTTCAGCCAAGCGTGCATGGTCTCCGCTCGTCCAGAGCCCGAGCTTCGGTCAAGCAGCGGAAGGCTGGGAGATAGAGCCCGTGAACACCAACATCTTCATCGACGCGATCATGCGGCAAACGATCGTGCTCATCGCTCAATTCTCCGCCACGGCCGGGATCCGAGCGCCGCTCGCCCATCTGGCCAATGAGGTGTTCCTCAGTCTCTCCCAAGAGCTGGAGTCCCAGGGTGTGTCAAGAAAGCTGGTGGCGGACATGTTCGGCATGGCGCTTCGCACCTACCAGCGCCGCGTGCAGCGGCTCCGCGAAAGCACCACGGACCACGGAAAGACTCTCTGGCAATCCGTCCTCGAGCACCTCGAAAACAAGGGGCGCTCGAGTCGTCTGGAAATGCTGGAGCGATTCTCTCACGATGACCCCGAAGCGGTCGCCGCGGTGCTAAACGATCTGGTTCAAAATGGGCTGGCTGCGCGCACCGGCAACGGTGCCTCGGCCCTCTTCACCAAGACCGGAGAGGAAAACAGGCGGGCCATCGCTCGCGAAGGCAAAGTGGAGACGGCGGCAGCACTGGTCTGGCTCGATCTGTGTCGCCATCCTGATGCCGCTTCGGCGGACGTGGCGGCCCGGCTCGGACTGAGCGAACAGATCGTCACTGCCGCAGTCGATTCGCTCCGCGCTCGCGGCCGCATCACCATGCAACCCGACGGCCGAATCACTGCGACTCCGATGGTGATCCCGATCGGAGCCGAAGCCGGCTGGGAAGCTGCCGTTTTCGACCACTTTCGGGCGGTGGCGGCGGCCATCACAACCAAGCTGCGGCAGGGTCACACCCGCTCCGATCTGGCGGACACCGTGGGTGGTGGCACGATGACCTTCGAACTCGCGGAAGAGCATCCCCTTGGCGAACGCGTGCTTGGCCTGCTCGCTCGAACTCGGCTCGAGCTCAACCAGCTTTGGGGCGAGGTCGAAGCCCACAACGCCGAGCACCCGATTCGGGACGACGATGTGCGTCGCGTGACCTTCTACTTCGGGCAATACGTCGAGTCGTCGGGAGATGAAAACGGATGAGGATCTTTGGGCTATTTCTGGCACTTCTGGGAGTTCTGACCGTGGGATGCAGCAATGCTCCCCAGACCAGCGGAACCAGCACCCACTGGCTCAGCTCTTGTTCGAGCACGGCCGAGTGCGGCGGCGACAGCACCTGTGTTTGTGGGATTTGCACCCAAGAGTGCACCGATGACGAGGATTGTAGCCCTGGAACCTGCGGCTCCGAGCTCACGGCTCTCTGCAGCGGCAAAGCTACGTCATCCCTCTGCGTACCGCTGGCCGAGGAGGGGAGCTGCGCCGAGCTTCCGGTCCCGGAGGACAACACCTTGTCAGCAACAGCGCCGACGCCGGCTTGCGCCACCCCCGGCGCCCTGCTCTGCGAGTCCTTCGATGCCCCACTCTCTTCGGATTATGCGGTTTGGAGTACTGACACGACGGTGGCAAGCCTTCAGGAGTGCCTGGTTTACCAGGGGGCGGGAGCGTTCCGCTTCCGCTCTCCAACCTATGGCGCCGTCCAGACCCAGATGCGGCTCTCAGAGCCCATATCGTCTGGGCCGTTGTATGCTCGCTTCTATGCCTATGTGCCCTCGTGGATGACTGTTCCCACCTACTTTGCGCTCTTCGAGCTATGGCACCAAGAAGGCAGCTCGGATGGCAAGATCAGCGTGGAGCTTATCGCCGAGGATACCCTCGAACTCCAGGTGATTCCCAACGAATCAACCCATCCCTCGTCCCCTCGAGCCTTCCCCCGCGACCAATGGGTATGCCTCGAACTCGGCCTCGATGTGGCCGCTCAGGACGGCGCCTTCTCACTCTCCGTGAACGGCACTTCCGTGATCGAGGCCACCGATGTGGTAACGTTGCCACAAGGTCCCATCTCGATCGCCGTCGTCGAGGGGTTGCCCTCCGAGGATTCCACAGGTGCTGAGCTCGCGCTCGACGAGCTGGTGGTAGCGACAGAGCCCATCGGTTGCTTGTGATACCGCACTTCTGGGGGTTCGTTCTGCCACGGATAGAATGATCCCACAGGGCTACGATGGCAGCCGTGTCACCTCCCCTCGGCCCCTGCCCCGTGCGACACCATCGCTGATGGATACCGCGCGCTTCACTTACGCCCTACTTCCACTGGCCATGTTCCTCGGATGCAGAGACTCCGACACACCCGGGCAGCCACCGATTTCGCTCTGGTCGTCACCGTTGACTACACCTGGTTTGTTCTTTCAGGGAAACAACCTGTCTGGCGCTGAACGGGGATTTGGCTCTGCGATCGAGGAAAACTGGGGCGCTGCCATTCCGGGCACGGAGGGTCAAACCTACTGGTGGCCCATGCCTGCGGACAACCCCTTCCCCGATGGCATGAATATCGTGCGCCTGCCGTTTCAGTGGGAACGCCTGCAGCCGGTGCTAAGCGGCGATTTTGACCCAAGCTATCTTGGGAGGCTCCACGAAACCGCCAACGCCTGGCGTGACCGCGGCTTCAACGTGCTGCTCGACGTCCACAATTATGCCCACTACAAGGTCAACGGGCGGGGAACCACGCAGCCTGGACAGCTCATTGGCACAGCTCTGGTTCCCGCGGCAGCACTCGCAGATTTCTGGCGACGCATGGCCCTCGAGTTCGGCTCCGAAAGCACTTCCAGCCCGTTCATTTTCGGTTTGATGAACGAGCCTCACGACATCGATGTGTCGGTCTGGGTGGGTGCGGCACAACAAGCCGTGACAGCCATTCGTGACACGGGTGCCAAAAACCCACTCTTCGTCCCTGGCGCTGATTGGACCACTGCCCATGACTTCTCGTGGTCGCAAAATGCCAACCTTCTTTCTTCCGTCATCGATCCCTTGGACAACATGGCAATCGAGGTGCACCAGTACTACGACGGCGACTGCAGCCCCAACTCCTACATCGACCGATTGGCGCCCTTCGAACAATGGGCGATTTCCAACAACCGCGTGGCCTTTCTGGGAGAAACCGATCTCACGGACGAGAGCGAGGCGTGTCGAGAGGCCTTCGCCAACATGGTGGCTCATCTGCACGCGACGGCGGCCGGAGCTCCCGGCGGAGTCTGGGTTGGCTTCACGTACTGGCAGGGAGAGGAGCTCTCCACCGCACTCCCACAGATCCAGCCCCACCTGCCTTCGACCTGCGCCAACGGCGTGATGGACGGCAACGAGACCGACGTGGACTGCGGCTCGACCTGCCTCAGGTGCGACGTCGGCCTCGACTGCACCGCAGATTTCGACTGCCGCAGTGGATTCTGCACGGACGGCCAATGCAGCGACGCCACCGGCGAGGGCGGCGCGACCAACACCGGCCAAGGCGGCGCGGCAACCACCGGTGAAGGCGGTGCCACAGCACCTGCCGCTGGCGGCGCAGCAACCACCGGCGAGGGCGGCGCCACAGCACCTGGCGCAGGTGGGCTCTCAGACGAGGTAGAAGCAGGATCCTCAGAAGAGAAAACCAGCGATTCCGGGTGTGGCTGCCGGATCACGACCAGAACCACTGGCTTTGCCTGGGCAACTGTCTTCGCCGCTTTGGCTCTAGCTCGCCGAAAAAGAGCGCTCCGGCAGGGGTGAGACTGTCACTGGCCGCCGAGATCCGCAGAAATCAGGACGGGGGCCCGGCCACCTTCACTCACCCAACCGAAACCATGATGCGACATCATTACTCTCCCAAAGCACTCTTCAACGCGGGAATACTTCAGACTACGGCGCGCTCGGTAGCGGGTAGTCAAGTGAACCAGACATCGTGACCTGGTCATTTTCGAGTTGGATTTCCGTCCAAACACCACTGTCGTAGGGGTGACAGTAGATGGACGCGTTCACGTCATAGCGACCAGCCTCGAAGACACCCGGCCCGTACTGGAATTCGGGGATGACCCCGCAGTCTTTCCAAGTCAGCTTTCGACCAGACACCTGCCCCAACCACCATCTGCCGTCTCCTGGATAGTGGAACAGGAGTTCATCGTCCTTCCCGCTGAAGGCATGGCAGAAGAAAGGTCGACCATCGTCGAGGCGACCAAAGCCTGCCGTGTTGCCCACCATGGTCCACGAAAGCTCGCCCGCAGTGGTGAACTCTCCCAACCACCAATTGTGGTCCCCGGGGTAGTAAAACAGCACACTCGCTCCCCCTCCTCCGAAATGCCCGATCCAGATCGGACGACCATCGTTGAGGTTCCCGAACGTCGCGGTGTTGTCCGCCAACTTCCACGCCAATTGCCCACTGCTATCGAGGTGCCCCAACCACCAGTTTGCGTCGGCAGGACAGTAGAACAAGACATGATCCTCGGTGCCGCCACAGAAACGCCCCGCCCAGAGCGGCCGACCGTCGTGGAGGTCGCCGAACGCCTTCGTGTTACCGACCAGAGTCCACTCCAGCTTCAGGTTGGCGTTCAGACGACCAAGGTACCAGTTGTGGTCCCCTGGCGTGTAGAAGAGCAGCTCAGCGCGAGTCGAACCGGGAGAAAAGGCTCCTACCAGGATCGGTCGACCGTCCCCAACATTTCCCAGATGATTCGAATTGCCGACCCATCGCCAAATCACCCCTCCCTCACCGAGGGTCCAATCCCCGTCACTCTCCGTGTAGAAGAGGATCTGGTCCGTGCCCTTGCCGAGGAACCTTCCGGTCGCAAGGAAGCGCCCATCCACCATACTTCCGAAGCGTGAGCATTCACCCTCCGCACTTCGACGACTCGAGCGCGACATGCGAATCCAACTCGCGGCAGCCGGATAGTACACCAGCAATTCCTCGATCCCGGGCGTCGAGAAGTGCCCCTTGAGTTTGGGCGCAGCGTCGGCCAAGGCGTCAAGCGCCAGGAACGCATAGTTTTCCGCGTTCTTTCGCGCCTTGTGTCCACGCGCATCAACTACCGCAAGCGCATCGGCGCGTCCGTAATGCTCCTTGACTGCAACGATGCCAATCTCGTGACAGAGTTCATGAATGATCCCCTGCGCGCGCGCCATCATGGCGGAACCAGCCCGGTCTTCACCGGAACCAGCAAGGCTGAAGAAACGTGGGCGCAGGTAGACCAGGTTCGACCCGCCGGGAACATTAGATGCACCTGCCCCGTCGTCTCGGTCGCGATTCCAGTACTTGATGTCGCCGGCTCGAAACATCGCCCGGATCGACGTGAAGACTTGCCGACACTTGTCGACCCAACCATTGTCAACGTCCTCGTTTCCCAACCAGTGGCACGCCAGCATATCTTGGCGCCACGCCCTCGCTGGCTCGGCCGCATTGGCCATCTGCTCCAACCGCCGACAGACCACCTCCACCGCCACACTGGCGAGCCAATGTGCCTCAGCGAGCATACGTTCCTTGTCCGGAGTCCACGACCGGCCCTCTCTCTTGACTTGGTACTTGCAGGAACCAATCGACTGCGAACACCACACCGAGTTCGAGGCCCACACCACGGCACCATCGGGTCGACGCAACACGGCGTTCCCGTCGCGCTGCATGGATAGAAAGCTATCGGGCTTGCCATGGGTACCCGAGGACCACAAGGCACTGCCCTGGAGGTCGTAGAGCACCAAGTTACCATCTTGCTGCATCACGCAGCGCTCGCCCCCACTGCCAGCGGTATTACTGGCCCACAGCACATCCATCCCCGGCAATCGATAGATGACGAGATTTCCATCATGCTGAAACACGAGACGGAAGTGCTGATCGTCCGACTCTACATGCTCCCCATGCCGAAGGGTCTCACCCGACTCAAGACAGCTCATTCTCGAGGCTGCGTCAGTATTCGTGGCCCACTGTGGCACGTGGTAGCCGTCGTAGAGCACCAGGTTGCCATCGTCTTCTATGATGACGCTATTCGGATTGACTGAAAACACCGTGTTGGTGGCCCACACGGGCTGGCCCGCGCTGTCGTACAACACCAGATTCCCATCGCGCTGCATGACGCAGCGCACCGTGGTGCTGCCGCTGGTACCTGAGGCCCACAGCACGCGACGCTGACCACTGGTCGCCGCCATCGATACCACCAGGTTGCCGTCCACCTGGTGCTCGAACTTGTAGAGCCCACTATTTGAAACCAGGTACTCCGACGGCGCCAAGAACTCATTCGCGTAAAGCAAGCGCGATCCGTGTCCCATGACTCACCCGTCCCTTCTTCTGGATTTGCTTGACGAATCTGGCGTGACTGCGGAGCCTCTCCGGGCAGGCTCCGCCCCACCGCTCAGGGAAACACCACCGCGACTGGGATGATGCTGTCCGTCTTCGTGCCGTCGCCGAGCTCGCCATAGAGGTTGTCACCCCAGCAGTACGCGGTAGTTTCAACGACCGCACAGGACATGAGCCCGCCCGCGGACACACCTCTGACACCCGTGCCGAGCGCCGTCACCTCGTACGGGGTGAGCACCTCCGCGGCAATCGCAGGATCTTGGCCCACCTTGCCCTTCGAGTTGTCACCCCAGCAGTACACCTTATCGGCCATCAGCGCGCAATTGTGCTCGTAGTTGGCCGAGATCTGATTGACGTCGGCAACAAGGCCTAAAACCTGTGTTGGCAGCAGTCGATTGGCGTCGCCACCGTCGCCAATCTGCCCCTTCTGACCGTAGCCCCAGCAGTAGGCGCTCCCATTCACGAGAGCGCAGGCGTGATAGCTCCCCGACGTTACGGCCGTGAGCCCCGAGGCCAGGGAGGACACAGCCACAGGCACCAGGCTGTCGACCTGATCTCCGGTCCCGAGCTGACCGTAGCCGTTGTCACCCCAGCAGTAGAGCCCGCCATTCATGACGCCACAACTCGACGCGTGACCACCCGTGACCGCAACGCCGCCCGAACCCATGGTACTGACCTGGACTGGCACCAAGCGTCTGGTCTTCGTGTTGTCGCCAAGTTGCCCATCTGCGTTGTTGCCCCAGCAGATGGTGCTGCCATTTCGCACCGCGCAGCTATGATAGAAGCTCACGCCCACCGCGGTCACATCACTCGTGAGGCCCAGCACCTGCACCGGCTCCGAGAAGTTCTGGGTGCTGTCGTCATTCCCGAGAGCACCCTGCGTCCCCTCACTGCGGAAATCGGACCATCGTGAACATCCAAATCGGCACATCGTGAACACCGAAAT
>CAYNEY010000107.1:3171-10858 GCA_964396375.1 uncultured Polyangiaceae bacterium | reverse complement strand
AGGGCGGCGCGGTCGGTGAGGGCGGCGCGGTCGGTGAGGGCGGCGCGGTCGGTGAAGGCGGCGCGGTCGGTGAAGGCGGCGCGGTTGGCGAGGGCGGAAGCCTTCCTGAGGAGGTCACGACACCCGTCACCGCGACCGAGGCCATACCTGACGAGTTGAAGGAGGTCTTGGAAACGGCCTCCACCCTGGACGGTACGGCGTTGGTCGCTGCCTACCCGAGCCCGACTCAACCGCTCGGCTACGAGCCTCTGGAGGCCCTCGGCCTGGAGCTGATCCAGGCCTCCACCTTGGGGCTCAATGAGGCCGAATTGGACGTGCTCTCGAGTCAGGGCCTGGTGGTAACCACTCGCACGCAGTTCCCATCCTTCGCCTACGGCTACCGCTCGATCTACGCCGAGCACCTTCCTCTCTACGTCTCGGCGGATTCGCTGCTCGACGCCTTCCACGTCAGCTTCGACGCCTTGGTCGCACGGATCGAGAGAGATTTCCTGCTCCCCGAGCTCTCGACCATGCTGGCCGGCATGCACGGGCGGTTGGCCGCGTCCAGCCTCGATCCCACCACAGCGGCGGACGCCGATCTCTATCTCAGTGTGGCGCGCAGCCTGCTTCTGGGCACGGCGGTTGCTCCTCTTGGTTCTGGCGAAGCGAGCGAGATAGCGGCGCTGGTCGAACTCGCCAACTCCGCGGCCGGAACGCGACGCGTCACCTTGTTTGGTGCAGAGCGCGAGGAGGATTTCTCTCAGTTCACTCCCCGCGGTCATTACGCGAACGACTACCTGCTCGAGCAGTATTTCCGGGCCATGATGTGGCTCGGGCGCGTCGATCTGAGGCTGATGGAAACCAAGAGTGATGGCAGTCAGCGGTTCAGCCGCCGGCAGTTCCAGGCCGCGGTGGCACTCACCGAGCTCCTCGGTGAGGCCGAGCGCGCCGCCTGGACGCGGCTTGAAGGCACCATCAGTGGATTCTTCGGCGAGCCTGACAACCTCACCCCAGAAGGCCTGCGCGGGCTCCTCACGGCCCTTGGGGTCACGACCCAAGCCGAAGCCCAGAGCCTCACCGATCAGCAGATCATCGATGAACTCGTGGCCGGCGGGTGGGGCGCTCAGCGGATCGCGAGCCGCATCATGGTCGTGGGCACCGAGCACACCGGTCCCTTGCCCCTCGATCGCAGCTTCCGGATCTTTGGACAGCGCTACACGGTCGACAGCCACACCTTCACCAACGTCACCTATTCGCGGGTGGAGCAGCGCCTGATGCCCAATCCGCTGGATGTGGCCTTCGCGGCACTCGGCAACAACCACGCACTCGCGTTCCTCACGCCCGAGTTTGGGAACATCTCCTACACCAAGGGGCTGGCGCGCACGCGGGCCATGGTCGACGCTCACGAGGTATCCTATTGGGAAGGGAGCCTCTACACCCGCTGGCTCGGCGCGCTGCGGAGTCTCTCCCCTGGTATGGATCCCGACCAGCCAAACCTGGTGCAAACACCCGCTTTCCGACAGCGGCTCCTCGGCACCCAGCTCGGCTCGTGGGCGCAGCTTCGGCATGACACCATCCTCTACGTCAAACAGTCCTACACCGATGCCCCGACCTGCGAGTTCCCCGATGCGTATGTCGACCCATATCCTGAGTTCTACCAGCGGCTGGGGGCTTTGGTGGAAGCCGTGCGCCTGCAGGTGAGTCTCTTCCCCGACGGGGCGCTGAAGGAGGCGGTGGAGAGCTGGGCCACGCATTTTCAGACCGTGACGGCCAACCTGGAGCTGATGGCCAGAAATCAGCTGACGGGTACGGCTCATTCGGCCGAGCTGCTCGCGTTCATCAACGAAGCGGTGAGCTGGGATGAGGAGGTCCTGGGGTGCACGACGACTCAAGTAGCGCGCTCTAACCTGGCGGGCTGGTATCTGCGTCTGTTTGGGCCCGGCGCAACGCCCTTTGAGGATGCCCCGGTGGTGGCGGATGTGCACACCCAGGTTGCGGATGAGTGGGGGGAAGTTGTGGGCCGGGTCCTGCATGTCGGAACTGAGAGGCCGCGGCTGATGGTGCTCACCGCCGAAACCTGCAGCGGCCCGCGTGCCTACGCAGGCGTGGTGATGGGCTACGCAGAGGCCGTCACCGACAACTTCACCCGCCTCACCGACGACACTTGGGCTACCTACCCGTCCCAAGCGCCGTCCTTCATGGACTCGATTCTGGTGAGGTGAAGGAGAGCTCCGCGAGCCTTCGTCGCTATCGTGCACGCGCCGCGGTGGCCAGAACGTCTGGCGATCGACAAGTGCTTGACAGGTGCCGGGGTGGTTGGCGATATTCCCGCGCAATATGAAAATGCCAAAATTGCGCGGTGGATGGCTAGTCAATTCTGCTGCAAGGAAGAGAGCGGCGGGGGTTTCGAGGTTGGTCTCGGGGTTGGCTGCGCTGGGCCTGGTTCTCGCAGCTTCGGCTGCCATCGCCGACGAGTACCGCCATATCTGGCAGATCCCGGCAGTCAAGTCCTTTCATGTCGATCCCCTCAAGCATGAGGGCTTCCGGATCGGCAATCAGCGTCTCGTGACCTCAGATGACTTCGCTCCCGGCGCGGGGCGGAGCTTTGGAGGTACGGCCAAGGCCTACCTGGGAACCAACACCCCGTTCGTCGGCGATTTCAATCGGGATGGGTGGGACGACATCGGCGTCAAGTGGACGGCCGGGGAGAACGCCGGAAAATGGGTGATCTCCTTCAACGACAAGAAGGGGGCGTTTCAAGCGGGCCAGATCGCCTCGATGGGTGGAGGAGAGACGGCATACGCGGGCACGAACACGCCGATCGTGGGGGACTTCAACGGCGATGGTTGGGATGATCTCGGCGTCAAGTGGACGGGCGGAACCCACAACGGTCAGTGGGTGATCTCGCTCAATCAGAAGCAGACCAAGCCCAGCTTTGCGCCGGGCGTGGGCGCGAAGATCGCCGGCAAGGACAAGGAATTCATCGGGGCAAATACGCCGATCGTGGGGGACTTCAACGGCGATGGGTGGGACGATATCGGCGTGCGTTGGACGGGCTCCGGCAGAACCGGGCAGTTCTCCGTGGCTCTGAACGCCAAGACCAACCCGGTCTCCTTCCACCAGATCGCCCTTCTGACCTTTGGCACGGAGTCGACGGCCTTCGGCGATGCAGGGGAGGTCGTGGTGGCAGACTTCGACGGCAATGGACTGCCGGACATCGCGGGGCGGTGGAGCAGCGGAGCCAACGCGGGACGTTGGGATGTGGCGTTGAACCACAGCGGTGCGTATCTGTCCTTGCCTCGTCGGGTTCGGATCGGAGGGAGCGATACCGCGTACGCCGGGAGCAACCAGGCGTTGGCCGGCAAGTTCGATGGGGGTAGCCATGCCGCGCTCGGGGTGCGTTGGACAGCGGGGAACGACAACGGTCGCTGGGTGTTCTCGAAAGCCGTCGCCAAGAGTCACGTGACCAAGGCCCCGACCTTCGAGGCGAGGGTTCCGGTGGTCTTCATCAATTTCAGTGGTGCAACCGGGGATGGCTTCTTCGATGAAGCCAAGGCCCGCACTTTCCTCGACTCGGTGAAACAGTACTACCGCGCCACCACCCATGGTGTCATCGAGTTCAATTTCCGGCACGCCATCGTCAGTTTGCCCCATCCGGTGACCTGGACCGGGAATGCTCCCCAGCCGATCTACAACGCCGATCTGATACTGCAGAATGGCGCCGCATTTCCTACCAACGAGAACTTCACGGGCTACTGGTGTCGCTTCCCCTTGGGGACCAAGAAGGACCAGATCGTCTTCAAGGATGGAAAGAAGAGCCTCGAGTGGCTGAACAACGACAACATCCACCGCAACTACTGCCAAGTCGCGGAGCGTAACTTCGCGAAGGATGCTCTCAATGTGTGGTTGGCACGAGACGCGGCTGGGCTACGGAGCATGATGGATTGGGCGGCGCGCCCGGGGCAGGCTCCGCTGGTCGCCTACATCGGGGCTGGGATGCCCGGCGGTGGGGCGCGATCCTTCGAGAAGGCGGTCGATCAGGCTTGGGAGCTTGCCTTCGACAAGTATCGATTCAAGCACTACATCTACCAGACGGCTGGAAGTCAGATCTTCGCCCACGAGCTAGGTCACTTCCTTGGGCTCCCCGATTTGTACAAGCGGCAGAGGCAGCCTGAGAGCTACTGCAAGGCACGGGATGCGACGGGGTTTCTCGGAGGATACGACTTGATGGGGTATCAGGAGGACTATAAGGCAGGGTTGTCGGCCCCCCACCGTTTCAGGTTGGGTCTGGCGGAGGGGCGCTACCTCGCGCGTCACCATGGCAGAGTGCAGACCGCGATCCTAGAGCCGACGATGGTTCCTGGCAGCTCGGGACGTTCCCTGGCCATCATCCATCCCGATCAGTTGAGTCACCCGGACGAACTCTGGTTGGTCGAGAATCGACTGCAGTCAGGTGCCTCGGAACGGGTGGACCCCTCTGGGCTCTACGTGTACCACCTGAAGACCTCCGGCCCGAGTGCGGCGGCTCCCCAGATCTCCCTCGATCACAGCACGGCCGATTGCACCAAAGGGCCACTCAAGGCTCGGCAGTGGAGCAACGGGACGACGCGTACCTACAGCTTTCACGATGGTGCGACGGCGAAGTTCCGTCTGAAGCAGGTCTCGAAGGCGGCCGACGGCCGGATCACCGTCGAGGTGACATTCTTGTAGGACCTGGCCGGTGTTGGCCTTAACTGGGGTGCGGCTTCGGCCGTACCCCGGCTGGCTGATGCCCACCCGATGCTGAACCCAACCGATTACCAGATCCTGGTCGAACAAGCTCCCATCCTGATCTGGCGGGCGGGCACCGACAAGGGTTGCAACTACTTCAATGCCCGTTGGCTCGCGTTCACGGGACGAACGCTCGAGGAAGAAGTTGGCAATGGTTGGGCGGCGGGCGTGCATCCGGAAGACTTCGAGCGCTGCCTTGCCATCTACACCTCGAGCTTCGATCGCCGCGAAGTGTTCGAAATGACCTACCGGCTCCGTCGGCACGATGGCTGCTATCGGTGGCTGTTCGATCGCGGCGTGCCCTTCTTCGGGGAGGAGGGGGAGTTTGCCGGCTACATCGGGAGCTGCGTCGACGTAACGGAGAAGGTGGAGGCAGAGGCCGAGCTCGCGGCGTCCCGCGCGCGTGAGCTCGAGGAACTCGACAGCTTGCTTCCGGTCTGCGCCTGGTGCCGCAAGATCCGCAGCGACGACGGTTATTGGCGTGAACTCGAAGAGTACGTCTCGAAGCGGCGGCTTGGGCAGGTCACCCATGGGATCTGTGCCGACTGCGCGAGCCGCCTCGAGCAGAGCCTGTCGGTGGTACCGGTGCCCGAGCGCTCCCGAGGCTGTGATCGTGCGAGTTAGGGCAGTGAGCCGGCCGAGGCTCGCTCCGGAAAGAAACCAGGCAGTTCGTGGGACGATGGAGGCTCCCGCTTGACATCCCCGAGGGTGGCTCCGAAATGAGCGTCTGCCATGAAGACGGCTCACCTCGGCACTTGGGGCTCAGTTCTGGGGGCGTTCGCGCTCCTTCTTGGCTGCAACGACACACGTTGGTCGCCAGAACAGGCACAGACCGCGCGGCAGCCGTCGCGGACGATGCCCGCCGCATCCGCGCGGGAGGACGCGGGGCTTTCGGTGGATGCGGGCAGCACCGCGAGCGATGCAGGGCCGTTGGATGCGAGCACGGACCCGCCGCTGTCGCCCGCGCTGGTCGAACGGGCGATCTTGGTTTCGGTCGACGGCTTGGGCGCCAAGTATCTCGAGGCCCCGATCGCTGAGGGGACTCTGCGCTCGTTCATCGCGCTCACCCAGGCAGGAAGCCATACACTGAACGCTCGCGCCGACTACGATTACACCGTCACGTTGCCGAACCACACCTCGATGATCACCGGGCGCCCCGTTGCTCGAGATCCGGAGCTGCCGGTGGATGTACACCACGGTTGGACCGGCAACAGCGTCCCGGCGGTTGGAGCCACCCTGCACAATGCTGGCAACCCGAGCCTTTCGTATATCGCGAGCGTGTTCGATGTGGCGCACGATCACGGAAAATCAACCTGCCTTTATGCGGGCAAGACCAAATTCATGCTGTTTCCGACCAGCTACGACGGCGTGAACGGAGCACCCGACATCACGGGTACCGATGACGGTCGCAACAAGATCGATCGGGTGGTGATCCTCGAGAACAACACCGAGCAACTCATCAGCTTCGCGGAGGCGGACATCCGTGGAGGCGTCTGCGATTTTGCTTTCATCCACATCAGTGATCTGGATACGCCGCTCGGCCACAGTACAGGCTGGGGCTCGGCGAATTGGCTCGCAGGGTTGACTCGTGTGGACGGTTGGCTCGGACGGTTGCTCGAACTCACCAATCCGATGGTGGCGGGTGTCACGGTGGGGCTGGTGGTGACCGCCGATCATGGAGGTGTGGGTTCCGACCACAGCAATGTGGTGGATGAATGGAACTTCCGGATCCCGTTTTTTGTCGTGGCCCCTGGTTACCCTGGGAAAACTGAGTTCTATTCCTTGCTCGGGGGAAAGCGGCGCGATCCTTCGAGTGAGCGACCACGGAACATGGATCCCTTGCAGCCGGTGCGTAACGCAGATGCAGCGAACCTGATCACCTCATTGCTCGGGTTGCCTCCGGTGCCGGGTTCGTTCTTTCGTGATCTCCGCCCTGCGGAGTGAGCGCATGCGCACCGTGAGAGCGGGGTGAGAAAAAGCGCACCCCCCAAGCTCAGGATACGAGTGTGGCTTCACGTTGATGCTCTGGTCGTGGGCAGGATAGCGAGGAGGGCTGTTGGTGACATGTTGGTGCTCTCCCCACATCACAATCGAACGGTGGGGCTGGACGCATGCGGACCATTCCGCATGTTCTGGTTGGCTCGTGTGAACGACAGGTGACATAGTCCGAGGCATGCGCGCGGGTGCTCGGGAAATGCGCGCCCTTCGGAGACTATCGACATGTTACGAAATCGTGCCAACTTCGTGTGCTCGTGGGTCTGTTCGACGGCGCTGCTTCTCGGGTGCGGCAGCGGCAGCGGTGGCGGCGGGACACCCACGCCGAGCAGTAGCGTGACAGCCGCTGGGGGAGCTCCAGCCTGTCCCGTGGAGCAGAGCCTGTGCGCCGATGGGTGTCGAAGTCTCGCGAGCGACCACGAGAACTGTGGAGAGTGCGGGAACGCCTGTGCCATGGATGAGGTGTGCTTGGGAGGTGACTGTCGGTGCCAGGAGGGGCTCACGTCTTGCGATGGTGCGTGTGTCAACCTCTTCTCCAGTGTCGAGCACTGCGGCGTCTGTGGCGTGGCCTGTCCAGAGGGCATGGTGTGCAGCAACAGTCGCTGCACCAGCACCTGCGGAGAGGGTGAGACGTCTTGCGAGGGCAGTTGCTTCAATCTATCTTCGGATCCTCAGAACTGCGGCAACTGCGGGGTCATCTGCAGCCCGGGCAAGGATTGCACAGGCGGGAATTGCGTGTGCCCGACCGGGCAGACCGAGTGCGACGGGAGCTGCGTTCTGCTCGCTCAAGATCCGTCCCACTGCGGAAGTTGCACGACGGTCTGTGGCCCTGGTGAGTCCTGCACCGACGGTCGCTGTCTTGGAGGGGTTGGCGGCGCGACGGGCCAAGGCGGCGCGACGGGCCAAGGCGGCGCGACGGGCCAAGGCGGCGCGACGGGCCAAG
>CAYNEY010000107.1:0-3071 GCA_964396375.1 uncultured Polyangiaceae bacterium | reverse complement strand
GCGGCGCGACCGGTGATGTCGATGAACGCTGTCTCGCGACACACCTAGGCGCGGTCACCTTCTCGGTTCCAGGAGGACTTTTCGAGGGCTCGATCAGCGTGGCCCTTACCGCAGCGAATGCTGGTGACGCCATTTACTACACCCTCGACGGCACGGAGCCGACCACCGCCGCCGCCAGGTATACTGGCCCGCTCAGTATCAGTTCCACCACGCGGATCCGTGCCCAGGCCTTCACCGGCACCACCCTTTCGGGGGAGGAGAGTGGCACGTTGTACGTGGCACGTGCCATCAACCCGACGCACCACGATATTCCGGTGTTGATCCTTGATGGCTATGGCCACGGCACGCTGAGTACCAACGATCGGTCCTTCGTTCCGGTGGCGGTGGTGGGATTCTTTGCTGAGAGCGGGGCAGTCAGGTTCGATGCACAGCCGGATGTTGTGAGCCATGCGGGCTTTCACGTGCGCGGTCAGAGCTCGTCGTCGTTTCCCAAGGTGCCATATCGGTTGGAGCTGCGGAAGCGCAACGACACCGATCGCAACTGCCCCTTCTTCGGCATGCCTTCCGAGTCGGACTGGGCTCTGGTTGGTCCCTATCCGGACAAGACCCTGGTGCGCAACGCCTTCGTCTATGGTCTCGGGCGCGACATCGGCCTGGCGGCGCCGCGGGTAGCGATGGTTGAGCTCTATGTCAACCTCGACAACTCACCGCTGTCCGAGGACGATTATCAGGGGGTCTACCAGGTGGTCGAGACCATCAAGAACCAGCAAGATCGCCTGAATCTCCAGCAACTCGAGCCCGACGATTTGACCATGCCAGCTCTGGCGGGAGGCTACATCTTCAAGAGTGAGTGGCTCGCCTCGGAGGAGCCTCTGGTGGCCTGTCCGAATGGTCGCGCGAACTGCTGGAGTGACCTCGAGGTGGTCGATCCCAATCCGATCGCACCTGAGCAGATGAGTTACCTCACCAACCTGGTAACCGCCTTCGACGACGCGATCCACTTCTCCCCGCCCAGTGATCCAAACTCGGGGTACCCGGCACACATCGACGAGGCCTCCTTCGTGGATCAGGTCATCATTCACGAACTCGGACGGAACATGGACGGGTACTGTCGGAGTCAGTACTTCTACAAGGATCGCGAAGGGAAGATTTTCGCCGGGCCCCTCTGGGATTACGATCTTTACGCCGGTGTCGGGATGAGCGGGTACGGCTACCCGAACCTCGAGACCTCGGGCTGGCAGTATGAGAGCAACTCCACCCGCATGACCAGTGACTGGTTCCCAACTTTGCTTGCGGATCAGGCCTTCCGTACCAAGATCCGAGCGCGGTGGGCCGAGCTCCGCAATGGCCCACTCTCCGACCAAGCGCTGCGCGACCGCGTGAATGGTCTCACCGCTGGCCTAGCCAACGCCGCGACTCGCAACTTCGTGAAGTGGGATGTTCTCTCGAGCGCCATGGTGGGTCCCTTCGAGACCCCGACCGTGGGCAGTTGGCAGGGGCAGAACGATCACATGGTCACGTGGATGATCGAGCGCGCAGCCTGGCTCGATACGGCCTGGTGACATCTCAAGCTCGCGGGGGTGTGCGCGACGCCCCCTCGGCACTCTTGCCACCGCAACGGCAGGCCTTCGAGAGATCGACGGGGCGCTCGCCGAGTTCGGTCCGCTCCCCAGGATTGACCCCGAGCATCTTGGCGAGTTCTCCCGATGCGTCGAGTTCCGCCACCCGATCCGAGCCGCCCAGCAGTCGACCATCGACGAAGAGCTGAGGGATGGTCGGCCACCCCGAAAACTCCTTGACGCCGTCACGTAACTCAGGCCGCGCGAGAACATCCACCGTCAGGTAGTCGTCAAGCCAGCCGTTGAGAATGGTGACGGCGCGCCCGGAGAACCCGCATCGGGGAGCATCGCGGCTCCCCTTCATGAACAGCACCACACGGTGCGAGGCGACAAGCTTTGCGATCCTTTCGAGGAGGGTCTCGGTCATGGTCGACGGGGTTCCTTTCGGTGCCCGAAGGGGCATCGACAGCCACGATGGGACCCGGTTTCTTTGCGACGCAAGCGGCGGACCGCAAGCGGTTCGAGCGCTTTTTGTGGTGAGAGGGCACGGCGCCTCGGGGCGCTCCCGAGGGGTGCTCGGACCACGGAGTGTGAATGGCTGTGGTCACGAACCCGCGCCGCGGTAGGCTGGCCTCGGATGTACGAGTCCGATTTCCCCGAGCCGAAGCGGATCCGCCCGCTCCGCGTCTTGTACCGCGACCCTGAATTGGTGGTGGTGGACAAGCCGGCGGGGCTCGCCGTGCACCGTGGGTTCTCGAAGGCACGGGACGTAGCGATGATGCGGGTGCGCGATGCTCTCGGCGCGCATGTCTATCCAGTACATCGCCTGGACAGCGGGACGAGCGGTGTTCTGGTGTTCGCCTTGTCATCTGAGGTGGCGGCCCTGATGGGGCGTGCCTTCGAGCAGCAGGCAGTGAAAAAACTCTATCTTGGATTGGTGCGTGGGGTACCGCCTTCGACGCTCGTCATCGACCACCCTGTGCCCTCGCGCGAGGAGCGCTCGTCTCCGAGGGTGTCCGCCCGCACGTCGATCGAACTCGCAGAGCGGTTCGGCCGCTATTGTCTGATAACGGCGCGACCCGAGACCGGACGCCTGCACCAGATCCGCCGGCACCTCAAGCACATTTCCTGCCCACTTCTGGGGGACGTGCGCTACGGCAAGGGCGAGCACAATCGACTATTCCGTGAGCGCTTCGGGCTACATCGGCTCTTTTTGCACGCTCAGGCGATCGACTTCGCTCATCCGACCACGGGCCTCGTGCTCAGGATTGAGGCGCCGCTGCCCGAGGAGCTGAAGAGCATCCTCGAGCAGCTGAGGGCCACCAAGTGGGAGAGCGGTTAGTTCGTGGTGGAGAGTGCGGCAACGAACCCCAGCATGGCTCCGATGCTTGCGGGAAGTGGGACAACCACCCTGTACTTCTGCCAGTTGGGGCGGCTTCAGGCACATCGTCACGGTCTAGCTCAGAGCTCAGCGCCAGAGCACGTCGACCACGGCCCGAACCCTGGCCAACC
>CAYNEY010000106.1:0-11318 GCA_964396375.1 uncultured Polyangiaceae bacterium | reverse complement strand
TCGTCCGGCTCGGCCGCATCATCCGGCTCGGTCGCGTCTTCCGGCTCGGCCGCGTCTTCCGGCTCGGTCGCGGGATCGCCAGCATCGTGCACGCGCACGCGGTCACGGATCGTGTCGACCAAAGCGATCACGGGACTCATCATGAAGCCGTGTCGACCGCGCTCCCGAATCGACTCGGCGGCATCAAAATCGATGAGCAGAGTGGTGACTTCACCTTCGACCACCGAAAATCCGCCCACAATCTTGATCCCACTCTTCATCGCCGAAGGGATCTCGAGCTCGAACTCGATCCCCTCGACCACCACCGCGGCATCTTCCACCATCAGGCGGATCTGACCATAGTCGCCTAGTGGCAAAGCACCGAGACCAATGGCCTCAGTCACACCGTCACGCAGGGTGAGCAGATCGATCTGCTGACAGGTGTCCGACAACTTCACCCAGCTCTCCTCCTCAGAGACTCCCAAACGCTTCACCGCCACCTCGCAAAGCGAGATAGCGACGCTATCGATCTCGAGAGGAGCGTCGGTGAGCAACACACGCAGATTGGTGCCACTCTCCCCAACCCAGCTGACATCATCGAACGAATCGACCGGATCGGTGTGTGCGGCCGTGTTCGTAGGCTCGACCAACGGAGCGGGGTCGTCGGTTCGGTCAGGCGGGCTCCCGATGTCGGCCACCGGCGTGGACGTGCAGGCAGAAAGCACAACGGCCAGGACAGCAACCGGGATCGCGGATAAATTGGTCATGAGTGGCTCCTTCTTGGGTAAGAATGGGACCTGACCAATCAGCGAGTGATACCAGTTTCGGAAGCCCTTCAAGCCATGGAGCGTCAAGGTGCGCGCTCCGAAGGCCAATGGCTTTGCGTCCGCAGCTTTCGCGTGCGGTTGCCTTGTCGACTGGTCACGGTTCCATACAAACGGACTCAGCGAGCTGAACGGCAGCCAACCTCCAACCTTGAGAGATTTTTCTCAAGGGAGAGCCAAGGTAGGGCGTGCGCGCCTATTTGACCACGTGATCCCGGCATTTGCGCTTGATGTCGGCATGAAGATGGTTTCTGTGCGGTGGATCGTAGTTGGGTGTGAGAAAATAGTTGAAGGCGCCGAGCCGGCCCAGCTCACACACGATGTTACGGAGCAAGATCGCGGATCGATTGGGGTCAGTGAGAACTGCCTCGGGTCCGCACACGGGCGCCGAGAGTTCTCCGTGGAAGTCGCGCTCCACATCCAGCTCGGTTCCATCGGAGAGGACGAAGCGCGTGATGTCGAGGGCCAACCCGTGGGCATGTTGGCTCGGAACGCGCCTTCTCCCTTTCAAGTAGGCACCGGGCCGGTAGAGGTTGTCCACTCGGACCTCTTTGACGGACAGGCGTTCGAGGTGCGAAGACAGCGCATCGAGGAGCAGGACCAGCCGACAGTCGAGAATGCCGTAGGGACTCTTCTTGCCGGCGGTACGGAAAGTGACGGAGCCAAGTGGACCGGTCAAGCGAAGGGGGGTCGCCACACCCACGGCCGGGAGCGAGGCCCGCGCCACGGGAAGCTTCCTCCGAGCAAGCTCGCGCCGACACTCCCAGGGGGCCAGATTCGCGAACCTCTCACCGAGCGGCGGCACAGCGATGGTGAGGGGCCGAAGGTAGGTTGCCTCGGGGAGTTCAGTGGTGGAAGCCACATTCTCCGCGATCACGGTAGAGGTTGAGGTGGCAGGAGCCTCGGGCTCAGAGCAGAGTACGGAATGCTCATTGCGTGGAGTGTTCGCAAGAACAGCAACACCCCCCTCTGAAAGAAGCTCCGAGGGGGCTTCTTGTTTTGCACGAGCCGGCTCGTTCGTTCCCGTCAACGGTGGCTGGGGCGGAGTGCGTGAGATGGATGGCCCGCAGGCGAGAATGGTCCCCGCCATGAGTCCAGCCCAGTATCCTGCTCTCTTTGGCACCAAATGACCTCAAGGAGCGGTTAGCCCGAAACCGTCGAGCTGTCGAGCCGTCGGCATCAGGGATGCACCCTCACCCCAGGCCCTCAAACTCGATGGCTCCGGCATCGCAGGGTTCGGTGCGGGTCGTGCCTCGTTGATCGAAGGCGGGACAGTCTGTTCCAATCCCTATCGCAGGACTGCCTTCGCTGAGCGGCAAGGTCATGGTCTCCTCGGAGAACGGCAGAAGCCGAGGGTCGACGAAACGCACTCCTTCGGCACAAGGCATGTCCGCATTCCCGTTGTTCTTCTGTTCTGGCCACTGAAGGTTACCGCCCCCATCGATGAACGTATCATGACAGGCAAGCGCGCTAAACTCGTTGTCCGTCCCGTTGTCGGCGAAGATGCAGTGGCTGAGCGTGACCTGCCCGCCCTCACCGCGAAAGATTGCTGGCGCATAGTCAGCGCGATTCTGCGCGAAAGTCGAGTATTCGACCAGAAGCGGGCTCGTGCTCGCAAAGATGGCTCCGGCATTCCCGTGAGCGTAGTTTGCGTAGAAGGTAGAGTTGGACACTTGGGCACTCGTGCCTTCCGAGGACTCGAGTTGGATGGCCGCACCGTGACCTGCATGGGCTTGATTGCGCGAGAACGTGGTGCGTGACAGAAAGAGCGGCACGGCGCCGTGATAGAGGCCTCCCGAACCTCCCCGACTCCCCTCGAAGCTGTTGCCATCGAAGATGCACTGCTCGATGAACGAGGTGGAGCCGGCGTAGAAGTACCCGAAGAGGGCGCTGCCGTGCTGTTTGGCTCGATTGTTCGCGAACACGGTACCGCACAGATGAAAATCCCCACTCGGGCCCACGTCTTCGTAGGCCATCCCATCAATGTAGAGCCCGCCTCCGTTTCCGTACTGGCCGCCATCTTCCGAATAACTGGTGGCCTCGTTGCCCTCGAATCGCGAGTCCACGCAGGTGAGCGTCGAACCGCGGTTCAGGATCGCGCCGCCGTTCGAAGCGCGATTATCCACGAATTCGGAGCCGGAGATCACCACTTCACGGAGGCCCCCAGCGAAGATCGCCCCACCGCCAATCTCGGGGGTCTCGAGGGCGGCCTGGTTGTTCAAGAAGCGCACGTCGATGACCCGCAGGCTGCCATACCAGGGATGGTGGATGGCTCCGCCTGATTCAGTCGTGAAGCCATCACGCAAGGTGATCCGCTGCACGATCAGCTCAGACTCGTGGGAAAGATCGATGATGCGCGTGCTCTCTTTGCCACTTAGCGTGATCAACCCGCCACCGTCGAGTAGCAACCGGCCCTGGATCGCGAGGCTCTCGACCAGGGTGATGGTGTGAGGCTCGGCGCCACAATCGAACTTCACGGTCCCCCCGGCGTCAGAAGCGAGCACCGTCCGCACCGCTTCATGCAGCGCGGCGTCCGTACAGCTCGCCGCCGTGCCGTCTCCTACGGTCGCGACTGTACCGAAGGGCTCCTCAGGGCTGAGGCGCCCCCCACAATCCGCTTCGACAGCCACGGACGATGCACCACCGAGACCAGAACGACCATTGTCATCGGGCTCGACGTCATCCGAACCACACCCACACACGTGAGCCGCGAAGACGACCACCAAAGCACCGAGGCCCAACCGAGACTCATGCCGTCCACGATCGAAGACCCGCACACGACTCTCCGACATGGTTCGGCCGCACCCGGTTCCAATGCAAGCCGTGCTCGGAAGCGTCCCGAGTGATGAGAAGAGTGGAGAAAGGGACATGATCCCCCCATTTTGGCACGGACAAGGGAGTTGCGGTGAGCCGAGAGCAGCTCGCCGCAGTTCATGCCGCTCCAACTCGGACTCTTGGCCGATCTGCATCAGCATTGAAGGACCCCGCCATGCCTGATCCTTCTGGGGTTGAATGCATGGCGCCGCAGCGCCGTGTGCTCGTGCGCGCAGGCCCCCATGAGTCACAGAAGTGCCGCAGTTCCAAAGGATTTCAGGATGTTCACACACACACGCGTTCGTCGAATCCAACCGATCTCCTTCGTTACCGCCTTCTTTGTCGTCGCGTGTGGCGCAGAGAGCGGGGAGCACCCTACGGAGGACACCTCAGAGGTTGCCGGAGCCACCTCCGTCACGGGTGGGGCCTCCACCGCCAGCAGCGGCGGCTCTGCCACCGCACAGGGCGGCTCTGCCAACGCACAGGGCGGCTCTGCCAACGCACAAGGCGGCTCTGCCACCGCACAAGGCGGCTCTGCCACCGCACAAGGCGGCTCTGCCACCGCACAGGGCGGCTCTGCCACCGCACAGGGCGGCACATCCGCTGAGAGCACCTGCGTCCCTGGCGTGGAGACGGGCGACAGCTGTGATCCTAGCGTAGACACCGAGCCCTGTGTGCGGAGCACGCGGATCTGCACGTGCTCCGGAGACACCTGGGACTGCGTCCCCACCAACGGCGAAGGCGGCGCCACGGGCGAAGGCGGTGCCATGAGCGAAGGCGGTGCCACGAGCGAAGGCGGCGCCACGAGCGAAGGCGGCGCCATGAGCGAAGGCGGTGCCACGGGCGAAGGCGGTGCCACAGGCGAAGGCGGCGCCACGGGCGAAGGCGGCGCCATGAGCGAAGGCGGCTCCACGGGCGAGGGCGGCGCCATGAGCGAAGGCGGCGCCACAGGCGAAGGCGGCGCCACAGGCGAAGGCGGCGCCACAGGCGAAGGCGGCTCCACGGCCTCCTGCAACGTGACGCCCGTTGGTCCAAACTCCCTCCCCGCCGTCGGCAACGTGCTCTGCTATCTTCATGAACAATATCGACAGAAAACCCTCTCCGGGGTTCAGGACTGCCATTGGAGCACGGTGAGCGATGTCGAGTACGTTCACAACGTCGCAGGCGTCTATCCGGCCGTGGTTGGGGGAGATTTCTTGTATGACAACGTCGTATCCCAGGCGGTCACAGCCTGGAACGCCGGTAGCCTCCCGATGATTCGCTACCACATGGGCAGGCCGGAAGACGCAGACAGCTACGAGTCATCCCTGGGGACAACCGATCTAGCAGACACGCTCACCCCGGGCTCGAACCGCTACCAGGGCCTCATGTCCAAGTTCGAGCACGCCGCAGGGCATTTGCTCGAACTCAAGGAGAGCGGCGTGGTCGTGCTTTTTGCACCCTTCCACGAGGTTCAACCTGGAGGTTGGTTCTGGTGGAGTAAGGGGTCGGCGGCACAGTTCCGAGAGCTGTGGAGCCTTATTTTCAACTACATGCAGGATCGGAATGTCAACAACCTCATCTGGCTTCTGCCCTACAGCGGAAGCCCGAGTTCGGAGTTCTATCCTGGTGATTCGATGGTCGATATGGCAGGTGGTGACACCTACGCAGACGCTCAACCCTTCGCGAGTCTCTATGCGAGCACGGTGAGCGCCGTCGGCAGCGAGTCGATGCCCATCGCGCTGCACGAGACGGGGTATGCACCCAACCCCAATGACATGTTTGAGAGTGCTCGGGCACCTTTTGTTCTGTTCAGCATTTGGTGCACTTCGGACTGGCTCCAAAGCACGAGCAAGAACACGACCACGGAGATTCAACAGGCTTTCGTGAACGACTGGACCATCAACCGTGGCAGCCTTCCCAGGTTCTAAGAAAGCTCAGGCCCCCACCTCTCCGCGCCGACCTCTGCTCATTGGGCTCGTGCTCGCAGCCGCTGCATTCATCGCATGGGGTGTAACGCGGAACGCGCCGGATACGTCACGAGGTACTGAGAGTTCTAAGCGAGGGCCCCACGCAGCAACGAACGACGCAGTTGTGGTCGTAGCGCCGAACGCGAAGATTGGTCGACACGAGGAGCCCCCAGCGCAGTCGCGCCGGGCTCCTGCCCCCCCCAAGCTCGACGAGGCGGCGCTCATGCGAGAGTTGCGAAGGCTCGGAGGCGGACAGCCCACCTTGTCCCTGGAGTTGGCGACGGCCGGAAACCTGGAATTCCCTGATAGTCCTGACGCGGCGGAGCGCGCGTTCATCATTGCGAAGTCACTGACGAACCTGAACCGATTCGAAGATGCTCGCGAACAGGCACGGCAGATGCTGAAGGCCTACCCCAATAGTCCATTCTCGGCCGACGTGGAGCGACACCTCCTCAGTGTGCCTTTCTCCACCGACAGGCCCAGGTCAGGGGCAGATTAGCGCTGCGAGTGACCTCGGAGCCTTTCTAGCTCAGAAGCGAGGCGTTCAGCCATGAGCACCAGCCCCTCCAATTCCAGCCTGACCATCAACTGCAACTCTTTCTCTCGCGCCTCGGCCAACAGCGCCTGACGCAGAGCCCCCGAGGCGCTCCTCGCCTGCTCGATACAATCCACGACCTGCCGGAAGAGGTAGTTCTCACCAGACTCCTGTGCCAAACGGTCGACATGGGGTTCGGGCTCACCACGAGCACGGCGACGCTGCCATTCCAGAATCCGCGCCTCAGCGAGCCTTTGCCAGGGGGAGGTCATCCCGAGCGGACTCGAGCTGGCGTCATTGGCCTGGGCCCCTGTGACGCCACGAAGGCATGCCGACAGCTCCTCGCCCAGGATGGAGCTGGGTCTTTCACGGCTCAGCCCCCGCCCTTCCGCGACCCGAGACCCAACATGGTGCGACCGAGCGAAGGCTTCGGCGGTGGAGGGCTGGTCGGCTCGGCACCGAACCCAGAGACCCCACCCGAGACGATGAAGGCCATCAGATCCGAACTCGACACCTGGAGCGGCTCGACCTGAGATCTCGGCACGATCAGCAGATTCCCCGCGAAGTTGTAGGACTGCGGCACGTACACGGCGACCTGGTCTGGGAGTGTCAGATCCGCCAGGTTGTCACGAGTGATGAAGCCGAGCACCTTCGCCTGACCACCAGCTCCGAGCGCGAGCGCTACGGGCCGATCGAAGCGTTTCTTGTTGCCAACGAACGCTTGCAGGAGATCCCGTATCGAGCCGTAGATCAGCTTGAGCAGCGGAACCGCCTCGATACGTCGCTCGAAAGCCCCCCAAACCGCCTGCCCGATCACGTTCGAAGTGAGAAATCCGATGATCGTGATCAGGATGACCGTGAGCACGAACCCAAGCCCTGGGATGCCCACCGGCACCAGTTTGTCGAAGGTGCTGATCACAAGGAACGCGAAGTAGGCCGTGACCGCCACCGGCACCAGCACCAGACAGCCTCGCCAGAAGTAACCAAGCAGGGTCTTCATGCTGGCTTCATACCAAACATCGGCCCCCGCTTCCCGCAGAATCGCGCAGCGGATCCGGGCCGCCGTGAAAAGCATCTCTTCGAATGGGTTTCCGGGGCAACGCGTGCATCAAGTGCCAAGCCCGGAACGCGAAGCTGTCCCGGGATCGTTTTTCCAGTCAGTGCCGCCGAACGGGTCTTCCGTTGTTCGGGATGGTTCAACCAGAGCTAATCGTCTTCTTCCTCGTCAGGTTCGTAGGGGAAGCAGAGCCCGAGCTGTGCGCGGCCGAGGTGAGTCTCGAGTTCGAACGTGCGCTCCAGGAACTGCTCGCCCTCCAGCGCAGCAAGAAGCGCGGTCTTGTCCCCAAGAAACTCGGGGAGCACCCCAGCCATGGCGGTTACGACGGCGAGTTCCTGGCTGGTTGGATTGCGCCCCATCACCTGGTGGTCCCCAACGATCAGCCAGGGGTAAGCATCGGGTCCCGCGAGCTCCCAGCCATACTCTTCGACCTCCCGCGTGAACTCGGGATTGAGAT
The DNA here is from genome assembly GCA_964396375.1 of uncultured Polyangiaceae bacterium. Lineage (GTDB taxonomy): Bacteria > Myxococcota_A > Polyangia > Polyangiales > Polyangiaceae > FEN-1139. Next base: position 3,703 of record CAYNEY010000106.1, on the reverse strand, counting down.
CGGCTCGGCGCTCGAAGTTGAGGGCCAGATGCGGAGGGATTTTGCCTTTCGCTCCGGCATCCCCCTGCTCCGCCATCTCAAGAAATGCCTCGAAATCAGGCTCAGAGGGGAAGAGCAGAAACCCGTAGCTGGTTTGTGCCTGGCCGATCACGGACACCACTCCCCGTGCGATCCCCAGCGCTTCGCAGCTCACCTCCAAGGTACTGTCATCGCCCGGAAGCACCTCCCAGGGTCGCGCCCGGTACAGGGCCGCGGCAGCCCGAAAGAACTCGGCCACCACCTCGGCGGCAACGTCAGAAGACAGGTAGGATGGTCGTGGAGGCTCAGCGTTGTCCTGCAGATGCTCGGCCATCCCGGCCAAGAACAGAGTAACCTCGGGAGTTGGCGCGCAGATCACCTGCAACCGAGGGTTGATGTGCCGCATGAGTTGGGCAAGCTCCGGCGTCTCCACCCGCACGCGACCCGGCACCTGGCGCCCTCCGACCAAGGGCGAATTGAGCGCTTGATGCAAACCGCTGGCCACGAATTCTGCCCGCTGCGGAGCGCGACCGATCGCCGAGGCCAACACGTCACCGTGTTGGTTGAGACAGATGAACAGCTCTGGGCGAAACCCTCGCCCCTCGTCGGTCACGACCGCTGGGAGTGTCCCCAGCCCGCAGATCCACTCGGGTCCCAGGGTACGGTCCGCCCGCTCTGGTCGTCGAGCGCTCGACCCAGCCCGAGCCCTGCCCCGCCCCGCCGAGGACCCGCTGCCACGTCTGTCGTTTCTCACTGGAGTGCCTACCTTGCCTGGTCCGGGACCAACCCCGGGTCGAGACGAGGCTAGCTCAGATCCCTCGTTTCGCACCGTCGTGCGCTGCTTCTCCCACGGATACCGCAAAAATCGAGCTACGCCCGCCGCTCACCCGTGCTCCCCGTCGCCTTTGAGCGGCGCTCACTCGCAGGCGGCATCACTCACCTTCGAGGTGACGCTACTCCAAGCCGTGAGCGACCGAACAGGGTCACAAAGCCAGCAGGGGTCAAACGGATTGAGTTCGCCTTCGGCGTAACAGACACCGGCGATGACACAACCGGCGCACTCGGAAACACAGCGATCGGCGAGACGATCGCAGCTCGTCTCCGCACCACACACAGATCCCCCAGCCAGGCAGCGCTCGAGACGCTCATCACAGCGCTCGGTGCCGTTGCAGGCTACCTCGTCTTCGCAATGGTGACTGAGGCCGAGGCAGCTTCCGGCGTGACAGGTGTCGTCGTCGGTGCAGAACAATCCGTCGTCGCAGGGTGCACCGTCGTTCGTGTCAAACCCGAAGCGATCGACATAGGGCCGGCAGACGCGACACGGATTGTCCGGATCGAGCTCCCCCATCCCGTGGCAGACCCCGTTGACGAGGCACCCGTAGCAGGTTCCACCCGCGTCACTTCCCTCTTCTCCCGCGCTCCCAACCCCCCCGCCTGCACCGACTGGATCGGTACGGTACACGTCGGTCGTGGTGCCGCGCGCATCCTGAGAGTCCCCCGCGCAGCCGAGCTCCGCGTTCACGAGCAGGCCGCTCGCGATCAAGGATACGAGGGGAAATCGTGAAGACGACATCGATCGTTCCCCGGTCCTTCTGACACATCCTGAAGGGTCTCGCACGATGGGGCTGGCGCGGCCCCCTTACCTGAGCGAAGCCTCTTGTCTCCCCTCCAGCCCGTGTGCCCTAGAAAAGATTGCGGATTCGGCGATTGCGCCAGGTGCCGGTTGGTCCACGGCGAGCAGCCAGAAGCGAGAGCTTTGGGCCTGGTTGAGTGTCTGCCGCGCCGGCCTGCCGCGCGGCTCGACAGAACCTGCTTGTGCCACCCCCGCTACCCGCAGGCTGGCTCCGCGAGCCTTAGCTCGTTTGCCCCCCACCCGCCGTCTCCGCGGCGACCACGGTCAGGTCATCGGGGAGTCAGACACACCGCTACCTTCCACGCGTGGACTTCTTCTGCGTGGACTTCTTCTGCGTGGACTTCTTCTGTGTGGACTTCTTCTGCGTGGACTTCTTCTGCGTGGATCGCTGAGCGCGCTCTTGCTCATGGAAAAACGCGATGCCCGCTCTCACGAACACCGCCACCACGAAACTCTGCTGCCGCCCTTCGAGGAAGTCCTCGAGATCCCCCCGTTTGAGCCAGAGCCTCTTCTGTGCGACCTCCCAACCCTCGCGCTCTATCCAGCCCTCGATGAGGCGGCGGGTCGGCGGCGACGGGACATAGAGCACACTCATCTTGGGATCTGCCATGATTTCCTTCTCAGCTGGGACGCTCGTGGTGAGTACCAAACGCTGACTCTAGCCCGAAACACCAGCTTGGCACAGGCTGATTCTGACCGCTTCCTTCCGGTCGGGACGACAGCACTCTCGAACGGTACCCCTCGGCACTGTCACCTCACCGACTCATCGATGAGTGCTAAGGTGCGGTTTGCCGCGCAACTCAGGGATGATGCCTGATTCGTTTCCAGAGCAGGATGCCGACCAGCGCAACCAGCACGCTGGGTGCAGCCCGCTCCGCTTCACGGCATCCAAACCCACGAAACGCGACCACACACGCCCAAACGGTCCATCACGCGGGTCAGTCTCGATCGGTGGTCCTTCGGCCGAGATCGGGCCTCCGGTAGGGGATGCGGATTTGTTGGTCTGAGCGGCGCGACCACGGCGGCTTGGCGTGGTTCAGGCAGACTTCAGGCTGGCGCCTGAGTTCGCCGGGACCGTGCACAAGAGCCGGTATGTGAGTTTGGTACGGGCGTCAGCCCTGGACAGCAAGCGTTGCGGGTATAGTCGGAGGAGAGTCAGTGGGTGAAGGTCGTCGCCGGATGCCAAAAAGAGTGGCGGCGGTGGCAACCAGCAGAGCATCGTAGAGCCGCCGAAAGAGTTCCTTCCAGGCCTCGGAGCGCCGCTCATCCGAGCGCTGGGTCACCGTGCGGAAGATGCTGAGGAGCGTATAAGCGATGCGTCGGAGAATCATCAGCACCACGGTCAGTCGGGGATTCTCCGTGACCCGCGGATGGTCGTCTTCTTCGAAGGCAAGGTCCAAGACCTGGTGCACGTTTTCGATCGCCCAGTGTCGACGAATCGCGGGTCAACCACTGCTTGGGGGTGAGCCTGTCGACGGGGAGGCTCGAGAGAAAGTAGTACGTCTCGTGGGTTGGTTTGCCGACGCGATCGAAGCCATCCGAGTCGACGCGAATCACCGTCCGTAAGTGCTCCCAACCTTCGGGTGGAGCGGAGGCTATTCGCAGGAAGATTCGCCGAGTGACCTGTTGATTCCCACTGCCAGTCACGTCTGTCCCATCCGCCGTCTCCACCGGTAGCTGCCTGAGCCAGAGAGCAGCAGCATCGTGGAGAGCGCTGTGAGCCTTTGAGGCTGAGCAGATAGTGCAGTTGTCTGGCGCGAATATGGTCAGCATTGGCCTTCGAGCAAGCTCCAGCATCGTAGGAGACGAGACGAAACAGGTCGAGGTGACCGTAGGCTTCGAGGACGCCATCCAGGGTCCGAGCGAAGGCGCCCATCTCGTTGGTCGCAGCCGGGATGGGACGGGTCTCGATGCAGGGACGTGCCTCGGAGCTGGCCAGGACTACGGTCATGGTTCCGATGCGACCATTCAGCGTGGCCCGCTCCTCGTCTCGAGTCTGGAGCTTCGAGTACTTGTCGTCGACCGCCGGAACGGACAGGTACTTGCCGTCCA
>CAYNEY010000105.1:0-11607 GCA_964396375.1 uncultured Polyangiaceae bacterium | reverse complement strand
CGGCTGACCCTCTCGCGGTGCATGCGCCGGGGGAGGCGGATCTCAATCTGTATGCCTATGTGAGCGGCGCCTTGTTGAAGGCGGTGGATCCGGTGGGGTTGGACGCTGAGCAGGATCGCGTCAATGCCGTTGTGGAAGGTGATCTATCGCAGTCAAATGTTGAGTCCGTGAGAGCGATGGCAGAGGACAGGGATGATGCTGCCGCATCACTGAAGTCCTGGGCTGGCCCGGCGCCGACCACGTCAGAGCAAGATGCCCTGAACCAATATTTCGCGCAGGCCCGGGCACAAGACGCGGAGACGGCGCAACGTGGCAACTACACGGAGTTGCCTGGTATTGACGATCTGCAGTCGTTCCTGCAGGTGTCGTCCGTGGCCTTGGAGGCCAGCGTGGTCGGTGCTCCAGTCAGCTGGATACCGGACGTTGCTGATGCGGCGATATCTGTAGGGGAGGGGGAGTTCGATGACGCTGCACTGTCGGTGTGTGCGGCAGTGCCAATCGTCGGGCTTGGGGTAGCAGTCAAGAGAGCGACCACCGGGATCGAGGCGGGGGCTGATGCTGCAAAGGTGGGTACGAGCCGCAGTGGGGGACAGCAGCGCCTCAGGGAGATCGCGCAAGACCCGAACACGTCGTCAGCGGACCGCGGCTGGATCCAGCAAGAGATCAATTCGATCGAGGGAGGGCAGAGAACGACCATCAGGAATCCACCAGGCAAGCAGTTGGCTCACACCAGAGGGCGGGAAGCGGCGAAGGGCTACAACCACGTCGAGTCTCCATCGAATCTTCAGGACGCGGATCTTCACCGGACGCAGCACAAGTTCGACGACTTTGGGCGCAAGAACAAGGAGCGCCCATGAGGCGGACGACACCGAAGGAGATCGAGGCGGTTCTGCGGCTCGACGGTTCCACGAGGTACAAGCACTTCGTGAAGCGCGTGGTCGATGACGAGTTGGCGTGGGGACTCTGGAAAGATGGGTGGGCACTCATGGCAGACGGATCGGGCCAGTCGGTCTTCCCTCTGTGGCCAGCGCGCGAGTACGCCGAGCTATGTGCCGTCGGTGACTGGGACGGTTATGTGGTCGAGGAGATCGCGTTGGCCGATCTGATTGACGAGCTTCTTCCGAAGCTGGCGGAGAGGGAGGTGCGCCCGGCTGTTTTCCCAACGCCTGCCGGAAAGGGCGTCACGCCCTCAGCTTCAGAGCTCCGTGAGGCGCTGCGAAGTGAGATGGAGAACTACGAGTAGTTGCAGCCCTATCCGCTCGCCCCACCCCCTCCCTCCCGTGCCAGTAACTAGCGAGGCAAGGGCACGTGGAGTCATCTCTAGCAACCCGCGGCCTGTCACACGACAGGCTCGCGAGCGCCTTGCTACCCGCGCCGCGTCTCGCATGCCCCTCCGCCTAATGGCTGAGCTAAGCTGCGAGGGTGGTCGACGGTGACCATCAGACCACGGATCGTCCTCGTCAGCTTCAGCGACCATTAGGCGGGCGTTCCCCCTAGGAAATCCGACGGGATCCGTGAGCGAGGGAAACCGTGGAGAGGAAACCGAGCCGGAGCGAGTCGGACCAATCCTTCGGGAGTGGGATGTCGATGGGGAGACGAGGTGCCACGCGTGGTGTCCGGCGGCGGTGCTTCGAGCCGTGCCGGAAAGGACTGATCCGACGGCACCGAGTCTCCGCCCGAGTTCCCACCCCGACCAGCGGTTCAGGTTACGGTACGCGCGACTAGTTTGTGATTAGCTAACATATGGCCGACATTGACACGACTTCAATCTATGCTAATCGTTAGCACAATACTAACGCTAAGCACTATCAGATACTATGGAGCGGAGTCTCTCCAAGAACGAAGCGAGAGTCGTCCTCGACCTCGAGTGGCGCGGTCAGATGACCGTGACCCTTGCTGAGTTGCGGCAGACCCTCGGTGCCTCGGACAGCTATGCCCGCTTCTTCGCCCACAAGCTCGTCCAGAAGGGTTGGCTAGAGCGGCTCCGGCCAGGGCTGTTCCGTCTGGTACCGGCGACGCGTGGCTGCGAGGGAGTTGCCAACGCTAACCCGCTCGCGGCCGGCGCGGTGCTCATCTCCCCCTACTTCTTCTCGTTCGGCACGGCCTGCACGTACCACGGCCTGACTGAGCAGGTGTTTGCTGAGGTTTACATTGCGTGTCGGGAGCGCCGCCGACCGGTGGTCGTGCTCGGCAAGCGTTATGTGTTCGTCGAGGTTCCGGGGGAGCGCATGTTCGGCGTCACCGAGCAGACGGTCCTCGGGGAACGCGTCCAGATGGCAACGCTCGAGCGCGCGCTCCTTGATGCGCTCGAGCGCCCGCAGCATGCCGGGGGCCTCGGCGAGGTGTCACGGATCGTCTCCCGCGCAGCCCACCGCCTTTCCTGGTCCATGCTGCTCGACCTCGCAGAGCGCTGGCAGGCCGCAGCCGTGCTCCAGCGGCTCGGGTACCTGCTCGATCTACACCGCGCAGACATGCCCGCCGACGCGCGGTCGAAGCTTATCGGGCTCACCCAGGATGGGAGCAAAATTCAGTTCGGCCCGCGCGCGCAGTGGGGCTGCGCCGGAAAGCTTGCACAGCCGTGGAAGGTCGTCGAGAACGTGCCTCACGACGTCCTGGTTTCGTCGTTCGACCAAGGTCGCCGACGCGTGGTCTTTCATTCGAAGGGAGCTGGCTCGTGATCGCCGACAAGTTCGTGGACCTCTACGCACGCAACAGCGGACTGCGTGACAAGTTGATTGCTGAGCGCGACGTCGTCTTGACCTATGCCCTGCGCGTGCTCGTCGACGCTGGGGTGATGGACCACCTCGCATTCAAGGGTGGCACCTGCCTGCGCAAGCTCGTCTTTGGCTCCGCGGGCAGGTTCTCGGAGGATCTTGACTTTACGCTCGACAGTGCGAAGCCGGATGACGATGTGCTCATGCATCTCGTCGAGGCCTTCAATCGCGAGCACTTCGGTATCACCTTCACGCTTGACGAGTACTACAAGACCGACAACGACATCTCCTTCGGTGGCGACGTGCTGTACCGGCACTCCTGGAACGATGCCGGCAGGTTTCGTCTGCAGATCAGCTTGCGCGAGCGCCCCACTCTCGTTGTGACGGCGCGACCGATGCAACACCAGTCATACTTCGAACGGCTCGAATTTTCGAGCTTCAAGGTGCGCTCGCTCCCAACGATCGAGATGATCGCTGAGAAGATTCGAGCCGCGTTTCAGCGGGCGAAGGTGCGAGACCTCTACGACCTGTATCGCTTCGCGACCACGCCCTTCGATGGCGACCTCCTGCGCTCGCTCGTGGTGCTCAAGCTGTGGCAGGTGCGCGACCCGTTCGTGCCCGACGCGCTGTTCGAGAAGCTCCGCAGCGGCAAGTACGACTGGGCCGATCTGCAGCGCCTCCTCCGCACCGCCGATCGCGTCGAGCCTGAGGAACTCATCACGACCGTCGAGCGCCGTTTCGATGTGCTTCGGTACCTGACCGAGCTCGAGCAGGCCGTCATCGCGGATGCTCGCCGTGCCCGGTTGCCTGTCGTTGCGGAGCGGCTGCGAGCGGAGATTCGGCAGCGGGTGAGCTGCACGCCGACTTCTCCCTGAGAGCACCTACTCGCCGCGTTGACGGCTAGCGAGACGTAAGCACTTGGAATCATCGGAAGCAGCCTGTCACCCGTCACGAAACCGTCGCGAGCGCCGTTATAGCGCGCTGCCTCTCGCCCCCCCTCGCCCTAATGGCTGAGCTAAGCTGCGAGGGTGGTCGAAGGTGACCATCAGAATTCGGATCGTCCTCGTCAGCTTCAGCGACCATTAGGCGGGCGGAGTCACGGCGGTTCGCGAGCACTTGCCGAACGGAGTGAGAAGGTCCGCGACAGAAGGCCTCGGTGGCCTCAACGAGATCGAACCGTGAGTTAGCCAGCTCGCCGGCGACTCTGCAACCACTTGTCGAGCGACGACTGGGATTCGCTTGATGCTCGTCCAGCAAGAAGGTTGTCGACGCTGATATCCTCATCAAGAGCCGCCCAGTGGATTCCTTCGCCACGTCCAATCAGTCGCCACTTTGACCTGTCAGTGGCGGTCGAGTGGGCGAGGCGTGGGTACCAGGCGAGAGGAACTGACACCGTTCGACCATCGACCAGATCGACGGTCAAGGTATCATCTGTGACGACGACTTGCACCGCCTGCGCGGGTCGGGGTTCAGTTGCCAAAGTATGCCTCCCAGGATTTCAGCAGCATGTCCAGGTTCTCTTCAACTATACCCTGCAGTCGACCAAGTTCCACTCGGTTGAATCCGTCGCTTTGGTGCAGCCGAATGGGTTGCAGCCAGAATTTGGCGATCCTGTCGTCGCGTTCGACGTGGACATGGGGTGGCTCGGCGCCGTCACCAGAGTAGAAGAAGAAGCGGTAGGGGCCGTTGCGGAGGACCGTCGGCATTCTGACGATATCCTACCGGCGGTTTGGGCCGATGGCCATAGGTAAGAGGGTGCGCGGGCTCGCCAAGCTCGGGGCGGAGGCGGGCGGAGTCGCGGTAAAGGGCTTCCCGTGCTCTCGGCCTCGCCATCGCTCTCCACTTCGAGCCTTCGGCTCGGGCAGTGGAACGACCAGCGCGAGCTTGACCAGCCCGACATCGACGGGCACGAAATCGACGAGCATCGGCGGCCAACGGCGCGACGCTCCGAGCTTCGCCGCCGATGCGTGCCACGCACTTCGCGTCGACGACCTTCGCGCATGGTGCGGACCGGGGTCGTCTCAGCATCGACTGCAAGATGCCCGCGATGCGGGTGCCGGCTTGTGGTCACACGGGACTGGTGTCCTTCCCAATGCCGGTGCTGCGGTCTGAAGGATGGTCATGATCCCAAGCAACGTGCCCAAAGCGTCGTCTCAAACCATGGGCACTGCTCGTGCTTCGGCCCGACGTGTCTGTGTGCGGTGTTGGACGCGACGGCCTCTTCTTCAGCCGCCCCGCCCCCCCATGCCTCATGGCTTTCATTGGCTGGCCTAATCCGCGCGAGGACGAGGTCGTAAGGGTTGCGGGGTGCGATGTCGACGAGGGGATCGCGTGTGCGAGGTGCACCTTGTGAGGCGGCCGCGGAGTTGGAGGTGTCGATCGAGGAAGGATTGTGTGGCCCCGCCATTGCGGTGAATGCCGGTGTCCCAGAACGGGAGCTGCCGCACCAACGGAACTGGGCTACGCTTGAATACCTGACATGACGATGACAGCCGAACAGGTTCTGGACCAACTGCGAGCCCTCTCGCCTGCAGAGAGACTGTACGTTGTTGAACGGATTGTTCATGAGGTGGCTGCCGAAGTGACTCCCGCGGCCCCCGTCGCTACTGCAGCGGCGCTCTGGGGTGACGAGAGCGACGCAGACTTCGAAGTGTTTGAGGCTTCTGTCCAGCAGCTGCGCTCCAATGACGTTTGGCGGAGTAGTGATGCAGAAGGCGCTCATTGATACGGACATTCTTTCCGAATACTTGCGGGGAAGGAATGCCAGTGTCGTACGCCGACCAGTTTCTTTCTTGGGTCCGTGGTTGCACAGTCGTTCATTTCGATGCGGAGTGTGCCCGACTCAGCGGGAAGATAGCGGGAGCGCTTCTGTGAACCGGGACCCCCGTTGGCGTTGCGGATGTGCTCATTGCTACAACTGCGATCGTGCATCAGCTGGTGCTGGTGACGGGAAACGTGGACCATTATCAGAGGATGGTGCCGTTTGGGCTCATCATCGAGAATTGGCGTCAGCCGTCGCCCCTCCCCGGTGCCAATGACTAGCGAGACATGGGTACGTCGCGTTTCTCTCTCGATCCCACGTTCTTCCGCCCTAATGGCTGAGCTAAGCTGCGAGGGTGGTCGAAGGTGACCATCAGAATTCGGATCGTCCTCGTCAGCTTCAGCGACCATTAGGCGGGGCACGCATCCCCGGGGAGCGTGATGCTAGCGCGCTTGCTTGATGCCACCACGTCGAAGAATGCCGAATCCCTCCCGGTAAATGTCGGCGACATCGATGCGGCCATCAGCTCGCTCCTTCATCACACCGACTTGAATGAGTCTCCGCAGCGCGTCCTCGCCGTCACCATCGAAAGTGTCAAGCGGCCCACTGGAGCGGCTGAGAGCCTGAACGGCGTCGGCTCGGCTCATCATTACCTCTTTGCCGCGGAGATGTTCGAGCCGCGACACGACTGGAAATTCCTCCTTGAGTTCGGCCACGCGACGTAGGGATGTTGTCTCAAGCGCGCCTTGGAGAGCGGCTGGCACGAGGAGGCGAGTGCCGCGCGCGCTGACTCCCTGGCGACTTGCGAAGTGCGCGGCGTTCCGAATCAGGTTCACAATCGAGCGTGGAACGACATTACCGTGAGCGTCCTGCAGGTGATTTGGGATCCATCGATGCGAATAGCCCTTTCTCTGCCCAGAGCCCATCTTCTCGCCCACCAGATGCACTACGAAGCCCTTCTGCGAAGGGTTACCGAACTCCGGCAAGGATTGTGGTGGCAGCCAGCCAAGGGTATCGTGGCGATCGAAGTTGACGGCATAGGTGCCCGTGCTGGTCCAGTCTCTGAGTCGATCAGAGATGTTAGCCATGTGCTTGAGAAGAACGAGGTAGATGTCCTCGACCTTCCATTCGATTGATACCGAACGTGCCTCGAGCTTGCTCGCGTCGGGAAATGCTGACAAGGCGGACTGGAACAGGTCTTCCCGGACAAACACCTTGGGCCGCAGGTGACGGTACCTATCCGCGAATGCCAACCAAAGCCCGAGCAAGCTGGTCGTCATTTGGATGTCCGGTCGTCCGCTGCCCCAAATTCTATCGAGGCGGTCGTAGGTTACGATGATCGTGGCACCTCGATTGGCAAGCTCCCGCTCCATGGTGTCGAGCCAGGAGCTGAGTTCAGGCAGACTGGAGCCGGCGGCGTTCGCGACGTCATCTGGAGAAGGCAAGTCCGGTCGCTCAGCGAGGTGGGAAAGCGTGCCAGTGGGAAGGGGATGGTGAAGATGCTTCGCCAGGCGGAGACAGACCAGTCCGTACCAGAACAGCCGAAGTCGTTGCTCGTCGTTACGATGCTGGCTGGCGAAGAGCCCGACGACCTCCTCACTGGGATGATCGAGGCCTCGGTCGAATCCAGGAACCCACTCCACATCGACAGGGATCTCCCAGCCGCGAATCGGAGTGCTGACGCTGTTGAGGTGGCCAAGAAAGTGGAAGAGTGCAGTTTTTCCCGCACCCCGGCCGCCACGTACAATCAGGGTTTCCTTACGCAACGCGCGCGCGTGCGAAGCCAGCGGCAGAAACCACTTGGGGTCTTGACTTGCCGCATCATCGTCATCCGCCTTGAGTTGAGCGAGATCCTGGAGAAGCGCGAGCCGCTCATCCGAACTGAGTTCCTTACGTGCCATCGACCTGCTCCTCATCGCCGTCGTCTTCGGCCAGGTTCGCCGCTCCGTCGATGCGCTCGAACAGCGCCTGCAGATCTGGATCGGACAGAGTGCTATCAACACGTCCCGTGAACGAATCGAGAGCTTCGAGCCATTCCTTTCGAGTCACATGGGAGACGTGGTGGGCAGCATCCCTATCTTCGAGTTGAGGCGGCGGGGCTTCATAGACGAAGCGACACATCGCATCGTGGACGCGTTCTCGAGTCTTCTGCCGCCAAAGTGCCGTCTCCGCCTCACGGGCAGGCAGCATCGTTTCCACGAGCACGAGCCGGGCCTCAGGCTCGAGCCCCATGATGTCGAGTGTGGTCTCCAGGCCGATCAGGTGCTGTTCCGTCCCTCTGAACACCAGAACGTTCACGTGTGACAACCGCTGCACGGCCATTCCAGCAAGGTCGTGGAGGCCCGCGCGAGCATCGAGTAAGATGAGATCGAAACCCTCCCGCTTGAGCTCCTCGAGACACTCTTGGGTCGCGATGGCAACGATGTTCGGCTCGCCCGGCGCTCGGGTTGAGAAATCAAGGCGTGCGAGTTTCGAGAGGAAGTCTCTGCCCAGCAAGCCGGCGGGTAACACGATGATCTGGTCACCCACCGGATGCTCTAGGTTGGCACGGACTTTCGCACCTTCGAGAGTGATCCGACCGGTCGCGAGGCGATCCACGAGCACGTCGAGAACCCCTCGCGGCGAGGTTGCGCCCAAGAGAGCACCAACACCTGGTGCTTCCAGATCGAGATCGACAATGGCAATGCGCTTGCCGCGGGCGGCCAAGCTGATGGCGTAGGCTGCCAGGAGGGTGGAACGACCCACCCCCCCCTTGAATGAGTGGAACGCTACGATCGGTGGGGTCTTGCCGCGGACCAGTGGCCAGGGTGGATGTGCCGGTCTAGACAACCAGGCCTCTTTGCCGATCGTGCGTTCCAGGCCAATCCAGAGCGATCCCAGTTGCTCCAGATTGACCTCGATGCCCAACGGATCTAGATAGGCGCGCGGCCAGGAGCCAGGCCAGCCGTTGCTGGTCGCCTTATCGAGTAGGGCCTTGGCCAGTCGCTCGCGCTCCCCGGCTCCTGCCGTCAGCAAGATCGGACCCACGAAGTACTGGTCGAGAGACTCCGTGAGCGCAGTTTCCAATGACGAGAAGGACTGATCCATGCGCGGGATGGGATCGAGAACTACCCGCACTCGGCCGCGCACATCGCGGATCACGCCCACTCTGTTGGCATAGCGCGGCAAGTCATGGGCCATGCACAAAGCGAGGAGTTTTGGAAGAACGAGGTCAAATGTCATCGACCGACTCCATGTCGAGGCGAGCATCGAGCAGCAGGGAAACCATGCATTCGTCCACGGCATGGCGCGCAGACGAAACCAGGGCCTCGACCGGTCGGTCTTTGCTGCTGCCCGACCTCTCGTAGCGGTGTTTGGGAAGCCAATCGCGAATTTCCGGATGTTGGCCCACCCAATTCGTGACTGGATATCGACTCACCCGTGGATCGAGCGCCTCCGCTACCTCCAACACCAGTTCGCTTCCAAGAGTGAAGTCATGACCAAGTGTCTTCGCAACCCAACTCCCCTCGAGATAGGCCTTCCGAGCACACTCGTGGGAGAAGCCAGCAAGATGCCATGCCTGATCTCGAGATTGCTTCGCGAGCAGTAGCTCTGCGTCTCGGACGTGCCGCACGGCTGCGGAAATGAAGTCTTCACAGGGTAGCATCGAGGGTCAGTCTACTTGCGGCAAACGCGGGTGCCAAGGATGGTGCGGGACGGTACCAGAAACCGGCCACGCCGAGGTGGTGGAAGGGGCAGGCGGGCACAGAGGGTGCGCGGGCTCGCCAAGCTCGGAGCGGAGGCGGGCGGAGTCGTGGTAAAGGGCTTCCAGTGCTCTCCGCTTCGCCATCGCTCTCCACTTCGAGCCTTCGGCTCGGGCAGTGGAACGACGAGCGCGAGCTTGACCAGCCCGACATCGACGGGCACGAAACCGACGAGCATCGTCGGTCAACGAAGCGACGCTCCGAGCTTCGCCGGTGGTGCGTGCCACGCAGTTCGCGTCGAGGACCTTCGGGCATGGTGCGGCTCCGCATTGGCGCGCCACCCAGGCTGCGACCTCAATTCGGATGCCAACACGCAGCCACCTCCTCCACGCCCTTCGCGGACTACGGCACGTAGCCTTGTCGCAGTGCGTTGCCCCTGCCAGTAGGCCAGAGCAGGCAATTGTCCGAGGCGCCGGGCAGGTCCCAAATCTGAACACCACCCTGCCCATTTCCGAGGGAGTCTTTCAGCGAGATGACCAGTTCAGGTTGTCCATCGGCATCGAGATCACCAATCGAGGGTGCGGCCATGCCGCCGCGACCGAAGAGCTCCAGCTGATGCAACAGGTTGCCCCCAGCGTCGAGGACGACCAGGTGGGCCGGAGTCTCCGGCTCCCGCGGCGCCCCAGAGACGAAGGTCGTGAACAGGACTTCTGGCGAGCCATCGCCGTTCAGATCGACAATCAGCGCCTCGCTCGCGCCCACGTAGGGAGAGGTTTGCCCGAAGCCGTAGGTCCACAGGCTCTCCCCGTTCGATTTGTAGGCGTACAAGAGTCCATCATAGGCCGGCACGACAATTTCGAGGCCAGGCTCACCGTCGAGGTCGCCCACCGAAGGTGCTGGGTAGGTTGGCACGATGTTGTCGCCGATGTCTCCATAGACCAAGGGTGGCCCGCTGTCCTTGGGCCACTCCCATCCTTCCGGGCGCGTCAGGTCGGGATTCAAAACCCAGGTACTGACACCGCGATTGTCCGTGGATTCGCTGTGCTCATGATCGCCGACCAGAACAATCTCGTGAGCCCCGTCACCATCGATGTCGGCCATGACCGGCGGTGAATAGGTAAACTCCGAACGATCACCGGTGCCCCAACCCTGTTTCGCCAGCGTAAGATCGTGATAGGCCTCGACCCCCGTCACCCAGCTGTCGGCGAACCCGTCGGCAGTGAGGAAACTGCTGCCATCGCCGTGGAAAATGCCGAAACCGATCGCATCGTAGGTCGATACCACGTCCAGAACACCGTCGCCGTCGAGATCGCCGGCACCGATGTTCTGGTTGAAGCCGCCGTAGTCGATGCAGTCGCCCTCGGGTGCCGCGCAATCACCGACCACGGGGAACCCGGGCGCGGTCTGGCCGTCGAGCAAAAAGACGTTGGTGGCCGGGCCATCAGCTTGCTTGTTGATGAGGATCTCTTGTCGACCATCGCCATTCACGTCCGCGACTGCCAGGCTCCGGACCTCCGTGGTGCCGAAGGCTCGTGGCCAGCCATCGAGTAGCTCTCCTCGGTGATCGTAGACGGCAACATTGCTGCCATCGCCGTTCGGGTGGGCACTGACGGCGATTTCGACGTCGCCATCGCCATCGAAGTCACCAGCTGCCGAAGACGGCCACATGCGCACGTCCCCGTGTTCTGGTGAGTCGGACGCGCTGCTGGCGAAAGCCGTTTGAAAGAGCAACGCGCCGCGTCCATCGTAGACCATCAGGACAGAGTGTCGCGGCGCGATGATGTCCAGCAGGCCGTCCCCATCGACATCGACGAGTCCGGGGGAGGCCAGCCAGTTTTCATCCCAACTGCCCGGCAGGGTCATGCGCAAGCTTGGGGGTTGGACCTCACCCGAGGAGCCGCTCGGCGCGGCCTCGCATGAGGGGGGAGGAGGAATGATGGGCGAGCCCTGGACAGGCTCGTCGTGACCGGGACCTGACTGGCCGCTCGAGGAGGAGCCGCACCCAGAGAGCCACAAACCGGCGAGGAGCGCTGCCAGCGGCGATGGTGCCAGTGTCATTTGATAAGAATCGCAAAGCCTTGGGAGAAAAACCATCCGAAGCCGGCTCCCTTGCGCCTTGGGATGGAGATCGGCAGAAATGCCGTGCGCATGCGGGGGTAGGGGGAAGGGCTGGCCGCCTAGGGTGGAGGTGATGCTGCGCTTCACGAGAGTGACAGAGCGGGAGCAAATGTTTCTGTGCTGAAAAAATGCAGCCCTGACGTAGTTCTGGCTCTTTCTGCGAGTCAGCTGCCTGCCTTTGCCTAGCTGAGACGATTTTGACGTTGGCCATGCTAAAATTCTCTAGTTCTGGGGGACCGAGATGTCTCCTCACCATGCTGCCTGTGCTCACCCTCCTCGCCTGCTCCGGGGAGGACTCGAAATCAGAACGAAAATCGAGCGATAGCGCCAG
>CAYNEY010000104.1:5772-12693 GCA_964396375.1 uncultured Polyangiaceae bacterium | reverse complement strand
GCTTTCGGCTACCACCCTCGAGCAGATCTTCGACAACTGACGGAAGCCCCGACCGACAAGTCTGGGTGCCACCCGGCAGCCTTACGCCGAGGTGGTGCTGACGCACCAAGACAACACGGGCCACCCGGTGAGGGGCGGCCCGTGGATCCAAATCCGACTCCAATCTTCAGCAGTCGAGCCCGGTGTCCACCCACCACTTCCCATCCATACAGTCGTAGCGCGTGGGGTTGCTGGGGCGGCAGTCGGGTTGGGGCCAAGTCAGTTGCTGATCCGCGTAGATGTACTGATAGAGGTGACCGTTCTCCACCACGTAGTCGCCCGCGTTGACAAGGATCTCGTACAGGGTTTCGTCCGTCGGCGGCCACACGGCAGCATTCGCGCAGGGTCCCGTGGTTTCGAGCGGCGGCAGTTCGTTGAAGACAGATGAGTCCGGCGACGAGGCATCCCAAGAAAGCCCACTGTCGCGCATCTCCCCGGCGTCGACCACGATGGTGTCCGGGGGCAAGACGGCCGCATCTGTGCCCGCGTCGTCGGGCGTGAAGCCCACGGGCTTACTCTGGTTGGAGCAGGCCGCGAGCACAAGAAGAAGGAGCAGAGAAGTCATTTTGGTCAGCATGGTGTCTCTCCCTTCCTTCCGTTATCGAAGCACTGGTGGATCGGGTGGCACCACGATCTTCTGTTGCTCGTGGCAGGGCGGCTCCTCGCCGTAGATCAGCTCACCGCTGCTGTACACGGTCACGTGCGGGTTCTTGACGTCGGTCTCGGCGTTCAGGTACGTCTCGTTGTCGACGGGGCAACAGCAGGCGGGGTTGGCCGACTTGTCACAACCGGCGCGGGTGAGCGGGCAGACCTCCTCGGCGTTGCAGGCAGTGCGGAGGCTCCAGTCGTTGTACGGATCCCAGATGCAGTTCGGATCCGAGGGCACGCCGGTCTCGAGGATCAGCGACCGCGGGCTCTTCAATTTCGGCATCAAGCCCCAGAACTTATAGCCCTCGAAGCCCATCTTCACGTAGTACATGTTGCCGTTGATCTCGCAGGGGATCGGGCCTTCGATGCTCGTCGGCTCATTGAACTCCTGAAGGCCGCGGTCATAGATCAGCCGCGCGAAGATCTGGCTCGGATCGGCCCCGGCATCCCAGAACTCGGTCACGTCCAGGTAGTATTCGATGGAGAGGTGCTCGTCGTAGCGCGGCGGGTGGATCGACTCGTTCACCAACGTGATCCACGCCTGGGTGTAACACTGGTTGTCGTAGTTATTGAGCTTGCCCGTGGTGTAGAATTCGTCGATGCGGGGCTCGAGGGGCGGGAACTCGGTGAGCGGGCACTGGGTCGAGCCCATCGACTCGTAGTTGCTCGCCAGCGCCGCCAGGAAGGCCCCGTTGTAATCGATGGTCACCTCATTGCCGGCGTAGTTGCCACGGTTGTCCACATGGCCGTCGGTGGCAAAGTCCGTCGGGCCGTTCACCAGCGCGCCATAGAGGATGTGGCGGTTCTCGGTCGGGACGTTCGGCTCACCGTACAGGCTGGCGTGACCCGCCGCGTGGTGCGGCTGGGTGCAGTAGTGGTTCGTGTAGCCCATCATGTAGGATTTGTTGAGCGGGTTCTTGCCGAGCAAATACTCGCTCTGGCTCTTCGCCCAGGCCTTGATGTCCGCGGCGCGCTCATCCTCCGGAAAATACTTGGCGTAGGTCAAGGCCATGAACTGCATGGCTGAGTTGTAGCGACCCGAGCCCCAGTCCACCGCAAACTTGAGGGAGAAACCGCCCGGAGACTTCGGAGCGTCAACCGCGCCCAAGGAGTCGTTACGGGCAATTTCCTTCATCTTCACGGCCAGTTTTCGCGCCGGTGCGCCCTCGCTGATCCCGTCGGTGCCCTTCATCAAGACCTCGGCCAGTTTCAGGAAAGCTGCAGAACGAGCACTCCTCCAAACGTAGGTCCAGCCTTCAGCCCAATCATTGGCAGGTTCCCCGAAGCCCGGATACTCGCTGAGCCACCCCTCCTTCCAAACCGAGGGTTCCTCCCAGTGCGTGAGATCCCCCACCACGTCGTCGATGTAACTCCAGTCGCCGGTGGCGTCCGCGAGCCAGACAGCAGCCAAGGAAAGCTCGTCCTCCGAATACTCAGGCTCGTAGAGCCCGCCCGCGTCGCCAGCTTCGTCCTTGGGGTACTGGCTGGCGAATCGATAAAGAGCCATGGCGTGCAGCAGGCACTGCTCGGCGTAGGGCACGTCCAAGTTGCGCTCGTAGAACACCTTGCCGATGATGGCGAGGGAGGCGGCGGCCGCAGCGGTCACGTCCGAGGCGGGCTTCTCGTGGGTGGCCAGATAGGCCTTGCGGGGGCAAAACGAGGTGAGGCGCACCTCCGGGGGCATCCAGCCACAGGTGTGGTCATCCGCGTCACCCACCTGGTGCACGTAGCCCACCACCTCGCCGTTTTCGACGTAGGTGTTGCGCATGAAGTAGTCGGCGAACCAACGGAGCATGGCGAGCGCCTCCGGTTCCAGGCCGGTGTGCTGGTAGGCGTTCGGGAACTCATGCATGCTCCAGGCCACCATGGTCGCCGCATAGGGGGTGGTGAGCCCGAATTTGATGAAGTCACCGGCGTCGTAGAAACCGCCGCTGGCGTCGATCATCCCATTGCCGTCGGGATCGAAGGCCTGGCGGTGGGCGTCGATGTACTCCTGGGACATGTCGACGCCGTTCGGATCGTCGGGCACGAGCTTGATCTGCGCGTCGGCCACATGGGCGTCGCCCCGCCACTGGGTGTCAGTGCAAAATACGCCTGCCCCGGACTTGTTGAGGTTGAAGAACCAGAGCGCCTTCTGCATGGCCTCGCCCCAGTTCAGGTTGTCCGCGGATTCGGTCTCAAAGCTCTCCCCCTCGCACACGATCTTGTTCGGGAAGCGCTTCGGCACACACTGGTAGGCCTCGACCTGCACTCCCGGCGTGCTCACGTCCACGTCGATGGGGCCCGGCGAGTCGCCGCTGCCGTCACCAGTTCCAATTCCGTCTCCCGAACCGTCGGGACCTGTCCCCGTCCCCGTTCCATCCTCCGAGCCCGAGCCCACGGCAGTCCGGCCGTCGGAGGCCGAGCACCCAAGGAGCGCGCCGGCGAGACCCAGCACCAGAGGCAAGATGGCAAAACGTATAGTGATCATCTCTTACGATCTCCAAAGCAGAAAGGAGCCACGGAGGACGAACCGCCCAAGCATCGATGGGTCCGTTCCAACGGTAGCTTTGCCCGAAATGGGTCGCAGTTCAACCTTCGCCAAGAGCAAAATCCGGCGAGACTGCAACAGTTCATGCTACCCGCAGAACTGTGTCACGAGCCGAGCCAAGATTTGCCGCCGGCCGTGGCCGAACAGGTGGGAGCCCTGGACGAGGAGTGGGTCAACCGCGAAATGACCCGCGACTTCACGAACCCGGTCAGGCGGTGCAATGCGGTCGTCCCGAGCAGCAACGACACGCAGCCGCTCGGGGGGCAGGGTGGGCGAACGAGCGAGCGGGCTCACACACTGGTAGAGTCGTGCGAGATCGGGCTGAGAGAGAGGGAGTGGCTCCGCGAGCGAAGCGAGCGGACGCTCGAGGATGCAACCGTCGAGGCCCGTGGTAGTGGTCGCGAGGAGCGCCGCGTCGAGGGCGCCGAGACTCGTCCCAAGTACGATCACCGGGCCACGACCGCGCTCCTTCATCCAACTGACGACCGCACGGAGCAGCCTGCACCGTTCAGCCGCAAGCGCGATGTTCACCAGAGGCTCGGTGACGGGAAATCTCTGCTCGAACCGAAGGGCTCCCACACGGAGGCCGAGCGCCCCAAGCTCAGTTGTGGGTGCGAAGAAGCGCGCTGCGCAAGGGATCCTGTCGAACAACCAGGGCGCGAGCACGAGCACCGTGCCTCGCTGTTTCTGGGGGTCATTGGGCTCGCGGAAACGGCACGCGAGCGTGATGCTCGGCGCATCACGGTGCGGGTCCGAAGCATCACGGTGCGGGTCCGAAGCATCACGGTGCGGGTCCGAAGCATCACGGTGCGGGTCCGAAGCATCACGGTGAGCTTGCGGAGGATTGACGTCCAGCTTCTCCCAGACAACCCCCGGCCGCGCGCGAAAAGTGACGTTTGTCATGCGCGCGCCCCCCCGCGCCACCTCGTCGATGCCCGAAGGTTTCTCGGGCGCGAACTCGCCGAACAGCTCTGCGTCCGTGAGCCGAGCGACGAGTTCGTGCCGTCGCGCCCAACGCTCTCTCGTGCGTGCCGTCGATTGGGGTGCACGCGGCGCGAAATTCTGCTCGAGCAACACTCGAAGACCCTGCACCTCGAGCCATGCAGCGAGCTTCATCACGATGAGCCCCTCTCGTCCTCCCAGGTGATTCGCGTGAGCAGCCAGGCCGCGCCAGCCACGAGCAGCAGACCCCCCATCACCTCCACGACCAGCGCTGTGCTCATCTGCGACGATGGCGCGGCCTCCGAGAACCGCAGGGACAGGAGCACCGACGCATTGTACACGCCGTGTGCGATGCTAGAGGGGCCTATCGACCCCGTTCGGTGTCGCACCCAGCCAAAGCCGAGACCAAGCACGAAGGTGGCGATCATCTGGAGCGGATCGCCGTGGAAGAGACCGAAACCAAGGGCAGGCAGGGTCACGCTCACCAGCGGTCGCATGCCGAAGAGGGCACTCTGCACGACCCCGCGGAACACGAATTCCTCGACGATGGCCGGAACCGTCGCAAACACGGCGAGCAGGGTAACGAACATGAGCGGACGCGCACTGCGCACGAGGTCGCCAAGCGCGAGCACCGAGCCCTGATCCAACCCGTACCGATGTGCCACGCCGAGAGCGAGCAGGTTCGCGGCCGGTCCTAGGCCAAGGATCAGCAGCGCGGCGAGCAAGGCCTCACGAACCGACGACTGAACTCGCCAGCCCCCCCCGAACCGCGCTCTCTCCGAAGTGTGAGGAGACGGTCGAGATGGACTTGCTCGCAGCCCACCGAAGCGCCAACGGACAAAGCCTACTCCGAAGACCAGACCCTCGACCAGCAACGCCGACACGATGAGACCCGGAACCGAAACCAGGGCTCGTCGTGCGCTCTCGGGGTCACGTGACCCAGAGATTTGCAACAGTATGGCGAGACGAGCCATCTGGGAAACGAGGAGCACGAGGCCCACCGTCACAATCGCGAAGACCAGCCGCTCCAGCGTGCCACGGGCGAGAGCCGGCGTAACCTCACCTTTGGTCGGAGTCGGCTCGGGCGGTTCGGCACAAGGAAGAGGCTTCGCGTTCATCGGGTGCCTTGTCGGCCGGTCGACGGTGTAGCAGAAAACCAGTCCCCCCTTGAGAACGGCCGTCAGATCGATGATGCTCCGCCCATGCTCGCACCTCGTCGCGTCGGCACCTGGCTCATCGCTGCGATTTCGCTGCTGGCCTCGGCCTGTGACTCGAAGCCCCAGAAAAACCCCTTCGATCCCCCGCCGGATGCGCCGAACAAACCCCCACCCGTCACCGAGCCTGTCAAGCCGAAGGGGCCCCCGGAGCTGTCGGTCGACAACCTGAGCCCCAAAGTGGGTTTCTCCCGGGTCTTGCTCCAGAAGCCTGCTGATCGCGAGAAGCTGAGGAAGGAAGTGGAGCAGATCCGTGGGGAGTACCAGAACAAGGAGGCCGTCATCACCGTCGATCGCAACGCCGATCCAAAGATGGTGGTTGCGCTCCTGGAGGAACTCGCACGGATCGACGCGGCGCCGCTCATCGTGAAAACCTCGTCGCGCACCGAGTACCCTCAGCAGCTGACCGTGCTCACCGCGACCCAGGCCGGCCGCGTGCCGTCATGCAGCGTGGTCACGATGATCATGGAGGACCGCAGCACGGCCACCTGGAAGCTCTCTGGCGGAACAGCAGGGCGCCGCCGCAAGGGCCTGAGTGGACCTGATCTTTCGATGACTGCGGACACCATCACGCGCTACGCTCAGGCCTGCAAGGAGTCGAAGACGTTGTTCTTCTCGGGGGCCGAGGGGATAGAGTGGGGTCTTCTGTACGATCTTGCGGCCTCTACCAAGGTCCTCGAGAAGGCAGCCTTCGATCGCCTGGTGCTGCTCTCCGAGCCCCCCGTCGCGGGACGTGCAGTGAAGCTCCCCTAGCGCCCCCCGTCGCGGAACGTGCAGTGAAGCTCCCCTAGCGCCCCCCGTCGCGGGACGTGCAGTGAAGCTCCCCTAGCGCCCCCCGTCGCGGGACGTGCAGCGCGAGGAAACGCCGGGATGGTGCCGGGATGGTGCCGGGATGGTGCCGGGAGCCGGCTCAGAGCATGGCTCCAGCCACGGCGCCGAGCGACACAGCACACCGAGCGGAGCGCGTGCCCCAGAACCCGTGGGTGTCTCGCCGACTTCGAGAGACAGGCAGTGCGGACTACACCACACCGCGTTCCACCTTCCGTTTCCCAAGGGTGTCGCTGGCCGAACAGCTGGAGGCACCCAGCTCTTGACTGGTGGCTCGGCGAGACGCACCTTCCTGCCCACCTCCTCCCCAACACCGTGGCTGCCTCCCGAAAACTACCACCAACTCGCCCACCTGCCGCAACGCGGAATGCCGCGACGACACGTGTCGGGACGACCAAGACTGCAGCGCCTCGGGGCGTCCATGCTGGCAAGAACGCGCCGCAACGCGAGGCGGAGACGCTGAACCGCGACTCCGAACCACCTGGCGGTGGGGGGGTGCCGCTCGTCGAGGTTCTGGCTACGAAGCCGCACCTTACACTCAGCGAGCGGCAGAAGACTCGGCGAATAGCTGCCACCAGTCGTCCCATGCGAGGCGCGGTAGGTGCCGCCGCCAACGGCGGCGAGGTGCTCACCGACGCCGAGGTGCTCGACCCCACAGACGATGCCGAGGTGCTCACCGACGCCGAGGTGCTCGACCCCACAGACGATGCCGAGGTGCTC
>CAYNEY010000104.1:3627-5672 GCA_964396375.1 uncultured Polyangiaceae bacterium | reverse complement strand
ACCGACGCCGAGGTGCTCGACCCCACAGACGATGCCGAGGTTATTGAGGTCACGGGTGAGGTCATCGATGACCGGTCCTCGTTCCTCGATGTCGAGCCAGCCCTCGTGCGCGCTCCAGCATCCACGCATGCTCTCGCGCGCCTCGATCCGTTGCAGATCTACATGCAGCAGATCCAACGGCATCCGCTCCTCACACCCGCGGAGGAAAAGAAGCTGACCGATGAGTATCACCGCACCGGCGACGTGAAGCTGGCAGCCAAACTCGTCACTGCCAACCTGCGGCTGGTCGTCAAACTCGCCTACGAGTATCGGCGCGCGTGCCGCAATGTGATGGACCTGATCCAGGAGGGCAACATCGGCTTGATGCAAGCCGTGAAGCGCTTCGATCCCTATCGTGGTGTGAAGCTGTCGAGCTACGCAGCATGGTGGATCCGCGCGTACATGTTGCGCTACATCCTCAACAACTGGCGGCTCGTGAAGCTTGGGACCACGCAAGCACAGCGTAAGCTCTTCTTCAATCTGAACCGGGAGAAGGCCCGGCTCACGGCCATGGGCATCGAGCCCACACACGGGGAGATCGCACATCGACTGGGAGTCGAGGAGCGAGACGTGGTGGAGATGGACCGACGGCTTGCCTCTCACGACGCGTCTCTGGACGCCACCGTGGGTGACCATGAGGGTCGGACAACGACGCGCATGGAACTCTTGCCGGCGGCCGGCCTCGGTCCGGACAGCCTGATGGAGGGCGCGGAACTGCAGGACATGGTCCGGCAACGGCTCGAGGAGTTCAAGAAGGATCTCGGCGGCAAGGAGTTGATCATCTTCGAGCAGCGGTTGGTCGCCGAGGAGCCGAAGACACTCCAAGAACTGGGACAGGAGTTTGGTGTCTCGCGGGAACGCGTGCGACAGCTCGAGGCGCGGCTGGCAGGCAAGCTGCGGACCTACCTCGCGGGGAGTCTCGGCGATGCCGTCATCATCGAACAGTGATCCGAGAGAGCCCTCGGCGCCTGCCAGACCCGGTCCTGCACCGAGCGAGGAAGGAGCACCCTTTGACCAGGATGGAGGCACACTGTTCGTGGTCGGCACACCGATCGGCAACCTCGCCGATATCACGCAACGTGCTGTCCAGACGCTCCGCTCCGTCGACCGAATCGCGGCTGAAGACACCCGACACACGCGCCGGTTACTGTCACACCTCGGGATCTCCGGTAAGCCACTCGATTGCATCGAGGCCCACGTCGAGTCACGCAGGCTCTTCGGTGTGCTCGCCCACATCGAGGCGGGTGCCTCGGTTGCGTTGGTAACCGACGCGGGCATGCCAGCAGTGAGCGATCCAGGAGCACAGTTGGTAGCTGAAGCGAGACGACGCGGGCTCCCTGTCGTGGTGATTCCGGGTCCCAGCGCTCTCACAATGGCCATCGCGGCCTCCGGACTCGTCGAGGGTCCCTTTCTGTTCCTTGGTTTTCTGCCACGACAGGGGCGACGGCGGCGAGACGCCCTGGCTCGGATCACTGCCTGCGGCGATCCCGTTGTTCTCTTTGAGTCTCCGAATCGCCTCCGCAACACACTCGACGACCTCGCGTCTGCCCATCCCGAGCGCTCGGCGGTAGTGTGCCGTGAACTCACCAAGCTACACGAGGAGGTCCTCGCGGGAACACTCGCGGAACTCGGGAAGCTCGACATCGTCGAGCGCGGCGAGGTGGTTGTGGTACTCGGCACCTGGCACCCTCCCCAAACTCACGCAGACGAGTTTACCGCACCGATGACAGACGACGATATTCGACGGGAACTCACCGATGGGCGAAGCGTCCGTGAACTCCTTGACAGCACTGGGCTCACTGGACAGCATCGACGCACCTTCTATCGTCGCTTGCTCGACCTCAAACAAGGGTAATCGAGTCACCGCGCGGCTCCATCACGGCTCTTCAAGTCACCGCGCGGCTCCATCACGGCTCTTCAAGTCACCGCGCGGCTCCATCACGGCTCTTCAAGTCACCGCGCGGCTCCATCACGGCTCTTCAAGTCACCGCGCGGCTCCATCACGG
>CAYNEY010000104.1:3375-3527 GCA_964396375.1 uncultured Polyangiaceae bacterium | reverse complement strand
AGTCACCGCGCGGCTCCATCACGGCTCTTCAAGTCACCGCGCGGCTCCATCACGGGTTCAGCGCACTCGCACAACGCCAACGTCAGTGAGCCGGGTCATCGTGAGAGTGCGGTGAGCACCATTCTTCGTTGGAAGCACAAGGTAGCCGACCA
>CAYNEY010000104.1:0-3275 GCA_964396375.1 uncultured Polyangiaceae bacterium | reverse complement strand
GCGACCAGCGACCAGCGACCAGCGACCAGCGACCAGCGACCAGCGACCAGCGACCAGCGACCCCTTGCTTGTAGAGCGACGGTGGTGGTGTTCGCGCACGCGGGATGGATCGAAGTGAGCGGCAGCGCGTTCTGACGAAGAAACTAATGCAAGTTCAATATATTACGAGTCATACGTCCCGCATGATGTTGTATCAAACTTACGATTTTCGTGCTTAGCACGCGCGAATCGAGGATTCGGGGCTGTTCCCTGGTGCCGGTAGGATGAAGGCATGTGGCGCTACACCTCTCCCTCAATGGTCGCAAGCATTTGTTACTATTGAGCTTATTTATTGGCCATGGAGTTTCTGTTTCATATTTATTGACCTCAAAGTTACGATGTTCGTAAGTTTCATACATGCAGCCGCTCGTTGAGCGCGTGTTGGAATGGGTTGCCTCCCAGCTGGAATTGGGCTGTTCGGCCAGCGCACCTTCGCCATCGAACGCACCTTCGCCATCGAACGCACCTTCGCCGTCACACGTGGGAGCGGCCGAGCACGTCCGTATCGATGGAGGTCTGGCGTCGTGGATCGAGCAGGGCGCACTCTTCGACTGGCACGACGTGTGCGCCGCATTCCCCGACAAATCCAACGGCGCACGGAGGCTTCTCATCCACCGCGCAATAGAAGCCGGAGAGGTAGCCCGGGTGACCTCCGGGATCTATTGGCTCAAGCCTCCGTTTTCGCGACGCAAAGACCTGCCTCTGCCCTTCCATCGTCGGGTGGTCCTCTGCAGCCGTGTCTCCGAAATGCTCGGCCTTGAATCCTACGTGACGGGGCCCTCGGCCCTGATACTCCACGGCATCATCGAGACGTCGAACGCGGAACTCTGGTTCGCTATCCCAACCCGAGCTCGACGCTACACGACACCACTCGGAACGCTGCTCTTCCGCCGTGTTCCCAACGCCCGTGTTCCCAACGCCCGTGCTGCTGCCCCTTGCGCCACGTCGTCACTCGCTGGGACACAGCTCCGGCCGGGTGTCGAGATCAAATGGCTATCAGGCTCCCAGCGTCCCCAAGGCTTCCGCATTCCGATTCTCGTTGCGACACCTCTACGCGCCCTCTGCGACCTCGTATACCTCACACCAGGTCTGAGTTGGCAAACCGTCGCACATCAGGATCCGTTGCGCGCTTGCGGTCTTACGATCGACGAATTGGCCACAATTGACTTCAGTGGTCTATCGTCGATCGCGGCGAGCATCTCCAACGAACGCACGCGCTGCTTCGTCACCGAGTTGGAGCACATGCTTTTCTCGGGTTGATCTCTTGTGCTCCCGCGTCACTCTCTCCGTTGCCCCGCCACCACATGGCGGGTCGTAAGGAGTGTCTGCCGCAGGATCGACAGCCCCCGATCGCTCGTCACCGACAGGGATTTCTGTTGTCACTCCCAGCAGTGACCGAGCACGCACCGCGCTCAGACTCGCTCACTTCTTCTTAGTCTTCTTACGCGCGTCCCGCTCACGCTTGCGCTGATTCTTCTTCGCGTTCCGCTCGGCTGCGCTGAGCTTCGGCATCCGGGGCCCCTCGGCTCCCACTCCACCCATACCAGGCATCCCCATACCAGGCATCCCCATACCAGGCATCCCCATACCAGGCATCCCCATACCAGGCATCCCCATGCCAGGCATCCCGGGCATCCCAGGGAACTGCCCGCCGGCTTTGGCTGCTGCGCGGCGCAGGTGGCGCGCGGCAGCCAGCCCCTGCATCCCAGGCAATCGACCAAGCAGACCGAGGTTCTGGCCCATGCCACTCATCATCTGCTGCATGTACAGAAACTTCTGAATCAGCTCCTGAACAGCCAAATCCGTGCTGCCAGAACCACGCGCTACCCGCGTCGTTCGCGACGGTTCACGGACCAAGAGATGCGGGTCTCGCTTCTCGGCCCTGGTCATCGACTGGATGATACAGGTCAGCTTCTCGAACTCCTTCTCGTCGACGTTGACCCCGGGCGGGATCATCCCCGAAAGTCCGGGGATCTTATCCATCAGATCCTTCAGCGAGCCCATCTTCTGAATCATCTGGAGCTGACTCAAGAAGTCATCCAGCGTGAACTGACCGGACATCAGACGCATCGCGTCTTCTTCGGCCTTCTTCTGATCCACGACCTGCTCGAAGTCGCGCATCAATCCAACGACATCTCCCATGCCGAGGATTCGCCCTGCCATCCCTTCAGCGCGGAACAGTTCGAGCCGATCAGTCGTCTCGCCCATGCCCACGAACACCAGCGGCGCTCCGGTGACTTCCTTGACCGAGAGGGCAGCACCGCCTCGGGCATCACCATCCAGCTTGGTCAAGACCACGCCGGTAATCCCGAGCCGCTCGTTGAACGAACGCGCCGTCTTCACCGCGTCTTGCCCGATCATCGCGTCGATCACGAGCAGAATATTCTGCGGCGAGAGCGCGGCTTTGATATCCCCAAGCTCGGTCATCAGCGTCTCGTCGATCGCGAGACGACCAGCAGTGTCAAACACCACAACATCACAACTCAGCCGACGCGCTTCGGCACGAGCCGCGCGGCATATCTCGAGTGGGGTCTGGCCCGGCAAGTTGAAAACCGGAACCTCAATCTGTTCGCCGAGGATCTTGAGCTGCTCCACCGCGGCCGGCCGTTGCATGTCGGCTGCAACCAGCATTGGCCGTTTGCCTTCGCGTGTCAGGTAGCGCGCCAACTTGGCAGCAGTCGTGGTCTTGCCCGAACCCTGGAGGCCCACCATCACGATCGAGGTGATACCCTTCTCGTCGAACAAGAGTGGCTCGCGCTCAGTGTGCATGAGCGCCACAAGTTCGTCGTGACAGAGCTTGATGAACTGCTCACCCGCACCGATGCGGTGCGTCTCACCCCCGTGACGGATCCTGGTCTGCACGGTCTGACCAACAGCCTCGTGCTCGATCCGCGCGAGCAGGCGTCGGACCACGCCGAGCTCGACGTCTGCCTCGAGGAGAGATTTTCGGACCTCGGCAAGGGCGGGTTGAATGTTCTGCGCCGTGAGCTCCGTGAGCCCGGAGAGACGGTTCTGAGCCTCGCGGAATCCTTTGATGAGTGCGTCGAACAAGGTGGAGCGCTTCTAGCACAGCCGCTCCAGAGGGACCGCGGGCAGGAACCGCACAACAAGTTCGAATGAGCTGTGTTGGAATCCAGAATCTCATCACTGTCTTCACGGTCGGCCCAATTGGACTCAAATTATCGATTTTACTTACTATCTAGCCGTGGTGCCCCATCCTTCCGGGCCAATTTCCA
>CAYNEY010000103.1:0-12793 GCA_964396375.1 uncultured Polyangiaceae bacterium | reverse complement strand
GTGCCCACCGCGCCTCCAGTGCCCACCGCACCTCCAGTGCCCACCGCGCCTCCAGTGCCGCCCCCTCCGGATTCCGCCCCTCCCGTGGGCGCGCCACCCGTGGGCGAGGCTCCGCCGGTGACCCCGGCGCCGCCCGTGACCGCACCTCCGGAGGCGGTGCCGCCGCCCGATCCCCCCCCGGTCGCTGGTTCCCCTCCGCCCTCAGGGGCGTCCGCACAGGCAACGAGCTGAGCGGCGAGCATGGTGGTCCCGATACCGAGAATCCGAAGGCGATGGACAGGAGGCTTTCGATGCATCACGGCCCTGTAGTGCATACGACAACCGAAATCGGATGGCGAAATCGACATAGGGGGTGCATCGGTCCTCGCCGAAGGCGCGCTCGTGTGATGTGATTGCGGGAATATGGCGAGGGCGCGCGTGTCGAGGTCATCTTCAGCCTCACCCTTAGCGGTCGCGATGCGGCCGTCGCGTAGATGTCGGTGAGCTTCTGGTAGAACTTACCCTCCGAGAGACGGCTCCCTCGGACCTTTTCGAGCTGCCTGTCGAAGAACTCCTGGGTGAGCACGCTGCCGCCCGACTTCAGGCGGTCGACGTCCATCACCCACCCTTGGATCGTGTAGTCCTTCACGACCTGCGTGGCCCACTTGCGGAACTGTACCGCCCGCTCGTTCTCGATCTTGAAGCCGACGGCGATGATGGCCTGCAGGCTGCAGTGCTTGACTTCGTAGGTTTTCCCGTCGGCGGCAGTTGTTCAGAGCTGCTTCATAACTGCGTCCGGGCCGAGCTCCCGGTCGGCGAAAATGCGCTTCTGGTGCTGGTTGATGGCCGGGACCGTCACGTCGTAGAGCGTCGCCATCATCTTTTGCGACAGCCAGATGTTCTCGTCCTCGTAGCGCATCTCGACAGTCTGCTGCTGCAAGCCCGTCGCGGCGATGAAGGTCAGGTACTCGACCGCCGAGGAGCTCACGATGGAGACCTCGAGCGGCTGCTTCTTGCGGGTCATGGGGCGCCTCCCGAGCCCTCGGACCGAAAAGGACGAGATGCGATCGCCCTATTCCGCCTCATTCCCGCCCTATTCTCCACCGCGCCGAACCCGACATCGAGCTGCATCGTGACGCGCCTTGCCGAGCAGACCAGCGAAACGGACCGCGCGCGCGATTCTGGAGACGCGCCTGCACCGACGCCGCGAGGTTCGAGACGTTCTTGACGGTCACAGCGAAGCCTCCAGGTAGGGGCGCATCGTCTGCTCGACGTGGCGCATGCGGGCGTACTTCAGGAGGAACTCGAACTCCTTCTTGCGGAGCTCACGCCAGAGCCGCAGCGCCTCCAGGGTCACGTCCATGCCGATCTGGTTCCGATCCTGGAGCGCCACTTCTACGGATCTAGGTGGCCAGCGACAGGCGGGCTTGTTGGCGGCCCGCTCCTCCACCGCGAGGCGCCTCTCGAGGGCGTCGAGCTGTGCCTTCGGGGCGATGCTCTCCCGGTACAGCCGCGCCGCCTCCGGCATCGTCGTGTTCCGGGGCAGCCATCCATCGCTCCTGGCTCCGCATAACGGTGCGCTCGGCATAAAAGCCAAACTCAAGGGACCGGGCGAGGAGGGAGAGCATCGGAGAGTTAACGGCATGGCCCCGAGAAGGCGGAGTCCAACCTAACCATTGGTTACTCCCCCGACGGCGAGGTTTCCCTGAGAGTTCCAGCACTTGTCGCAGTGCTTCCAGGAGTCGGACTTGCCAAGCCCCGCTCGGCACCGTATCTTTTCTACGGTAGATAATAGACGGAGCCGAATCGTGACTGCACCTGCACAGCCTGAACTGACCGCCGGTCGTGCGTACCGCACGCGAGACTTCTCGGCCTGGGGCAGAAACCCGGCCCGGTTGGCCCAGCGCCTCGTGCGCGAGGGACGACTTCGCGAGGCAGCGCACGGCCTGTACTACACCCCAGTGCCCTCCAAGTTTGGCCCAGCCCCCGTCTCCGACGAGGTGCTCCTGCGAGCCTTCCTCGATGACGAGCCCTTCCTCATCTCGGGGCCACCGCGTTGGAACCCCCTCGGCCTTGGCTCGACTGCCCTGTTCGCGTCGACGCTGGTCTACAACACGCGCCGTACCGGCAACTTCACTCTAGCGGGACGCCTGTTCGTTCTGCGCCGAGTCTACTTCCCAAACCAGCCAGCACCCGAGTGGTTCGTGGTGGATCTCCTCAAGCACCACGACATGGCGGGTGTTGCCCCGAGCGAACTGCAGACGAATCTCGTCGCCACGTTGCGGCTTGGGCGCTGGAGCATTGCGGCGCTGCGCGAGATGGCGGCCAGGTACGGAACCAAGTCGGTCGCCGCGATCATTGAACACTGCGTCGCGGAGGCACGGGCAGCGACATGAACTTCATCCACGACGATCGCGACTTCCCTCAACTACTTACGCTCGTGACGGAGGAGACGCGCATCGCGCCCGCGCTCATTGAGAAAGACTACTGGGTCACTCACTGCATGTGGGCCCTGCACCAAACCGGGCTCGATCTCTGGTTCAAGGGAGGCACCAGCCTATCGAAAGGCTACGGGGTCATCGAGCGCTTCTCTGAAGACCTCGATCTCATGGTGCAGCAGGGCTCAGCCCCCGGGCTTCCTCCAGTCACGAACTGGACGAGTGCCAACAAGGGGCCAGTGGCGACCCGGCGTGCATTCCATGAAGCACTTCCAGCCGCGTTTCTCATCCCTGGGGTGACGGTCGAACTCGATCAGAAGCCGCAGGACAAGTACGCACGCAGCATCAACCTCGTTGGCCACTACCCAGGGGTTCTGCTCGACCAACTCGCAGAGGCAATGAGGCCATACGTGTTGTTCGAGATCGGGCGCGCGCGTGTGGTTTCCTACGTCGAACGGCCTCTCACTTCGTTCGTACACAACTTCCTGGAACGTAGTGGACAACTCAAGGACTATGCCGACAACCGCCCCGCAGCGGTGCGCTGCGTTCACCCACTCGTCACCCTCCTCGAAAAGCTCGATGCCCTCTCTCGCAGATATGCTCGCGAGCAGCTTGAGCCTGATGGCTTCGCGCGCCACTACGAAGACGCGGCTCGCATCATCCGGTCATTCGATCGTCTGCCTGCGGTTGAGCAGTCGCCGCGGGCCCTGGCAGAGGAAATGCTGAGCGAGAAGGACATCGCGGCGATGCCAAGCCCCGACGAGCCCGCCCTCTTGCTCAGCGATGGTGAGAGGCGAGCGGCGGTGGACCGAGCACTCGCCCGGATCTCCTCTATGTTCTGGGGACCTCGGATCCCTCTCACCGAGGCGTGCTCGACGATCCGTCAGTGGGTTGCGGGGAACCTCGCGTGAAGAAGCGGCTCCGAAAGAAGAAGCACCTGGGGGAGTTCCGAGAGTTAGGCTTCGAGTTGAGCGGCGCCCTGCAACCGGGGGTTTCCAACGACGACATCAACGCCTTTGTCGATCGGCTCATTGGTATCATCGAGACCAGATCCCTTTTGTTCGGTGGCGGAGTCGGGGGCGACGACAACTTCGGCGGGTTCGTTACGCGTGACGGTCGCGGCAGCGCAACCGAGGATGATCGTGCCGCACTACGGGGGTTCCTCAGCAGTGAACGACAGTTCACCCGTTTCGACGTCGGAGCACTTCGCGACGCCTGGTATGGCTGGGACTGACAGGCGGCTTGCGAGTCGAGGTGCTTCCGTGCGGGAGACCTGAGCGCCATCTCGAAATTACTGCACCCCCCAGTGCCTGCCTACCTCTCCTCCGGCGTCCGCCAAACGCGGAGTCCCTGCAACGCGTCCGGCTCCTCCAGTAGCGAGCGGGCGCGCTTGAGCCGGTTCAGGACCTCCTCCCTCGCGTCGGCGTTCAGCTCGGCTGCGCGGCACTGGACGTCGTCGAAGAACTCCTCGACCTGCTTCGCCTCCCCCCACGCCTCGATGATGGCGGATAGTTCCTCCCGGCTCTCTTTCGTGTTTCGGATGCGTCAAGGCCTGGGTCGGCCTGACTCGCCGAACACTCGGCGGTATCGCTCGCCGTTGTGCGCACGAAGCGCCGCCACCTGTGCTGCGTAGGTGAGACCAGCTCGCACACGGTCCAAGGGAACGGACCAGGCGCTCAGCACAGGCCAACCAGGCCTCGGCATCCAAACACTCACTCCCGGTCCGTCCACGGCTTCAACTGTGCCGCGACCTTCACGAGCAGAGGACGGAAGTGACTGAAGGGCACGAGCCCAAGGTGCTGAAGTCGCCCCGCGACTATTCCCGGGTGCACGTGGTGCTCTTCGGCAAAAGCCTCGAGGGCTGACCTGGACGGGATCCCGGGGCACCGCGCCGCAAACTGTCGAACCGCCTGCTCGGAGAGAAGCAGTCCTTCGGCCAACTCATTGGCCGCGGCCTCCTCAGCGTCCACCCCATCGTCTTCCGTCTCGCCATCCAGATGTCCACCGCGATGCTCGAGCACCAAGTGAGCGAGCTCATGAAGCAGCGTGAACCAGAAGTAGTCGATCCGATCGAAGCGCATCGTCAAGGCCACCACTGGTCCGGCGCTGGTGAACGCGGCCGCCCCATCCAGCTTGGTTCGCGGGAGATGCGGAACGACAACGAATCGCACGCCCAGCTCCTTCAGGATGACGGGAACTTGTCCCACGCCGTCGGCCGTACGAGCCTCGGCCACCAGGCGCACCATGGCTTCGCTCAGCCGCTCTCTACTGTACGCGCCTACCTGCTGCAGGGCGACAAGCTGTTCGACGCGGCGCACCCAAGCACGCTGAGACGAACGTTCCGGTTCATTCTGTCGCGAGTGACGAAGACTGACCACCAACTTGGGTTCAGCCCCGACCTCGGACACACCAAGAAACTCACACGCAGCACGTTCGAGGTCTTCGAGTTTCGAGGAAGCGGTGGAGAGCCAGCCGCGCTTCTTCACCTCTCGGAACGGTAACCACGCATAGAGCCGCGCCCTCCTCGATATCTCCTCCGTAGGAACCTGCCGCGCCAGCGCCAGGCGAAAGTTCGCTTCGAGGTTGGACCAGAACTCCGGTGAGGTGTCGAAGGCCCAGCTGAGAGCAACCGCGGTTTCGGGAGTGATCTGCTTGGTTCCCTTCACAATCTCGGTGATGGCCTGGGCGGGACGCCCCAAGATCTCTGCGAGATCCTTCTGGGACCAGCCGCGAGCCGCAAGCTCTCGACGAAGAATGCGGCCGGGAGGGACCGCGCGAG
Source organism: uncultured Polyangiaceae bacterium (assembly GCA_964396375.1). Lineage (GTDB taxonomy): Bacteria > Myxococcota_A > Polyangia > Polyangiales > Polyangiaceae > FEN-1139. Next base: position 7,597 of record CAYNEY010000103.1, on the reverse strand, counting down.
CAGGCACGAGATTGTCGTCCACGGGAGCCTCTGAATCCTCAACGATGGTAGTCCTCGAGCTCGATCACGAGGATGATGTTGCCAGATGGGTCCGTCTCGATCCGAAGTATGAGACGAACTGCTTGTTCAACCGGACCGAGCGCTGGTCAGCGCGGTCGCCCTTGAGGGCCTCGAGGTGAAGTGACTTGAGAGCGTAGAGATCGCGCTCGTCCTTCGCCGCACGGATGGCTTCGATGACCTCGAAAAACGCAGCAACTACGGCGCCGGGGTATTCCGCGCGCCGGCCTCTGTCTCGTAGAGGGCCAGGAGCTTCTTGTTGACGAACCGGACCCTCACTCCATCCAACCTTGGCACTCAACCGCGCCTGACGCGACAGTCAATTCACCCATGGGGTGAATGTCTGAATAATGCAATAGGACCCCCAACTAGCCGACCGATAGGCCGTGGCTGCTGCGAGAGCTCATCCGTTGAATTGCTGGTGGAGGCGCAGGGCCAGCGTTGCTTGGTGGGGTCCGGCCGGGACTATGGCTGCGCGCAAGCAAGGGCGTGACCGGGACGGTGCCGAGGAGTGGGTCGGTGGCCACCTGGACACCGGTCCCCAATCTGCCTCTTGGGGGTCCACATCGGCGCGGGAACGGGAGCTACCCCTCCCCATTCGAGTCGGCTCGTGTCTTGGCGCGACTTCCCCACCTCCTTGAACCATGCCACGTGGCCATTCGTGAGCGTGTTGGGACCGGCTTGGATTTCGTCGGAGAAGCTCCAACTCTGAGCCAATGGACGAAGACGGTGTCAGGCTCGAACTCAGGGGGTTCCTCCGAAACGACTTCCGGAGCCTCGATCTCGGGTGATTCGCTCGCGGTCAATCCATAGAACTCGGCAGCCTCCCATCGGATCCGACAATCGACCAGCTGAGGCTCGCCGAACGCGAGTGGTTTCTCGCTCGGGATCGCTCCAGAGTACGAGTTCACATTGTACCAATCGAGCGCTCGATTGGCTTCGTGACGCAGATGGTTGGCGCAGTGCGACGTGCCGCTGACCCGTCCACGCGAGTCCACCGTCGTCCCATCCATCGGATGGGAGAAGCCACGAACCTGCCGCGCCTTCACGATTCATCATCCCAACGATGGCACGTTCGACCAGTGAGCTTCCGCATGGGCTCGATGCGATGTCCGGCTGGAACTGCAACTTGGCCTGCGGGGTGAAGACCTGATTTGAGAGAAGCAGCGAACCAATCGGCCGGTTGCAGCGCAACAGCGACCCGGCCAAACGCGGCGAATTGGGGGAGGACGGGAGCTATGGTGGTGGCGTGGTGAAGTGCAAGCGTGGGATTCTACAGACTTGTGAGGGCGGGCACGGTTGCTGACTCAAAGTCAACGGTGACGCGCCTCCCTATTCAGGGATAATCCGGATCGGAGCCAAGGATGGCAAAGAAGAACTCTGATGCGCCGCAGGCCGATCCGTGGACTCGCACTCGATAACAACCACGGTGAACCGTGAGCTCACGGTCGGGCCCCAGGGTGTTCTTCCCGCCAAAGCCGGAGACGCGGCGATTGGTCGAGGAGGCGCTCTCCCTGCATGGACAACGGGAAACAGCTCGTCTTCTGGGCATCAGCCCACGCGCACTCTCCACTTCATGGACGCACTCACCGTCACCCCCTCCGTTGACCTGCATGCATTCGGGCCGCCCGAGCGACTCGTCGCCTTCTCGCCGGCGCTGGATGGCTGTGTCTATCTGGCCTTCGCCCGCGAGGACATCGCCCCACTGCGCCTAGACGTCGTCGGCGAGCCCGGTGCCACACTTCGGCAACCCACGTCGTTTCGCGTGCTTCGACTGCGGGACGGCATCGTTGAGGCCGAAACGGTCGTGGAGGATGAGCCCAACGACGTTCGTCTCGTTCAGCCCTACGATGACGGGCTGCTCCTGGTGAGCCCTTTCTGCCAGGATGGAGAGCCGAACGCGAGATTCTACGATCGAGAAGGGAACTTTCGTTCGTCGATGAACTTGGGAAGCTGGATCGTTTCCATTCACACCACTCCAAGAGGCCTCATCTGGGCCACCTACTCGGACTGCTCGACCGTAGACACCAACCACACCTGCTCCGTTGTCGGTTCTGGTGTGGTTCTGGCGTGGGATCCGAGAGGCCTTTTCCCCCAATACGGCGCGAGGGCGAGCTCCGAAACGATGAGTGCGGACTGTTCTGCCGCCAATCTCGTGTCGGAGACCGAGCTCTGGTCCTACTGCTACAGCGAATTCGAACTATGCCGGGACGTGCTCGGCGCCGGCAGTTGTTTCTGGGATCTGCACTTCGGCCCTGCCAATGCCTTGGCCGTTGGCGGCAACCACGCGTTACTGGTGTCGAGTGAACATCCCTCGGCACGATGTGCGCTCTACTTCCTCTGGGAGGGCGGGCACAAGAACCAGGCTCAGCTCATTCGAAGCTTCGCCTTGCTGGACGAGGCTGGGCAGCCGCTCCCGTGCGACCAAGCACGGGGACAAGGCGCGACCTTGCACGTCCTCGGGAACCACCGCCTCTATGCGCTCAGCATCGAATCACTGGTGCCGGAGGTGGTGGGCGACGGGGGGTGAGCAAAGGTACCGCGCGGGATCGGGGAAGCTCCACCTTCGGCAGTTCGAACATGGGCGCTGGCGTAGGGTCACGCCCTCCCGCATCGGGCGTCCACGCCTCGACGGGCACCAGCCCCTCAGGTCACAGGCCCTGGGTCACTTCTCGAGAGCAGAAGTGGGTCATTTTTGGAGGGCGCTCGAGGTCGAGAGGACGGCGCGCCCAACCTCCGTGGTTCGGTACCGCTGCTTCGGACTCCGCGGCTTGTCCGGGATGGTCATCTCGAGCAGCCCTGCCTCCAGCAGGGGCGCGACGACTTGGTCTCGGAACTTGGTGCGGTCGGTCCGGCCCGACGGGGCCATGAGTTCGGCAAGCGCGCGGGGCACGTCTGCAATTTCCAGCACTTGGACTTGGTACGGACTTAGTGCCAACTTGGTGCCAACTTGGTGCCCCCCAGGCACCAAGTCCCCGCCGCCGGCGACAACCTCGGCCTTGAACGTCACGGTGACGGCGCCCGAGCCCTCGATGAAGGTTGGCTCTGCGATGCTGTACGCGCGGCAGGCCTCGATGACCCGGTTGGTGCCTCGACCCCAGACCTCGATAGCACCCGTGCGGTGAAACGCGCCCGCGATGAGGGGGTTACGCGGGATGGACCGGTGCTCCTGCCTGAGCAACTCGGCGCGAATTCCGGTTGGGAAGTCGCCAATGCTGTGGATCTCGATGCGGTCGTCGAAGACGGCGATGGCGACGTACGAACTCGGATTGCTAAGGTCGCGGTGGATTACGGCGTTGATGACGATCTCGCGCAGCGCTTGAGGTCGAACACCTCTCCGCGTGGCGGCCTTGCCTCACGCCCTCGGTTCCTAGGCGGTTTGGCTCCACAACCCGATGACTTTGGGACCCGTCAATGCATTGTGCACCGGGCCCACTTCCTCCTGATCCGAGGGAATTGAACCGAGAGCTATCGGGCTGCCGCCAGACAGGGAGATTGAGCACGGGTTCCTGGGTCTCGCACCATTGCTCCATGATGACGATCCTATCCTGGAAGCGCCGCACCCACGCCCACACGGTTGGCGACCTTCGTCAACCAGGCGCGATCCTCCGCGCTCGCTCCATTCGTGAGCAGGCTTGTTGCGCAGGTCGAGACGAGCAATAGGCGCTCAACAATCATGACCTGCTCTCTCTGTGAGCACTGGAAAGGAAGGTAGTTTCGAGATATCGACGTTCGCGAGGGAGAGCGCGGAGGTCCACAGCTTGTCGAAGACGCCGTCCGTCACGCGCTCGAAGCCGTGGGCGAGGATCGACCGATTGCGCACGTTAAGGGGCGACTTGATCCCGCTCAACCCACCGTCCTGGAACTTTGTGCCGACCGGATCGTTGAGAGCTGCGAGGAGCGCGTAGTCGTCTTGGAGGCCGAGCGCGAGAACACCATCGTTCGCGCGCGCCGCCCACGTCGTTCGCAGTGATTCAGGGATCTTCTCCAGCGGGACCTTCTCGGTAGTCTGAACGTCATGACCTTCCGTGAGCGCTACCTGCGCGATGGCCTCGATGGCGCGGTAGAGCCGTGCGACAGCATCGTCGAAGCGCCCTTCGTCCTTGCGACGTTTCGCGTTCGCCAGAAGGTCGAGCACGTGATGACGACTTGGAGGCTGCGCCTGCCCCAGTTGCCCGAGATGCGTCACAAGCTGAGCAGAGCCTGCGAGGACTCGATCGCCCCTCGTGGGGCCGAGCGCGGCACGCAAATCGTTCGCCGACTTGTTGACGTTCTCGAGCAGGTTCTTCCCAGTTGTGTGATCGAAGCGGTCCCACGCATCGAGCGCCTTCGCGAGCTGCTCGAGGGACGACAGCTCGCGCTTGCGGTCAGGGCGGCTCACAAGCCGCATCGCAGCGGAAGCGACGTTCGCCGCCGATACGTAAGCGTGCTGGTCGAACAGCACGACGAAGTCGTCCACTGCTTGGTGGCCGAGTGCATCCCACGGGTTCTGTGCGTGACGGACGATCTCCGAGCCGGAGACCACGATACCCACTCCGTCTTTCGTCCGCTCTTTGCCGCCGACGTAAGAGAACAAGCACGGCCAGTGACTCGCCTGAATGGCCATGGCTGCGGTCATGCACTTCGTGCCACCCGTGATGTCCACCACGACCTGGCAGCCGTCGCCGCGAGCTGCCCACGCCCACACCTCGCCCGTAAGCCCTCGGAGGTGTTCTACGCAACTTGTAAAATCCTGTTCGTCCGGGAGCTCGAGCAGGTCGTACCGCCCAGCGTCGAGGTCGACGCCCTCCTCGCGCGCCTTGGGAACGATCTCAGCCACCTTTCCCTTGGTGCCAGGAGAATGAACGAATCTGACGCGCACGGGGCGCCACTGCTTGAGCGCCGCGACGATCGGCTCCGGAATGCCACCCACGGTGCAGATCAACAGGGTCGAGCTGCTCACTTCCGCCCTCCTTCGGGAAACAGCTTGTCCCATGCCTCGATGAGGGCCTGTGCCCGAGCCTTCTTCTGCTCGTTCGCCTTCTTGTTCTTCAAGCGGTTCAACCAGGCATCGCGCAGCTCGAACTTCACGCCGAACGCTTGAACGACGTCCAGATGCTCCTTTGTGGTGGCGTCGGAAGCAGCGGAGAGTACCGCACGCATGCGCCCCGTGACGTCTTCGCCTAGCAACCACTTTTCGATGTCGCCGTTCAGCTCCTCCTTCGAGAGTCTCTCAAGGTTGGCAACGACCTGGTCCGCTTTCGTCCGACGTGCCGCAGCGTTGCGCTGGGCTGCGTTACGTTCATCGGGGTGATCCGCCGCGAGCAGCTCGCACTCGAAGCGGCCGTAGCCCGCTCGCGACTTCGCGCCGACGCCGCGCTCGGCCAAGGCGAGTCCAAGCCAGTCGGTCGCCTTGCCCACCCATTCAGGGTCGCCTTCGACCACGACACGATAGCGAACGTCTTTGGCCGCAGCGAGGAACTGAACCGGGTTCGGCCCCTCCCATCCGAGCGGGGCGCCTATGCCCTGGTAGTAGTCCGCGTGGTGTGGCGTCAGGACGTCCAAGGTGAACATCGCTGTACCTGGGACTGGGAGGGCGTCGAGAATGTCGACGACCGCCGCAGCGCCGTCATGTCCTCCCTGGCCGAACATGGCGCGGAAGTGCACGCCGCGCTCCTGCCAGTCGGCGCCCCAGGTCTGCGAGAGCACCCAAGCCCGCAGGATCCCCTTGAGCGACGTACCCGGTAGAAGAGGCACTCCGTACACCGGGTGCAGCGTCAACCCGTTCTCTCCCGGGGTGCGCTCGCCCATGCCGCAGATCACTGGAGCGAGTGAAGTCACTAGCAACACGCGCCGGTACGCGGGGCCCGCTGCCGTGCGGGCGCGGAGGCGGTCGAAGAAACGGTCATAGCCCGACGGTGTGCGCACCGATGCATCGACGATGCGCCGGAGGTGGGCCGACCAATCGGGGCCCTTCAGAGGTGGGGCGAGCTTCGCGAGCGCGAGGCAGGGATTGCTGCCAACGTTCTGTCCGATGAGGTCTTGAGCGAGCGGCACTGTGGTCTCCTATCTTGCGTTTGCGCGCGCGATGAGGTGGAGCGCATCGGCGAGGGCCAGCGCACGGCGGCTGTCGAACATCACCCTTAAGTTGGCGCGTCTACCACGTTCTTGGCGGTCTCTGGGAATGCTAAGAACATCACAGAGGGCGTCGTGTAGCGGAGGGGACTTCGTTTCGAGCCATCGCAACGTGGATTCGAGACCCGTCGTCCGGATCTGGGACGCCAGAACGGTCCTTCCGACCCGCCTCGCCTCGTCCTGTCTGAGATCTCGCCACAAGGTTTCGGCGTCACGCAGATCCTGAGCGTTCATGCTCTCTCCTTCCAAAGTGTCACGCGCCCAGAACCCGTGCTGTTGTGGCCGCCGAGCGCGAACGCGTCACCGGAGAGGGGCAGGACCGCGTCCTCTCCATCGACGAGTGTCCAGAACAAGGCCTCGGGAGCCACGTACTCGACGCTGAAGAGCTTGTACTCGTCCACCACGCCGGTCGCGGCGTCGATGGCGTTGCGCGTGCGGACGGGGAGCCATGCGCGTGCGGCGTGAGCGAACACGTCGTCGTGAACGACCGCGAGGTGCTCGAGCGGCGCCTCGTCGCCGATCCATCCCTCGCGAAGAAAGGCGGCCCATGCGTCGAGTTGCGCGCTGCTCTCCTGGATGAAGCACAAGTCCTCGATCACGGCGAGTTCCTTGCCCTGCACCTTCAAATCGAAGGTGCTCCCGACGAGAACGCTCTCCGCGCTGGACGGAGTGGGGATCTCGGGCGCGCTTGAGACCTGGCGGGCGAAGCGCCCCAGCGTGAGCGGACTCGCGAGCAGAGCGAAGGTGCTCGTGAAGGTCCGCGCGGGAATTGCCAACAGCACGCCATCGCCAAAGCTCGTCGCGCCGCGGAACAGGGGCGTCTTGCCGGACTCAGCGCCGAACACGCGATGGATGTCCTCGTCGGAGCGGCCGTCTCGACGAGCGTGCGCCCGTAGGGCGCCTTTGAGCGAAGCTCCCGGCACGAAGGGCCAGTCGGTGTGGCGTTCGCGAGCCACCGGCAGATCGACCGCACCGATCTGCGCACCCTCGCCGAGGTGGAGCGGCGTGAGAACCTGGAGGAGACGCACCGTCATTCGTGCCTCCCCCAGCCGGGAAGCTGTGCAGCGAGTCCGAGGAAGCGGTCGAGGCCAGATTCGTCGAGGGTGCCAGCGGTATCTTGAATGACGCGTCCGTTCTCTCTTCTAATAGCTCCAAGCTCGTTCGGCGCGGGTCCGCGCACCGCGAGGATGACCGGCTGGTACTGCCTTCCCATCTGAACCACCTTGAGGTGAAGCGGGCTCGGGTAGCGGTTATGTCCCTGCGGTCCCATCGACCCACGGAAGCCATTCCCTCGGCTGTTGAACCGGATCGGCAGGCCAAGAGCGGCCCTCCTAGAGGTGAAGCGCTGACGCTGAGAGATGGGTATATAGTCCAGCCCTTTCAAGGTGACCGTTTGATGTAGGTCCATCAGATCTATATCGCACAA
>CAYNEY010000102.1:0-12994 GCA_964396375.1 uncultured Polyangiaceae bacterium | reverse complement strand
CGCCGGCGACGGTTCCACGTCCATCAACGTGGCGCGTGTGATGCCCTGTCAGTGACAACTGGGTGTCAGCACCCGAGCAGGATGGTCCCTGCAACACCAAGCGTCGTAAGACGCGAGGAGGTCAGTCGGGAAGCCTGCCACAGTGGGCGCTCGGGCACCTTCGCATTCCGAGGCGTGATGGCCTGAGATCTCTTTTGCCTGCATCGTCGGCTCCCTGCCACCACCCTCCGACAGCACAATCGGGCAAGACATCGCGAAGTGCCTCGTCGACAAACACACCAACCTGAGTCTTGGTAACTCTACCCTCGTCGAATCCGTGGTGCACAGCCCCCGCCCCTGCGACCCGCACTTGCGCAGATCGCAGCATCGATACTGCATCGATCACGCTTGCAGCTCACCCACAGGTGCGGTTCGAGAGCTGGCCGATCTGATCCTCGGAGACTCCTAGCTCGAAACTGTGAGTGCTGCCCATGCATCCCCGCAGCGTTCTGGTCCTGGCGCGACACGATTCGTTCTTCAAGGCTGGCCTCCATCACGCGCGAGTATTCGAGAGGCTTGGGGCGCGGATCGAGGTGGTGGCGCTGGGTGAGGGTCGGGAGGGTCTCGCTCGAGGACAGCTCGAGTCACTTGGGTTGTCCCGAGTGCCACCCAGCCGGAGCCTGGCTCAGGTGTGCCGGCGGGATTTCCTTGAATCTTTCGACGTGGTCTTGCTTGGGCTCGATGGGCGACCAACCCGCCAGGTCTTGCGTCGCGTGGCGCAGCTTTACGCTGAAGGCTCGACCGCACGCCGTCCGGTGTTGGTGAGTTACTACCCGGGCGTGGTGTTTCGCTTCCACTTGGAGGGGATGCAGAGCCGCATGTCCTCCGATCTGCTCTTGTTGAACTCTCCGCAGGACCTCGAACTCTACCGAGAGCTGTGCCGCGGTCTTGGGGTGAACGACAAAAATGGGCTCCTCACCGGCCTCAGTTACCTCGCACAAACCCTGGCGCGCGCCAAGACCCCGGATACCGTCGTATTTTTCGGTCAGCCCACGGTCCCCGCCGCACTGGCGGAGCGCGCCTACCTGATCGAGCAGTTGGCGCGCCTGGCGGAGCGCTCGCCTGCGCACCACATCGTGCTGAAGCCCCGTCATCGACCCGGTGAGCGCACGCTGCACAGGGATCGTTTCCACTTCGAAGATCTGATGGCGTTCCAACGAGCCAGCCCTCTCCCCCCGAATCTCTCGGTGTCCTACCGACCGGTGCCAGAGCTGCTCGCGCGAGCGGCTCTCGTCGTCACCGTGAGTTCGAGTGCCGCCCTGGAGGCTCTCGCGAGTGGGATCCCAACACGTATCCTCACGGACTTCGGCCTGCACGAGAACCTTGGAAACCATCTCTTCTCAGGAAGTGGACTGCTTACCACCTTCCCAGAGCTCGCCTGGGACATGCCGTTCGTACTCGAGCCCACCTGGCGCGAGCGGCACATGCCGGTTGGAAATGACGGTGGCGCGACACTGCGCGCGGCCGTGGCGCGCCTGCTCGAGAAGCGCTCGGCGGACAACCGCTTCGAGCTACGCTCGGCTCGATTGCTCGGCAGAACCCCGGAGTATGTTGCTTTCTGCGAGCAGGAGTTCGGCACGAACGCTGTGCTGGACTTCACCACCTCGAACGGAAGCCCTGCGGCACGCCGCTTCCGCCTGCGGCGGTGGTTGGGTCGGATGCGGGAGTGGCTCTCCAAGCCTTCCGGACCCTCGAGGGACTAGCCTCCCCCCCCCCTCGAACCCACCGACACCGCTTGGTATCCTGAGCCATGAGCCTCCCCCAGTCGGTGAGGGGTGGACGAAAACAGGGACCCGTTTTTTGTTCATTTTTCTATCCTGTTTCCTTTCAAGGACTTAGCCGTCCAGACCCCAATATCGGGTAGTTGGGGGCATTAACCCTCTTTTCCCGCCGACGTTGGAACAACTTGTCCAGCGCGACGGCATACCGTTCCGCGGGCACGGAGGAGCGGTTCGACTTCAACGGAGTCGGACCGAAGGGTCGGGATGCATCCATCACACGAAAAACCTCGTGGGCGAAGGACTGTCGGTGTTCGTTCGACCAGACGGCGCGGGAGGACACCATGAGCCAACCCACACTCGCGCCACTCCTGGAAGAACTGGGAGCACTGCTCCTCGAGGTAGAGCCCAGTGACACCGAGGCTCTCCGTTCCGGAACACCGCTCATCAACAAGCTGAAAGAGAGCTGCGCGGGAAGCAACGCGGAACTCGAGCAGCGCGTCGCAGCCATCGCCCAGATTTGGCAATCCCTGCTGACCAAGCCGGCGCACGAGCGAGAGGCAGAGCTCGACGCGCTCGCCTGCACCCTCCACGCGTGGCTCGAGACACCGGAGCCTCGCCTCGAACTACCCGAAGAGATCGACGATGAACTGCTCGCGCAGTTCGTGGCCAACACCAAGCTCGGTCTCGAGGAGTTCGAGAGCGACGCCATCGAACTCACCGGCCAGAGTACGGAGGCGCTAGCGCGGATCAAGCGCCGCCTGCACACCTGGAAGGGTGAAGCGGGAATGATGGGCCTCGGCGATCTCGCGCGGCTCTGCCACGCCACCGAATCGTTCCTCGAGGCTGGCCGCCCCGGCGAGGACCGCAACACCACGCTACTTACGGTGAAAGACACGATTGCCGCGGCGTTGACCGACGTTCTCCACCGCCGGCCTCCGACGGGTCCCATCGATGCCCTGGTGCAGCAGTTGCTCGGCGAAGCACCATCCACCGACAGTGATTCCGCCCCGCTGGCTCAGGGTCGCGCAGCCGTCTTGCCGCCGAGCCACCCCATGGCAGAAGAGACCACCTCCGCCGTAGCTCCCCGCACTCCGGCAGTTCCGGCGGCAACGAGCGTCGAAGAGGTCAGCGCTGGCATCCCTTGGGACGAAGAGGACAACGAACTCGTCGCCGAGTTTCTCCACGAGAGCCGCGAGAATCTGGCCGTGGTGGACCAGAGTCTGCTCGAGATCGAGCAGGAGGGCCCCAGTACCGAACGTATCAACAATCTGTTCCGGGTCTTCCACACGCTCAAGGGTGTGGCGGGCTTCCTGCATCTCGAACAGGTCACGCGCGTTGCCCACGTCACGGAAACCATGTTGGATCGGGTGCGCACCGGAGCCCTAGAGGCGAACGGCGCCGTCCTCGATCTGGTCTTCGATTCGACCAGTGTCATGCGCGAGCTGTCCTCGCATATCGAGCGTTCCCTGACCAGCGGCGCCGGCCTGGTCCAGCATGAGGGTGTCGCAGGGCTACTCCTTCGCCTGGAGCGTGCCATCCAGAACGAGCTGGTCGCCGATCCCGAGCCGGTGGCAAAGACCGGCGAGAAGCTGGGGGAGATCCTGGTGCGCCAGGGTGTCACCACCGAAGATGTGGTGGCGGATTGCCTGGCGGAGCAGAGGCAGACTGGAAAACGCCTCGGCGAGTCCCTGATCGCCCAGGGCAGCGTGGCTCCGAAGGATGTGGCCCACGCTCTCCGCGCCCAGAAGAACCAGGCCACGGCCACCCAGGCCGTGAAGATCCGTGAGGTGGTGAAGGTCGATCTGGAACGCGTCGATCGCCTGGTCGAGACCATCGGAGAATTGGTGATCGTCGAATCCATGGTCTCCCACGCCCCGGAGCTTCGGAACCTGCCGGCACACCTGCGCAACTCGCTCAGCCAGTTTGCCAAGATCACCCGCGAGCTTCAGGAGATCGGCATGCGCATGCGCATGATGCCGGTGCGCGGAGAGTTTCAGAAGATGACCCGCATGGTCCGCGACCTGGCCAAGAAGGCCAACAAGCAGGTGCGGGTCGACGTGCGCGGCGAGGGCACGGAGATGGACCGCAGTATGGTAGAGCAGATCGCGGATCCGCTGGTGCACCTGATCCGCAACGCCGTCGACCACGGCATCGAGCCCGCCGAACGCCGCATCGCCCAGGGCAAATCGCCGGTTGGGACCATCGTGCTCTCCGCCGCGCAGGAGGGGGGCAGCATCGTCATCGAGATCTCGGACGACGGCAAGGGCATCGACCGCGACGCGGTGCTGGCCAAGGCCATCAGCCGTGGCCTGGTCAAGCCCGGACTTCCCTTGACTGACTCCGAGGTGTTCGATCTCATCTTCATGCCGGGCTTCTCGACCGCCGCCCAGGTCACCGAGATCTCGGGACGCGGAGTGGGCATGGACGTGGTCAAACGCAACATCGAAGCCATGCGGGGCCGCATCGTCACCACCTCGACGCCCGGCCGCGGCAGCACCTTCCGCCTCGCTCTGCCGCTCACCTTGGCCATCATCGATGGCATGGTGGTGCGCTGCGGTGAAGAGAACTTCATCCTGCCCACGCAATCCATCCTGGAGAGCCTTCAGCCCCAGCGCGAGATGCTCTCCACCATGGTGGGGGAGCAGGAACTGATCGTGGTGCGGGGCAATGCTCTGCCACTGCTGCGCCTGAGCGCTCTTCTCACTGTGGCTGGCGCCGAACAAGATCCAACTCGGGCGCTGGTGGTGATCGTGGAGACCCTCTCGGGACGCGTCGGGCTCTTGGTAGACGAGGTGGTCACCCAACAGCAAGTCGTGATCAAGAGCGTCGACGACGAGCTCAACAACGAGAAAGTCTTCAGCGGTGCGGCGATCATGTCCAACGGCCGCGTGGGACTGATTTTGCACCTGGATGAGCTGGTGGCCAGAGCCGACCTCCACCTACGGGATCACGCATTGAACAACCAGTCGCGACCAGTCCGAGTGGAGATGGTTGCCTAAGCACGGGGAGAACAAGAAAGATGACACAAGCCAATCTCGGACTCGATCATGGCCAACAGGGCTCAGAGTCCACCACCGATCTTCCTCAGCGCCTAGCCGGCAAATACATGACCTTCAAGCTGGCGCAGGAGGAGTACGGCCTCGAGATCCTTCGGGTTCGCGAGATCATCGGACTGATGGACATCACCCGAGTCCCCAAAACGCGGGATTTCATCCGCGGCGTCATCAATCTGCGGGGCAAAGTGATCCCGGTCATCGATCTGCGCCTCAAGTTCTCGATGCCTCGGCTCGAGGCCACCGATCAAACAGTGATCATCGTGGTGCAGTGCACGACTCAGGACAGTACCTTGACCATGGGAGTGCTGGTGGATGAGGTGCTCGAGGTCCTGAACATCGAGGCGCCCCAGATCGAACCACCACCCCGTTTCGGAACCAGCAACCAGGATACTAATTTCGTCCTTGGGGTCGGAAAGTCCGAGAAGCGGGTGATCTTCCTGCTCGACATCGAACAGGTGCTCACCGCCGAGGAGAGCGCCGACCTTGCCACCTATGAGAAAGCCTAACGCCGGTGACCCGGACATTTTGAGGGAGAGACCAACCATGTTCAGCCAAATGAAGACAGCTACGAAGATTCTACTGGGATTTGCCTTCTGCATCGTCGTGTCACTGGTGATGGGCATCACGGGGTACAGCGGGATCTCGGATGCCGAGAACGCCATGGGGACGGTCGGAAAGACCGCCCTGCCCAGCGTTCATGCTGTGGACAGCATGATCCTCGCGCAACAAAGGGTCGCCTACAGCAACCAGATCCTGAACAACCGACGCACCACCGATCTCAGCGAGCGCAGCCGGCTGCACGAGTCTGTGGCCGAAAACGTCCGAGCCTTCAACCAGGCGCGCTCCACTTACGAGCCACTGCCCCGCGTTCCGGAAGAAGACCAGCTCTGGCGCGATACCACACCCGCCATCGCGGAGTGGCTGCGCACCGCGGAGACCAGCGCCAGCGCTGCCAAGACCAAGGATCAACTCCTCGCCTCGGGCATCGCCGTGGACGACCCCAAGATGAAGGAAGTAGACGAGCGCATGATGCAGAGCATCGCGGCGCAGCGCAGCGCGCGCCTGACGGTGGAGAAGAACCTGGAGAGCATCCAGAAGCTGAACCTCGACCTGGCGCAGAAAGCTGTGGTCGATGCGGAGAAAGAGAGCTCAGGCGACCGTGCAACCATGACCGTGGTCTTTTTGCTGGGCTCGCTGGTGGCGGTGTTGCTCGCCTGGCTTATCTCACGCAACGTCTCGGGCAGCCTGCGCCGGTTGGTCGACGAGGTAGCACGCCTGGCTTCCGCTGCCGTACAGGGCAAGCTCACCGAGCGCGCCGACCCCAAGCTGGTAGCTGGGGAGTTCCAGCCTATTCTGACCGGGTTGAATCAGACCTTGGACAGCGTGATCGGCCCGCTCAACGTGGCAGCCGAGCACGTCCATCGCATTGCCAAGGGTGAGGTACCGCCGAACATCACCGAGCAGTACCACGGAGACTTCAACACCATCAAGAACAACCTCAACACGCTCAACGACACCTTGAACGGCTTCGTCGCCAGCATGACCCACATGTCCCAGCAGCATGATCTCGGTGACATCGACGTCATGATGCCGGAGGAGAAGTTTGCTGGCTGCTACCGGGCCATGGCCAAGGGCGCCAACGACATGGTCAAGGGCCACATCAGCGTCAAGAAGAAGGCCATGGCCTGTGTGGGACAGTTTGCGGCAGGCAACTTCGACGCCGAACTCGAGAGGTTCCCGGGCAAGAAGGTCTTCATCAACGAGACGGTGGAGCTGCTCCGCAAGAACAGCAAGGCGCTGATCGAGGACGCGGTGATGCTCTCCCGCGCCGCCGTCGAGGGCAAGCTCGGGACCCGCGCCGACGCCACTCGCCATCAGGGGGATTACCGCAGGATCGTGCAGGGCGTGAACGACACACTGGACGCCGTGATCGGCCCGCTCAATGTGGCCGCTCGCTACGTGGACATGATCTCCAAGGGCAACATCCCGGAACGGATCACCGATCAGTACAATGGTGACTTCAACGCCATCAAGAACAACCTCAATCAGTGCATCGATGCGGTAAAGCTGTTGGTCAACGACGCCGCCACACTCAGCCGCGCTGCCGTAGATGGTCGACTCGCCACCCGCGCCGATGCCGCCCGGCATCACGGTGACTTCCGCAAGGTGGTCGAGGGGGTGAACGAGACCCTGGATGCCGTGATCAATCCGGTGCTCGAGGCGACTCGCGTGCTCGAGCTTCTGGCAGCCTACGACATGACGGCGCGCATGGAAGGCGAGTATCAAGGAGACCACGCTCGGATCCGCGACGCGCTGAACCAGACCGGACGCGCGCTCCACGATGCCTTGTGCCAGGTCGCCGAAGCAGTGGAACAGGTGTCCGAAGCGTCTCGACAGATCGCATCCTCGAGTCAATCCGTCGCCCAAGGCTCGTCTGAGCAGGCCAGTTCGCTCGAGGAGACCTCGAGCAGTCTGGAAGAGATGGCGAGCATGACCAAGCAGAATGCCGACAACACCGTCCAAGCACGGACGCTTGCGCAGACCACCAAGGATGCGGCAGAGCGTGGCGGACAGGCCATGACCCGCATGACGGACGCGATGGAGAAGATCCGAGCGGCCTCCGAAGGCACCGCCCAGATCATCAAGGACATCAATGAGATCGCGTTCCAAACCAACCTGCTCGCCCTGAACGCAGCCGTCGAGGCCGCACGAGCGGGTGACGCAGGCCGCGGATTTGCGGTGGTGGCTGAAGAGGTACGCAACCTGGCGCTCCGTTCCAAGGAGGCGGCGAAGAAGACCGAAGATCTGATCAAGCTAGCCGTCGCACACTCCGAGAACGGGCGGACCATCACCAATGAGGCTGCCACCAACCTGGGTGACATCGTGTCCGCGGCCAGCAAGGTCAACGAGATCGTGAGCGAGATCGCGGTCGCAAGCCAGGAGCAGTCGCGCGGCATCGACCAGGTGAACACCGCGGTCGCGGAGATGGACAAGGTGGTGCAGGTCGCAGCAGCCAACGCGGAGGAGTCCTCGAGCGCAGCCGAGGAGCTGTCGAGTCAGTCGGAAGAGTTGGCAGGATTGGTCGGACGCTTCACGCTTTCCCGCAGCCAGCTTCGGCGCGCTGAACGCTCCGAGACGACCGTCCGCACCCGGAGTCAGGGTGTGCAGGCACCTGTCCGGCGACCCACGCCTGCCCACCGGCAGGCAGCCTCAGGTGGCAATGGGTCGGCCAAGCCCGGCAACGGCGCGGTCCCGAAGAAGCGAACTCCGGAGGAGCTGATCCCCCTCGCCTCCGACCCAGATTTCCAGGACTTCTGACCGTGACGGTGGGGGTAGAGGTCTACGATTGACCTTTACCCCCACCACTGTTCTTCCCCTCATAGCCCCACGACATCCCCCGCCATGGACGCCGAGCTGTTCGAACGCTATTCCGAGATCGCCTACACGAAAGCGGGGATCCGCCTGCGCGAGGGGAAGGAGGCGCTGGTCGCCGCCCGGATCTCGAAACGTATGCGGACCCTAGGTCTCGAGTCGGCGGCCCAGTATCTCGAGTACCTCGAGAGCGATCCGACCGGCGATGAGTTGGTGCAGTTTCTGGACGTGATCTCCACCAACTTCACCAGTTTTTTCCGTGAACCCACCCATTTTTCGACGCTCGGGCAGTTCGTGCAAGACCGCCTCGAGAAGGGGCATCGTCGCCTACGCTTCTGGTCGGCCGCTTCCTCCAGCGGGGAAGAGCCCTACTCGATGGCCATCACGATCGCTGAGGCGGTTGGTGACCACCCAATCGACTGGCGGATCCTCGCAACCGACATCTCGACTCGAGTACTCGACAAGGCGGCGAAGGGCGAGTACCTAGAATCGGCGCTCTCACCGATCCCTCCACCGATTCGTGACCGTTACTTCGCGCACTCGGGTACCCACAAGACCGGAGAACCTCTCTATCTCGTGTCGCGGGAACTCCGTCAACACCTGGTCTTCAAGCGCCTCAATCTGATGGATCCAACGCTGCCGATGAAGGGCCCGCTCGACGTGATCTTCTGCCGCAACGTCATGATCTACTTCGATCAGGAGACGCGCGAGACGTTGATCAACAAGATCGAAGAGCTGCTGGCTCCAGATGGACTCTTTCTGATCGGCCACTCCGAGTCCCTGGCCGGGATCCACACCCGCTTTCGCGCGCGCGAGCCCTCGATTTACTCGCTTTCGAGCCAGCGCAGTCGTTCACGACTGGGTCCCAACTCTCAGAGTGTGAGGCCACCACATGGCAGCTGAGGCACGCCGCACCGTCGACATCGCTGATCTGGTCATCAGCGATCAACCAGACGAGGTTCTGGTGACCTATGCGCTGGGCTCCTGTATCGCAGTCATGCTCTACGATCCAGCAGCGCGCATCGCCGGCATGATCCATTACATGCTGCCACAGTCCAGCATCAATCCCGAGAAGGCGGTCCAGAAGCCGGCCATGTTCGCCGACACCGGTGTGCCTCTGCTCTTTCAGAGCATGTATGCCCAGGGTGCGACCAAGACCAACCTGATCGTGCGCGTGGCCGGAGGCGCTCAGATCTACGATGACCATGGCACTTTTGACATCGGCCGACGCAACTGCACCATCCTCCGCAAGATGCTCTGGAAGAACAGTGTGCTCATCAATTCGGAGGACGTAGGCGGAACCAAGTCGCGCACGGTGTATTTGTGGGTGAATGACGGGCGTTGTGTGGTCAAGTCCCCCCGCAATGAGGAGCTCGAGCTATGATCCCGAAACAAGCTCTGCAGCTCCTTGATGCGCTACCCACCTTCTCGACGGCCATTGCCGAACTCGAGCGCGCGCTCTCAGGCAAGGGAGTGTCCCATGAGGCCGTGAAGGAGGCGATCAAGAAGGATCCCGCGCTGACCGCCAATCTCCTCAAACTGGCCAACAGCGCGGCGGTGGGGGCGCGCCGCGAGATCTCCGACATCTGCCAGGCTATCTCACTCATTGGTCTCTTGCGCATCCGCGACCTAGCGCTCACGGCTGCCTTCGCCAAGGCCCTCCCGCGCGCGCTGTATGGCTACGGAATGACAATCGAGGGACTCTGGCGGCACAGTGTCGCGGTCGGCACACTGACCGAGAAGGTTGGTCTCTCCCTGGGAGTTCCGAACCAGACTCCTCTGTTCGTTTCAGGCCTGCTGCATGACGTGGGCAAGCTGGTTGCAGGGACACTCCTTAGCACCCACGAGAGTACGCTACTCGTTCGGTTGGACCTGCGGCACCTCACCTTCATCGAGGCCGAACGGGAAGAACTCGGCACCGACCACGCCGAGCTCGCCCAGCTCCTGGGTGAGCGCTGGAGACTACCACAACCCGTCGTGCTCTCCGGTCGGTTGCACCACTCGCCTTCCTCACCACAAGCAGAGCCAGCACAGGTGGTTGTGGATCTGGTCCATGTAGCAGACGTACTCGCCCATATGCTGGGGCTTGGAGCCGATCTGGGTGGGCTGGCACGTACGGTCGATCCCGAGAGCGCGGCACGCTTGGGAGTCCGACGTCGCGATCTCGAGTTACTGGCCAGCACCCACCTCGAGGCCGTGCAGCAGAGCCTCGCCACCCTGAAGCTAGGAGAAGGCTGACATGGCTTACGATGTGTTGATCGTCGATGATTCCGAAACCATGCGCGCCCTGGTCAAGAAGAGTCTGATGCTCTCGGGCCTCGAACTCCGTCAGATCCGTGAAGCCGAAGACGGTCAAGCGGCGATCGCGATCCTGCGCGAGGCGTGGATCGACGTGGTCCTGGCCGACGTCCACATGCCGAATATGACAGGCCTGGAGCTGCTGGAGGCCATGCGCGCCGACGAGTGCCTCCGGGAGGTGCCCGTGATCATCGTTTCTTCCGACACCAACCCGAGCCATCACGAACGTCTGAAAACCCTCGGGGCCAAGGCTTTCTTGCGCAAACCGTTCCGCCCTGAGCAGCTGCGCCGGGTTCTGCTCGAGGCTCTCGGACAAGGTGAGGAGAAACCATGAGCGTTTCATTGCCCAGCGCAGAGTTGGTCGGCCAGATCGTGGGCACGGTGTTGGAGGAGGCGGCCTTCGCGTTCAGCGAACCCGCATCGCCGGACACACCGACTGCCACCAGCGGTTGGACCGCCTGCATCGAGTTCCGAGCCCTGGTTTCAGGTGAGCTCCGGCTCACGCTCACCCACACCCTCGCCTGTCAGCTCTGCGCAGGATTGCTAGGGCTCGAGCCGGAGGATGAGGAGGTGCAGAGTCGTGCCAAGGACACCACCGGAGAGCTCACCAACATCCTGGCTGGCGCGCTCCTCTCGACTTGGCTCGGTGAGACCGCCGAGTATGAGCTTGGAACACCCGCCGTCGCGGCGCTTACATCTCCCAACTCCCTGGCTCCCCTGCTGGGCACAGATGTGGTCCAGGTATCTCGTATCACGGACGAGGGAGAGCCGTTCGACGTCGTGCTTCGGCTGGTGGGGGGCCCATGACGGTTCGGGTGCTCATCGTCGATGATTCGGCCCTGGTGCGCACCATTCTGACTCGGGTGCTCGAGAAGCATGAGGCACTCCAGGTGGTTGGCTCAGCGCCAGATCCGTTCGTGGCCCGCGACATGATCGTGGAGCTGCGCCCCGACGTTCTGGTGCTCGACCTCGAAATGCCACGCATGGATGGGCTCTCCTTTTTGCGACGCTTGATGCACCACTTTCCACTGCCCGTGATCATCTTCTCCTCCTTGACTCAGGCAGGTTCACAACTCGCCCTCACGGCGCTTTCGGCCGGAGCGGTGGACGTCTTGGCCAAGCCCGGCGCAGCCTACAGCGTGGGTGACGTGGCCGAGGAGCTCGCGGAGCGCATCATTGCCGCGGCACGGGTCAACGTGCGCCGCCAATTGGCGCGCCCGGCCGATGCCACCTTGCCAACCCAGCTTTCGCCGCTCAGCCAGACCACCAACCAGATCTTGGCTATCGGCGCCTCTACGGGTGGCACGGTCGCGATCGAGACTATCCTCCGCCAGCTTCCAGTTGGCACGCCGGGAACCGTCGTCACTCAGCACATGCCGGCGCTCTTCACCAAATCCTTCGCCCAACGCCTCGATTCGCTCTGTGCTCTCGAGGTGCGGGAGGCCGAGGATGGCGACTCGGTGGTGAGCGGTGTGGTGTTGATCGCCCCGGGTGACCACCACCTGCTGCTGCGCCGTGACGGCGCACGCTACACGGTGGCGGTCAAAGTAGGCCCCCCCATCAACCGCCACCGTCCCAGCGTGGATGTGATGTTCCGTTCGGTCGCAAAGACCGCGGGGAGCAACGCGATCGGCGTGATCTTGACGGGCATGGGGGCGGATGGCGCGAAGGGCATGCTGGAGATGCACGAAGCCGGCGCGCGCACGCTGGCCCAGGACGAGACATCCTGCGTGGTGTTCGGCATGCCCAAGGTGGCCATCGAGTTTGGGGGGGTGGATGAGATCCTCCCTCTCGAACAGATGGCCACCCGAATCGTGGAGCTGGTGAGACAGCGACCAGGCATGGCGGCTCACTTGCAACCCTAACCTTGCGGAGTCGACACGATGAAGCATGACCATCTCTTGGAATCCCGAACCCAGTTCTCACGCGCCGAGGAGCCGCGTCCTTCCGCCAAGTGGAGGAGCGACTACACCGTGGGTCTCGACGACATTGACGCGCAACACCGCTTCTTCTTCGAACTCATGAAGGCCATGGACCGCACGAAAAAGACCCATGACCGTCACTGCGTGGGAGCGCTCTTGGAAGAGTTGGCCCGCTACGGACGCTATCACTTCGGCTGTGAAGAGCACCTCATGCAGTGCTACGCTTATCCGAACGCAGAGCGACACACCCACGAACACCGCGAGATCGAGAGCAAGCTCAAGGGGTTTCTGGGCACCGACCCTGTCGATGTCCCGAAGCTGCGCATGACCCTCTACCGCTGGTTCGTCGGCCACACGACGCTCGAGGACAAGCAGCTTGCCGCACACGTCCGGAGCGTGCGGGCCAAGTCCATGCAATGCGTCGAGCGCCGCTGAGGCTTGCTTGAAACACGAAGAGCGCCCGAGCCGCCCGACACCCTCGATTTCTTCTGAACAATCGCAACCTTAACAGACATCGGACCGAGACACTGAGGCCAGTCTCGCTCGATAGTCGGGCCGGATAGAGAACGATCTTGATGTTGGTGCG
>CAYNEY010000101.1:0-13015 GCA_964396375.1 uncultured Polyangiaceae bacterium | reverse complement strand
GTGATCGAAATGATCCAGCATTCCTCTACCCGACGCCGCTAACCGAATGCGCATGGTGAAGTGTGACTCCCCAAGGTGTCCAGAGGCAGAGCGGTGTCAGCGCTGCCTATTGCCCTTCTTCCGAAATCCGCCGCTAGAGAATCTGGCACAGGCGTTTCTGCGATTTCGGAGCGACAATTCCAGTGAGGTGGATACCACGGCACGGAAGGTCTTTGGAGCATACGAGCGGTTTCTTTGGCTGCTCAATGATGACAGCCAGCGTCAACGGTTGGATGGGAAGCTTGTCGACGAAGGAGTCGAGGCTGCTGCTGAAGAGGTGCGCCAGATCGGTCACGAGTTTCGCGACGGTTTGGAGGAGCTGTTCTTCTCGAGCAATGCTCACTTGACCAAGTTGGTCAAGAGATACGGGGTGTTCTAGTGCGAAGGTTCGGCTTTTCGACGGGCGCGGTGGCTTTGGGCGAGTTCGCCAAGGGTCTCGCGTTGTCCGCGCAGGCAGCGCCGGGTTGTGTGGAAATCTCAGCCTTGCGGGAGTCTGAGCTTTGGCCGTTGCTGGACGCGTTGCCGAATCTTGAGCTTTCATGCTTCGAGTATGTGGCCATCCATGCGCCAAGCGCTTACTGTCCGTCTTCTGAACGTCGGATCGCTGACGCGCTTCTGGAGCGTACGAAGGCCTTCAGTATCGTCCTCCACCCAGATGCCATTTCTGACTATGCCTGCTGGCGACCATTTGGTGCGCGCCTGTGCATCGAGAACATGGACAAGCGTAAGGCCATCGGTCGAAATTGCCGAGAGCTGGACCTTCTTTTCAGCGAGCTTCCAGCCGCGAGCTTCTGCTTGGATCTGGGCCACGCACGGCAGATCGATCCAACCATGGTCGAATCTATCGACATGTTGCGCCAGTTTGGCTCGCGGCTCAGGCAGATCCACCTGAGTGAGGTAACGACCAATTGCCGTCACGAACGTCTTTCGCTGGCCGCGATACAGTCTTTTCGGCGAATTGCCGCGAGAGTGTCGGAAGAGATCCCGGTGATCATTGAGTCTGTTCTCAGTGCTCAGCCGACGCTCGCGCAGATGTCTGCCGAACTGGTACAGGCGGCGAAGGCACTTCCGCTGCACAGTGCGTCTTTGGCATCGGAGCCGCGGAGCGGCGCCCTTCCATTGGAGCCGAAATCTAGTCCGCGTCAGTCCTTCTCGACGTAGAACGCGTCGTGCCCGTGTCTCGAAGACCTGGACAGGTTCCCAAATACTCAGGCCCTCGAGTTCACAGGCTGATCCTGGCAATCGTGGGAGGTGATCACGCGGAGGGAGGAATGCCTCTGAGAAAACCTAGGCTTGCGGGGCCACAGATCGTGGGAACTGACAGGTGTAGGGGCCTTGCCCTCAGACGGGTGAGACGACACGCCCCCGCTTGACAGCCGTCGAGATCCCGTCAAACTAGAGGTCGATCATGGTCGTTCAGCGTGACCTCCTCTCCCGAAGCGGACTCCTCCTTAGGAGCGCGGGAGAGGTTTGAGCGTCTAGACCAAGGTCATTTTCAGCTCGAAACCCTCTCCCGCCGCGGCCGGAGAGGTTTTTTGGCATTGGGGCTCGAAGGACACTCTCTGGCTGGTGCGGGACCGAATCTGGAACCACGTCATGCCTTCTCCTCATCATCGTTACCGTCCCTTTCCTTCCGTCGAGCTGCCCGAGCGGCACTGGCCCGGGCAGCGCATCACCCGCGCGCCACGCTGGGTCAGCGTCGATCTCCGCGACGGCAACCAGGCCCTGGTCGAACCGATGGGCCCCGAGAAGAAGCGCCGACTCTTCGACTTGTTGGTAAGGCTCGGGTTTCGCGAGATCGAGGTCGGGTTTCCGGCGGCCTCCGCCACGGATTTCGAGTTCGTGCGGGAGCTGATCGAAAGTCGTGCCATCCCGGAGCAGGTCACGATTCAGGTGCTGGTCCAGGCGCGGGAGGCGCTGATCGAGCGCACCTTCGAGGCGCTGGCGGGGGCGCCGCGGGCCATCGTGCATGTCTACAATTCCACCTCGGAGCTGCAGCGGCGGGTGGTCTTCGGGCTGGAGAAGCGCGCCGTCCTTGAGCTCGCGGTGGAGGGGGTACGGATGGTGAAGAGCGCGGCCAGCTGTCATCCCGCGACCAAAATCACCCTCGAGTACTCCCCGGAGAGCTTCTCCGGGACCGAGCTACCCTTCGCCCTCGAGGTTTGCGACGCGGTGGTGGAGGCCTGGGCGCCGCGCCCCGGCGAGCCAGTGATCATCAACCTGCCGGCTACGGTCGAGATGGCCACCCCCAACGTCTACGCGGATCAGATCGAGTGGATGCACCGAAGGTTGGCGCGCCGCTCGGAGATCGTGCTGTCGGTGCACACCCACAACGATCGGGGGACGGCGGTGGCGGCGAGTGAGCTCGCGCTCTTGGCGGGCGCCGAGCGGGTGGAGGGGACGCTGTTCGGCAATGGGGAGCGCACGGGCAACGCCGATCTGGTGACGTTAGCGCTCAACCTGACCTCCCAGGGGCTCGACTCCGAGCTCGATTTCTCGAACCTGCCGGAGGTGGTGGCCATCGCGGAGGAGGTCACCCAGATGAGCGTGCCGCCGCGCCAGCCTTACGCGGGGGCGCTGGTGTTTACCGCCTTCAGCGGGTCGCATCAAGACGCCATCAGCAAAGGGCTGCGTGCCCTCGAGCGCGCCAAAACGGAACGGTTCGAGGTCCCGTATCTGCCCATCGATCCTGGCGACGTGGGACGCCTGTACGAGCCTTTGGTGCGGATCAACAGCCAATCGGGCAAGGGTGGCGTGGCCTTCGTGCTGGAGCGTGCGGCGGGCTTTAGGCTGCCCCGGGAGTTTCAAGTGGCCCTCGGCGGCGCGGTGCAACGCGTGACCGACGCCTCCGGGACCGAGCTCGGGCCGCGGGAGGTCGTGAGGTGTTTCGAAGACCACTTCTTGGACGTGCCGGCCGCGTTCTCCCTCGGTGGGTTTGAGGTGAAGCATCGAGAGTCTCAGGGTGTCGAGCTTTGGATCCGCGTCGGTGATGAGGAGCTGGAGGGTCCGGGACAAGGTCCGCTCGAGGCGCTGCTCGGAGCGCTGAATCGGCGCTTTGGTACCCAGGTGGAGTGCCTCGACTTCTCCGAGCACGCCATCACCACCGGCAGTGACGCCGAGGCCGCGGCCTACGTGAGCCTCGGAGGGCCGAAGGGGCGAGCTCTCGGCGCGGGGCGTGCTCGCGATGTGCTCGGGGCCTCGCTCCGGGCTGTGCTCGCAGCCTACGCTCGATTGAGCCGGAGCTCGTGAGGAGCAGAGAGAGGGGTCACGGGAGTCGTGACCCCTCTGGTCCGAGGAGCATGCTCGCAGGTGGGGTGGGCGTGCCGTACAGGTTGAAACGGGGCCACACCACACCCACCGAGAGGCCGAGCCAGGGATCCCAACCGTCGGGAGC
Organism: uncultured Polyangiaceae bacterium; assembly: GCA_964396375.1. Lineage (GTDB taxonomy): Bacteria > Myxococcota_A > Polyangia > Polyangiales > Polyangiaceae > FEN-1139. The sequence continues at coordinate 9,582 of CAYNEY010000101.1, read as the reverse complement.
GGTGGCCGAGCGGCGGTAGGCTCCGAGCAGCGAGAACCGGGCGGTGAGATAGTACATCAGCACCTCCGCTCCCAGCCCGGCGGTCATGCCGTCGAAGGCACACAGGAGATCCGAGTTGCAGTCCACGTTCCACCATCCCGCGTGGCTGTCCAGCGTGATGAGGCCGCGGACCAGTCGACGGTGCGGGATCGAGCTGTAGCTGAGTCCGAGCTTCAGGCCCGCGCCGCGCAGCCGCCGTTTCGCGAAGTCCCAGCCCATCGCCCCCTCCTCGTAATCCTTGGTCGAGAACCCGCGCTGGGCGAACCACTCGAAGTCACCGCCGACCCGCAGCAGCATCCGCGCCGAGAGAGGCTCTTCGAACCCGACGCTTGCGGTAGAGACCTGAGTGCGCCGAACCAAACCCGGCCCCTCCCAGATGTGGACGCTCGAGCCGTATTCGAAGAGCAACCCTCCAAGGAGCTTGAGTGGGCGCACGTCTTCGGCGGGCCGCGGCACCAGATCGACGCTGTGTGCAGGGAGTGGCGCGCAAGTGATGAGGTCGGGTCCCACATAGGTGGCCACCGTGGCGCAGAAGACGTTCGTCGCGGCTCGGATCACCCGCGCGCGGTTCTCGGCGTTGTCCGGGATATCGAGATGGTCGTCGCCGTAGGCGGTGAAGCGAGCCAAGGGATCGGTTGGATCGTCAAACTCGAGGCCAATGGTGTTGTAGAGATCGTGCACGTAGGTCACAGTCCGCGGATCGCGGTTGTCCTGAAGCGCCGTCGCAGCGTGGCCGGAGGCAAAGGAGTCCTCGAGCAGGTGCAGGGCTCGCGCCAGATCGAAGAGCGCACGGTGGAAGGCGCCTGGGCAGCCTCCCGGGGTGGTGCGGCCGAGCAGCGCGCGGGCCCGGGCCTGCTCGAAGGCCTCGGCGAAACCGCCACGGACCTTGGGGTGAAAATGGTCGTCGGCGGTCAGCGACTCGTACGCCACCTCTTCGAGATCCTCGCGGAGCTGATCGATTTCGCGGCAGTCGTGCTCGCGCAACACGGTAACGTTGTTTTTGTTGTCGATCAGCGCCACTGCCTCCGGGAATCGGTACTTCTTGCAGAGCCGCGGCTCTGGCTCCAGGCTGCACCCGGTGTTCATGTCGTAGCGGAACATGTTCAGCATGCCCGGGTCCGAGTCGCAGAGCAGCGCCTTCGCTACCCGGACGCGCTCTGCCGTGGCCTCCTCCAAGGGTGAAGAAGCGAGCTTGGTGAGCTGCACGCAGAGCGGCGCCTGCGCGGCCCGGGTGATGGCGACGTGCTCTGAGTAAACCCAAGCCGCTGCGGTCCGTGGCACGAGAGTCAGACCTGCCGTGATGAGCAGTGCGCCGAGTGCCGTCCGTGCGATGCACCTTCCCAACCCATCCTCCATGATTGCTCTCCCTGTGGTTCGAGGGGCCACACTCTAGCCAAAGCCTGCTCCAACGAGAAGTCGCAAGTCAAACATGCCCTGGTTTCGTTCGGGAGAGGGCTCGTCGCGGTCTCAGGTTGTGGTAGATGGCCCCCCCAGGATGACCCAGCTTCGACTCTCGGCGCTCTTCTCCGATGGCATGGTCTTTCAGCGAGGGATCCCGAACCCAATCTGGGGGTGGGATGTTCCTGGGCAGGCACTCACACTGCGTGTGGAGGGGGGAACTCATCCCCTCGAGGTGACGGGGCAGGCTGGCCCCGATGGTCGGTTTCGGCTCAGCTGTCCGGTGCTGGCCGCGGGGGGGGCCTACCGGTTGGTGCTCCGCGGGAGCCGGGAGTTGGTGGTCAACGACGTCGTGGTAGGCGAGGTGTGGCTGGCCTCGGGTCAGTCGAACATGGAATGGCCGCTCGCCATGAGCGATGGCGCGGCGGAGATCCTGAAGCTCCCCAAGGAGCCTCGACTGCGCACCTTCAAGGTGCCGCGGAGGTTCGCAGAGGAGCCGGCGCTCGAGCTCGACGGAAGCTGGCTCTGCGCGGAGCCGGGCACGGTGGGAGCATTCAGCGCCATCGGGTATTTCTTCGCAGCGGAGCTGGTGCAAAGGCTCGGGGTTCCGGTGGGCATCATTGATGCCACCTGGGGTGGTACCTGCGTCGAGGCCTGGATGAGCCCCGCCGCGGCGCGAGCAGCCATCCCCGACTTCGATGAGCTGATGGCGCGCCGCGAGGCACAGCGCCCCGAGCTGCCACGCCTGCGCGCCGACTACCAGGCGAAGCTCGCCGAGTGGGAACGGCGGAGCTTCCCCGCCGATCCGGGAAATCGTGGAGTCAGCCTCGGCTGGCATCGCCCGGACTTCGACGACGCGGCGTTTCGGACCATGACTCTGCCCGGTTTCTGGCAGAGTGAAGGGCTTCGGTTCAACGGAGTGGTGTGGTTTCGTCGCGAAATCTACCTCCCCGAATCCATGGCAGATCGAGAGCTTCTGGTGGAGCTCGGAGCGATTGACGACTATGACCACAGCTACTGGGATGGGGAGCCGATCGGTGCCCACCCGGACGGCACGCCCAACGCCTATCAGTTGGCACGAAGCTACCGCGTGCCCGCTCATCTCGCCACGCCGGGTCGGCATGTGCTCGCGGTGCGCGTCTTCGATCATTTCGGGGAAGGTGGCTTCGTTGGTCCCGCGGCGGCGATGCGCCTCGGCTCGGAATGCTCCGGTTTCATCCCTCTCGACGGACCGTGGCGTTTCGAGGTCGAGCACGAGCTCCCGCTGGTGCCAGCCACCATCTTCGCCGACTACCCAGCCCCACCCCCGGGTGTGCTCGATCAGAACGCGCTCTCCGCGCTCTTCTTCGGGATGCTCTCCCCACTGGTCGGCTACGGCATGCGTGGGGCGCTCTGGTACCAGGGGGAGAGCAACGTCGATGCTCCGGAGTCCTACGCAGCGCGCCTGGTGGCGATGATCCGCGACCTTCGGACACGCTGGGGGCTCGGGCAGTTTCCGTTTTACCAGGTGCAGCTGGCCAATTTTCGCAACAACGGCGCCTGGGCGTGGCTGCGCGAGGCGCAACAGCAGGCCACCGCCGAGCCCAACACGGGATTTGCCGTCACGTTGGATGTGGGGCATCCCGACGACATCCACCCGCGCAACAAGCTCGCGGTCGGCCACCGGTTGGCGCTGCTCGCGCGCGCCCAGGTCTACGGTGAAGTGGGGTTGGCTGCCGAGAGCCCGCGGCTGCGGCACGCGCTCCGTGAGGGCCAAGGGATGAGGGTGAGCTTCACTCCCGAGCTGCCCCTCACCACGAGCGACGGGAAAATGCCGAGGGGCTTCGAACTCTCGGGTGCCGATGGGGTCTTCGTGGCTGCCCAGGCTGAAATCCAGGGAAGTCAGGTGGTCGTGACCTCCGAGGCGATCCCCGAGCCCCACGCCGTGCGCTACGCGTTCTCCGATTGCCCGTCGGTGAACCTCCAAAGCCAAGAGGGCCTGCCGGTGGCCCCGTTCCGCACCGACGGCGCGCCTCCCAGGTGAGGTGCGGAGCGCGTGCGCTGGCTGCTGCGGGGGCTTGGAGGCTGCTGAACCAGCCTTCCTTCGCCGCCGCGACTGTGCAAGAATCCTATCCGGCTGGTGGCCATTCTGGAGGTCGAGGACATGCGGAGATCGGCAAAGGCTCGCGATTCATGGTGGGATTTGGTCGCTGATTTCGGCGTCCGCTCTGTCGCTCTGCTGGTGATCGCCCTCGGACTGGTCTCGCTCAGCGGTTGTGGGCGAGCGATGGCCAATTCGGCTGAAGCAGCCTCTCCGCCGCCAGCGCGAGCCGACGGCGCGAAGGCGGTCTCGAATGACGGGGAGTTCTCCTTCGAGCAAGCCCCGCCGCCACCTTCCGCCGAGGCCTATACGGAGGCGGCCAGCGATGCCGATATGCGCGTCGACAGGAAGGCCAAGGGCCTCGGGCCGGGCAGCCAGAGCCCGACTGAGTCAACCGGTCCCGCGGCTCCTCGCCAGCCCCTCCTCATCTACAAAGCCGAGATCGCGATCGCCGTCTTCGACGTGGAGAAGAACATCGACCGGGTGGAGGCTCTGGCCAAGGCAGCCGGTGGGTACCTGGTATCACGCCAAGATCGTCAGATCTGCGTGCGGGTGCCGGCCACTGGTTTCGAGCAGTCGCTGCGCGAGGTTCGCAAGCTCGGTGATGTGCTCGGGCAGCAGCTCAACGCCGATGACGTGACCGCCGAATTCCACGACCTCGAGATCAGGCTCCGCAACGCGGAGAAGGTCCGCGAGCGCCTCGAGCAGCTCCTGCTCGGCGCGAAGAACACCGCCGAGGCGCTGGAGGTCGAGCGTGAGCTCGGGCGCGTCACCGCTCAGATCGAGCAGTACAAAGGTCGCCTGCGGCTCATGCGGGAGCTTGTCTCGTTCAGTACCATCACCGTCACCTTCCAACCCCCTGACACCCCGAGCGTCGATCCCAAGTTCCGCCTCCCCTTCGCGTGGCTGGAGAGACTCTCCCTCACTCACCTGCTCGGACTCTAGGAGGTCGCCATGAACATGAGGCACATACTCTGGTCCTTGTCGCTGCTTGCAACTCTGTCGCTGGGCAGCTGCGCTCGCCCCTTCGTCGTTGTGACCCCACCCGGCTCGATGGAGCTCCCCGACCAATCCGAGGCCGGCTACGACTACCGCGCCACGGATCCGGATGGGGTGGTGAGGGCGGTCCGGGTGATCGGCAACGCGGACTCGGCCAACCTCGGGTTCTTCAGCCAGGCGGTCGACAACAAGCTCCGTCTGGAACGAGGCTACGGCTTGGTCGAGAAGAAGGTCGTGAAGACCGACCAAGGGCTCGAGGGGGTGGAGCTGCGCTACGGCCACGACGAAGGCCGGGTGCCCCATGTCTACCGGGTGGCCCTGTTCATCGACGGGGATGACCTCTTTCTCATCGAGCAGGGGGGGCGGGCCGATCTGATGAAGCGCGAGGAGGCCAGCTGCACGGCCTTCGTCCGGGGAATCACCATACGTTCGGGGCTTGGCCGGTTCTTCAGTTACGGGGGTGGAGACTGAGTTTTTGTTGTTTCCGCTCAGGGTGAATTTCAGCGTTGCCGAAGCGCTGGGGACGCGTCCAAAGACACTGAATTCCCCTCGATACCTCCAGAATCCTTTGATACTGGAATGTTGGCGAGTTTGAATGGGCTGGGCTACATGATCGTCACTAGTATGGCTAAGGACGAACCGGTGCCCCTGCGCCGGTCGCCTGAGTTGACTCTACTTCGCTTGAAATGGTTCTTGGAATGACCGCTCGACGACTCTTGCTTGTATCCCGCTGGATCAGATGTTACCAGCCGGTCGTCCTTTTTCAGAGTTGTCGAACGGTTGCTTGATTCGGGGAGTATACGATGGCTTTGCGTGTAGTTCGGCTTGAGAGTGTTCCTGCCGTAAGTCGCGACAAGGAAACGCTGGCGGTGGCCCGCTCTTCCTTGCACCACCAGGCACAGGCGCTCGATCGCGTCGCTGCCCACCTCGATGATCAGTTCTGCCGCGCACTCGAGTTGTTGCTGAGCTGTCACGGTCGAGTGGTCGTGAGTGGCATCGGCAAGAGTGGCCTGATTGGGAGGAAGATAGCTGCCACTCTGGCCTGCTCCGGCACCCCAAGCTTCTTTGTCCACCCTGGAGAGGCTGCCCACGGTGATCTCGGCATGGTGACGCCAGATGATGTGCTGATCCTGGTGTCGAACAGCGGGGAGACCAGCGAGTTGGTCCAGCTTCTCCCTCACTTCCTCGAACTCGGCGTACCCATCATCGCGTTGGTGGGGCGGATCACCTCCTCCTTGGCTCGGGCTGCTTCGGTGGTGCTCGACATAGAGGTGGAAAAGGAGACCTGTCCGCACAATCTAGTGCCCACCACCTCTGCGTTGGTCATGTTGGCGCTCGGGGATGCTTTGGCCATGGCCGCCATGCGCGCCCGTGAGTTCGGTCCCAATGATTTCGGACGCTACCACCCAGGAGGGACGCTCGGGCGTCGGCTCAGCAAGCGCGTCAAGGACGTGATGCAGAGTCAGGAGCTGCCCCTGGTCACCGTCGATCGCCGGGTGAGAGAGGCCTTGGTGGTGATGAATGAGGGCCGCTGCGGGCTCGTGATCGTGGTCGACGAGGACTCTCGGCCCGTTGGCATCGTGACCGACGGGGATCTCCGCCGCGCCTTGCAGGAGCGTCCGCATCTGCTCGATCTCTCCGTGAGGAAGATCATGTCGAAAAATCCGGTCACCATCAGCGAAGACGCGACGGTGAACGAGGCCGAGGAGCGGATGCACCGCCTGCGGATCAAGGCGTTGGTGGTGGTGAACGACGATCAACGGGTGAGCGGCATCGTCGAGATTTTCGCCCGCGGGTAAACGACCGGTTTCGGCTAGAGTCTCGTGCTATGGGCTCGAGGGGCAGAAGCCCTGCGGAGTCCTGATGAAACTGTTCGATCGCGAGCTCACCCATCGCTCACCCCTGTTTCTGATCGCTGGCCCCTGCGTGATCGAGAGCGAGGATTCTACGCTCGCTGTCGCGACTGAGCTTTTTGACATGACGCGTCGCCTGGGTGTCGATTTCGTCTTCAAGTCGAGCTTCGACAAGGCCAACCGCAGCAGTGTGGCGTCCTATCGGGGGCCGGGCCTCGAGGCTGGTCTCAGGATCCTGGAGCGGGTCAAGGCCACGCTGGGTGTGCCGGTGCTCACGGATGTGCATGAGACCACGCCCATCGACGAGGTGGCCTCCGTGGTCGACATCCTGCAGACCCCGGCGTTTCTGGCGCGTCAAACCGACTTCATCCAACGGGTGGCCCGCGCCAAGCGCCCCGTGAACCTGAAGAAAGCCCAGTTCATGGCGCCTTGGGACATGCTGGAAGTGGTGAAGAAGTGTCACGCCGTTGAAAACCACGCGATCATGGTCTGCGAGCGCGGTACGAGCTTTGGTTACAATTCGTTGATCGCTGACATGCGCTCCTTGAGTGAGCTCCGCAAGACAGGCTGTCCGGTGGTGTTCGACGCCACCCATTCCGTGCAACAGCCCGGAGGCCTGGGCCACGCCTCGGGCGGTCAGCGAGAGATGGTGCCGGTGTTGGCGCGTGCGGCGGTGGCGGCAGGTGTCTCGGGCTTGTTCATGGAGACACATCCCGATCCGGAGCACGCACCGAGCGATGGTCCCAACATGTGGCCGCTCGGGCTCCTTTCGGAGCTGCTCGAAACCCTGGTCGAGTTGGACCGCGTGGTGAAGGCCCACCCCTATGCGGAGGAGACGCTGACATGAAGGGCGAGCCAGCGCTCGACCGTGGGATCTTGCTTCTGGCGCAGGGGATTCGCGTGGTGGTTCTGGACGTCGACGGCGTTCTCACCGACGGAACCCTCGATTACACTGCGGCCGGTGAGACTCACAAGCGGTTCTTTGCTCGCGATGGTTTGGGGATCCGTCTCTTGCTCGACGCGGGGCTGGAGGTGGCCGTCCTTTCGGCGCGCACGGGTGCGCCGCTCGCGCGGCGGCTCGCTGATCTCGGCGTGACGGAGGTCATGACCGGACGCCGCGACAAGCGGGCAGCCCTCGAAGAGCTGCTGCTGCGAAGGTCGTTCACGCAGGCCGAGGTATGTTTCGTCGGGGACGACCTTCTGGATGTGCCCGCCCTCGAGTGGGTGGGGCTTGGGGTCGCGGTGGGCGACGCGCATCCCTCGGCGCTGCAGGTGGCGAGGGTGGTGACCCGCGCAGAGGGAGGGCGCGGTGCGGTGCGTGAGGTGGCGGATCTCTTGCTCGAGGCGAAGTTCGGGCAGGCTGAAGCGTACCGGCGGCATTTGGAGCTCGAGCGGGCGCGCGCCGCCTCGGAGTCTGTTCAGTTCGGTGTGATCATCCCTTCCCGCTACGCCTCCACACGGCTGCCCGGCAAACCACTCCGCGATATCTGCGGAAAGCCGATGATCGTGCGGGTCCTCGAGAACGCACAGAAGAGCGGGGCGAGCTTCGTCTGGGTGGCCACCGACGACGAGCGGATCCGAGAGGCGGTCGCCGCGGCGGGCGGGCAGGCGATCATGACCTCCTCGGAGCACGCCACCGGCACCGACCGACTCGCCGAGGTCATCGAGCGCGAGTCACTCGACGATGAGACTATCATCGTGAATGCCCAAGGCGATGAGCCACTGCTCGAGGCGCACTTCATCCGGGGGGTGGCCGAGGCGCTGGCGGCCCGTCCCCACGCTGGGTTGTCGACGCTCGCCACACCGCTCCGAGAGCCCGAGGAGATAGCCAATCCGAACGTGGTCAAAGTGGTGAGGAGCGCCGACGGCTTCGCACTTTTGTTCAGTCGAGCGGCTTTGCCCTTCGTTCAGAAGGGGACGGCGGGCTGGGGTGCGAGCGCGCTCGAGTTCGGTCATCTCCGGCACGTGGGGCTCTATGCGTACCGCGCGAAGACACTGCGTACGCTCTCGAGAACCCCGCGCCCGCTGCTCGAACAGGCGGAGAACCTCGAGCAGCTTCGTGCCCTCTGGCTCGGGATCCCGATTTACGTCGATACGGTACAGGAGCCCCCAGGGCACGGCGTGGACACCGAGTCCGATCTGGCTCGGGTGATTGAGCTCTTCGAGCGCAGGTGACGGTTCTGCTTCGGTCCCTTTGACCCGAGCTGGTCCGGATTTGCGCCGGACTCTGGTGGTTTTCTGTTCGGCGCGGGAACGGCCAGAAAATCCTGGAAACAACGCGGGTGGAACCAAGCTCGACACCGGTCGGAGCGCTCAGTAGAACCAACCGATGCCGAGCAGCAGGTACCTATCGTGGACCGTCCGAGTCGTCGTATGCAGTGCGGGCGTGTTGCTTTCTGCCTGTGTGCAGGGATTGGGCTCGTCGGAGCCCGACCAGCGGAATGCCGCCGAGGCCACCAGCGAGGATGTGCCGAGGGTGAGCGTCGAGCTCGACCTGGTCCAGTGCGTCGTGCCCGCGCACGCGTACGGCATGCATACCTCGGTCTACGACAATGCCCTGCACGCCCCGGAGCTGCCGGAGCAGCTCGCGCAGTCGGGGATCAGTCTGCTTCGGTACCCTGGCGGTGGTTACTCGGACAATTACCACTGGTCGACCCACACCATGACTCCCTGGGCCAACGGCTCCCGCGGGTGGTTGGCGAACCGAAGCGATTTCGGCAGCTTCGTCTCGGTGCTCGAGGCCACCGGGACCCATGCCATGATCACCGTGAACTACGGCTCGAATCTCACTCACGACGGTCCTGGTGAGGCGCAGGAGGCTGCAGCTTGGGTCGCCTACGCCAATGGCGATCCGGGCGACACCACGGACATCGGTGTCGACTCGACGGGGAGGGACTGGAACCGTGTGGGGGATTGGGCCACGCTGCGAGCCGAGGCTCCCCGCGAGCCCGACGACGGCTACAATTTCCTCAGGATCGAACACCCCGAGCCGCTCGGGATTAGGTACTGGGAGATCGGCAACGAGGTGTTCGGCAACGGCTACTACAGCGGCGACGAAGGTTACGAACTCGACCTGCATGTGCCCTACGCCGAGGACAACACTGTCCGGCAAGGGCACCCCCTCCTCTCGCCCACCACCTACGGACAGGGCGTAGTGGCCAGCCCTTTCAAGGTGACTTCCTTCGCGATTTGGCGAGGAGGCGGGCGGTCGAC
>CAYNEY010000100.1:0-13424 GCA_964396375.1 uncultured Polyangiaceae bacterium | reverse complement strand
AGAACGCCCCGAGCACGTCCAGACAGCCGTAGCCCTGGGCAGCCTCGATCTGCTCCTCGGCCTCCTCCACACAGGCCTCCACCGCGGTGGCGCTACCGTCTCCCGTGCAGTCGGCGAAGGCCTCACAGAAGGACTGCGCGAGGGCGCGCAGCTCGGCGGCGGAGCCCTGCGCCGGGCCCTCTGCCTCGCTACCGTCACCATCGCCGCAACCGGCGAGAAGGGCCACCACGCACAACACCTGAATCATCGTCGTCGTTCGTATCATCGTCTCTCCTTGGCGGGTTCGGAGAACCGCGAAGTGGCGTGGCTCATATCACGGGTCGCGCCGCCTCCACCACCCCTCTGATGGCTGCCGCCAGAGCGTCGCTCTGCCCCTCCTCGAGCCAGTCCCGGCGAAACGTGCCCGAACCGATCGCCACCGCATCCGCGCCAGCCTCGAGATACGCCCCGGCGTTCTCGGGGGTGATCCCGCCGCAGGCGAGCAGCGGCAGCTCGCCGAAGGGCCCCCTCAGCTCCTTGATGTACCGGACCCCGCCGAGGCACCCCACCGGGAACACTTTGACCAGGGTGGCTCCCCGCGCATACGCCTGGTGGATCTCCTGCGGCGTGAGCGCCCCGGGCAGCACGCCGAGCCCGCGTTCCCGCGCCGCCGCGACCACCTCCGGCACGCACACAGGGGAGACCACGAAGCGCGCCCCCGCGAAAATGGCACGGTCCAAGTCACCGAGGGAGAGCACCGTCCCCGCACCGATCGTCACCTCGGGGAGAGCCGCACGCAGCTCGGCGATGCGAAGCTCTGCCTCTTCGGTGTTCATGGTCACCTCGAGGAAGCGGAGCCCCGAAGCCTGAACAGCCGTCACCAGGGTCGCCACCTCCCGCGCCTCGAGCCCCCGCAGGATCCCGAGCACGGGAGCTTCTCGAATTCGGTCGAGCAACGTCATGCCACCCCGGAACTAGCACCAGATCGTTCCAAAATCGCCGGTGGGGGGCCCTGTGGGTGCCAAGAGCCAATTTGCTGCTAGAAACCGGGGCGCTCTCGCGCCATCCGAGGAGATGCCCCATGACCGCCCCCTGGATCACCTACCGCCCCGAAATCAAAGTGCTGGACGCCACCATCCGCGATGGTGGACTCATCAATGACCACTTCTTCGAGGACGATTTCGTGCGCGCGGTCTACGAGAGCTGCTGTGCCGCCGGCATCGACTACATGGAGATCGGCTACAAGGGCTCGGGAAAGGTGTTTGCGCCAGGCAAGTCGGGCGCTTGGAAGTTCTGCCGCGAGGAAGACATCCGTCGCATCGTGGGTGACGCCCCCGGAACCAAGATCGCCGTGATGGCCGACGCCGGCGGGAAGACCGACTACCACACCGACATCCTACCCAAGAAAGACAGCGTGATCGATGTGGTGCGGGTCGCCTGCTACATCCATCAGATCCCAGAGGCCGTCGACATGATCTGCGACGCCTACGACAAGGGTTATGAGGTCACCTGCAACATCATGGCGGTCTCCACCCGCTCGGAGAGTGAGATCGATCAGGCCCTGGAAGAGGTGGCAAAAACCCCCTGCTCGACGGTGGTGGTGGTCGACAGCTTCGGCTCCATGTATCAAGAGCAGGTGAAATCCTTGGTGCAGCGCTACCAGAAGGCGCTCGAGGGAACCGGCAAGGAAATTGGCCTGCATGCCCACAACAACCAGGAGCTGGCCTTCGCCAACACCATCGAGGCCATCATCCACGGCGCGAACCGGGTGGATGCCACCATGGGCGGGATGGGTCGCGGCGCTGGGAACTGCCGCATGGAGCTCTTGCTCGGGTTCTTGCGCAATCCTCGCTACAACATCCGCCCAGTGTGGCAGCTCCTGCAGAACCACGTGATCCCGATGCAGAAGAGCCTGGAGTGGGGCGCGCTCCCGCCGTACGTGATCGCCGGGCAGTACAACCAGCACCCCCGCGCTGCCATCGCCTGGCGCAGCTCAGAGCAGAAGGACGCCTGCGCGGACTTCTACGATCGGGTCATGACCGACGTGTGAGGTGGACGAAGAGCGCTTGATCAGCCAGCTTCAACTGGGTTTCGCGCTCAGAAGCTGGCAGAAACGCGTGAACCCAGGCTTGGCGTAGCAGGGCCAACACCTCCCAGCGCGTCAGCTTCTGATCGAGACGACCCAACACCACGTACTCGTTCGCGATATCGGTCCGGCTGATGCCGGGGTTGTCGGTGTTGATGGTGAGGGCTACTCCCATCTCCCAGAGTCGGCGAAATGGGTAGCCGGGGAACCCTCGCGACTCGTGGCGTTGCCCGTCAGCGAAGCCCACCACCTCGAGGTTGGAGGTGGGGCAGAGTTCGAGGGCGATGTCTCGATCCCGAAAGCGCGCCGCCAGCTCGGGATTCTCGGCGAGGGAAAGCCCATGGCCGATCCGATCGGCGTGAAAAAGGTAAGCCGCATCCCATATGTTCCGCGCCGCCTGTCCCTCCCCCGCGTGGATCGTGACGCGATGGCACCGCTCGTGAATCGGCCGAAGGGCACTCGGAACGAACTCGGGGAGCCCGACGCTCTCGTCCCCGGCCAAATCGATTCCAGCCATCACCTCCGGGTGGCGCTCGGCGCAGCGGACAAACGCGCTCACCTCGCGCTCGAAGGCCTCAGCATTCGCCGTGGTGCGGCGATCGAAGATCCAGACGAAGCGGATGCGAGGACCGTCGGAACTTCTTGCCCATACCGAAGCCAGCCTGTCCACGAATGGCGCGGGATCGGTGTCCAACGAGCTCATGCAAGACATCGAGCTGGTGACAGACTGGCTCCTGCAGCGAAAGCGAGCAGGCCGGCATCCCTGTGTCGATGTCACGCCGGGCACAACAGCCATGAGTGCCGTGTTGGCGTGTGCGGCACAAAGGGCGGGCGTGGAGATCCTAACCGTGTGCCACACTCCACACCCAACCCTCAACCTGGAGTTCGGGACCGAGCGCTACCTCATCATCCGTCCGCAACACCGGCATTCTGAGTAGTCGAAAGGATGGCTGAAGCGATGAAGACTCGCATCAAGGTTACCTATTGGCTGGAAGATGGACATTGGATCGGTCGTGCCGTGGCCACGCCACGGCGCACGGCCCATACCTACGGGCGTACTCTCGAGCAGGTCCAAGGGCGAACCGCCCCCCCCTCACAGTCTCGAGAAAAATCCCCAGATCCCATTGGCCGCGAAATCCGGCCAATTGTGGTCGTCCTGGTGCACACAAAAGTGCACCGGCAACCCCTCGGTGCAGCCGTCGTGGGCCACGCAGGGGGAAGGCTCCACGGCTTGGCTGGTCTCGGCGCAACCATTGGCTTCGAGGTAGCGGTCCCGGGTGGCCAGGCCGCCGGTGGTGTAGTCCACCACCGAGTCGTTCTCGCCGTGCACCACGAAGGCCGCCACTTCACCCTCGCAGGTGGGGTTGCCAAAGGGTGGGAAGCCCGCCACCGGTGCCACCGCTCGAAGCACCCCACCGCGGTAGCAGCCGAGCGCGTTGGTCATCATGCCGCCGAAGCTGTGCCCGGTGGAGAAGATGCGATTCTGATCGATGCAGTAGCCGCTCGAGATCTGGGCCAACAAGGTATCGAACAGCGTCACGTCGGCGCCGTCGGCCGCGAGATCCCAACCGGTGTCCCCGTCTTGGCTCTCGAGGGGAAGGCCGCTAGGATAAAGGATCAACGCCTCTTCACCGACGGTGCGCCCCAGGCCGAAGTACATCTGGGCGAGGGGCCCGGAACCACCGAGACCATGCCAGGCGAAGATGAGGGGATAGGCTCGCCCGGGCTGGTAGGTCTCGGGCACCACCAGCACCACCTCGCGGGCGCTCCCCGCCACCTCGAGGTTCAACGTCTGCTCGCCGGTGACGACATCGGTCTGCGCACAGCCATCGCTGGGCTCACTGCTGGTTCCGGCGGTGCCGTTGGTGGCCCCCCCCGCGCTGGAGCCGCCGCTCGGCGAAACGTTGCTTGTGCCACCTTGGCCCAAGCTGCCGCCCACATTGCCGCTGCTGCCGTCATCTTCGCTGCTGCAGCCGAGCGTGAACGCGCCGAACACGACCAGAATGGAATAGGCAGGACGAAGACTGCGCATCGTGACCTCCAAGTGGCTCAGATTTCCGCACAGTCTACACCGATCTCTGGGAGGATAGGCAACCCGAGCGGGCCGAGCAGAACTGAGAGGCGCGTTCAACAGCAGCGTGGCCGAGAGAAACGTGTGGTCTCGCTCTCGGCCCAGATCTTGCCGATGTCATCGTGATCGGCGGCGCATGGACACGCGGCATGCTGGGGCTGACTCGTGCGCGGGCGGGACCAACAGGGAGAAGGTCCGAGCCCCAAGACCACGAAGGCAAATCCGCGGAGCAGACGCCGCCAGCCCGTCTCGGGAGCCACCACCACTTCGGCCTCGGGTAGCCACACTGGTCGTGTCTCGGAGAGAGGAAGGCGGCAAGTGCCGCGCAAGATCTCGCGCCAGCGAAAGAGCGAGGTGATGACGATGCTGCCCACCAGAAGCAGGAAGAACCCGGCCACCACCGCGTCCACCCATTGATTGTGAGCGATCCGGAGCAGCCGAGGCACCTCGCTCGAGGGAGCACCAGCGAGGATGCTCTGCTCGGCGGCGTGAGCAGCGGCGACAAAGCCTATCTTGGGATCACCCGAGAAGATCTTCTCGACCGCGGCGGTGAAGGTCACGACCGAAACCCAAACCAAGGGGAGGAGCGGCACGAAGATCGCCCGGCGGTAGCCCAGCTTGAGGAAGATAGTCACCGCGACCGACAGCGCGATCACGGACAGGAGCTGATTGGCGATCCCGAAGAGCGGCCAGAGGCTGTTGATGCCACCCAAGGGATCGATCACACCCTGCATCAGGAAGTATCCCCAGCCACCCACCAGAAGCACGCTCGAGACCAGATTGGCCCACCAGCTCTTGGTGTCTCCGAGGCTGGGATGCAGATGGGCGAGGAAGGCTTGGGTGAGGAAGCGCCCCACCCGAGTCCCGGCGTCGATGGTGGTCAGGATGAACAAGGCCTCGAACATGATGGCAAAGTGGTACCAGAGCGACATCAACGTTCGCCCACCGATCACCTGGGAGAACACATGGGCCATGCCCACGGCCAAGGTTGGCGCGCCCCCGGTGCGGCCGAACATGGTAGATTCCCCGATGTCTTCTGCGAGGTGTTGCATGGCCTCGACCGTGACCGGGTAACCCCAGCTGCTGATGGTCTGAACCGCAACCTCCGGCGTAGCGCCGACGGTGGAGGGCGCGCTGTTGATGGCGAAATAGACCCCAGGTTCGAGGGTAGAGGCCGCGATCAGCGCCATGATCGCCACCGCGGATTCGAGGAGCATGCTCCCGTAACCGATGGCCCGCGCTTGCTTCTCGCGCGCGATGAGCTTCGGCGTGGTCCCAGAGGCGATCAGCGAGTGAAACCCGCTGATGGCGCCGCAGGCGATGGTGATAAAGCAGAAGGGGAAGACGGTTCCGGCGAAGACCGGTCCGGTTCCGTCGATGAAGCGGGACACCGGCGGCAGGGTGAGCGGCGGGAGCACGAGCAGGATCCCGAACGCCAGCGCCCCGATGGTGCCGAGCTTCATGAAGGTGCTGAGGTAATCCCGGGGCGCCAGCAGGAGCCACACGGGCAGAGCCGAGGCGAGCAGCCCGTAGCCGATGATCCCGTAGGCCAGGGTCTCGGTGTCGAAGGTGAGGAGCCGGCCGAGGGCGGGCACTTCGTGAAAGAATTTGCCGAAATAGACCGAGAGAAGGAGCAGCACCACCCCGAGCAAGCTCACCTCGAACACACGTCCAGGGCGCAGGTGGCGCAGGTACACGCCCATCAGCATGGCAATCGGGATGGTGCACAGAATGGTAAAGGTGCCCCAGGGGCTGTGGGCCAGCGCTTTTACCACCACCAAGCCGAGGACCGCGATCAGGATGATCAGGATCGAGACGATGGCGACCAGAGAGACGAGCCCTGCGACCGAGCCGAGCTCGTCGCGCACCATCTCGCCGAGGGAGCGGCCATCGCGCCGCATCGAGAAGACGAGGATCAGGAAGTCTTGCACGGCGCCGCCAAGCACCACGCCGATCGGGATCCAGAGGGCCCCCGGCAGGTAGCCGAACTGCGCCGCCAGAACCGGCCCAACCAGGGGCCCGGGTCCGCTGATGGCAGCGAAGTGGTGCCCAAGGACGATCCACTTGTTGGTCTTGACGAAGTTATGACCGTCTTCGTGGACTTCGGCGGGAGTGGCCCGGCGATCGTCGAGGACCAGGAGCCGAGCTTCGATCCACTTGGCGTAGAACCGGTAGGCGATGGCGTAGGTCGAGAAAGCGGCAATGAGGAGCCACACCGCATTGACCGGCTCCCGGCGCTCGAGAGAGACCACCAGGTAGGCGATGGCCCCAGCCAGAGCAATCAGAGACCAAACGGAGATCGCGAGCAGGCGGCGTGCAAAACGACCGATAACGAGGGACATGTCCCCTCGGGTCTAACGCGAAAGCTGAAGTCTTACGAGCCTGAAGGATTACCGGTCGCGGAAGGCGCGCTCCAAGCTCTCCAGGATTTCGCGAGTGCGGGCCAGGCCAACCTCAGCCATCAGCGCCCGAAGCTGTCGCTCCGATTCTCCACCAGCTTCCCGACGACGACTGCTCGGCGGTCCGGCCTTGACGGTGTCGAGTCCACCCCGAGCCTTGGCGGCAGTACGGAGATTGTAGACGTGATTGACCGTAACCTCGAGTCCCTGCTTGGCGGCAGCCTCCACGACGTCGCGAGCGGACATGCTCTCGGGTTGACTTCGAATGAAGTCCGCCTTCGATCCGAACGCGGCCTGGGTCTTCTTCTGATTCTTCTTGGCTGCCATAAACTCTAGGACTCCTTGGTCACGACCTGCCTGGCGTCGCTGGGCGACTTCTCATTCCAGGCACGATCGAACTTTGCCATCACCCGATTGCTTAGCACCCTTTCTCCCGGGCACACTCCTTTCTTCGGCTTCGGTTGGACTCTAGGGATCCACACAAACGGACGCGAGCAAGAGAGTCGTCGAAGGACATACACTTCCTTTCAACGTGTGGAAACCGCATGCAGGGTGTTCCCATGAGTTCTCAGAGCATTTCTCGAATCGAGCCCCACGCTCGTGGAGGGCGTGGTGCACAAAAAATGCGCAAGTGTGCTCGGTCGTGAGACCTGTGTATAATTGCGTGATGGGTTCCGCCGAGCCCACGCACCATAATGGTGGTGTCACCCATCCACACGGCGACACGAGGAATGACGAGATGATGGAACTTCATGTGCGCGCTCGACGGACACTCCTCGGTGGCGGTTTCTTGCTCTTCGGGCTTGTGATGGCCTGCGAGCCCACCAGCTATGATGTTCCACAACAGCAAGAGACAGGCGGTGCCACGGCCACCACCCAGGGTGGTTCTGGTGACGCTGGAACCACGGTGTCCGGAGCCGGCGGCAGCTCCGCGAGCAGTGTTGGTGGCACGACCAGCACGGCAGGCCTTGGGGGAGGCTCGGGAGGCTCCACCACCGCCCAAGGTGGCCAAGCTCAGGGTGGCCAAGCTCAGGGTGGCCAAGCTCAGGGTGGCCAAGCCCAGGGTGGCCAAGCCCAGGGTGGCCAAGCCCAGGGTGGCCAAGCTCAGGGTGGAAGCGCTGAAGCGGGGGGCGTCGCAGGCACTACGGAGAACTCGCTCGGTGGCACCACCGCCCAAGGTGGAGCGACCGAAGCCGGGGGGGTGACGGCCGAGGCGGGTCACACCAGTGAAGGGGGTGCAGAGAACGGTGGGAGCGGTGACGCCGGTGGGAGTGGTGACGTCGGCGGCGCGACCGGTCCCGAAGGCGGCACCAGCGCGGAGGCGGGCAGCGCCGGCACCACGGACTCTGGTGGTGAAGCGGGGGCCACCAGTGGCGAGGGTGGCGCGAGCACCGGAATCGGCGGCACAACCGGCGTTGGCGGCAGCACCAACCCCTACGCGCTGCACCGTTTCGTCCTGCGCGACGAGGGCATGCGCACGTTGAGCCTCGTGGACTTGGACGCTCCCGAGAACAACTGGTACGTGGACGTGCTCGGGGAGGCGCGGCCCGGCGCAGGCGATCAGGGCCGTGATCTCCAGTTGGTCGGAGACAACCGGGTGATGGTGGGTACGCCGAACGGCTTCGAGGAATACTCCCTGGTCGATGGCACCCTGGCACACTCGGTCGAAAACCACGCAGGGACCATCGCCGCCCACCGCCTGCGCAATCACAACACCCTCCTTACCAGTGTGACCGGCGAGAATATCGTGCTTACGCAGGTGGATGCCTTGGGCGAGGTCGTGGGGGTACCCCTCCAATACCCAGGGACCTACGCGCGCCTGGTCAGGCCAACCCCCGAAGGGACCTACCTCATCGCGTACAACACCATGATCCACGAGATCGATGAGGCCGGGACGTTGATCCGCGACTTCACCGTCCTCGATCCCACGATTTCAAACAGCCCCCACGCCTGGAAGGCGCTGCGGCGTCCAGACGGATCGACGGTGATCTCCGAGGGCTACAATCATCGACTCAACATCTTCGATGCCGACGGAGCCAGTGTTCGGTTCATCAACGCACCGAACTCGACCAACCCGATCTTCTTCGCAGATTTCCAGATCCTCGCCAACGGGAACTACGTTGTGACCAACTGGCAAGCCCACGGCACGACCAGTGGCAACTCCGGGATTCAGCTGTTGGTCTTCAGCCCCGCGGGCACCTTGGTGTGGAGCTGGGATCAATCCACGGACACCCACTTCTCCTCGCTTCAAGGGATCATCGTGCTAGACGGCCTCGATCCGACGTATCTTCACGTCGAAGACACCGATGGAACCATGGTCCCCGTCATCGAGTAGCATCGTATGGCCGAAATCGATCTCGATCACGTCGCCACCCTCTCCCGCGTGTTCATGGAATCTCGGCTGCTGCTGACCGCAGCTGAGCTCGAGCTTTTCACGCGCTTGGCAAAGACCCCTCGCTCCCCTACGCAACTCGCCCGCGAGACCGGCTGGAACGCGCGCGCGCTCGAGACGGTGCTAAATGCGCTGGTGGTGATGGGGCTGATGGAGAAGCGCCTGGAGCAGTTCCAAACCTCGAAGCTTGCGCTCGATCGCCTGACCGAACAGGGCACCAACACCATCCTGCCTTCGGTGCTCCACGCTCTCAGCCTCTGGGAGGGTTGGTCGCACCTCACTGAGCGGGTGGTGGGGACGGGTAAGCGCCCTCCCCGTGAAGATCTGCGGGCCTTCATCGACACCATGGATGCCCTCGCCCCGCGGCTCGCGCCGGGTTTGGCGGCCCAAGCCAAGCTGCCACGCGGGGGCCGCCTGCTCGATCTCGGGGGTGGCTCCGGCGCCTACACCATCGCTTTCGTCGAGCGTGATCGCTCCATCAAGGCCACGCTCTTCGATCGCCCGGAGGTACTGCCGCTGTGCCGGGAGTACCTGGAGGCGGCCGACTGCAGAGGAGCCGTGACCCTGGTGGGTGGGGATTTCCTGCGCGACGAGCTCCCCGGACCGCAGGATTTGGTGTTGCTCTCAGCGATCGTCCACAGCCTCTCCCTCGACGAGTGCCGAAACCTGTTCACGCGCGTCTTCAAGGCGTTGGACCCCGGTGGTCGGATCTTGCTCCGTGACCATGTGATGAGCGAAGATCGGCTCCGACCACGCGCGGGTGCCCTCTTCGCAGTCAACATGTTGGTCATGACGGAGGGTGGCGGTACCTACACCTTCCGCGAGCTCAAGGACGTCCTGGAGGCGGTAGGCTTCGTGGACGTGAGCTTGCTGCAGCATGGCGAGCGGATGGACGCCCTGGTTCTGGCCCGACGCCCCGAGAGTGATCCGTTGCCTTGAGCCGCCGAGCTTGGCGCTCGCGAAACTGGCAGTGGCTCGGGCTCTTGGTATGTTTGGCTCCCAGGGCTGCCTTCGCCTACTGTCGCGCCACCACCTGCGAAACGGAGGGAGCGTGCTCGGGAGATGTCGACGAGAGTGGCTGCAGCATCGACGGCATCAGGTTGCGTCCGCGTGCTCCTTGCTTCTCCTTCTCGGTCGGAGAACTCGGCTCCTCGAAGCGAGCCATCGACGCCACTCGCTTCGAGGAGCTGGTAAGCGATGCCTTTTCGACCTGGACCGACACGCGCTGCTCGGGTACCGAGACAGAAGGGCTGCTGGCGGTGAAGTTTCCGCGAGCACACTGTCGGGAGTCGGGCTTCGCTGCCAACGGTCCCAATCAGAACCTTTTTTTGCTGCGCGATGAGGATTGGCCCTACCCCATGGCCGCAACCGCCCTGGCCGTGACCTTTCTCACCGTGGACACGGAGACCGGAGTGATCCTCGATTTCGACGTCGATTTCAACACTCAGAGGTACCCTTTTACGCTGGACGGTGCACCCTCCGGGGTCGATCTCGCCACGGTGGTTCTGCACGAGCTCGGGCATGTGTTCGGGCTCGGTCACTCACCAGTCACCACCGCGGTGATGCACGAGGGGTATCAGCTCGGCGGCGCGGTCCGGCGCGAGCTCGACGCCGACGATCGTGCCGGATACTGCGCCGTGGTCGCGGAACTCACGCCACAGCCCAACTGCGATCCCGAACCCTATGCGGGGTTTTCCCCAAGCTGTGAGGTCACGACCACCGGCGGCTGCAACCTCGGCCGAGCCGCCCTCCTGACCTGGTGGGAGAGCCTCGGCTGGCTTTCGCTAGCCATTCTGCTCCTGCGGCGGCGCGCTCAACCGAAGGTTGTGCGATCGTGGCCCCACAGGTGTCCCACTGCATCGGAAAACTCAATGTAGATCCGGTTGGTTGGCACACCCAGGGAGCGGTTGAGCTCGTCGCACAGCTCCGCGCTCAGCTGTGCGGTCTGTTCGGGAGAGAACCGGCCTATGTTCTTCACCTCCACATAGCACGCTGGTTCGAGCTTCCCGCCAAACGCCAGACGCGCGGGGGCATCGAGCGCGGTCATGACCCACCGCTCGGGCTTCCCGAGCAGCCTGCTGGTCAGGGTCGATAGGCGCAGCACAAGTTCGTCCGCAGCCTCTTTCGTCTCTGGAGATAAGGACGTGGTCACTTTGACGAGGGGCATCCCCTCATTTACTCTCCGGGGGCCCCGCCCGGCAAGCCTTAGCACTTCCGTATGCTTTCCTCCCCTGCCCCGACCCCAAAGGACGTCCTTCACACCTCGCTCGATGCCACGTTCCGTGGTCGCCGCCTCCTCATGTTCGGTGGCTCGGGGTTCCTCGGCAAGGTGTGGCTCGCACTCTTGCTCGAGCGGGTGCCCTCCGTCGAGCGCGTGACCCTGGTGTTGCGTCCACGGCAGGGGGTGACACCGAGCGCCAGGTTCGAGCGCGATGTGCTGATGAGCCCGGTCTTTCAGGCACTCCGTGACCGTGACCAGCTGGCCTTCGATGACCTGATCGCCTCGCGGCTTCGCGTCATGAAAGGAGATCTCGAGCTGCCCGACTGCGGTCTCTCTCCGGCAGCGCTGACTGAGCTCGCGGAGGGTTGCGACGCTATCGTGAACGTCTCGGGTTTGGTCGACTTCCATCCCCCGCTCGATCAATCGTTGGCGGTGAACGCCCTTGGCATAAGGAATCTGGCCGCGCTTTCCACCCGGCTCGGCAACGTGCCGCTCCTTCACACCAGTACCTGCTATGTCGCCGGTTGCCGGCAGGGGACAATCGACGAGTCTCCCCCGCAACTGCTACCTCCACCCGGACCTGGTCCGGTTCCTGGGGGCAACTGGGACACCGAGCGAGAACTCGAAGCCTGCGAGATGGCGATCGCGGAACTCTCGCAGCAGCCTTCCTTGGGCCCGCGCCGACGCCGGCTGCTCGTGGAGCTGGGTCGTGAACGAGCCCGTGCCTGGGGCTTTCCCAACACGTACACGTACACCAAATACCTCGGGGAACGCTTGCTCGCAGCCTCCGGAGTTCCCTACTGTATCGTGCGTCCTTCGGTCATCGAATCCACCTGGCGGTTCCCCTTCCCCGGTTGGAACGAGGGGATGAACACCAGCGCCCCCATCATCTACGCGATCCTCGAGGGGCTGCTGGAGGTACCGGGCTCACGCCGCCCCATCGACATCATCCCCTGCGATCTGGTGGCCTCTGGAATGCTGCTCGCCCTGAAGGAGTTGCTCGAGGGCCGAGCCGAGAGCGTCTATCAACTCGGCAGCAGCGACTCCAATCCGGCGAGTTCAGCCGCCTTCTTCAAGTGGGCAGCCAGCTATCGAAGGAAGTACCGCCTGCGTCATGGAGATCGACGGCGGTTCCGCGGCTGGGTCGACGCGCTGCTTGGCGTATCGATCCTCGACCAGAAGGCCTTTCTGCGACGTGGTCCGAGCGCCCAGGCCGCGCGACTTCGCCAATTGGTCGGCTTGGGCCGTCGGGTGGTCGAGCACTGGTCGTTCTCGGGGTTGGGTCGCGGTCTCTCCCTACTCGAACGGATCTGCGAGAAAAAGGAGCGCGTCGGGCGGATGCTGGGAGCCTTCACTCCGTTTCTGCTCGAGGTCGCTTGCGAGTTTCGTTCCGAGCATGTGCGGCGAGCCCACGGGCGCCTGAGCCCGAGCGAGCGTCACCAGCTTCCCTGGGATCCGGAGCGTATCGACTGGTACCACTGGTTCATGACCATCCACGCACCAGCTCTCGAGCGCTGGGTCTTCCCGGGCTTCACCCGGCGTCGACGGCAGAAGTTGCCCCTCGTCCCCCCTCGGGTGAGCGACAACACCTGCGCGGGCTCGGAAGCGGAGTAGGCACCACTCCATGGGACGAAGCGCCCCAGCGAGAGCAGAACATCTCGTTTTTGCTCTGATTTGCTCGCGCCTCACCGAGAGAAAAAGCGTTTAAGTGCTTGGTGGAATCGATCCCAGATAGGGATCTGTGGCAGAGTGCAGCGGTCGGCCACAGCAGATTGAGCGTGGCCCGACCTCGCGGAGGGGCGCGACCCTTCCCATCTTTCTGGAGGCTCTCTTCATGCGCAACGTCTCGCTCCTTCCATTTCTGGTTATCACAAGCTCCCTCATCGCCTGCTCGTCGACCTCGGACACGGTGACATCCGGTGGAGTGGGAGGAACCACCGACGCGAACCAAGGTGGTTCGACAGTCCTGGGTCAGGGTGGAGACACCACCGTCACAGGCCAGGGTGGAGATACCACCGTTGTCGGCCAAGGCGGAGCCACCATCACAGGCCAGGGCGGAGCCACCGTTACGGGTGAGGGCGGAGCCACCGTTACGGCTGAGGGCGGAGCCACCGTCACGGCTGAGGGCGGAGCCACCATCACAGGCCAGGGCGGAGCCACCGTTACGGGTGAGGGCGGAGCCACCGTTACGGCTGAGGGCGGAGCCACCGTCACGGCTGAGGGCGGAGCCACCATCACAGGCCAGGGCGGAGCCACCGTTACGGGTGAGGGCGGAG
>CAYNEY010000099.1:0-13431 GCA_964396375.1 uncultured Polyangiaceae bacterium | reverse complement strand
GTACCATTCGCGCGTCCCCTCTCAGACCCGGTCACCCGGCCGCGCGAAATCGAGGCTGAGTGCAGGAAGCGAAGGTTGATTCGCTATGGTGACCGTCGACGACTCGAGCTAATCGCGGCAGCCCGAGAGGTTGGGGTGGGGTCAATGGACACAGCGAGCTTGTACTCACGATTGCGCCGCGTGCCAAATTCGAGGGAGAAGTGAGTTGTAGTGTTGCCAAGCTCAGCAACCCGAGCACCCCGAGCAGGGTGAAGACAGTGCGCATGCGACGATCTCGGGAGGTCAAAAGATCCAACCGGCGTTCGAGTTTCACGAACAGCGCAACCAGCTGACAATAGTGTGTTTCGGTGCTTGTCATGCTCGGTTCTTCGCGGAACGCCGAGACAAGTGCCACCCGATCTTCGATCGTATCGACCAGTGTCAGAGCGGACTCGACGGTCGTGCCAGGTGCGGCCGAGCCGGATGTTGGTGCACACAACCTCCGGCTCTCGACCACAACCTTGACCAGGTGTCGCAGTGCGTCTTCGGCCAGAGCCAGCCTCTGATCGAGACGAGCGCTTGCCTCAGCTCGACGCATCCGTTGCACAGCCCCTTCCAGCTCATCTCGCAACTCCACTCGTCGAGTATCCCTCCAGGTTTCGTCGCCCCGATCGAAGAAGGAAGAGCTTACATGGCGCCAGAGTGAACGCCATTTCTCACCTACTGTTCCGAGAGTTCCGATACTCATGACCTACGACCACCGTCTCATCGTACACCGCCAACCTTGTTGCTGAAGCTAACCCAGCTGCGCTGGCAAGTGTGTCATGAGATTCGAAGCTCGACCAACCGACGACCAAGCCATCCTTTGTGCCCGGTTACTCCCCGCATGAGTGATGATCCGAGAAGCAGGCCTGGATGACGCGGGGAAAATGGCATAGAGTAGTGCCAATCAGGCGAGTTTAGCCTCGGGAAACCAACAGAGGCCTGTCATGGCAGCAATTGGCAAAGGCAATGTGACGGCTGAGTCCAGCAGCCAGAATAACCCAAGTGAAGTGGATGAGCTGATATCGTCAGGAGCTGAACCGCAGAAGGTGCCGAGCCAAGGCCCCAAAGCCAATGGCCTCGCTGAACTCGCGATGGTGGACGAGCTGCGAACGGGTCTCACTCAGCTCGACTTCTTGGGTGTGCATTCCCATGCAGTGCTGACTCTGCGGCGCGCCTGTGTGGCCATGCTGCTTCGAGCGGTGATGGTACGGGAGGGACTGGCATGGCCGAAGGGATGGATGACCGAGGAACAGTGGCGGAGTATCGAAGAGCTCGAACCACTTTCATCCATGGTGTTGGCATTGACGGCCGACCAGAAGCGGGCACTTGCAGCTTGCTTCGGCGAGGAGGGTGAACACCTCCTGCTCGGGTTGGAATACCGCCAGCGTCGCGAGCTCGGTAGAGCGCTCAAGATCGCTGAGATACAGCTTACCTCTCTCTTCCAGAAGCAGGCACGCAAGCGCCGTGTGCGATGGTGGCTGTGGGCCGCGCTTATCACCACCGTGGTGGTGTGTTCGATGGGGTGGTTGGGATGGTTGATATGGAGGATCGAGCACCAGACGCGTGCCAACTTGGCCTATCGCCGACCCGTGCGGGGTAGCAGCAGCTTTTCTGCAGAGTACCAGCCGTCTCGGTTGGTCGATGGAATCCGCACCGAACTCGGGTTTCACACCAAACATGAGAACGGTCCATTCGCCGTGATCGACCTGGGTAAGGTCACCAGCTTCGAGCGGGTAGTCGTCTACAACCGCACGGATTGTTGCTTCAATCGCGCGGTTCCGCTAGTGGTTGAAGTCAGTGATGACGACTCGACCTACCTGCCGCTGGCCGAGCGGAACGAAGTGTTTGAACGCTGGGAAGCCTCCACTCCCCACGCGCAGGGGCGTTTCCTACGATTGCGTCTCAATGGGACAAATATGCTGCATCTGAACGAGGTGGAGATCTACTGACGCACGCCCGCCCAGAGCCGGGCTGTTTTGACTCAACTCCGCTCCGCTTGGTACACCCAAGTCTGTCCGCTTTCGGTGGTGCTGCGCAGCCAGAGCTGACTGTCCACCACGGAGAAATAGCCAGTGTGTGGCGTGCATGTGGCATCGATCAGGATGACCGCCGAGCCTGACACCACGTAGGTCCACCCGCTGTTGCTCGATGGCTCTCCGGTGTAGTCGCAATCGCAGCCGCCGTCACTCGCCGGCACGCAACCCTCGAAGGGATTCTCTCCGCAGACGCGATCCCAGCTCGCGAGGCAGCTCGCCGAGACGTGTCCGACGGCGTGAACGGTGGCGGTGGCGGTGTAGCTGCCATCTCTGCCAAAGGTAAGTTCACCGGTCAACGTGGTCTGGTCCGTTCCCTCCCCGCACAGGATCGAGAACGAGCCGATCGGGGGATCGGCACACACAGCAGTCAGCCGCCAGCTGCCCACGAGCTCGCCTCCCGAAGGGGAGAAGTCCGGACAGCTCGCAGAGCCCAAGTCAGCGGCGGGTGTGGTGTCGGGTTCACAGACAACCGGAGTTCCCCCAGTGCCGGCTCCTCCTTGGCCGGTGCCGCCGCTCCCGGGACCACCGCCCGTTGTACTCGCTCCGCCCTCACTCCCCCCAGCAACTCCCCCTCCCTGATTCAGAGCGCTCTCCGTTCCACCGCTCGAAACCGGTCTCGTACCCCCCTGCGGGAGGGTGGCGGTGCCACCCTCGAGATCAGGGTTCACCTCCCCACCGGTGGTGTTACCGCCGCAACCGAAGAGAAGGGTAAGGAGTATGACTGGACGGGAGAGGGACATGGGCACGCGAGGATACGCTCACGGCACTCCTTGAGCTTCCCTGATCTCAACCGAAGGCCTTTCGTGGCCCGCTGGTCGAAGGGCCCCGCCTCGTGGCGAGGTGGGGCTCGTCGAGCATCTTTGGCCTAGCGAGGAGGAAGCACCCGCACTCTGCAGTCGATGCTGCACTCGACGCTCCCCTGAGGACCGTCGTCACACTGCTCGCCCTCGTCACGCTGCACCACGCGATCGCCACAGTACGGCGCGAGCGTGCAATCAGGGTTGCAGCTCCCGTACTCGCCCGTGTTCTCGTCTTCACCGTCGTCACACGCCTCTGGGCCGTTGCGCACGCCGTCGCCGCAGTAGGGGGCAGGCTGGCAGTCGTAGCCACAACCCTCACCATCGGCCGCATAGGAGGAGTTCCGGGCACCAAGATCGCAGGCTTCTTCGGGCTCATCCAGCTCACCGTCGCCGCAGTAGGGGCCAAATGTACAGTCGGTGCGACAACCGTCGTAAGCTTGGTCGTCGTTGTCTGAACCTTCATCACACAGCTCGTATGCTGCTTGGAGTTGCCCGTCGCCGCAGCGCGGCACGGCGGTACAAAGAGGACCACAGGCATCTGAAGAATACGCGTAGGTATCGCCGTTGTAGCCGTTGTCGCAGGCCTCACCCTCGCTCGCCTGCCGCACCGCGTCGCCGCAGCGTGGCCCGAGCGTGCAATTCTCTTGGCAGCCGCCGTACAGGCCATCTTGGTTGTCCGCACCCTGGTCGCACTCTTCGAGCTCGTGGGGAAGCGCGTCGCCGCAGTACGGTCCGAGCTCGCACTCGACGGTGCATCCTCCGTAGGGTGCTTCTTCGGGATCGCCGTCGAAGCCGAACCGGCCGTAGTCACAGTCCTCGCTCGTGGCTTTGACGCCATCGCCGCAGTAGGGTCGGAGCTCACAGCTCGACGTGCAGTTCGAGCCACCGTCGCACTGCTCCGCTCCGTTGCGCACCCCGTCCCCACAGTACGGGGCGGGCCGACAATCGAAGCCGCACTTGCCACTGCCGTAGCTCGCGAAGGCTCCGGGTGTGTCGCAGAGCTCGGAGCCATTCACCGTTCCGTCACCGCAGTAGCCTCCGAGTCCCGAACAGTCGCTCTTACAACGCCCGTACTCTCCGGTGTTGTTCGCGGTCCCGTCATCGCAGACCTCGAAGGCGCTCTGAAGCAGCCCGTCACCGCAGAAAGGAGGCTCAACGCAGCCTGCGGCACAGGCCTGCTCATCGAAGGCATAGACATCATCATTGAAGCCGTTGTCACAGCTTTCACCGAAGATGCTCTGGGTGATGGCGTCTCCGCAGTGTGGACCGCGCAGGCAATCCACCGTGCAGCCACCGAAGCTCCCATCGCCATTGAAGACCATGTCCTCCTCGTCCTCGCGAACGCCGTTGTCACACTCCTCCAGCTCCTGCAGGACACCATCCCCGCAGGTGGGGCCAAGCTCGCACTCGAGCGTGCAGCCGCCGTAGGGCGCATCCTCGGGCTCACCATCGTAGCCGAAGCTTCCGTAATCGCACTCTTCGGCCGCGGACTTGAGGCCATCACCGCAGTAAGGGGTGTACTCACAGTTGGAGGTGCAGTTCTCGGTGCCGTCGCATTGCTCAGGACCATTTCTGACCTCATCTCCGCAGTAAGGTGGAGGTTGGCAGTCATAGCCACAGTCATCGGCCTCCCCATAGGTGACAAACGCGCCGGGTGTGTCGCAGGATTCGGGACCATTGACCGTCCCATCACCGCAGTAGCCTCCGAGCCCCGAGCAGTCGCTCTTGCAGTGCCCATAGGCTCCAGTGTTCTGCGCTGCGCCGTCGTCGCAGACTTCCCGATCGGATTGGAGGATCCCATCTCCGCAGTATCCAGGGATCTCGCAGCCTGGGGCACAGTCGTTGGGCCCGGGTGTGGTCGCGAGCCAAGTGGTTATGTTCAGACCGTTGTCGCAGGCTTCGGGATCTGGACTACCGTCTTGATTGATGCCGTCGCCACAGAACGTGAACGTGCACGAGGTATTGCAGGCCCCGTAGACGCCATCCTGGTTCGTGGCCGTGCCCCCGGTGTTGGCATCGTAGGGGTGGCTGCCGTTGCTGCCCGAGTCACACAGCTCGTTGCCAGCCACGATTTCATCACCACAATGGGGCTGGCAGAAGGAGCGCGGCGCGATGAAGCCATCCAAGGTGAGCCGGAAGTTCGAGCCTGTGGGGTGCCGCTCGGCCTGGAACAGGACTATTTCGTAGACCCCACCTCGAGTAAGCCCAAAGCGCTGGTCGGTGGTGTCCGCGAGCTCCTCATCCTCGAGGGCGCAATCCGAGGGAGGATCGCACTCGGAGTCAGCAGCGTCCGGATCGCAGTTGTTCAGAGTGCAGTCGCTGTCCTCAGCGTCCCCGTCGGCGCCATCGTCGCCGAGCACTACCCGTCCCCAGTAGGTACTGTGAATGCCACCGATGTCGACCGCCAGGCGGCCATTGACGAAGACCCAGACATCATCGTCACCGAAGAAGGTCAGGGTCTCTCCGCCCTGGTACTGGAAGAAGTAACGGAGCTCGGTGGTGAAGTGCCAGTTGTGGGCCGCACCCGAGAAGCTGTCGCCGTAGCCTCGGTCGTCCAGGGGATAGAAGTTGTTCGAGGCGCGCTCGAACTCGTAGGCGGACGTGGCACCCATCCGCTCGAGGAGGATGGTGTCGATCCCCGCAGGGGGCATGTCAGCAGGGTTGACACCAATGTCGATCAGCCGGGTGCCGTTTGGCGTCGCGTTGCGGCTGTTGTAGTCGAGCACGCTGGTGTTCGTGTCTCGGTACCAGAGGCCAAAGGCCGCCGCGTGGTACGCGTAGTCGAAAGTTCCGAGATCGATGGAGTTGTGACCGAGCTCGGAGAGGGT
This sequence comes from uncultured Polyangiaceae bacterium, assembly GCA_964396375.1. Classification (GTDB taxonomy): domain Bacteria; phylum Myxococcota_A; class Polyangia; order Polyangiales; family Polyangiaceae; genus FEN-1139. The sequence goes on along the minus strand of CAYNEY010000099.1, from coordinate 7,743 downwards.
GGGCTTCCCGGCGGCATCCAGCTTTCCGCAGTCATTCGAACTGTTCGTAGCGGTGGTGCAGACCTCACCCACGATCCCAGGATCGCTCCCCGAGCGTGGGGGCTCCTGTTCGGACACCTTCATGTGCGGGTGACCGCCGGCGACGCTCCGCTGCTTGAAGTCCCGATGCGTGACCTTGATCTCGAGCTCCTCCGGATAGTCGATGTCCTCTTGGCAGTACCAGCCGGCCTCCACTCGACAGCTCGACGAGCAGCCGTCATCGTTGTCGGTGTTCCCGTCGTCGCACTCCTCGCTGCCAACCCTAAGGCCATCCCCGCAGGTGACGGCCACTTGAGGGTTGGGGCCAGGGGTAACCGCCGGCTCGTTTTGGCAAGTCGGACCACACCCGTCTCCCGCAATGAAGTTTCCATCGTCGCAACCCTCCCCCCGCTCGGGATCGTCGTTGCCGCACGAAGACGCCTCGCAGGTAGTGGTCGTGCAATGGTCTATTCCTGGGTCGAGACGGCAGTCGGTGCAACCCGTCAGTGCTGTCGTGTCGCACTGCTCGGACCCGCGGATCAGGCCGTCTCCGCAGCGCGGCTTGCAGGGAAGCCCCGGAGGGCAGACCCAACCACTCTCGATGGTGCAGGTCGCGGAACAACCATCCCCGCTTGCCTCGTCACCGTCGTCGCACTGCTCGTCAGGCGCGAGCTCGCCGTCGCCGCAAACCGTCTGCACGCACACCGAGGGTGCCGAGCCCGTGCAGTACCAGCCATCCTGTATTTCGCAGTCATCGCAGGCCAGCGAACTCGTGGCTGCGACGTCGCACTCCTCGCCCGGTTGCACCAGACCATCCCCACACACCGGCAGTCGGTAGCAGTAGTTCGCGGCCGGACACACGTAGCCATCCTCTACCACGCAGTCGTTGCAGCCGGTGCCACCGTCACATTCCTCGCCGAACTCGATCGAGCCGTTTCCACACACTGGGTTCTCGGTCAGGCCGTTGTCGAAGCCAGCACAGGCCAACGGATCGGGAGGGGCGAAGCATCCGTTGTCCTCAGAGGGCCCTGGATCACAGAGCTCTCCGGGCTCGAGCACGCCGTTGCCACAGACGATGGTGGTGGTGCACACGGTGGGTTCGGCGTCATCACACTCGAAATACGGCTCGATGGTGCAGGCCGACGAGCAGCCGTCGCGACTGTCGCGGTTGCCATCGTCGCAAGCCTCACCCGTCTTGACCAGACCGTCCCCACAGATCGGGCGGCAGCCACTGGTCGAGCAACGGAAACCCTCTTCGACGGTGCAATCGGCAGCGCAGCCATCCCCGGCGTGCGTGTTGCCGTCATCGCAGCCTTCATCACGGGTGCGGTTACCGTCACCGCAGCTCTTCTCTACGCACTGTTCGCCGGGAGTGCACACATAGTCAGGGTCTTGCACGCAGGTGTCGCTGCAGCCATCGCCGGCAACTGTGTTGCCGTCGTCGCAGTCTTCCCCGAGCTCGCGCACCGCGTTGCCACAGATGGGGAGCAGAAGGCAATAGTCTGCGGCCGGACACACGTAACCTGGTTCGAGAGCACAATCGACGCAACCTATCCCGCCATCGCACTCCTCACCGAACTCGATCTGGTGGTTGCCGCAGACCGCCGACTCGGTCAGAGTGTTCTCAAAGCCGAGGCAGGCCAGCTCATCTGGCTCCGTGAAGCAGCCGTTGGTCGCCTCCTCACCTGGGTCGCATAGCTCACCCGGCTCGAGCTCACCATTGCCGCACTCCACGGTGGAAACGCACGCGCTCGGTTCGGCCTCGTCACAGTTGAAGTAGGGCTCCACCAGACAACCCGCCGAGCATCCATCTCGACTCTGGCCGTTCCCGTCGTCACAAGCCTCGGCTCCGCGCACCAAGCCATCGCCACAGATGGTTCGGCAGCCATCGGTTCCGCAACGATATCCTTCCTCCACCGCGCAGCTGGCCGAGCAACCGTCGCCATCGTCTAGGTTGCCGTCGTCACAAGCCTCGTCAGGGGTGCGGTTGCCGTCGCCGCACAGAAGCTCGATGCAATCCTGGCCGGGCACGCACAGGTAGCCTTGCTCCACCGCACAGGTACTGGAGCAGCCGTCACCGGAGCTGCGATCGCCATCGTCGCACTCCTCACCGCGCTCGCGCACCGCGTTGCCGCATTCCGGGGAAAGCACGCAGGGGCGCCCGGGGCGCGGACAGATCCAGCCGTCGCTGATCTCTCCGCAGTCCTCGGCGCAACCGTCGGTGCGGTTGCCCTCACCCTCGTCGCAGACCTCATCTCCCTCGAGCACACCATTTCCGCACACCACCGTGTCCACGCAGGCCTCACCGGGAATCGAGCAGTCGAAGTCCGGATCTTGACTTGCGCAGTCGCCTGCACAGCCGTCGTCGTCGTCGGTGTTCCCGTCGTCGCAGAGCTCACCCGGCTCGAGCTCGCCGTTGCCACAGACCGCATCGACGGCGCCTTCGCCACCTGCCTGGCCCGAGCCGGCAATGATGACGACCGGGCTCCCTCCGCGGCCCTCCCGGCCACCATCTGATGAGGTTTCGCCGCCCGAACCGGCATCTTCGCCGCCCGAATCGGTTCCGCCCTCCGCGGCCTCGGGTGTTCCACCACAGCCGAGGGCGAGCACGAACGAAAGGCAGGTTCCGCACAAGGTGCGCCGCAACAGGAGTGGGTGGGATGAAAGAACTCGGAGCAACATGATCGTGACCTCGCGGGTGGATCGAATGATTCTTGAGGCAGACCCCAACCCCAGAATGTGGATCAGTCGAACACGCAATGACAACAGAAAAATCCTGCTGGGCAGTAATCCATCCAAGGTGGAATGTGAGGGGGCAGAGTTCTAGCCCCCTCTTCGTAAATGCGTAGTTATTTCAAGAGCTTGAGAATGATGGAAACCAGGTTGGGATGCTACGTCACCCCACCCTTCCCACCTCGAACCACCGAAGCGGCTGTCGTGTGTCCTCGGCGTATCTGGCAAACGACCGCCACCCATCGAGCAGACTGACGCTCGCTCGCCGACGACCCATCCCCATCTCCACCAATAGCCAGTGTGTGAAGCCCACGGCTCGGTGAGCCATCGCAAAACACAGCTGGGCTCGCTCGCGGATCGAAGGCTTCGAGGCGCATCGCGAAGGAGTCCTTCGCTATCTTGGCTTTCACGTGGTGGCTCGAGACCCTTGGGTTGCCCTTTCGCGGAAACTGCTCATGCTAGACGGACAATGACTTCATCCTGCGAAAATCCGCTCGTTATTTCTAGCGTCGACTTGGCTCGTCTGGAGCCGGTTCTCACCGCCGCTCAGGACTCTCCCGAAACTGAGCTGCTAAGAGACGAGATCTGTCGCGCGCAGATCCTTCCCCAGAACGCGATTCCTCCCGATGTGGTCACGATGAACTCACGGGTGCGCATCCGCGACGACGCCACGGGGCGTGTCGATGAACTGACGCTCGTGTATCCGAGGGATGCCAATGCGGATGCGGGGCGTGTGTCCGTCCTCGCGCCCATCGGCAGTGCGCTTCTGGGCTTGCGCACCGGGCAGAGCATCGAGTGGCCGCTTCCGGGCAACCGCAAGAAGAGCGTGACCGTACTCGAACTCTGTTACCAACCCGAAGCAGCTCGCGATTTCGAGCTGTAGGGTTGAATCGCTAGCCCGTCCCCCATCCACATCATTGTCGCGGCCCCTTCGAGATGCCGCCACTAGGAGCTTGCCATGACTTGGGAAGTTGCTGCTCTCGCTTCGTTCGTCTTCGCTGCACGCCTGCTCGACGTCACCCTCGCCACACTCCGTCACGTGCTGGTGGTGCGTGGCCTTCGCCTTGCCGCCTCTGGGCTGGCACTGCTGGAATCCTTGGTGTGGATCCTGGCTGTCTCAAAGGCCCTCAAGCACACCGATCAGCCCACGATCGCGGTGGCCTTCGCGCTGGGCTTCGCGACTGGCACCCTGGTGGGAATGACCCTCGAACGGTACCTAGGCCTCGGGGAACAGGTGGTGCGCGTCTTCACCACCCAGGGGACGGCGGTTGCCGACGTGCTGCGCAGTGCCGGACACCGCGTCACTCGGTTTGAGGGCGCCGGTCGCGATGGACCGGTCGATCTCCTGTTCATTCAAGCGCCCCGGCGGATCGTCGCGGGCCTCATGAAACAAGTACGCGGCCTCGATCCAGCCTCGTTCTGCGTGGTGGACGACGTGCGCGCGGTGGAGCACGCGAAGTGAACGCCGCCGAGCGCGACTGAGCTCTGGCCACGATTCAGGGAGAGAGCCCGGTGGCCCTTTGGTGTGTGACGCAGCACCGACACACGGCGAGCAATGGCTCTCCCGAAGCGGTGACACCGCCGCCGGCTGTCCTGCCTGACCGATAGCCTGGTCAACACCAACCTCCTGTGGCAGAAATGGCCCGATGGTTCGGTTGGCGCGCATCGCGCATTGGCGGCGGAGTGGGCACCTGTGGCCCGTGTCAATCCTGCTCGCTCTCACCCTCTGGATGGTGCGTCCGCTGTTCTTTGGCACCCCACTCTCGCACGACCATCCCACTCATCTCTTCCGCGCGTGGCACTTCTGGGAGGAGGGGCTGTGTCGCTTTCGTCTGGGAGGGTTCAGCCACATCTGGGGTTTCGGATTCCCGGCGGGTGAGTTCGTTGGCCCAGGCAGCGAGATCTGGATGGCGCTCGTACGAGCGCTCTCGCTCGGACAATTACCCTGGCTGCGCACCTATTCGCTTGGGATGGTCGCGATGGTCGCGCTCTTGGTCCTGTCGTCCTACTGGTTCACTGCGCGGTACTTCGGAAGAACGGCGGGTTTCGTCACAGGCATTCTGGTCTTGTTCGATCCGGGTGGCTGGGCCCAAGGAGGCTGGGACTGGTACATGACGCTCGGTGTATGGCCGGTCAGTCTGGCTACTAGCTTCGTCTTACTCGGGCTCGTCGCACATCAGGACGTGCTCGAACATGGCCGAGGGCGCGACGTGGTCCGGTGTGCGCTCTGGTTCGGGGCAGCACTCCTCACACACCAGTTGCCCCTCCTGATCCTGCCAATCGTCATTCCGCTTCAGCTCATCGACCATTGGATCCGCAGTCGGGGTGTGCACGCGCACTACTCAAAGGCGCTCTTGGTGGTGGCACTCGGCGCCGCGTGGCCCAGCTTCTTCCTCATTCCCATGCTGGCACGCTCCGCCCAAACGCTGGACCTCGGTGTGCGTGGAATTCCCTTGAGTGAGCTGGCGCGGAGGCTGGTGTCCCTCAGCACCTTCGACCAGCTCTGGCCGGGGTTCGTGGTTCTGGGTTTGGTGGGCGCCTGGACGGCACTCCGCCGCAGCACCAAGGGTGGATTCCTAATGGTGGCGGCCACGGGGATCTCGGTGATTCTCTCGTCCGATATCCTCAACTCTTGGTTTCATCTGGAACGTCTCAGCGCCTCCTTCACCAAGATCGAGGCGCAGCGCATGTTGCTGGTCGCGAAGCTGTTCTTCTTCCCGTTGGTGGGGCTGGTGTTGTCCGAGCCCCTGCGCGCGCTCGCCTGCGCCGCAGATAGGTGGCGTATCGCGCCGTCCTACGCCGGGCGCCGGTGGTTATGGTTGCTCGCCGCGCTACCGCTCGTCCCCGTGCTCGCTTCTGGCCTCGAGCACTTCAAGACCGCGCACTTGAGAACGCGGGTGATCACCGAAGCTGAGCTCCCACACTGGAAGGACTACCAGCAGTTCCTAATATGGTCGAAGGACCTGCGCGCCAAGAGCCGTGAGCACTACCGGATCGCCTATGAATTTCACAAGGATGATCACCTATCGACCCTGACTCCGGTCTTCAACGGCACGTTGATGCACAAGATCGGCTACACACCAGCACAGAACTTCGCACGCTTGCCAAGCACGTCGGAACCTTGGCTGCTTCAAGCGCTCTCGGTGAAGTACGTGGTCAGCGACAAGCAGCTGCCTCGAGATCTCTTCGAGTTCGAGCGCTCCTTCGGCGCCCTCAAGGTTCACCGCTTCAAGTCCTACCAACCTCACCCCTTCACGGTGCTTGGAGCGGGCCGTGCCGAGATGCTGGAGTTCTCTCCCGAGCGGCTCCGACTGCGGTTGAGTCAAACCGCATCGGACAGTCGTATCAAGCTCCACGTGGCGCACACTGATCGCTGGGAAGCCACGCTCCACGGACAGGTCCAGCCCATCACCTCCGTGGCAGTACAAGGTGCAGCCGATCCCTTCCTGATGGAAATTCCAGTCAAGGACGGGGAACTCGAGGTGCGGTATGTGCGTCGTCTCGTGGACTGGGTCGGCTTGATGGTGTCGGCCCTCTCCTGGCCCACGTTCTTTGGCGTCTGCTGGCTGGTGGGCGAACAGCAACGGCGTGCGCGGCTCGCACATGTGCTGGCTCGGGCCAAGTGGTGGCTTGGGAGTTTGGCCGTGGCTGGGCTCTTAGTGCTGATCACAGTGCTGATCCAGCGTCACCGCCAGCATGAGGGGCTCCTGCCGCCCGAATCACTCTTTCGTCATCTTGAGCCCCATCAGCTTCAACTGGCAGGCCTGCCCTGCACGCCGGCCGGCATCATGACCTATCAATGTGGTGCGGCCAAGGTGCAAGCGGGAATGGTGGGTGGCATGTTCGGAAGTCACAACTGCATGAATGCGCCGCCGATCGGCACTCTGACCCTGCGTCTCGACCAGGTGCAGGCGTCGTTTCTGACCGGACGCTACGATCCGAGCACCGCCCGCGGCCAGATCCGTGTTCGGGTTGGAACCTCGGAGGTTGCCAACGTCCCCGCGCGCCTGCCCACGGCTGGACTCCAATTCATCAAGTTCGATCTTCGCCCGTATCGCGAGCCGGGAGGAGGCTCCCTCGAGATAGAGATGTCAGGGTCGGTGCTCACCTGCTTCGATTGGGTGCTCGAGTCTGAGTGATCCCACAGAGACTGTGGGCAAGAACTTGGCAGGATGGTGCCTCGGCCAGGACCACGGCAGCTCGCCCTGGAGCTGGCCCGGTATTTGGACGTTCGATTCCCCTGCTGGAACCCTTTGCCAGCTCTCGGGCTCGCCCAATGAGACTGGCAACTTGAAGCAGCCGAAGGTGGCTATCGCACCGGGACTCTCGCCGGGTTTCGCCGGGCTCAGCGTCAGCGGAGTGTTCTAGCCAGGCGCTGGTGCTCGCGTTCTCTGATGGCCTATTCCGGCGAGCTCCGACGATTGCGCTCAGTGTGTGACAGCGGAGTGACACTTCGATAGGCACCGGTTCGAAGCGATCCATTCCGGTGTGACAGCGCCAGGGCCTGGCTTGCACTGCGCTTGGAGTTGAGCGAAGCTGCGCCCCCGTCAATCGCAGCCTTCGAGGGGAAGGCCCGGGGAGGATCCACGTGCCACGCATCGTCTTCGCAGTATGCGCGCTACAATTGTTGGCCTGCCAGGGCTCAGATCTGGCAACCGAGGGGACCGAGCCCACATCCTCACATGTTGGAGGCGGCGGCTCATCATCTCAAGGCGGCTCGACTTCAGTGGGCGGTGCCATCGCATCAGGCGGCTCTCCATCTCAAGGCGGCGCGTCTTCGGTAGGCGGTGCCATCGCATCAGGCGGCTCTCCCTCTCTAGGCGGCTCATCATCTCAAGGCGGCTCATCATCTCAAGGCGGCGCGTCTTCGGTAGGCGGTGCCATCGCATCAGGCGGCTCTCCCTCTCTAGGCGGCTCATCATCTCAAGGCGGCTCATCATCTCAAGGCGGCGCGTCTTCGGTAGGCGGTGCCATCGCATCAGGCGGCTCTCC
>CAYNEY010000098.1:0-13758 GCA_964396375.1 uncultured Polyangiaceae bacterium | reverse complement strand
AACGCGCCGCCTTCACCCAACGCGCCGCCTTCACCCAACGCGCCGCCTTCACCCAACGCGCCGCCTTCACCCACCGTGCTCGCGCCGCCGATCTCTGCGGCAGCGCCACCATTCGCCGGAGCACCACCGGCGGCTCCTTCGGGGGAGGACGATTTGGAACCCGAACAAGCCAGTGTCAGAGCCAGAAGAACGAAGGGAAACTTGATCATGGCGCTCCAAGGAAGAGATGAGGATCATGGCGTTCGGTCAGGCAGAGGGCAATCGCGCGGGGGTTAGCGACGAAGGACAGTAGGGGTGGCAAATTGCGCTCTCCTGATACAGGGCAAGTACCGGTTATTATTCATATTTCAATCACAGTCACCGATCGGTTACCCCTTCTGTGACACCACCGCGTACCCTTGGCAGATCGGTGCCCCATGTTCCTACGCCGCCGCCACGCCAGACTTCTGCTCCTTCACTCGTTCCTCACGCCTGTGGCCTGCGGTGGGGGCTCCGCGGACAAAACCTCGGCGAGTACCGCAGGTGAAGGTGGAGCTGTGTCGCAGAGTGGGGGAGGCCTGACCTCGACCGGTGGCGTTCCCACGCTGGGAGGCACCAATGCACAAGGCGGGGCACCTGCCGAAGGCGGCACAAACGCACAAGGCGGCATGCCCGGAGAAGGTGGCACCAATACCCAAGGTGGCACGAGCGCGCTGGGCGGCATGCCCTCTGAAGGTGGCACCAACGCGGAGGGCGGTGAACCCAGCGAGGGTGGCACCAATACCCAAGGTGGCACGAGCGCGCTGGGCGGTATGCCCTCTGAAGGTGGCACCAACGCGGAGGGCGGTGAACCCAGCGAGGGAGGCACCACTACCGAAGGCGGTGCGCCCGGTGCAGGTGGCGCAAGTGAGGAAGGCGGCGCAGCCAGCCTGGGTGGCGCCGAAGGTGAAGGTGGCAGCGCAGGACAAGGCACCATCGAGGATCCCGTCGAGCTTTCCCTGAGCGAACTCTGCGCCGAGCCGGGCGAGGAGAATGCTTGGGGCGTGATCGAGCGCAACCTCAGCAATGGTGAGCAGGAGAAGTGGGACGGTGGCCCCATCACCATCGATGGTGTCGTGTACAGCCGTGGACTCGGGATGCATGCCCCAGCCCAGGTGAGCTACGCCCTCGGCGGCCACTGCACGAGGCTCACCACCACCGTCGGCATCGACGACGAGATGAAGTCGGCGGGCTCGGTGAGCTTCGAGGTGTACGGTGACGACAGGCTGCTGGTCGCAACCGACGTTCTCACCGGCGAGAGCGCCGGAGTGCCCCTTGATGTCGACGTGACCGGTGTGTCCGAGCTCCGGCTGGTGGCCAATGACAGCGGCGGCAACGGCAGCGATCACGCCGATTTCGCAATACCGGTGCTGACCTGCGCCCCCGACATCCTGCCCCTGTGTCCCGACACCGGGGCTCCGGTCACGGTTCCCGACGGTTACACGCTGGTGTGGTCGGACGAGTTCGACACCGAGGGGGTACCGAACCCCGAAAACTGGTCGTTCGAGACCGGCTTTGTGCGCAACGAAGAGGCGCAGTGGTACCAAGCCGACAACGCCCACACCCAGGCTGGGTTCCTCATCATCGAGGGCCGACGCGAGCGGGTCGAGAACCCCAACTATGAGGCGGGCAGCTCGAGCTGGAAGACCAATCGGCAGTACGCCGAGTACACCTCCTCGAGCCTGCACAGCCGCGGTCAGCAGAGCTGGCAATATGGTCGCTTCGAGTTGCGGGCGCGCATCGTTGCTTCGGCTGGGCTCTGGCCCGCCTGGTGGACCCTGGGGGTGAACGGCGAATGGCCCGCGAACGGCGAGATCGACATCCTCGAGTACTACGGCGGCAACCTGCACGCGAACGTGGCCTGCGGCACCGAGACCCGGTGGACGGCGCGCTGGGACAGCGTGACGCGTGCCGTGTCGTCGCTCGGAGCCGATTGGGACGCGAAGTTCCACCTCTACGCCATGGACTGGGACGACACCAACATCGTGCTCTCCGTGGACGGGGAGGTGCTCAACACCACGGTGATCGACGACATGCGGAACCCGGATGGCTCGAGCCCGTTCCGACAGCCCCACTACATGCTCATCAACCTGGCCCTCGGCGGGTCCGCGGGGGGAGAGCTCTCCGGAACGGCCTTCCCGAACCGGTATGAGGTGGATTGGGTCCGGGTGTTCCAGCGGTCATAATCGCCGATCGGGTGGGAGTCGGGAAGACAGCCGCCCGAATCGGAGTAGATTGGGCGTCATGGCTCCTTCTTCAGCATCGGTCCTTGGGCTTGTATCTCTGCTCGCGTTTGGCTGTCAGGTGAGCGCCAAAGCCTCCGGCGAGGTGAACACGAGTGGGGCGGATGCGACGGCTCAGGCTTCGGTCAAGACCGAGAGCGAGGAGCGAGCGGGCCCACCGGCGCGCTCGATTGAGTATAAGGCAGGCAAGCTCGACTACTCGGGGGTGATCAACTTCGAGTACGACAAGGCCGACCTCTTGAAGGACACCGACACGGAGAAGACACTCCGAGATTTCGTCACGTTTCTGCGGGAGCATCCGGACGTAAGCCTGGAGGTGGAGGGTCACACCGACTCCCGCGGCTCCGAGCGGTACAACGCCGAACTCTCTGAGCGGCGGGCTCAGGCCTTGCGCGCCTGGTTGATCGAGCAAGGGATCGCCGAAGGTCGGCTCACCGCAGTGGGCAAAGGCGAGAGCGCCCCCCAGGTACAAGAGCCCGAGGCCTGCCACAACAAGCGTCCCGCCGATCCGAGCAGCTGTGAACCCATCTGGAGCAAGAACCGGCGGGTGGTGTTCAGCGTGACTGGTGGCAATGAAGAGCTCGAGAAGGAGGCGGCAGCGCCGCCACCACCGCCACCGCCGCCACCACCGGTGGTCGAGGCTCCACCGCCGCCGAAGACTTGTCCCTGGTTGGTCGGTGGTCACCTGAACGCTCTTGGCCCAAACTCTTGGGTGAATGGCGAGCTCGCGGTGCAGCCGGGGGTGTGTTGGCTCGAACTCGGGCTTGGTCCAGGCCTGGGCCTGGGGAGCCGGGACGTGACCGTGGCAACACAAGAGCTCGAGGCAGACTACGTCTCACTCACCGTGCCGCTCCGCGCCAGGATCTGGTTTATGGATCGCCACTCGCTGCTCGGTGAACTCGGGGTGGGCTTCACGCACTACTGGCTCGACGCTGACAGCGAGGAGAACGGGGCGGGCGAAAGCCTCGAGTACGAACGGAACACCACACCGCTGATCGGCAACCTCGGACTCGGTTACGGCTTTCGTCCCAACGGTGGGCAAGCCGGGTTCCGCCTGGCGATCGTGGGAGGGTTGCTGTTCCACATGACGGATCTCGCGGACTCCTCGATCAACGGCGATTTTGCGCCCGCCGCACTCGGTGCCGCCATGCAGGATGCCCTGGACGACGAGACCGACGAGTTGGCGGAGCTCGAGCCCTACGGCGAAGTCTCCTTCGGGTGGTTGTTCTAGGGCTGAACCTGAGGTGGCGGCTCGGGTGCGGGAACCGGCACTGGCCTGGGTGGCGCTTTCGCCCAGAGTCCGCCACTGCCGAACGCAGACCAGCCCCACTTCAGCCATCCGAGCAGGCTGCCGGCGAGCCAGAGTGCCCAGAACAGGTTCATGATCCGGAAGGCCACCACCGGCAGGGAGATCACCGTAGGTGTGGGCAGGGCGCCCGCGACGCGATCTTCGTAGAAAGACATCTCACTCGGATCGCCGCCTGACACCAACATGTCGGGGTTGCTGACCAGCCCCTGATACACCGTCGCCCCGAGGCACCCGAGGAAGGTGAGGGAGAACGCGGTGAGTCCGAGCTGCAGCAGGTTCTTCTGCCAGCGCGGCACCTCGCCGAGATCATGGCGGAAGGCCATGGCGAAGAACCACCCGGCTACGATGAGGGGAATGACCAACGGAACCTGCGTGAGGCCGAGACCCAGCAAGGCCCACTGCCACACCCGAAGTGGGTTCTTCGGCAAACGCTGGAGCAACCAACCCGAACCAAGGAGGAGCGCCAGGTACGACCAGAGCAAGACCTTGGGACCCCAGCTCGGTCCCCAGGTGAAGAGCAGCCAGCGATCGCTCGGCAGGCTGACGGTGACCTTGGCGTTGGCCGCCGGTGCTCCGAGTTCCACCCGCGGGCTCGTGAACGCGAAGGCCTGCGGCCGCGGCTGATGCCACCCGAGGGAGACCACCTGCCGCCCTGGTTGCAGCGACACCTCCACCACGCCCCCACTCTGACGGAGTGGCTCGTCCCTGCCGTTGACCTTGAGATGCTGCACCACCGAGCCTGGTTCGAGGCGTATGGGCTGAGTGTGCGCCTTGCTGAGCCGAATGGTAAGTTCAAGCTCTCCCTTGAGCAGCCGCTGACCCGGCGTCATCCGCGCCTCGGCGTACTCGATGGTCCGTGATGCACCGGGGATCGGCGGCGGCCGGGTCACGGTCACCGCCACGCGCTCGCCGGGCCAAGGTCGGAAGCTCGGAGCCACTTGGTCTTGCTCGATCCGCGAGAACGGGGAGAGCCCGCTGAACTCGAAGGCATACAAGGTGCTCGGGCGTAGTTTCCAGTGTTCGCTGTAGGGTCGCCCCTCGGCTGCCAGAAGCTCGATACGCTCACTCGGCTGAAGCACACTCCGGTAGCGGGCGCTGGTGTCGTCGCGCCCGAGCGTGATGACCAGCTCTCGATTGTCGACCAGCGCGTTCGATTCGGTGACTTCTTCACCAGGAAGGAGCGGGTAACGAACGCTGACAGGCTCTCCAGGCGGGCTCTTTCTCTCCACCTGGGTCTCGAGTTTCCAGGTCACGCCGAGCTCGAGCACGCGGGTGATCTCGAGCCAAGGTGGCAAGCTCTGGTTCTTGATCGCCACCAGGCTGGCCTCGCCCTCTACCTCCGCGGCAAAGTGCAGCGTGCTGTCGACGTGACCCTCGCGCACACCATCAACACGCCAGCCGCGGCTCTCGACCGTTACCCGGTGGGGCGGCGAACCAGGGGCCATGACCAGCTCATTTCCCAGGATCGGCCCGCGCAGACCCACTCGGTGGGTCCCCGGGGCCAGGCGAACGTGGAGGAAGCCATCCGCCATCAGCACCATGGCACGTGCGGGGGTCTCGTCGATGGTCACGGTCTCCGGGACCCAACTGCGCACCGGTCCCGGCACACGGTAGTCGACCACCTTGCCGGCATGTACCACGGCTTGCCCAATGAGCTGCCGCCCCTCGATGCGGAGGTCCAACCGCTCTACCTCGAGGCACCCCTGGCAGGCGGGCTGACGGAGCAGCCGGGTGCGAAGCTCCGAGAGTAGCTCGCTCGACGGCTGGGCCGAAGCGCTGTGCGGCAGAAGCAAAAGGCCAAGAGCTGCGGCGGCCGGGGCAAAGCGCCGGAGCAGGCGAGGCAAAGGCGGCGGCACGAATCCATAGGGGGTGCGCCGGATCAGCAAGAAGGCCAGTGCCACCAGCCCGAGCACCCGGAGGCATCCGAGCACTTTGCCAACCAGCGGTGTGACCAGATAAAGGGAGATCTCTTCGCCGGTTCGCACCGGGCCTGACCAGGACAGCTCGGTCGAGTTCCAGAGCCAACTTGGCAAGCCGGGACCGGTCTGCGCCACGGCGTCCGGATCGACCAATATTGCCTTGGGCTTCTGGGCGACAGCAAGCTTGCTCCGACTGCCTGACGCTCGAGCCTTCAGATCTGCATGGGGTTCGTTCATCTGCATGGGTGCCGGTACGGCGAGGGCTGCCACGCCATCATCACCCTTTGCTCCCATATTTCCCTCTCGTGAGTCGCTGACCGAGTTCATCCCGTACAGCAAGTTGTTCTTGTCGTAGTTGCCGCGCGAGCCGCTGGCACTGGCAGCGGTCGGGAAGAACGCTCCACGCACTTCGTCGACCGAGTAGTCGACGGCGATCACCGCGAAGGTGAGCACGGTGCCGAACCAGCAGAGCCGCATCAGGCGCCGGAAGCGCCCCGCGGGGATGACGCGGAGCAGCGCAAACAGGGCCACCAAGAAGGCCCAGGAAGCCATGGGGGCGCCTTCGCGTCCGTACAGGATCACCAGAGTACCAAAGGCAAGGACACCCGCCGGGAGCCCGAAGAGTCGACCGATCGCGATAGTGAGCAAAAGCACGTAGAAGAACCCCCACAGCGACCACTTCGACCACCAGGTTTGGGTGGCTCCATCCGGTCCCGAGACATGCCAGACGTCCCAGCCTGGAGGCAAATGGACAATCGCGGCAAGGGAGTTCATGTCGCTGTGCCAGCCCACGGCTGGCAGCCGTGCCCGCGCCCCATCCAGACGATACTCGGCGGTCACCTGAACCTTGGGTTCACGGAGCTCAATCCCGGAGCGCCCCGTCTTTCCGCGGGTGATCACCAGATCTTGGCCGTGGCTGGTGGCGTGCCCGAGCTCGGCCACCAGAAGATCGAGCCGGAAATCTCGGTTCAACGTGCCACTCAGCGCGTCCTTGACCGTGTAACCGGTGCCGTCGAAATCCAGCCAGAGGTGGCGCATGAGCTCGAGCTGATTGGGCGGCGGCTCCGGTTCACCCCGACGCTTGGTCACGAAGGTCACCGGCTTACCACCCTCGACGCTGAAGGCTTGGTAGGACTTCCACTCTTCGGGGAGATTGGTCTGGGCCGGATCGACCGACGGAACCCCGGTGAGCTCGACCTGTCGGAGAGGACTATTGGCAACGAAGACCCAAGTCTCCGCCTCGGGCCAGGGCGAGACCGCAGGCTCACGCACCAGTCGCTCGGGAGGCATCGGAAAGATGGCGTCGAGAGTCACCCGATGCTCTCCTGCCATGGCGTGCAGCACCAAGCCCTTGCCTGCCTCCACGCGAGCGGGGAGTGGAGAGGTCAGCCGAATCAGTCGTCCCTCGGCCAACCCCGCGCCACGGAGCTCGAGCTCACGGGTGCGCCCCGAGATGCGCAGCACGATCTGGGTCGTGACCCTGAGCGGCACTCCATCGTCGATACGCCGAAACACCTCTATCTCTGCCCGATCGGAGGCGCCCTCCGCCGCCGACTGACCGAGCTGGAGCCACAGGGCTCCGCTCTCCTCGCGGCGTGGAAAGGGGAGCTGCTCCCCGTTCACGGTGAGTTCCACCAGCCCCACGGTCTTCGGTACCGCGAGCGTCTCGGGGGCGGTCTTCCACACGAACTCGCCGCGAAGCTCATGGACACCTTGATCGAGCCAGGTGACGGGCCCACCCTCGCTCGAGAGCACGATCGCCGGCTGGTTGTCAGCAAACACCGCCTCGGGCCAGATCGACGAGGAGCCGGGCAAGACCACATCCCCCGCGCGTTCGAGCATGACCTGATAGGAGAAGCGCGCACCCTCCTTGGACACGAAGAGTTCGAGCCGGGTCGGCCACACGCAGAGCTCGACCTCACCCACCATGGGACAGAGCCCGGTCTTGATGTCGGAGGCGACCCAGCCCACCCATGGCACGAGCTCGCGCGGCACCTCGAGGGGCGGTGCGCCCGGGATCAACGAAGCGACGGACTCGGCGCGAGCCTCCCGCACCAGACCAAGAGTCCACAGCGTCAGCGATAGCCACGCCAGCGCGACACAAGCACGAAGGGCCCCGAACCGCCGTCTGGAGGTCATCCGCCCAGGGTACCGACACTTGCCCGAGCCGAACACCGAACACGGATTAGTCGAGTGTTATCCAGCACTTCTACGGGCCAGACGGCGACCTAGGGCGAACAATGCGACCAACACGGCACCCGCGACGACACCCAGAAGACCGTTCACTGAGCTCTCGACCAAAGTGCCGAGCACCCCGGACAATCCTTGGCTCACCTGGCTCAACCCGGGCACGCCGTGGGCGAGGATCCCACCGCCGACCAGAAACATTGCCACCGTACCGACCACCGAGAGCGTCTTCATCAGGTACGGCGCCGCGAGCAGGATGGACCGCCCGAAGCCGCGCGCCACAGCGTTCCCGCGCCGCATCAAAAAAAGCCCGAGATCGTCGATTTTGACGATCAGAGCGACCAAGCCATACACGCCGACCGTCATCAGAAGCCCGATCGCCGAGAGCGC
The DNA here is from genome assembly GCA_964396375.1 of uncultured Polyangiaceae bacterium. GTDB lineage: Bacteria > Myxococcota_A > Polyangia > Polyangiales > Polyangiaceae > FEN-1139. The sequence goes on along the minus strand of CAYNEY010000098.1, from coordinate 5,692 downwards.
GAGCACGCGAGTCAGCAACGGATAGCTTGCCACCGCCCCGAGAGCGATGGTCACGATCTCGGCGGAGAGCACGAAGTCGGTTCGGATGGCGCCCTTGATCTTGGCCTGCTCCAGCTCCTCCCTACTCCGGGTCTCGGCCTCGGCCATCTTGACCCGTGGGTGTCGGCGCTCGGTGAAATGGTGGACGATCTTCTCGAAGCCCTCGAAACACAGGTAGGCACCGCCGACCATGAGCAGCGGCGTGATGGCAGCAGGGAGCACGAAGCTCACGAGGAGCGCCGCCGGCACCAAGATAAGCTTGTTGACCAGCGAGCCCCGAGCCACGGCGTAGACCACCGGGAGCTCCCGCTCCGCACTCACGCCGGTCACCTGCTCGGCGTTCAGCGCGAGGTCGTCGCCCAGCACTCCGGCGGTCTTGCGGGTCGCGACCTTGGTGAGGGTAGCCACATCGTCGAGAACCGACGAGATGTCATCGAGCAGAGCGAGCAGACTGCCGGCGGGCATGGCAGGCGGGAGCATGCCACGGCTCGATCCGCAGCGCACAGCTCATCTGGGCCAGCGATGCCCTGGCGCGAACTCTCGCGCGACCGCCGTGTATCATCGTCGCCACCATACCGGCTCCAACGCGTGAGAATCGGGATGCCGCAACAGGGGATCTCGGCTAGGGTCGCGTGACGATGGCTTCTGCGCGGTTGGCTTGGTCGGTGGTACTTTCCTCTTCGGTGCTCTTCGGTTGCGGCGGTGACGACGGCGGCCATGGCAGCGGCTCCGCGGAGGCAGGCTCGACGTCACAGTCGAGTGGCAGCGGCTCCGCGGAGGCGGGCTCGACGTCACAGTCGAGTGGCAGCGCAGGCGAGGGAACCGGCGGCTCCGATCCGGGTGGCGCCACGAGCACGGAGACCCCCGGCGGCACATCGAGCAGCGGAGGCTCCGGCACAGGTGGCCAGAACGAGGCGGGGGGCGCATCGAACAGCGGAGGCTCCGGCACAGGTGGCCAGAACGAGGCGGGTGGCGCGACCGCTTCCGGTGGTGCGACTACGGTCGAGGAGGGTGGTGCTGGTGGTGAGGGTGGCGCGAGCACGGCCGGTGCGGCCGGTGCCACGGGTGATGGTGCGGGTGGAGCGCCCGCGTTCACCTGTCCGGAGCTGCAGGAGAGCGGGGGTGGTGGCGGAAGTGCCGAACTCCTGGTCGCCGACATCTTCCCCTACGCGACGAATTTCACCGCCCCGCGCGTGGTGGTGAATCGCAACAACGAGGCGGTGGTCTTGGTACCGCGAGACGACCCGGCCGAGACCGACCCCGCTTCGCCGGAGCTGCGTTGGTACTCGCCGACCGGCGGCCGGCGAAGGGAGCGTGACTACCCGAATGGAGCCCTCGCCGACTCGATGGCCATCGACACCGATGACTCCCTGTGGCTCGGCATCACCAATGTCGACTCGATCGATTTCGGCGGCGGAACCGTGAGCGGCACCCTGCCCGGCTACTTCGTGCAGAAGCTCTCCCCCACCGGCGAGCCACTCTTCGGCTTCCACCAGGCCACCGAGAACGCCACGTTGATCCGTGACGTGGTGGCCGACGGCGAGGGCGGCGTGTTCGTCGTCGCCTACGACTACGTGGTCGACACGAGCACCTCGATGGCCAACGATCGGATGGTGCTCACCCGTCACGCGCCGGACGGGAGCGTGATCTTCTCCAGGATCATCGGCTCGAACGCGGGGGCGGTGATGCCCGAGGATGCCAAGCGGCTCCCGGACGGACGACTGGTGGTGGTTGGGAGCTTCGACGAGACCGTGGATTTCGGCGGCGACGCGCAGATCCTGACTTCGGTGGGGACCACGCACAGTCCCAACGGTTGGGTCGCTGTCTTCGCGCCGAACGACGGCAGCGTGGTGTCGCTCACCCAACTGGAGAGCAGCGAAGCAAGCTGGGTGCGCGGCGTGGGGGTCGATGCAGAAGGGCAGCTCAGCATCACCGGCAGTTTCTACGGCACCGTCGGCATCGGCACCGAGGGTGGGAGCTACCAGCAGACGACAGCGTTCGTGGCCTCCCTCGACAGCACCGGCAACGTCGGATTCTTCTCGACCTTCGACGAAGATTCTTCGGCCAACGCCGGAGACCGAGCCGCCGAGGGAACCAGCTTCTTCGCGGGGACCGTGGTCGAGGCGCGGGGGACCACGGAGGAGAGCAGCCGTGCCTTCGCGGTAGCTGCCAACACCGACGGGCAGCTCACCGAGCTCTACCGCTCGGACACCAGCGGCGTCATCCCGCACATGGTCGAGCCCGATCTTTGCGGCGGGGTGTGGATCGGCGGCTATCTCTCGAACGCCCCCGCCGAGCTTGGGCTCGGCGTCACCTGGGATGGCGGCTGGGGTCAGTTCTTGCTCTACCTTGGGCCAACCTCTCCGTAGCGGAGCTCTCCGAGCCTGCCAAGTGGCCCCGAGCAGGGCGGTTGCGAAGTTTGGCTCGTCGCAGGCTGACGCGGTGGAGATGGGAGTTGTCATGGTTTGAGGTCCCCGCCTGTACGGAGCCCATTGACTTGGAGTCCACGTCGCAGACAGGCGAGGGCGGCGTGCAGAGCACGTATCGACTTCGAGCAACATTCGCGGCGCCCGATGCCATCACATTGACACCCATTGACGGAACTTTGCCTGACTCAGTTCTCGCCTTGCTGGGTCGGCGGCGAATCGTTGTGCCAGAAGCTCGATGAGTGCCGCTCACGCCCGCTGTCTGTTCTTCTTGGATGACTTCGTTCTGGACATCGGAGACTCCTTGAGCATTCTGGCTCATTCTGGGGTGTCCACCCAATGGGGGAGTGGCATGGCGTAGAGGGTGAGCATGACGCACCTTAGTCGGTAGGCCTCACTGCTGCCATCAGCCTGACTGCGAGTGTCGACCACGGCTGCGACGGGACACACGGGAGACCTGCCGTCGCGCACTCTCGCTCGAGCCATTGCCCGTAACGTCGATTCACGTCGGCGACCGTACGTTGTCGCTCGGCTGCGAGCGCCGCGAACTCTCGCGACCGCAGCAGGAGAGTCTGAAATATGCGACTGGCGTCAGCCTCGACGACGAACACCGCCGCAAGCGACTGACATCCTGGAAGTTGGTGGACGAGTTCTGGGTGAACCCGCTCTCCTTCCACGATCAATCCACACCCGCTGGCCTGCCTTTGCGCCACTAGTTCGGTGAGGTGCGGAACCGACGCGGACGCAGCCATGATGAGGAGTTCGCAGAGCTCTTCGGCGGGGCGATCCCAGATCGCGGTTGACCCGCGGAGCGGATGCAGCGCGGCGAGGTCCGGCAACTCGCGATCCGTCTGCACGAGGCTCCACCCATGACGCGCTGCGATGTCGCGGGCTACGGTGGTCTTCCCAACACTCGAGCTGCCGCCGATGAGGAGAACTGGCCTGCTCGAGCCGACGAAGCCGCCTGCCTCACCTCGAGACTGAGTTGTAGAAGTCGCCGTCATGGTGGTGGCAATGCCGCTCGTTACGGCTCGCGCTCGTCCGAGGGCAGCCAGCCGTGGCTTCTCAGAAAGCGTCGGACCCGCGTGAACCATTCCGTCGCGTCGGTGCTGGATGTGCGGTACTCGGTGAGCAGGACGGTCCGAAGCCGACCTTGGTCAGTACCAGGCACGAGTTGTACGGGGTCGGTTGTCTGTGAGATTTCATCCGACTTCTCGTCGCGCGCGCGTGAGCAGACTTACGACGTCGATCGCATCAGCCCATGTGTCCAAGTAGTGATTGTCGAGTGAAGGTCCCTGGATTTTCAGGATTCCGATGACATCACGCCACTGCCGCTCGGAGATTTCGTTGCCGAGCTTGTACCAGACCAATTTGTGGAGCAAGGTGTCTTCCGGGCTGGCAAAGCGAATTGCCACAAATCTTTCGGCAATCTGAAACTGCTCGACCCGGCCTCGCTTCAACTCCTCGCGTGTCCACGAGTCACCTCCCGCAACAAATACGTCGGCCTTGAACATCGTTCCGAGATGAACAACATTGAATGATGCACGACGATTGATGGCGTCAGCAATCATGTCGGCGTCAATGTAGAATTCGTCTGCAAGCGCAGTAACAAGAGGCTCAACATGCTCCGTTCTGATCTCTGCAACGAGGTCGACATCCTGCGTCGCCCGAGGGATTCCATAGATGGAGCTGGCCAGTGAGCCTCCGACGATGTACTGAATCGACAAGTCGTCAAACGTCGAGGCAATCCTGGCGACCACGACCAGCGGGTCGGAAAGCATTAGCGCTCAGCCTCATTGACGTCCCAGTCGAAAGCCCTGCGCATCAAGTCCGGCTCAAGCCAACGCGATGCAAGGCGAAGTGATTGTTCTCGCTTGTCAGCCGTTGGGTAACGGCGACGAATATCCGCAAGAGCTAGCTGCTGTACGGTTCTGGTCAGCTCGGTTACCCTCGCCAGTTTCTGCGCCGCCGACATGCGTCGATATCCCTCAACAATGAAGGCTTCGACTTGTGGATTGGTGTCGGATGGCACGCCGCTAGGCATTTCATGAGGCTATCACTCGGCCGGCGACGTGTCAGTCTCTCGTGCGCATTTCTCGTGATTTACGTGATACGCGTACTCGACTTCCATGACTTCTTCGGTGACCACCTGCCGGTGGTCACCACCCTCGGCTACGTGGTGACGGCGACCATCACAGAGCACCGGGAGGCGAGCGCTCGGTGAGGGCGAGCTCGTCGTCTGCGCGCTCAGCTCTTTCTCCAATCAGGGTCGCACACGAGCGCGCAACGCTCGTTCTATGATTTCGGCGCGTTCCGGTTCCCCCAGCGCTTCAGCAAGTTCGTGAACGGTGGCCACGATACGTGGGACGTTCAGCTTATCGCCGTGCAGACTGATGAGGCGCTCTAGATCTTGACGGTCCTGGGGGCGCCAAGCGATCGACTTATAGATAATGAGATCCTGTGCGCGCGCTACGGGGATCCGAACACCATGAACGACCAACACCTCAGCGTTGGCGATCGCCTCTTCCTCGAACGACAACCACGCGAGGGAAGCATCGATTTCAATTCCTGAGGGCCCATCTTTCAGCAATAGAACCTGGTTCTCTCGACCGAAAGCTTCGGCGTCTTCGATCCTCGGGAGGAGCTCGCTTCGCGCCAACAATGCTAGCGTGGCTGCTATCGAGCCGTGTCCTCCCGAGAAGGTGAAATCGATGTCGCGAGTGGTCCGCGGCACTCCGCGTAGGATGACAGCAATCCCACCGATCAACATCCCTGGACCCGGCAGCTCTCGGAGCGCGCGCGCGACCCTCCCGAGCGCCCCGATCAGGCTCGGCGCTAGCTTCGGATCGGCTTCGTCCATCGCGAGCGCACCTTATGCCAAGCCCTCCGGGTTGCCATCACCTCAGCGTCGCGGATCGGATCCGGATCGCGGAAGAGCGCGGGATTGAGCGCGCGTAGCTCTTCGGTCGCGTCGAGGCACTCGGAGGGGGTGAGCGACACCGTGGCTCGCACCCGATTGGCGGTCTGCTCGGCGTTCCGCCACCCCGAAATCCTCCGCCGAAGCTGTTGCGCGAGCGACGACATACCCGAAGAGCCTAGCGAGAACCGCGGTTCGGAGCAATGCCCACGGGTCACACGAGCCCCGGGCTAGGGAGCGACTATGGCCTCTCGGCACGACAACTGACCCATCCAGTGTCGCCGGAATATCGTGACAGTCTCGGCGTGTC
>CAYNEY010000097.1:0-13817 GCA_964396375.1 uncultured Polyangiaceae bacterium | reverse complement strand
CCTCTGGCGGCATGATGCTGCAAATCATGTGGAGGCATGGGGCTGCAAAGTGGCAAAAGACATCTCCGACCACGAAATCGTCGGTGGTATCCTCCCTGACCAGCTCACCACAGGGGTAAAGCCTGCCGCTCGGAGCCACGATCAGCTCTTTGGCGAGGAGCTGGCACCGACTTGGGCAGGGCATTGCCCCGTGCAGGTGGGAGAGGATTTTGGAGGAGAACGGTTCGAGGAAAAAGACGTGTCCGTGTCGAAATTCATCGGCCCAGAGGGCCATGGCCTCCGATAAGCCTTGTCGCAGCTCCCCGAGCGCCGCGTGGTCCCAAGTGGCGCGCAGGTTCGGTGCCAGCTGGGCGCGAAACAGGGGCAGCTCCAGGAATTCTCGCATCACCGCGCCGAGGTTGCGCGCCGTATCGGGGTTGATAACGCCCAGGGCGTGAAGGCGAGCGCCAGCTTGCGACAGTGCCAGGATCCCTTGGCGTGCCCGCCCGTGTGAGCCAAGCTGGGAGCTTGTCCGGCGGTGCCGATCGTGCACGCTGGCTGGGCCATCCAGGGAGACGAACGCGTTGATGGAGGGTTGCCTCCTCACGTAGTCGAGCCAGGGCTCGTCAACCAAGGTCGCGTTGGTGTGAAGGTGGATGAAGAGGTTGGCTCTGGGAGCGATCTCGTGCAGCCGACGTCTGGCCAACTCGGTCACGGCCTCCACAAACTCACGCGCCAGGAAAGGCTCGCCGCCGAAGAGCGACAGCTCGAGCCCCCTTGGATCGAGGCCGAGCGCGAGCTCGATGGCGGCTGCTGCCACCTCGGCGGACATGGGCCGGTGCTCCTTCTTCCCCGTGTAGCAGTAGCTGCAGCGAAGATTGCAGGCGTGATTTACGACCAGGCAGAGTTCCATGGGGTTCGGGTGCTGGCTAGCCTGAAGGCATGGTGCCACCGGTCGCGGTGGGAGGATCTGCCTCGGTTGCGACCTCTGCCGTGCCCCCGCTCGGGAAGAAGGCGCCTGCGACGCCGCCAGCCCCTCCGTAGCTCATCCCGCCGAGCTCGCTCCGACCACCTACAGCGGCTCCCCCGGTGTTGACGAGCTGGCCGCCACACCTGCATCAGCGCCAGTCGCTTCCGGCGTGTCGCCCGGGGTACTGGTCGCGCCGCCCTGCCCATCCCCCACACCTCCCGCGCCCACCACCGTCCCAACGTAGCCGCTCCCTCCGGCTCCGGCCACGGCACCACCGACCGGGTAGAAGCCACCGGCGGGGGGCGGACCCATGTTTCCACCCGTGCCCGCTGTGGCGACGTACCGAGCCGATTGGTCTTCTCCCACGCCATCGCGGTTCGAGGCATCGTCGTTCTCGTCCGTGTCGTCCGTGGTTTGCCCCGCGCAGCCCGCCAGCGTGGCGAGCACCACCACAGTTGACAAACGAGGGTAGGGGGGATGTGGTGCAGAGGCACGCGGTCTGACAGGCGCCATGAGAAAAAGGGTCTGCAAAGCCTATGCCTTGGCCTAAAACCAATGGTTTCGAGAGCTTGCTGTGGCGTAAGTGTGCCATGGCACAGCCGATCGGATGACGAGGCGTGCCTGGTGCAACGGTCAGCGCCCGTCGTTCCCCCATCGTCGGTGGAGAGCGAGGAGATCGAATCCGAGCCACCACACCTCCACGGGCCGTCAAGCGAACGTGGCGAAAAAGGCGTCGGAACCGCGATCGCGGCCGGCGGACACGTGACCTTCTCCTGTGGGAGCAGTCCAATCACCATCCTTGTCACGCGAACACTGGAGATCACGGTGCCCACCGTGATCGACGGTGCCAACCTAATCACACTCGACGGCGGTGGCACAACGCAGATCCTGATCGTGAACAGCCACCAATCCCTGTCGGTCCGCCAGCTGCGCTTCGTGGGTGGGGTTGCCCCATCGAGTATGGAGTCTGATGGTATCGGTGGCGCCGTGGCGGGGGCCTGGCGCTCGGCCGTCGAGGTGATCGGCTGCGCCTTCGAAGCCAACCAAGCCGCCCGCGGTGGTGGTGCTGTGGCAGTGTGGACGGGCAGTTCACTGGTCGTGGTCGAGAGCACCTTCGTCAACAACGTCTCTTGGTACGGTAAAGCCATCTACAGTCTGCTCTCGCCGCTGACTGTCATAGACTCAGTGTTCCTCAACAACTACACAATACTGAGGGTGGCATCGGTGATGGCGGAGCGATCGGTACCGACGGTGCCTCGGAGGATCCCGACGACGCTCTGGGTGGTGAAGTCGTCATCTGCGGGTCACGGCTCGAGAACAACCAGGGCTACGGCAGTGGCGGCGGCGCCTACCTCTGGGTGTACCCACCCGACCGCGTGACCATCGATCGGACAACGGTCATTGGCAATAGCGTCGGACCCAACGCCGACAGCAACGCTGCAATGGGCGGTGCCATGCGCATCAGTAACGGAGAAATCATCGTCAAGAACTCTAGTTTCCTCACCAACGCGAGCACAAAAAATGATGGAGCCTTTTATCTCGACTGCGCACCAACCTGCTTCATCACCAATAGCACGTTCTACGGCAACAGCGCCGAAGCCTACGGTGGAGCCATTTTGGGCGACGGCTACGAGACCAACAACGTGACCTTCGCGAAGAACACAGCGGGTGGCCACGGCGGTGCGCTCTTCGGGGCTGACTTCGTCCTGTACAACACAGTATTTGTCGACAATGCCGCGGGCAACCCTTGGGGACAGGCGATGAGCTGCAGCGAGACGGGCGGTGGCGATCACGTATTGGTATGGTTGTCGGCGTCCGCCGACGGCGGCTCGGACTCGTGTATCGCGTCAGTGATCGTCGCCGATCCGGTGCTCGCAGCGCCGGCTGACAATGGGGGAGACACTCCGACGATGCTGCCGGGCGCCCAGAGCGGAGCGCTGGGCGTGGGTGCCGATTGTGAAGCCACCGACCAGCGAGGCAAACCGCGGAACACCGCTGCATGCGATCTCGGGGCCGTGGAACTCCCATAGCCTCACCAGCGCCGTCTCACCGAGGTTTGAGGCGGGCCTGTTCCAACGCTTGCCGTGGTCGCTCGCCCTTGGTGTGGCGCTCGCCGTGGCAGGCGGGCGAACCGCGGCCGAGGTCCCGGCAGATCTGTGGTCGCGTCGCGTAGCAATCGCAGAAGAACTCCTGCCTTTCCACCTTGAGGACCAGCGCCAGGCAGTGCCCTTCGAACATCCGCATGGTGGCGCGGTTTCCGTCGAATCGCACCAGTCGGTCTGCGGCATCTCCAAGGCGAAGGTGGTCGGCACCGGTCACGCGCACGTAGTCTTCGAGCTGCGAGAAACAGCAGACCCCGCAGCAGAGGCAGGTGGGAAGCGACATCGAGTCTTTTTTCATACCCCCTTCAAGGCGGGGTGCCAGCGAGGTCAGGGCGGTGTAGCTCGCGAGACCTGATAGACCCGCCAGCATGCAGCCGAACCGTGCACCGGAACCCTGCACCGCCTGCCAGGTGCTCATCGTGAGAAAGCTGAGCTGTGTTTCTCGGGTGGTCGCCTGAGTACCAATTGTGCCGACGTCCGAGCGATTGTGAACGACTCGCGGTCTCGATTGCTGCGACGCCCCGCCGAGCCCAGACCCTGTCAGAGGATCCGAATTTGTTGGTCTTGGCGGCGTGAGCCGGGCGAAATCGCGCCGTTTCGGGGAACTTGCGGCGGGCGCTCGAGGTGGTCGGAGTTGCGCGCGAGCTCCGCCAGGTGCTGCGCGTATGCGAAACGTCGTCGATGGATCGGAGGCGGACGTCGCCGCATGGTCCAGGTGGGCAGGGCCCCCAGGGGAACCTGCTCTGCGTGAGGGAAGCCATCTCTGTGACTTCCGCTAATTCGCCCACTGAGAAAGACCCTCGGAGGTTCATGGTTCATGGCTCCGCTCGACAGTTTGTTCCGCATTGTCTTCTCCCTTTTCGCCGTCCGTCTGGTCGTAGGCTGTGGTGTTCCATGGGTTGCGGTAGGCTGAGTGTCACGACTCCTTCGCGCAGCAGAAATGCGCAGCGACGTCGTTGGCCATCGCACAGAAATGCGCGACGACCGTGGTCGCGACGTGACCCGCTGGGGGCTATGCTTGCCGTCCCATGTTGTCGCGCGATGACTCGAGGCTCCGTAGCTATTCCCTTGACCGCGTGGCGTGCGTGCGAAGTGCAGGCCTCCCCTTCGTGCTCGCACTGTTCGGGGCACTCGGTTGTGCTGGTGTGCCAGCCGAGGAGGGTGAGATCCCAGCTGAGCTCGCTCAGGCTCTCATGACCGAGGACGGCACGGATCCGACGGCCTGGGCCCGCGCCAGTGCCCTTGCTTTGATTTCCCAGATGACTCTCGAGGAGAAGATCGCGCAGCTGCAGCACGCCGCACCCGCCATCGAGCGCCTGGGTTTACCGGCGTACAACTACTGGAGTGAGGCGTTGCATGGGGTGCTGACCAACGCCGCGACCTCGTTCCCAACACCCGTGGCACTCGGGGCGAGCTGGGATCCCGACCTGGTGCAGCGTGTGGCCACGGCTATCTCCGACGAGGCCCGCGGGATTGCTGTGCGTGACGGCAAGGGGCTTACCTACTGGTCACCGGTGATCAACATGGAGCGTGATCCGCGCTGGGGACGCAGTGACGAGACCTTCACCGAGGATCCGTATCTGATGAGTCGACTGGGCGTGGCCTTCGTGCGTGGGCTACAGGGTGACGATCCGAAGTACCTGAAGACGGTGTCGACACCTAAGCATTTTGCTCTGAATAACTCCGAGTTCAACCGTCACACGGGCACCTCGAACGCCGACGAACAACTGCTCTTCGAGTACTATCTCCCAGCCTTCGAGGCAACGGTGCGCGAGGGTCAGGCGTTGAGCGTGATGTCGGCCTACAATCGCGTGAATGGTACCCCGGCTTCGGCCAACAGTTTTCTCCTCGGAGATGTGCTCCGTGACCGGTGGGGGTTTCGTGGCTACGTCGTGTCGGACTGCGACGCCGTGCTCGACATGGTTTCGGGTCATCTCTTCAGCGCTACTCTCGCCGAAGCGGCCGCCGCGGCGCTCCGGGCTGGGACCGATCTCAACTGCGGAATAAGCTACCCGAGCGCGCTGCCGGAGGCGCTGAGCCTGGGGCTCGTAACGGAGGCAGATGTCAATCTGGCGCTCGAGCGCGTGCTTGCCGCGCGCTACCTGCTTGGGGAATTCGCGCCCGCTGAGGAGGTTGCGTACCGATCGATTGGCACTGAGGTGATCGAGTCGCCCACACACCAGGCGCTCGCCCTCGAGGCCGCGGAGCGCGCGGTAGTGCTGCTGAAGAACGAGGACGACTTCCTGCCACTTGACGCGGCCACGCTGTCGAGCGTGGCGGTGATTGGTCCCCATGGCAACACTGTCACGCTCGGTAGCTACAGCGGCACGCCAACTCACGGTACGAGCGCCTACCTGGCCCTTCTCGAGCGCTTGACCCCGCTTGGGGTGGGTGTGGGTCTAGCCGAGGGCACGACCGTCACCGGGGTGAAGGACCAAGCTGCTTTCGACGCAGCCACGGCGTTGGCGGCGGCTTCGGATGTTGCCCTGGTGTTCGTGGGGACGAGTCTCAGCGTACTTCGGGAGGAACTCGATCGTCCCGATTGGCTCCTGCCGGGAGCGCAGGCCGAGTTGATCCAGGCGGTCCAGGCGGCCAATCCGCGGACCGTGGTGGTGCTGATTACGGCCGGGTGCCTGGCGGTAGATTGGGCGGAGGCCAACGTGCCCGCGATCCTTACCAGCTTCTACGCCGGGCAGGACCAGGGCACTGCACTCGCTCGGGCGCTGTTCGGTGACATCAATCCGAGTGGCAAGCTTACCACCACCTGGTACGGCGCCGACTCGGTGTTGCCACCGATCGACGAATACGACATCCGACAGGGCCAGACCTATCTCTACGCGACCACGCCCACGCTCTACCCGTTTGGGCATGGACTCTCGTACACGAGGTTTGCGTATTCCGCGGCAACGCTCACCCCCGCGGCAATCGCCGCCGATGGCACGGCCAGCATCGCCATCGAGGTTACGAACCAGGGCCCGCGTGCGGGTGACGAAGTGGTGCAGTTGTACGTCCGTGATCTGGTCGCTTCCGTGCCACGGCCCCTGCAGGCACTGCGCGGATTTGGTCGGGTGCACCTCGAACCCGGAGAATCCGCGACGCTCTCGTTTGCGATCACGCCGTCGGATCTGGCCTTTTGGGATGTGACCACGCATTCTTGGCTGGTCGAGCCCGGGGAGTTCGAATTGCGGCTCGGCTCATCATCGGCGGATATTCGTGCCACCTCCCGGCTCACCGTCATAGAACCCACCAGCGGTGGCGAAGGTGGCAACACCGGTGCGGCAGGAATGGCTGGGGAGAGCGCCGGCATCACCGATCCAGCGGTGGAGGACGACTCGGCCCGGGCGGTGGGCTCGGGCTGCGGCTGTTACATGGAAGGTGGCGCGCCGCAGGTCACCAGCGTGGGTCTGCTTGCCCTTCTGACGCTGGGGTTCGGGGTCCGGCGTTGGCGTGGCTCTGGCAGGCGAGGGGAAACAGTCTCTCGATTCCAGCCCTTGCACCGGATGAACCGCGTCCGCTACTGGTCGACAAGCGGCTCAATACCGGAGGTGTGCAGACGTCTGCGACTCGCATGGGGGAGGCGCGACACCCGTGACGCCAATCACGCGGGCGATCGGAGATTCGGCGACCGCCGCGTCATAGGTCGCGACAAGGCAGACGGAATCGGCACATCCTGAGAGCCATACATCTTGCGCGAACGTCGCGGTGAGTACCGGGGCGCCGATCAAGGTCCCCTCCGCATCGAACCGGATCAGGGCGCCGAAGACCGCGGGCTGCGAGGTTCGAAGCAGTGCGACATATCCGGGCCCGACCGGCTGAAGGTTGAGAAGAGCGACGGTTCCTAGCGGCTGGCTTCGCTCCCGCGAGACGAGAAGCTGCCTGTCGATTTCCCTGTCGGACTTGGTCCGGATGAGGAAGATGCCGTGGTCTCCATTCTCACGAGCGATGCGAAGGTGTGTGTCGTGGGGGAGGGTCCCGTCGGTGCTGGGCCTCTGGCCCGGCGCGAGCTCTTGGTTCGACAGCTTCCCGCGGCAACCCGCGCTTGACCTCTTACACCACTTCCGCCGTTCTTCTCGCTCGTGCGTCGTCACAGTCTCGACAATCTCCTGTCGCATGGTCGGCAGAAGATCCGGGATCGTGTCTACTTCATACGCTGAGCGAAACCGGACGTGTCCGAGCGTGCGGCACGAGCCTTGGCATTGAATCCGCCACAGACTCCAATCCAGCGCCTCTGCTCCGAGGCGCTGGGTTCTGCCCAGAATCGTCGGGTGTTCGTCATCATAGAGGACCGCGCGAATCTCTGCCGCGGCCGGCGTCAGAACGAGCTTCTCCTCGCGCGAGGCGACGGCCGTGTAATCGAAGCTGAGAAGCTTCGGTCCGCCGACGTTTCTTCGAGAAGGCTCCTCGATCAGCACAATGCCCCGCGCGAATCGCCTTGGAGTCCCAGAAAGGGGAAGCTCGCGCCGGATCTCAAACAGCGTCGAGCACTCCACATCCACGAAATGGTCGAGCACGCCGCCATATCTACGGCGGGGTGTGCACCCCGGGCGCGTGAGCAGCGGGCAGACGTCGTTCGAATGCGGGAGGACATCGGGGGGTGAGCTGCCGTGCTTGGGCTCCGCGGATGACGGGGGACTCGAGATGCCCTCGCGATGCGGAGCGGTCTGACTCGTTGGTCTGCTCTGGAGTGTCGAAGCGCTGTTTCTGTCCGGTCCATTGACGGAAGTCCCGCACGAGAGAGTCCACAGAAGGCTGGCAAGCCAGAGCAGCGGCGCGGACGAAGGCTGGTCGAGCATCCAATTGTGCATGTCCATTGCCGTACAGCGCCCCGCTTCTTGGTCTTCGGACCTGGTCTCGGACATCGTCTCGGTTTCCGAATAGGAGCGAACGGTCGATTCTAGCATCCTGCCGTCGCCGGCGCTCACGCGGATGCTCGCGGCAACTCCGTGGTGGTGCCTCGCAGAGTGCGCGCGAGTCGGCGAGGCAACGTGTGTCCTGGTGACCGAACCTGCCTGGCCGATTCTCGCCACGGCAGTGTGTACGGTCCTGGACTTGCCAAGCGAGGCTTGAGGGGCGTGCGCTCTGGTGGAGAGGGATCGGAGTCAAGCGGTTGGGTGAGCGCTAGGCGTGTCCCGCGAGAAGCACGGGATGGCACATCGGGGATCACCGGGTGGGCCGATGGAACGTGGTCACGCCGCGTGACGTCTGCGGTATCGATCTCGGCATCGAGTGCGTTCACCTGTTCACCGGGTTCTCACCTAAGCGCCCCGCCAGCCGCCAATGGTCCGCTGCGTCCTTCTCGGGATGGTGTCTGCGATGGTGCTGCCGCTCACGTTCTATGGACCGGGGGGTGAGAGCGACTGTTTCTACCGCGGGCTTTTGGGGTCTGGTGTGCTGCTGGTGCGAAGCCGAGAGTGCCCGAAGTCCCCGTGGTCACGCAGGCTCGACCAACGAGTCCGGATCCTCCTCTCAAGTACTCAGCCGCATGGCACTCAGGTGCATTGCCAGAACTGTCCATCGATCCGGCAGGTGGCGCACCAGAGCACGTACAGAATGCCACCGCTGCCCCAGAGCCACGGCTCACCATCAGCTCCGGGGAGGCCGCTGTCGAGCTGGAGGAGAAACCGAAGCCTTCGCCCGCACTCCGGACACTTCAGCTGCTCCGCGCCTTCAATCCACGATGGCGAGCCTCCGATTCGGTTGAGGTTCTGGTCGTCGGCCCCGGCCCAAGGCTGCCGTCGCCAGCGGAGAGGAGTCGGCGCCAGGCGGACCGTACCCTCCCGGAGTCCACGAGACACGAACTTGGGTTTGACGCGTGGTCCAGTGTAGCCCACCGGGGTGGGTATCTCGCCGATGCCGTGCTTGAAAAACAGATGCGGGAGGGACCAGCCGAGGCAGGACAGGCACGACACCACGCTCACTCCCTGTGCCGTCACGGTGGGTAGGGGCCGCTCTGGCAACTGAATGAGGCGATGCAGCCGGCCACCGCAGACCGCACATCTTCCCGGATGGAGCCCTCCGAACGGGATCGATTGGGACTTTGCAGCCGGCAGCTTCCAGGTCACGTGATGCTTGCGGCGACCGGGGCCCGCGGATCCGTCACTGCCCTCCAGGTACTCCGGAGGGAAGAGCAGATGCAAGGCGCGCACTTCGGCGGGATCGAGTGCAACCGAGACCTTGGCCGCGCCTGCTGCGCGGGCTGCAGAGTCGGCGTGGACCGGCAGGTTGGGCAGCGGTGGCAATGGGGCGAGACCCTTGAAGGCCTCGAGACCGAGGGCCATGAGCTCCGCCTTGTCCTTCGCGCGGACCGAGTCGTCGGCGAAACGGAGGAACGACAATGCAGTGCGTCCGGCGGCTAGGGCCCATTCCCGCAACGGCAGTCGCTCCGCGCCGTCGGCAACCCGCTCGGGGAGCGCTGCGATCACCGACTTGAAGACCGCGTCCTCTCGGCGTGAGAAGGCTACGGCGCGTTCCCGTAGGGCCGGTGGAGCTTCAAGCAACAGCTTCGCGCACGCCGAGTTCAGTCCGGCAGCTTGCCTTCGCTGGGCCTGCAGCTTCGCTTCGAGGGCCCTGTAGCGACGCGCGATGACCAGCCAATTGGCAACCGTCAGTTGGCTGATGCCATCCAGGAAACGTGACCGGAGCTGCTCGGTTGCCTCGAGCGGCGATGAGGGGGTGCGGCGAGAGGTGGGCATAGGAGACGCTGTGTCAGCACGATTTGGCTGCGTTGGGGTCTTGTCCGAGTTAGGAGATTAAGACATGACCGGTGGCCAGGGTGTCCAGAAGTCCTGGCGATGCGATCATCGTCCGGTGAGACGGAATTGGTCTTTACATAACGAACACTTCGGTGCCGAGAGCGTTCACCCCCACCGCCAGGTGACGGATCTCATGGCGCCCGCTCTGGCACCCGACCGGTGCCAGGGCGGCTGGATCTGGGAAAAGGATGCTAGGTTGGGTGAAACCCTGGTCACCAGGCAGGCGTTCCGGAAGGACTCGCCGCCAAAGAGCGGCTCTCGGCAGCGCCAGCGGGAGCAGGTGTGACCCCGAACGCTCGCTGGTTTGCCTCTGCCTCGACAGATCCTGCCTGCCGGACTGGCAGGCGAATGTTCCCACAGCCGTCGGCTCCGGGAAGCGCTCGGAATCGGCCGCCCAGCACCCACTGACCAGCGCGAATCGGCGTGGCTCACCCACCACACGTTCAGATCCCGTAGGTGGTTAGCTTGAAGTAGACGCCGGACTCGAACAGAAACGCCATGCCGTCTTTGCCCCTCGGATAGAAGAAATTGGTTCGGATGTACGGTTCGATGTGGCCACTCTCAAAGGACTCGTAGTCTTTGGAAAGGAAATCGTCACCTAGGGGAAGACCGACGAAGGTGTGCAGGACAGGCCCCTGTTGGTCGCCGAAGAGGTATCCCGCGCCGCCTCCGACGTTGACCAGAGACCAGAAGCTGAACTCCGATTGAGGCCCGTAGAAGGTCTGGTTGACGGTGACCGAGCTGCTTGGTGGTGCTCGTGGCAATCTCTCGTGTGACGACTACAGCGCCTACGGCTGCTTGAGCACGAAGAAGGTAAGCCGCAACCGCAGTGGGCGGTGGGGTCACGGAAGGCGAGGAGTTTGCGAAGCGATGCTCCCAGGGGTCGAAGGCTACGAGAGTCGCGAAGCCCTCGATATGATCGTTGACCTGTATTGCATCGAGGACGAAGCAGAGCGTGAGGGGGATCCCGCGAAGCACGAGAGCATCTCGAGCTTCGCCAACGCAAGAGCAAGCGGATCGTGAAGAAGATTTGGCTTTGGGTCGACGCTCGGCATGGCAAGCGCTCTCCTTCGAGCAAGATAGCCAAGGCGCTCGACTACATGACGAAGTAGCGCGAACGGCTCGAACAGTTTCTTCCCGATCCGAAAGTCGAACTCGACAACAACTCTGCCGAAAGAGCCCTGCGAGTCGTCGCACTCGGAAGGAAGCACTCGCTCCTCTCTGGAAGCGCGGAGCGCGCTCGGAATCTCGTGATGCTCCTGACGCTCGTTGCGACCTGTCGACTGCATGTCGTCAATTCCGACGAGCACATCCGTGACATGTTGATCCGAATCCAAACGCACCCCGCCTCACGGACCGGCGAACTGATGCCCTGGCGTTGGCGTCCTCCGGACAGCTAACAGCGACGCGAACCCATGACACGACTGCCCATCAACGCATCCCCCTTCGGATGCTTAGGAGAGATCTGGCTCACGCCGCCTTCCAACGCCTCATCGAGTGAGGGACAAGCTACCACCATCAGCCCGCTTCCGAGAGCCCCGCCGGTGATGTTTCCCCGGATCTAGTGCAAGAGTGCATCGGCGGATCGCTTACGATACGACCACGCCCTCTTGCCTCTGCCGGGTGAACGCCGAGGGTACCTCGGGATTCGAAGCCGTGGTGCCAAAGAACTCAATCAGAGCCGCTACGCATCCTTCCGGCGGTAGGAGTTGAGGAGACCGTCGAGTCGAGACCGACGGGGCTTCTGAGGAAGTCCATCATGGTCCGACCGGCACGCCCGCCCGCCCGCCCGCCACAGAAACTCAGGGATTCCGCCGCGAACGAGTTTCTGGTAGGCACACGCTATTCTGGCGGCAGCTGGACCGCCATCGCCGAGGTGGCGCGGGCCATACCGAGTAGGGTCATCGCGACTTGGGCAAGAACCTTGCCGCCGTCGGGACGTTTGGCAAGGCGGAGCGCCACGCGCGCATCCGCATGCGCCTTCAGACCACCGCTCTCGAGCGACACGCGAAACCCGAGCGCCTCAAGAGACGCGCGTTGCGGAGCGGTGGTCGCGGGATCCAAATAGCGGTTGGCGTGGACCGCTGGGATCCGTGCCGCAAGGTAGATCGCGAGGTAACCTGGGTAGCCGTCAGCGAGCGGCTTAGGGTTGAGCACCAGCAGCCCTGGGTACTCCTCGATGATGAGGGCCACGGCGTGAAAGTGGGCGCCAGCGAAGATTTCGGTAAGGGGGACGGGGCCAGCCCAGTGTGCGTTGAGCCAACCGATGAAAGCGTCGAAATCGAGACCTCGCTGCACGAACTTTGCACTCGCAAGCTTGGCGATCCGCCCGAAGCGCTCCGACCACGTTCGGCGCCAGACATAGACGATGCCTATCAAGCCGCTGTTCACCGCGGCTACCCCCCATACCCCAAGGAGGCCTGGTTCGAACTTGCCTGAACGGAGCGCATCCACGGTGAAGCCGATCGCCGCGCTGAGGGTCATCAGCAGAAACGAGCCGAGCATGACGTAGGGGATGAATGCTGCCGCGGAGCTACGAATGGCAGTAGCCATGCCGCGGCGCTCGGTGCGGTAGCGCTCGAGCTCGGCGCGCAGCCGCGCGGCTTCGGCGCCATTGAAGGCCTGATCCATTATGGCCTTTGAGGGCATCAGGCTTGCACAGCAAAAGGCACAGCATTCGACGACCTGCCCCGGCGCCAAGGTGTTCTCCGCGCCGCAATTGGGGCAGGTCGCGAAGCTGCCGAGCGGTGCGGTCGCCCGGAGCTCCCGGCGTTTTCCTCCATAGTACCAGATCACGTAACCGATGTACGCCGCCAGGAAGAGGATCGGGACGCCGAACATGGTGAGCTGCATCGCCAACTGTGCGAGCGGAGCCCCCGACATCATCAGGGATTGGGAGGCGCCTGCCAGGACGATTGACAACACGAGAGCGCTGCCGAAGACGGCCATCGGGACGCCAAGGCCCGCCTTGGCCCGACCGCCGCGGCCACCGTACCACCGGTCCCACTGACGCACATGGCTGCGTTCTTGTTCAGCGCGCTCCAGCTCCCTGTGGACGCTTGTCTGGTATTCGGCGAGCTCATGGTGCTGCGCTTCCGAGATCTGCTGCAAGCTATGACAGTAGGGGCACGCCACTGACGCCTGGGGCCCAGAGAACGGGATCCTTCCACCGCAGGTCAGGCAGACAAGGGTTCGTGCGACTGTGGGTTGCATGGCTCTCAATTCCCACCGCTCGACGAGTTCGGAAAGAGGAGAAGGAGCGGCAACGTGGACCAGAAGCGCTCGAGACGCCTCCATCGGGAGACAGGGAGACAGGGAGACGGTCCGAGGATCCGGAGGGCTGAGGCTGAAGGCACAGACTTTCGTGCCCGTGACACGGCGCCAAGCGGGCTCGGTTTTCCGGCGGCGTCCGGAATGCGGGCAAGCTCAAGCTTGAATCCCGAGATCCGTGGCAAGGCCAGGACAAGCCGCAAGAGCATCGTAAGCATCGATACACGGTGCGCCAGTTTGGTCAAGCGGTCTCGCAACGGAGCCAGCGCCTCGAGGCTGTCATCGATCGGCACGATATCGCCCATCCCTCGGCGGAGCCAGCTCAATGCGGTCGGGCGAGGAATTCTGACCTCTTTCAGAATGTTTGCTCGGCAGATCTGGGGTGGAGTTTGAGGCGTGAGCAATGCGATCCTCGAAGCCAGTCGCATCGAGGAGTTGGAACGGGAAGGCCAATGGCTTCAGGTGCTAGCTTTACTGAGCGAGCAGGGGACTGCTGCGATGGCGCTGGAGCGGCGAGTGGAATGCTACCTGCGGATGGCTGAGATCTACGCCGAACACTTTGCCAATGAACCCGAGGTTGTTCGAACGCTGCAGTATGTGTTGCGTCTTGCCCCCGCTCAACCGCTCGCGATCGAGCGGTTGGTGTGACTGGCATGTTCAACGTACAGGAGGTGAAAACCCAGACCCAAGGGCCTGACAGAGGCAACCCGACATCGACGAGACAAGAGCTATGCCGTGGAGCAC
>CAYNEY010000096.1:0-13863 GCA_964396375.1 uncultured Polyangiaceae bacterium | reverse complement strand
TTTCTCGGCGCCCACCGTGTGACCTACCTCGGTTTGGTGCAGGGCGCGGGTGGGGCCGTGGTGCCCCCTGGCCCCCACCAGGCTTGGCAGTCCACCGGGCAAGCACCGCAGCAACCCTGGACGACTGAACACACTTCTCGCTCGTCCAGCGCCTCTCGCGGCCTTCTTTGGACCATAGCGGCTCTGTTCGCCCTCGGGTTCCTCGGGCTTGGCTTCATCGGCTGGCACTGGAGGGCACGCTTCACCTCACTGTTCACCGACTCGACCACCCCCAGCACCGCAATGCCTACTGCTCCGCCGGACCAAAACAGCGCGGCTGCCTCGCTGCCAGCATCAACACCCGTCACCCGTCCCTCCGACAGTCCCAAGCGTCCAGTCGATCCAGCACCGACCACCACAGCACCCAAGGTGGCACAACTCTTCGAAGGTCCGCCAAGCGGCCAGCTACTGACCCGCATGGTGCCGCTCAATCGAACGCTTCCGAAGAAGTTGCTCGTCTGGGCTCCTCCTGGTTGGAACACCTTCGACAAGGAGCGTTACGACGACTTGTTGCAGGTGGTGGCTCCCGCCAAAGCGGCGGTCGTCCTCATCAACACCAACGTCCACAAGGTCACGGATGCCACCCGCAAGCTTTGGACCCAAAGCCTGGAGATACGGAGCGCGAGCTACGGTGGTTGGACTTCTGGCACTGTCGGAGAAGCGCGCTTCCCCGCTCGGATCTCCCAGGGCAACGGAATGCTGGACGGGCAACCCGTCGAGCTTCACGCAATCGCCCTCACCCGGGGCAACGAAGAGTATCTGCTGATCGTAGCCGTCAAGCAGAGCGCGTCGGATGAGCTTCGCGCTCGTGCCATTGCGGTAGCCAAGTCTGTGCGCACAGGGTGACTTTGCACCCAAGGAGTCCACCTCGCTGATGCCAATTTGCACGAACTGTGGTCAATCCGTCACCCACGCGGGTCCGCAATGTCCCTACTGCTGGGCCCCGGTGCCCCAGCCACGACCCCAGCGCTCCTCCGTGGGAGCATGGCTGATCCTTGGCCTCGTGCTGGCCGTCGGCTTCGTGGGCGCGGTCGGCGCGCTTGCCTTGTTCCTCTACCGAACAGATCACGCAACTGCCACTGTCATTGGCAGCGTCGAGCTCACCCAAGGTGTCGCGGCAACGCTCGGTTCTCTGGAGGCCCACAAGGTGACGGTACAACTCCCGGCCGGCACCTTCGACAAGCCTGGCCGGGTCGTGCTCGGTACCTTCGGCAAGGTTCCAACCGCGGAGGTGGATCCCTCCAAGTTCGAACTGCTCGCCACGCCTTTTGCCATCCATCTCGAGAACCATGACTCGGTGCGCACCGGCCAGCCTGTGACCGTTACCTTCAAGTTGCCGAAGGCAGTGCAGAACCAACTCGAGGATCGGGAAGCCGTCCGCTTGGCCTATCGCTACCAGGGGAAATGGCACCTGCAACCGATGGGGAAGGTTGATCTGCAGCAGGGACTCGCCACGGTCTCCCTGCACCACTTCAGCGACATCGCTCCGGCTGCCGCGAAGAAGAAGCAGATCCAAAGCGAGGTGGCGAAGGCCCTCGCCACCCGCAAGTGGGAACAGGAACACAACCGAAAAGCCACCAAGAAGGCCGTCGAGGGGCCACTCGAGCAGCTGATCGTGAAGATGACGGGGGTGAAAGACCCTTCCGTCATCAAGGCCATCGTCGATGAAGCCGCCAACACGACCGCCGTCACCAGTCTGATGAAATCGGGAACCGAGGCCTACCTGGATGGTCGAAACAAGACCGCTGCCGAGGCGGCGCTCGCCACCAAGCTCGCGGAGATCTCGCTCAACTACCTGGCGAAGAAAGGTGGCAATCTGGAGGCTGACTTCGGCAACGAGACCGGGCTCGCCGCTGGACTGGTGGAGGGAGGAACCCACGCTGGCTCGGGAGATCTGACGGAGGCCGCCAAGGTGATGGCCAAAGCGGTGATTGGCACCACGGCTTTCGGCAAGCTCTTCACCGCTGCCGCCCATATCACCGAGGTCAGCATTGCCGCCTTCAAGAACAATGGTGTCGAGGAGATGTATGAAGCGTATCGTGACGGCGCCGATGGCCTGTACGGCTTCGACGTCGACGCTGGCAACTTCGATCAGTTACTGGCTCAATCATCAGGAGTGGTGAGGCAAGTGCGTATCGATGCGGTCAGCGAGTACTGTCGCGTCCACGGCATCGAGGCGTCACAGCTCTCCGCCAGCCGAACTCAACAAATTCAAGCTCAGGCCATCGAGCGCCTCCGAAGAAGCTTCGAATCTCGAAAAGCCGAGGAAGCGGCGATCGCGAAGCAGAGCCAATTCTACGAGCGCCTACTCGGCACCTTTGAACGGTTCGAGCTGGACAAGACGGCCGTGCGCCGCGACTCCTTCGCCAACCTGAGCTATGAGTACCGGCTGTATCGCTACCAACAGATCAGCCTGAGTATCCTGCAACTCACCGGAAAGAAGGTCAACTTCGCGGGCGAGAGTTACGACCAATTCATCTCGGACCATGATCTGGTGGAGGCCATGCGAAAATGGCTGAGCTCCCAGAAGGAGGCCTTGGAGTTCTTGCGTGCCAAGGGGCTTCTGCCCGCTGAACCGAGCCTGAGCCCGATCGCCGTCACGGCGAGCGGTACCATCCGCTATGGAACCAAGCCCAAGGAGGTGCTGCGCGTGAGCGTCCGTTTCACCAATGTCGGCGCGCAGGTGCCGGGGCAAGGCGCCGTATCGGGAACTGCCACGGATGCCACCGACGGTGAGGTGTACGCCATAGAAGGAACCTTCACCGGTGGACCAAACGGCACCATGACCGTTACCGCTGACGGCGACACCTACCATGCCCAGGTTTCCGGAGGCCGAACCATCATCGTCCCGAAGGTGGGACAACTCACCATCGACAATCCTTCGGCATTCGCCGGGCTCGAGTGATCAAGCCTTCTGCCCTATCTCACGGCTGAACTGGACAGCCCTCATGCACGGCTCGAAGCTAGGACACGATCGTGCCTTGCCTCTCGGCCAACGCCCGGCCGAGGACCCGCCCCAGAGTCGCAAGATCAAAGGGTTTCTGCAGGGTGCCGTTCACGCCACACTCAGCGAACCGCTCGCGGATCTCGGTTTCAGCGAACCCACTCATCAACACCACTTTCAGGTTCGGATCGAGCTCGCGGAGTGCACGCAGTGTCTGTTGGCCGTCCATTTTGGGCATGGTCATGTCCACCATGATCAGATTGATGGTGTCACGGTGGGCTTGGAAGAGCCGCAGTGCCTCCTCGCCGTCAGCCGCCAAAAGGCAACTGAGGTTGAGCGCCCGAAGCATGCTCTCTCCGACCTTGCGCAAGGGCTCCTCGTCGTCCACGAAAAGCACCTTGCCCACAGCTCTCGGAGGCAAGGCTGATGTCACGCTCGATGAAGCACAAGCCACCCGAGAGGTGAGAGGGAATGCAACCGTAAACGAGCTACCTTCCCCTTTCTGACTCTGGAGCAGGAGCAGGCCGTGATGGCTCTTCACGATCCCGACCACGGCCGAGAGACCCAGACCGCGACCGGTGAACTTGGTGGTGAAGAAGGGCTCGAAGATCCGGTTCATCACCTCCGGGCTCATGCCCACACCAGTGTCCGTGATCTCGAGGGCGATATAACGTCCCGGTGCCAACAACTCTCGAGTCACGTTCCCGCTGAGTTCGGATTGTGACCAGTCTCGCTCGAAGACTCGCACGGTGATGGTACCCCGTTCCTCCCCAATCGCGTCGGCCGCGTTCAGCAAGAGGTTCATGACCACCTGGCGGATCTGGGTGGCGTCGCCATCGAAGGGTGGGACGCTCGGCGGAAGCTCGAGCTTTAGCTCAGCCTTCTTCGAGATGGCAGCCTTGAGGAGCTGGGTCAGCTCCAAAAGCACCGCGTTCACGTCGATTGGCGCAACGACCAGGCTGGCGCGCCCCGAGTAGGCGAGCATCTGACGGCAGAGATCAGCCGCGCGACGAGCAGCCTGTTCCACGTGACCCAAGCACTCGACAGCGGGAGAGTCCGCCGGCAGATCCAGACGAGCCAGCTCAGTGTGGCCAAGCACCGCGGTCAAGAGGTTGTTGAAGTCGTGGGCGATGCCCCCTGCCATCACGCCCAAGCTCTCGAGCTTCTGGGTCTGCAACAGGTTACGCTCGAGCGCTAGCCGCTGCTCCTCCAGCTCCTTTCGGGCCGAGATGTCCCGCAGCACCGCCAAGATCACGGGCTTACCACCGATCTGTGCCCGACTGAGGTTGACTTCCGTCCAGAACATCCGCCCCTCGGCGTCGATGCACTGCCACTCGAAGGGGGACAGTGATCCGCGAGAGGCCGCCGCGATCTTCTCGAGCACGCTCTTCCAGCTGAAGCTCTCTCCGTTGGGAAGCATGTTTGCGACGCCTTCGCCGAGCAGCGCCGCCTCCTCGCACCGGAACATGGTCCGGGCGTGGCGATTGACACGCAGCACGGTTCCATCGACCGCATCATGAAGGAAGATGGCTTCATTGACACCATCCACGATCTCGCTCAAAAGCTGCTCTTTCTCCTTCTGAGCCATCACCATCGCGTTAGCGCTCTCGGCGAGCACCTCCAGTTCATCCCCGGTCTTCGATTCGAGGGGCGTGAAGGAACCTCCACGACTCACGGTGCGGATGGATGCGATCATGGAGGCGAGCGGTCTGCTGAAGCGACGGCCGCTCACCACTCCCAGCATCGTCGTGAGCACGATCGTCCCCACCGAGAAGAGCCCGAACACCCAGAGAAACAGGGAGAACCCCCGGTCGAGACGCGCGCGAGCTGAAGCACTGATGCCAAGGCTCTGCTCCGGAGTGGTCACCACCCCGAGGCTCCAACCCGCCGCCTCGATGGGCGCGTAGGTGACGAGGCTGGGCTGAGGGGAGGGCAGCGTCACCATGCCACTCCTACCCGCGGTCATGTCCTGGAGCAGCACCTCGAGGGCACCTTGGGAGGAAGCAAGGAGCGGTCGTCCGGCGAGCAATACCTGATCTTCGCCCTCTCTGGCGGTCGCAAGATTGCTCCATGCCGCAACCTGATCGGCCGCGGTCATGAGCTCGGGCAGGAGAGCGGAGTCGACATGCAGTGGTCGGCTCGCCTCGTCGATGACGAAGAAGCGCTGCCCGAGCGCGTCTCTGGTCCGGGAAAACTCACTGAACACCGTCGACACGTCGGTGTCCATCCCCACCACACCCACCACCGCCTGCTCGAGCACCAACGGGAAGATACAGCTGACCTGCCAGCGCTGGCTGTCCGGGGCCAGCCGGGGACGAAGCCATCGGGGTTGCTTGGACGGATCACCATGAGGGGCAACCAACGCACGGAACTCCTCGAAGGAGGGGAACCCAAGACTGGATGGAGCTGCGACGGAGGGGAAGCCAACGCGCTGTCCGTTGGACAGACTCACCCAGACTTGGGTGCAGGTGCGCTTTTCGCAGGACACTCGGAGGAGCGGGGCGAGAAACTGCTGGCCCTGCTCGGTGACCTCACCGTGGCACCCGGCGGCACACGCCGAACCGAGCGCCTCACCGATCAGCTCGCTTAGCATGCGCACGTCCGACTCGCGTTCGCGCAACCGGGAGCCGAGTAATTGTGCTTCCAGAGCCACCGAGTTCATCAGGTGAGCCCGCGCCTCGGCCTTGGCATGACGACGGTTCTGCTCGACCCGCTCACGCAGATTGGAGAAGATGAGCACGCCCGAGAACCCAAGACCGAGGATCGGCACCATCGAGAAGACGACGAGCAGAAGGGTGAGCCGGCGCGCGATGGTCATACGCGTTCGAACAACCTATCACGCTCCGAACTCGGACAGGGTCACAAGCGTCGGCACTGATCTGACGGCGCCGAGTTGACGCTGTATCGGGGCGGACTCCCTGGGAGATGGTGAGGCGGCCCAGCCCATCGGCACGAAGGCACCGTGGCTGGTGAGCCCCTCCCACGTATGCTCCAACCTCAGGTACTTCCTGCTCTTTTTGACCAGCCACCCCTTCCTTTGACCGCCACCGCGCAGATTCCCGAGCCGAGCGCCCGCGGACGGGTCCCTGGCGTCTTTCGCCCCGTGGCCTAGCATCCGCAGATGACTGAGTCCCTCGACCCCACAGAGCTCCCCCAGAACCCCTCCGAGCGGCAGAACAAAGCGGAGGAGTTGAAGGCACGGGCCGAGGAGTGCCGAGCCCGCGGCGAGTCGCTCTCCGCCATGCTCTTCGCCTCGGATGCGCTGATGTTGTTTCCCACCGAGCGTCGGTATCTCGATCTGGTCGATGGCATCGCGCAGTCCGTCGCGGATCCCCTAGCCCTCGTGCCGGTCGCGAGCGGCGCGGTACACGTGGCCACAGCCGCCGTACGCGCTCGCATCCTGCTTACGCAGAAGCGGTGGGCAGACGCGGTGCGCATCATCACCGACGTGGTGGAGGTCGCCCCAGAGCTCGGCTATCTCGATTGGTTGACACGCTGGCTGCAGCCCCAGGTGATCACGGCGCTAGGCTGGGAGAAGCTGGGCCCTACCGCTATTTTGCCGCTGAAGATCGCAATGCAATTGCCAACTCGCCCGAATCCCGAGGATCCGCGGCTGGTCAACCTGCGTGCGGCCAGCGTATTTCTGCCGGCATTGCGGCAACAATTCCCCGACCAACTACCGATCTGGCTGGCAGAAACTGTGGTGCGAAGACGACTCGGCGATCCCGAGGCAACGCTGCGCGTGGCGCGCGAAGCCGCCCAACGGTTCCCGAATGATTGGCGGGTGGTGGTCTCGCTTGCCAATGCTCTGGGTGACGCGAAGCGCTGTGACGAAGCGCTCGGGGAGGCCCGCCGCGCGATGCAGATCGATCCTGAAGATTGCTCGCCGCTGCACGACGCCGCCTGGAGCTTCCTCGATTCCGGACGGGCTCAAGAAGCCGTCCAACTCTTCACCGAGCTTCTGGAACGCTCCCCCAGCTATCCCGCGCGCGCAGCGTACCACTACGCCAAGGTCGTCGCCTTCAACGACCCGGAGGCTCGCGCTCGGCTGCTCGAGCTGCGCGATTCGGATCAGGACGACGGTGACGGCGCCCGGCTCGCCAATCGCCTCGATCCACCCGATCCCTACTACAATTTCCTTCCGGGCTCCGGGGACACAGCCACCGTTGCGGCGCGGGAGATCATATGCGGCCTCAACGAGGTGATGCAGCACTGCGGGCAGGGCGGCACGCTGAACGCGGAGCTCACCACCCTTTACCCCGACGCCCCCAGCGTTGGCATCGCCTTCACCCTTTCGTTGCGCGCGGCCGGCGCTGCAGGTGGCGAGCTCACCTTCCACACCAAGCAGGTACAAGCTCCCGATCCGCGCCTCGACAAATCCCAGGTGGCCTATCGGATCTGGAACTTCGACGGCCAGCATCTGATGCCAGCTGTCCCGAAGGGTCACGAGCACGCGCAGAATGCCGTAGCGCACCTCGCAGGGCAGGTGTTTCGATGCGACACCTGGTCAAACGTGGCCCACCAAATCGCCCAACAGTTCGGCCCCGACTGGATGCACGGCTTTCTGAGCGTGCTGCTCGATCCACCACTGCCTCCCCAGAACTCCCGCTTCGATGGCATGACCTGGACTTATCGCTGCCAGGTGGCTACCGCCGTCATCCTCTCCTACCTCGGCCCTTGGGAGAACAGTCCGGGTCGCCTGGCTCTGTATTCGATGCTGTATGGTCCCACCGACTGGATCACGGCAGCCGCCATCATTGCCCTCGGTTGGCGTGCTCGGCTCGAGCCACGACTGCGCGCCGAGGTGGAGCCGATCTTTGGATGGATGCGCGGACAGATCCCGAAGGAGGGGTTCACGGTGTGGGAAGCTCCGCTCGCCCATGTCTGGCGCGGCCTTTCCAACCATCCGCCGGAGTTGATGGCCGAGCTACTGGCTTGGATCGACGCCTACGAGGCCAGCGTTCATACCAAGAACCGCACGGTCAAGGAAGAGCCGACGCTGGCCGGGGTCACCATCAGCAACTACGCCGAGTTCTGCTTTCTGCGTGACCAGATCATTTCCCGCAACTTCCCCCTCGGCCCGAATGATCCACGGCTCGCCCAGCCTCACCCGGAGCTGTCGGCGCTCTGTCAGCGCTTCGGCATCCCCGAGCGCAACCCAGCGACCACCCATTTCTTCCCCTATCTCACGGAGTGGAACGAGGCGCTGAACCAGGATCCGGAACTTTCCCGGATCTTCGCCGAGATCCAGCAGCGACAACGCCTCGAGGCCGAAGGGGTGACCGCCGCCGAGGCCGCCGCGCTGAACCAGATCCGCGACGGCGAGATGGACATGCACCTCCGAATGGCCCAAGCTGAGCAGGCACAACGGCAGGTGGCCGAGGGTGGCGCCGGAGATCCGGATCCGGTGGTGTTCCCTGGCCAGCCGGTGGCCAAGCTCAGTGACTACGTGGGGATCCTGCGTGGCATGCAGGGAGGCGACATGATGGGCACTTTGGCGCGCTATGGCCTGGACATGATGAGCTACGGCTCGGTGGCCACCGCTTGGGGCGCGAAGCTCGCCGCCGATCCGGTCCTGACCGAGAAGTTCAACCGCATGATGGCCGGCGGTTGAACTTCTCGCGCAGCCGAGCGTGCTAGACCCGACCGCGGCGGTCCTCGAGTTCATCCCGAACGTCGGGCAGCGCGGCAGCGCTTGGGCGAGCGGTCGATACCGATGGCATCGAAGCCAAATCCGTTGGCCACCCTGAGCACGGTACCCCGTCCACAATACGGATCGACGAGCGTACGGGTCTCGGTGTCGAGGCGCAAAAACTGGCAGGCAACCCGACAGGCGCCCTCCCCCATCGCGCGACTCCAGTCCATCGCACCTGCGTCGGGCAAAACGTCGGGACCAGGGTGACGTAGCGATGGCATCGCGCCCCGACTCACGCAAAGCATGTGGGAGTAGCTTGGACGGTTGAAGGCGATGCTGCCCGGAGGCTTGCGGCACACGATCTTGTGCCACACCAGCTGTGCACTGAGCTTGGTGATGGCGGCCCCGATCATCCAGCTCTTGTCCACCCACGCGCCCTCGTGTCGGATATCACTCTGGTAGAACACAGCGAGTCCATCGCGTGGCACCCAAGCGATGATCTGGCAGGCCGCTTCGATGAACCACGTGCACCAGCCCTCGAACCCGAGTTCGCGGAGCTCGGAGAAGTCCGGAAGCGAGGTGATGACGCTGCTGTGCAGAGGCGCGGGATTCTGCTCCAACCACAACCGAGCGTCTGCCTGATGAACGATCCGACTGGGCGGTGAAGGCAGCTCGGGCATGCGGCGGCTCTTTAGCCCAGCTTGGGCGAAAGGGCCCGGCTCAGGGCAGCGGGTCGAGGACAAGCTGCCCGGAGCTTGCGTCTACCAGCGGGAGCCCCGAGCCATACAGGACCAGTGCCGCCCGCGGCCCCGAGCTGTGTGTCCACACTTCGAAGGCCCCACCCGCGAAAGCGTCGAGGTCGTAGGTGCCGGGCGAACTCGCGCTGAGCTCCCCAGAAAAGCTGAGATCCTCACACGCGAGAGTGACGCTCAGCCCATCCTCCGAGAACGCTATGGCACACTCTGGAGGCTCGGACAGGGATTCGAACTCTATGGGGAGGGGCGTCGCGCTGGTCAGCATGGGGCGCCATTGTCGCAGAACCAGGTAGCGGCCGGTTCGGCCCGCCACCGTCCCGACCAGATCGGCCTGACCGGGAAGCGCTGGCGCTTCACAGATCCCTGCACTGCTTTGCTCGGAGAGCACAAGCTCGCCCACTTTCTCTCTTAGCGAGAGTTGGGGCAGTGAGCTACCTTGGCATCGCAATCAGCGAGAACAGCGCCTCCGATCAGCCCAACGCCTGCAAGAAACCACAGCAAATTCATCGGACTCGCGAGAGTAGCACGAGTCCACCTCGCAGGATGACCCCCGAATCGAGGTGATGGAGAGCGAAAGCACTCGAGAGTTGGGTTCGACCTCACCTCGCGGCCCGAACATTGCCTTTTCGCGCCGCCGCCCGACCATCCACGAACCCTATATCTCCCCAAGAAGCCAAGGAAAACTTGGTTGCGCTTTCACAAGGCGGCTCACAACCGGTAAGCTTGTGACTTATCCCTTTCCGATACTGCTTCGCGATGCACCATCCTCCGGATCCCTCGCACTACCCCGAACTGAACGATGTTCAGGCTCGGCGCGTTCGCGTCCTCGACGCCATCCTCTGGTACCTGTGGGCGCTGCTCGGGGTCGCGATCGTGATCGGTTTGCCCTTCGTGTTCGCTCACCGGGTTGGAAGCGCGATCATTATCGCGATACTCGGGCTCATACTGTTTGTGACGCGCCTGATCATGCGCCGTGGTCAGGTCACACTGGCATGCTTCGGACTCTTGACCTTGCTCTGGGTCGTGTTCGCCGGCTTGACCAGCCTGACGGGGGGGATCTACAGCACCAACCTCGCGCTGCTGGTCGCGATCGCGGGCGTGGCCGGGTTGCTCCTCGGTGAGCGCGCGGCGACGGTCGCCTCGGTCGCAACCATTGGCTTCACCTTGGTGCTGGCCTGGGCGGAGATGAGTGGACACCCTCCCCCCAAACCCTTTCCCGCCCCGCCCCTGTCGCGCTTCGGGATGATCGCACTTGCGAGCGGGTTGCTCATCATCCCGCTGTTCATGGCGCTCCGAAGCTTGGGGGCCACCCTCTCCCGCTTGGCAGAGGAACTCATGGTGCGCCGCCGCACAGAGAGCCTCCTGCTCCGCAGTGAGGAGCGCTATCGGACCATCCTCGAAACCATGAACGACGGCGTGGTCGTGCTGGATGCCAGGTCCGGCATCATCGTCGACGCCAACCGAAAGGCAGGGCAGCTTTTTGGTCTCGTCACTGATCAAATGCTCACTCGTACCCTCGCCGAGTTGAGCACAGATGCCAGTGGAGCCGAGCGGGAAGACTTCCTTTCGCAATTGGCGGGCGCTTCCGCCCGCGGCTCGGGGCTGTTCGAGTGGCGGATTCAAGCGCGTGATGCTCAGCCCTTCTGGACGGAGATGAACGTTCGACGTGCCACGGTGGGTGATGAGGAGCGTGTCTTCATCTCAATCAGGAACATCGATGAACGAAAGTCCCACGAAGCGGAGAAGGACCGTCTCGCCACCCAGCTTCGCCAGGCGCAGAAAATGGAGGCACTCGGTCGCCTGGCGGGGGGTGTAGCCCATGACTTCAACAACCTGTTGACCGGGATCCTCGGAAACGCGGAGCTGCTCCTGCTCGATCTCGAGAGCACATCGCCCTCGCGCACCGAAGCCGAAGCTGTCCGGCATGCCGCGCAGCGGGCCGCTGAGCTTACCTCTCAGCTGCTCTCCTTCTCACGAAAGCGACCACTCGAGCCGCAACCTCTCGATCTGAGGCACTCGGTAGAGTCTGCCCAGAAGCTCTTGCGTCGCGTGCTCGGCGAGAACATCGAGGTCGTGGTCTCCGTGCAGAGTGGACTCGATCCGGTGTTCGGGGATCCAACTCAGCTCGAACAGATCCTGGTCAACCTCTCCATCAATGCCATGGACGCGATGCCTCGGGGTGGGCGCCTCGAGATCTCCCTCGAAAACCTGGCAATCGGCCCGCAGGGGGACTCTGACTTCCCCGAGGCGCCAGCGGGTAACTACGTGGCTTTGTCGGTGAGTGACACCGGCACGGGGATCCCACAGGAGCTGGTGCGGGAGATCTTTGAACCTTTCTTCACCGCCAAGCCTCGCGGTAAGGGGACCGGCCTTGGGTTGTCGATGGTACTCGGCGCCGTTCAACAACACAACGGCTACATCTCGGTCAACTCCACACCTGGCCTCGGTTCGACCTTCCGCATCATCTTGCCGCGCCACCAGGGCGTAGGTCCACACACGGAACAGCCAATCCTCGAGGATGTTCCTGGGCATGGCACAGAAACGCTCATCGTCACTGAAGACGACGCATCGGTCAGACGAATCATGACCAATACCCTGCGTCGCCTTGGCTACACGGTGCTCGACTTCGATTGCGCTGAGGCTACCTTGGCCGCCCCTCCCGAAGTGCTCGAGCCTGCCAGAGTTCTCATCACAGATCTGGTGATGCCGGGGATGAATGGTCGGGAGTTGGCGCGACTCCTTCTGGCGCGCAACGACCGCCTCAAGATCCTGTATTGCTCGGGATACGCCGAACCCCTGCTCTCGACCAACGGAGTGGTCGAGCACGGGGCCGATCTGCTCAAAAAACCCTTTACCCCACAACAGCTCGGCGCTCGGATAAGGCAGTTGCTCGACGGGTAGGTGCAGAGCCAAGCTACTGTCTTGGAGCTGCGTCGAACGTAATCTACTCTCCGAGGCAGCTTTGATCGACGACGCGAACTGATTGTTTGAGCGGAGCATGGCGATGCACAACACCATTTCTAGCCTGATCCCAGCACGGATGGATCGACTCCCCTGGACCCGGTTCCACACCCGGATGATCCTCGCGCTCGGGGTCACCTGGATCCTCGACGGAGTCGAGATCGCTCTCGCTAGCTCGATCGGTGACGTGCTGCGACACCCGGAAGTACTCGGCTTCTCGTCGGAGATGGTGGGACTGAGCGCCTCGGTGTACCTGCTCGGGGAAGTGGTGGGAGCCCTCTATTTCGGCAGCCTGGCCGATCGACTGGGACGCCGCCGCCTCTTCATCGCCACCCTCGCGCTCTATCTCTTCGCCAATGGGTTGACCGCCTTTTCGTTCTCGGCGTGGTTCTTCTTCTTGACCCGCTTCTTCGCGGGGATGGGGATCGGCGGCGAGTATGCCGCCATTCACAGCGCGATCGATGAGCTTACCCCCGCGCGCTACCGAGGTCGGGTGGACATCGCGGTCGCCGGCACCTACTGGGGGGGAGCGATGCTGGCCGCGGCCGCCCAGATCCTCTTGCTCGATCCCAGCATCTTTCCGATCGATTGGGGGTGGCGGCTGGGCTTGGGGATTGGGCCCTTGGTGGGCATGATGATCTGGGGTCTGCGACACCATCTGCCCGAGAGCCCACGTTGGCTGGTGTGTCACGGGCGCGCCGAAGAGGCCGAGCAGATCGTGTCACGCATCGAGGTCGAGTGCCGAAAGACCGGCTGTGTGCTGGCGGAAGTCCGCGCACATCAGGCGTTGCAGCTCACGGCGTATCAGAACACCTCCTATCTCGCGGTGTTGAAGGTGCTCCTCGCGCGCTTTCGGAGTCGCGTGGTGCTGGGCCTGTGCCTGATGATCACGCAATCCTTCCTCTACAACGCAATCTTCTTCACCTATGCCATCATCTTGGTGGATTTCTACGACGTGAAGACGGCATCCATCCCCTACTATATCTTTCCCTTTGCGCTCGGGAACCTGCTCGGGCCATTCGTGCTCGGTCCCCTCTTCGACACCTGGGGTCGGCGACGCATGATCGCGTCGACCTACTTGGTCTCGGGACTTTTGCTCGGGCTGAACGCGCTCCTGTTTTCCCGCGGCCTGCTCGATGCCACCACTCAGACTTGGCTTTGGTGTGTGATCTTCTTCATTGCTTCGGCCGCAGCATCCTCGGCGTACCTCACGGTGAGCGAGCTGTTCCCGCTCGAGATGCGGTCGCGGGCCATTGCGCTGTTCTTCTCGGTCGCGCAGCTGTTCGGAGGGGTGATAGCCCCAGCCATATTTGGCTTTCTGATCGCGACGCGAAGCCGTGAAGCCCTCGCGCTAGGCACCCTGGTCGGGGCCGGTTTGATGGTGGTGGGTGCGGTGGTGGCAGCCCTGCTCGGCGTGGACGCCGAGCGGAAGTCACTCGAGACCCTGTGAGGGTGCCGCAAGAACGCTCTCGCCAACTAAACAGGTCCAGGTTGAGATGGAATGTTGCCTCGGAAGCGACGGACCTGAC
>CAYNEY010000095.1:0-13900 GCA_964396375.1 uncultured Polyangiaceae bacterium | reverse complement strand
GTACCATTCGCGCGTCCCCTCTCAGACCCGGTCACCCGGCCGCGCGAAATCGAGGTTCAGGAACGAGATCTTGTCCTTGATGGTCGCGTTGCCCGACGGACACACCGTCTTGATGTCGATGTCGGACTCACCGATGATGCCAAAGAACCAGTGGGACTCCCAGGAGTCGTACTTGGCCTCACCCTCGGTATTGCCACCAGCTCCCACCGTGTAGGAGTGTTTGTAACAACCGGTGAAGGCCAAAGCCAACGCGCATGTCATCCCAAATTTCGCGAACCTATTCATGATTGAGTCTTTCCTTTCACGTGAACCAGCGAGCCTCGAGAACGTGAGACGGTCGGGAAGCCACCGACGGCGCCCAAGCACCTGATCACACCTCCCAAAGAACTCACCACCAGTCCTTTGTCCTTTTAGGTCGGTTCAGCCGCAATTGCGAGCAGGAAACGCCCCGACCGCTCCCAATCAGGCATTGAGCCCGCACCGGCCAGCGAGACACCACCCAATCCGGGCGCGTACGCGGGCTAACGGAGAAAGGACCGCAGCATCGTTGGCTGCCGGTCCGCAAGTTGGAACGCTGTGCTTCACCCAGCAGAGCTGTGACCAATTCGTCGTGGTCATTTCACCTGGGGCCCATCACCCCGTGACACGGCCAAGCGACAACACCGGCACATCACGGAGGTCATCATGAAAATTCTCGCTCACACCTCGAATGCCCAACTCTCACTCATCGGCCTATCGCTGGGCGCGGCTGCCGCCACCATCCTGGGCCTGGTTGCCTGCGCCGATCTTGGAGACGAAGAAGCCGCCTTCGAAGAGGAAGCAACTCTCGCGGTCGCAGAAGAAGAGCTTACCGCCGCGCGGCGGCCCAAGTACGTTTTTTTGTTCATCGGCGATGGGATGGCCAGCGTGCAGATCCACGCGGCCGAGGCCTATCTGGCCAATAAGGTGGCGCGCGATGAGGTAGGGGGCACCGAGAAGGCCAAACTCCTCACCCTGAGCCAGCTTCCGATCCAGGGCATGCAGCGCACCTTCCCCTGGAACAGCCTGATCACTGATTCAGCCCCTGCTGCCACCGCCATTGCCACCGGCCAGAAGACCGCTGACGGCGTGATCGCGATGGATCCGACCAAAACCCAAGAGCTGAAGACCATCGCCGAGGCGGCCAAGGCCAAGGGTATGAAGGTCGGGATCGTCTCCAGTGTGTCGATCGATCACGCGACTCCGGCAGCGTTTTACGCCCATGAACCGAGTCGCAACAACTATCACAACATCGGCCACGATCTGGTGGCGAGCCGCTTCGACTACTTTGGAGGCGGTGGGCTGCTGGACGCGGATGGCACCCGCAAAGGCGTCACCCCCAAGGGCAATGTGCTCCAGGCGGCCGCAGCCGCCGGCTACACCATCGCCGACTCGCGCGGTGAGTTCGACACACTCTCTCCTGGTGGACTCGCGCTCGCCATCAACCCAGTGCTCGACTCATCCCAGGCGCTTTACTACGAGATCGACCGGGTGAACGCGGACAACGACTCCTCGCACATCAGCCTGGCGGACTTCACCAAGAAGGGCATCGAGCTACTTGGAAACCGCAGCAATCGCAAGGGCTTCTTCATGATGGTGGAGGGCGGCAAGATCGACTGGGCATGTCACGCCAACGATGCCCGCACCAGCATCGACGATGTGCTGGCCTTTGACGACGCCGTGAAGGTAGCCGTCGACTTCATGGCCAAGCACCCGAGGGAGACGCTGATCGTGGTGACCGGCGATCACGAGACGGGTGGCATGTCGATCGGGTGGGCGGGAACTGGTTACGCATCACACTTCGAGAAGCTGGAGGCCCAGAAGATCAGCTATCTCGAGTTCGACAAGCGGATCAAGGCAGTGTCCGAGCAGGGCACGCCTCCGGCGTCGCTGGTTGACTCAACGCTGGATGAAGACATGCTGGAGCTGCTCGGTCTCGACTACGCATCGCTCACGGAGTTCGAAAAGGAGCGCCTGGACCAGGCCTACCAGAAGGCGATGTTCTCGACTTCGACCAATACCTCCGAGGAGGATAAGCTCCTCTACGGTGGCTACAACCCGCTCAGCGTGACCATCACGCATGTCCTCAACAACCGCGCCGGGATCGGCTGGACCTCGTTCGCCCACACCGCCGTGCCGGTTCCCGTGCTGGCCGGTGGTGTTGGGTCCGAACGGTTCGGTGGCTACTACGACAACACCGACCTGGCCCGGAAGCTGGCCCAGGTGATGGGTGTGAAGCTCGGCTCCTGACCGTTGCTCCCAGACATCACTCACTGATGAGTTCTGGAGGGATCGGTGAACCGCCGATCCCTCCGTTTTGTCGAAAGCAGAACCAACCGTGCTGACCAAGATCCTCAGAACTCTCCGCCGACCCGATCCCCTATTTGCCCTGCTATTGTCGCTCGCCTGTGTCGTGATTGCGCTTCTGCCGACCGGTTTCGAAGGGGCGAAACAGCAAGGCTCCCTGCATGCCAAGGCGCGGGTGCTGAGCGTCGACGACGGAGGGATCCGACACACGCGTCTCGTGAAGACCGGGACTCAAATGCTCCAGGTAGAGCTGCTCTCCGGTTCAGCGCGCGGTCAGCGGATCCAGGTCGCCAACGAGCTCCGGGGCTCGATGGAGGTCGACGAGATCTATCGGGTAGGTCAGCGGATCTTGGTCGAGTATTCGAAGAGTGACGACGGCAAGGTCACCGCCGCCTACGCTCGCGGCAAGTACCGGCTCGACTTGACTCTGGGTCTGCTCGCGCTCTTTGGCGTGCTCCTCGTGTTCACCGCGGGTGCCACCGGCGCCAAGGCCCTGCTCTCGTTCTTGTTTGCTGCCCTGATGCTCTGGAAGGTGCTTTTCCCCTCGATCCTGAAGGGCTACGACCCCATTTGGATCTCGCTTCTGGTGACGGGCGCATTGATCGGGGCCATCTGCTTTCTGGTCGGTGGCCTGGGCAAGAAAGGGTTGGTGGCCTTCTTCGGCTCTCTGCTCGGGCTGGTCCTCACCTGTCTGCTCTCGGTGCTGCTCACTCGGGTCTTCGGCATCAACGGTGCGGTGCTCTCCTTCGCACCCAGCCTGCTTTACTCCGGGTTCCTCGAGATCAACCTGACCCGCCTGTTCATGGCCTGCATCTTCATCGCTGCTTCAGGCGCGTTGATGGACGTGGCGATGGATATCGCGGCGGCCATGCACGAGATCCGTGAGCAGAACCCGTCGATTGGGCTCCGGCAGCACGTCGTCTCCGGGCTCTCGGTGGGTCGAGCCGTCATCGGCACCATGACCACCACCCTCTTGCTCGCCTATTCGGGGAGCTACTCGGCGATGCTGATGGTCTTCATCGGGCAGGGAGTACCGCTCGAGAACATCTTCAACCTGAGCCACGTATCCGGGGAGGTTCTACACACCTTGGTCGGGAGCCTCGGGTTGGTCACCGTGGCTCCCTTCACCGCGCTGGTCGGGGGATTGATCTACCGGTGGCATGCTGGCAACGCACCCGCGCCAGAAGCGAGTCACAGCCTCGAAGGAATCGGTGCGGCGCGCGGGCGGTAAGCTGGCCAGCAATCGTTGGCCATAACCGCGACGATGTACGCGCTCATCAAGCAGCGCCACGATCCCGGTGTCATCGCGGGTGCGGATCAAACGTCCGAAACCCTGCTTGAGCGCGATGGCGGCGGCAGGCAGAAAGTATTCGACGAAGGGATTTCCTCCCGCTTCCTCGATGGCCAGCGCGCGCGCACGAACCAAAGGATCTGTCGGAACACTGAACGGGATCTTCTCCAGGATGACCAGACGAAGCGCGTGTCCCGGTACATCCACACCCTCCCAGAAAGATACCGTGGCCACCAGCACGCTGCGTGGATCATCTCGGAAGCGCGCCAGAAGCTCACCCTTCGGGGCATCGCCCTGCATCAACCGAGGGAATGCGGGTAGGCGCACCCGGAGGGCGGCCGCGAGGAGCTTCATCGACCGAATCGAGGTGGTAAGGACGAAGGCTCCCCCGTCGGTCAAGCGGACCAGCTCTGCAATTCTCTCTGCTGCCCGCTCCAGGAATTGGGATTCCGACGGTGCTGGTAGATCCCGCGGCGTGTAGAGCAGGGAGCACTTCTGGTAGTCGAAAGGGGAAGCGACCAGAAGCTCCACCACCGGGCTCTCGAGTTCAGTCAGACCCAGCCGTGCACGCAGGTATTCGAAGGATGGCACGGCCTCGCTCAAATGTCCGCGCGCAGGCGCCGTGGTCAAGGTGGCCGAAGTCAGCACCACGGCGCGCATGCGTGAGAACAACTTGGCGCGCAGGGTAGGTGAGGCATCGATCGGCGAGGAGCTGAGGGTGACATTGCGCTCCCCCTGCTCGACCCAAACCACCCGATCGGGGCCCGACTCGAAGATCACCGACAAGGTCTCGCGCAGCTCGGTGAGTCGCCGCTCCATGACCTCCAGATCGAACACCGCGGTGGGACGCGGCAGGGTCCCCAGGCTGGAACGGAGCTCACCCTGCTTCGAGGTCACGAGCTCGACATGCGCCGCCAGCGCCTCGAGCTCCGCATCGAGGGCGAGCCAGTGGGCGAGCAGTCCGCCGCGCAGGTCGTCACGCCCAACCTCGCGGCGGCCGTCCTCTCCGGTCCCGTCGGCCAGCAGCGCCGCGAAGAGTCCGCTGGCAGCACCGGTGACGCGCGCGCCGAGCGTGGCGGTACTGGCCACTGCCTCCGGCAGGTGGGAGCGAAGCGCCTCCATCACGGACTCGAGCTCGCCCAAGAGGCGCGAGATGCGCCGTTGGCTGACCCGAGCACCAAAGAACTCCACGGCGATACTCTCCAGTTGATGCGCCTCGTCGAGGATCAACGCGTCGTAGTCGGGCAGCACACGACCAGGATGGGGCCCGCGAAGCGCCAGATCCGCGAAAAATAGGTGGTGGTTGACGATCACCAGCGAGGCCTGCGCGGCACGCTCGCGCATTCGGGTGACGAAGCATTCCGCGTGATACGGGCAACTAGCACCGAGCCGAGTGTCGCTGCTCGAGGTGACGCGCTCCCAGAGGGGATCGTCTTCGGGGAGTTCGACCAGCTCGCTCTTGTCGCCGCTCTGGGAGTGTTCGGCGAAGTCTTGGATGAGCCGGAGGCGACGACGGGTCTCGGTCGTCAGGTCATGTCGCGACGACTCCTGGGCTAGCCGACGCCGGCACAGGTAGTTGGAGAGGCCCTTCATCACGGCCGCGTCGACCGTGAGCCCGAGGGTGCGCTGAATGAGGGGCAAATCGGCCACCAGGATCTGGTCTTGCAAGGCGCGGGTCGCCGTCGAGACCACCACTTTGCGCCCACTTTGAATGGCTGGCAGAAGATAGGCCAGCGTTTTGCCGGTCCCGGTTCCAGCTTCACACAGGAGGATCTGCTCGTGCTCGAGGGCGTCGATCACCGCCCGGGCCATCGCCACCTGACCCTCACGAAACTCATACCTCGGGTGACGCTTGGCGAAGCAGCCCTCGGGTCCCAACCAGTCGAGGACCTGGCTCACGGCACGTCGTCGGGCTCCTCGGCGGGCGGGATGCTCCCGTCACAGTCGAGGTACTGCAGACCCACGATCTGCCCGCCGCTCTCCTCACGCACCCACACCACGCGCACCGACCGGGGAGCGGTCTCCTCGTCGGTCACCATCAGGTAGTTGGCGTCGCGCTCGACCGGATCTTCGACAATGATGCGGCTCCCCCCGCGGCTCACGTTGAGCGTCCAGCCCTCGATCTCGAGCGCACCATCACTCAATCGGATCCGCGAAGACGACGCGTGCCGCGGACCACCAGCGGCCCGACGCTGCGGGACCGGAAGGTTGGGCGTGGATGGCGGGATAGGAGGTTTGTTCGTCGAGTCGGACACGGAACCCGGCCACACGTTAACAGATTTTTGGGGGGCGGGGCGAGTAAGCATCAGGAACGCGCTCTTCGGGGTGAATTCTCCGCCCTCCCCTGTGCCGGGATTTCACGGCAGTGGGTGACACCTTGACCACACCTCGGGACCAGATCGGCCAGGTTCAGGGAGGGATCCGGGACCAGGGTGCTGGCACAGCCATTGCTGACTGCCGGCTTGGCGAGGCCACTCCTCGCCTTCGATTGGAGGACACAATGCGTGGTTCAACGCTGTCTGGCGGAGCTCTATTCCTTTCCGCCGCGCTATTCGCACCAGGGCTTCTCGCGGGAAAGAGTCCGGACGTCGCGGTTTGTGTCGAAGTGGTCATGCGGACACCGGTCGCTGAATCTCCCGAAGCCAGCTCGGCACCCGCAACCCCAAAAGCCGAGCCCACTCCGACTCAGCCCGCCGACTCAGCCCCAGCCTCGCCCCCGACGACTTCGGGGCCCGAGGGCCCACCCCCTGCACCGGCCACTTCACATGAGCCCGTCAGTTACGCCGATCTGGAGGAGGAGGCGAAGCGTGTCGATCCTGAAAGCTCGCGTGATCCGCGGGTCAAGAACGGAGCTACCTTGCCCCTCGGACAAACCCCTGATCGCTACCTGAAGCGGCTGATGGAGCACTTCGTCACCCACGAACCAGGTTTCGTGGCGGCAGACCAGGGTTGCACCCACAAGATCAGCGTCGAACTCTTTCCGCTCCAGGTTGGTTGGACGGCGTTCGCGCGGTACTCAGGCACCGGCCGCGAAGAGCGCGTCGACCAGCTCCTGCCCACCGAGCTCTCGCCCTTCGCCGAGCGGAGTGTACTCGCCCTCCTGCACGACCGCCCCATCTCGCTTACGATGGATCGCGACAACGTGCTCTGGGCCGATTCGCTCAAGAGCACCCAACGAGTACGGGGTCGCTCGTCTGTGATGTTCGGCGTGGGGACTCGGCTGCGCGTCGCGATGCTTCCCACGGTGGACGATCAAGTCGTGGAGAACGACCTCCGCCTCTGCACACCGATGGCCCTTCAGCTCGGTTATCGGGGTCAGTTCGATGCTTGGGGTGTGGAGGCGGCGGGTGAGCTCGATCTCGGCACCGAAGCTAAGTCCGTGGCGCAGAACTCCACGGGCGGTCACATCGACTACGGTGGCAGCACCGGACTCGCCTTGCATGTGCTGCGCTACCAGGCCCCGCGGGCGCTTGCTTCATTTTACTACGGAGCGGGTGCCAACTTCAACCTGCACTGGTTTCGGGCGATCCGAGCCGAAGGCGCCTCAGGGCTTCGTTCGACGCTGTTTGGCGGAGGACTCGACGTGGACCTGGTCGGGGGCTACGAATTCATGCGGGCCAGCGCCGTCACCTTCTACCTTCAAGGTGAAGCAACGCTCCCAGCTTACCTGGTCAAGAACGCCAACTACGACGCCACCGTGAACACCTGGTTTCCCGGGCTGGCACTCCGACTTGGCGCCAGCTTCTGAGGGAGGTACCCGTGGCACGGTGGCTCTACTTCTGTCTGTTTGGGCTGGTCTTCTTGGGCGTCACCCCGGCGCGGGCCAGCATCGGGTTGTGCTTGGTCACCAAGGCAGAGCCGAGCCAACTTCCGAGCTTCGAGAAGCTGGTGCGTTCCGAAGTAGCACGGCACCCTTCCCACCAGATCACCAAACAGCACTGCGAAAGCCACTTGACGGTGGAGCTGTTCGTCTTCCAAGGCACCACCTTCTTGACGGTACAGCTGGACAGTCAAGTCCCCGAGCGTCGCCCGATCCCCGATCCGAAGGAGGTAGCGAGCGAGCTCTCGGCTGCCATGACCCTGGTGCTCGGCAACGACCCGGTCGTGCTGTCGGCGGATCCTGCTCGCTTCGGAGCCATGGAACGCGCGACGCACAGCGTGTTGGTGCGAGGCCAGAACACCTACCAACTGGAGCTGTTCGAGCGCGTCGCGCGGACCGACCGAAACCTCGCGATGGCGCCCGGCCTAGGCTTTTCCTTCCAGCGGGGGGCGGATCAATGGGCGGTCTTCGCTCGGGGTTCGGTCGCGAGCTCACCGTTTGGCGTCGCGGGGACCGATCACTCGCTAGCGCTCTCCGCCGGCGCGGATGCGGGGGCTCTCTTCGAGACCGGTCGACGCAGCGCCACCAGCCCCTATTTGGGTGCGGGCCTGGGGCTGATGCTCCTCCGCTTCGAGGGGCGGCTCGACGAGGCCGACCGTGACCGCACCCAGACCGTCACCGACCTTGGAGCGACGCTCAACCTTCGCGCGGGTCTCCATCTGCTGCGCGCACTGGATGTCTCCGTCGATCTGTTCACAATGCTCCA
Source organism: uncultured Polyangiaceae bacterium (assembly GCA_964396375.1). Lineage (GTDB taxonomy): Bacteria > Myxococcota_A > Polyangia > Polyangiales > Polyangiaceae > FEN-1139. The sequence continues at coordinate 5,698 of CAYNEY010000095.1, read as the reverse complement.
TCTTCCACTGTTCGTGACCAAAGAAGTGGATCATCCCCTGTTCGGCGATGGCGTGTACACGCCCATGTTGGAGGCTGGGGTCGGGATCGGGTTCTGACGCTTGCGTGGGCCCCTCTCCTCGACTATGCGACTGTGACCATGTGTCGGCTCGCCCTCCTCGCGTTTCTGGCTGTCCCGTTCACCCTTCACTGTGCATCCAGCAGCGGGCGCGACCACGAGAGCGAAGAGGCGGATGGCGGTGACGGCGGGCAGGGCGGGGAGGCCTCGGGAGGCGAGGCCGGTCAGCAATGGGTCGATCCGGGTCCTCCTGAACTCGATGATGATCTTCCGCTCGAGCCCGTGCCGGGGCTCGCGCCCACACCGCCGATGGGCTGGAACAGCTGGAACAAGTTCGCCTGCAACGTCACGGCGGAGATGATCCTCGAGATGGCCGACGCCATGGTCGAGAGCGGCATGCGTGATGCTGGGTACACCTATATCAACATCGATGACTGCTGGGCCGAGGTGGAGCGCAACCCGGATGGCTCGGTCCAGCCGGTGGAGGGTTTTCCGGACGGCATCGCGCCGGTGGCAGACTACATACACGACCTCGGACTTCGGCTGGGGATCTACTCGGATCGGGGTCACGCCACCTGTGCCGGTCGAGCCGGCTCCGAAGGCTACGAGACCGAGGACGCCACCGCCTACGCGAGCTGGGGAGTGGACTACCTGAAGTACGACAACTGCAACGCAACCCTCCCGATCGAGGAGCAGTACCGGACCATGAGCGAGGCGCTCAGCGCCACCGGCCGCGACATCGTCTTCTCGTTGTGTGCCTGGCAGTTTTATGAGTGGGGGATCGGACTCGGTCAGCTGTGGCGCACCACGACCGACATACGGGATCGATGGGAGTCGGTCTACGCCAACATCCTCAACAACGTCGCCTACGCGCCCTACGCCGGACCCAACGGCTTCAACGATCCCGACATGCTGGAAGTGGGTAACGGGGGCCTCAGTGACACTGAGTACCGCACCCACGTGAGCCTGTGGGCCATCAGCGCCGCCCCACTGATCGCGGGCAACGATCTCCGGACCATGAGCGACGCCACCCGCACGATTCTGATGAATGAGGAGGTGATCGCGATCAACCAGGACGCACTCGGGATCCAGGGCGTGCCGGTGTCGAAGAAGGGGGAGCTCTTGGTCTTCAGCAAGCCACTCAACGAGAGCGGCACGCGCGCGGTGGTGATGGTCAATGGCAGCAATGAGTCCGCCACCCTCTCCTTTACCGCCCGGGAGGTGGGGCTGCGCGACGGATGGTTTCTGGCGCGTGATCTGTGGGCCCACGAGGATCTTGGAGAGTTCCGTGGGGAGTTCTCCGCTGAGATCCCGGCCCATGGTGAGCGCACGCTCCGACTCACGGGAAGCGAGCCCACGGCTCCTTCGGGGGAGGTCTGGCTGAGCGAGTTGCCCTGGGTGTACGCGGCCAACAACCTGGGTCCGGTGGAGCGCGATCGCAGCAATGGAGCCACTGCGGCCTTCGACGGAACGCCCCTTACCCTCGACGGCACCGAATATGAGAAGGGTCTCGGGGTGTCGGCAGCTTCACTCATAATCTACCGCTTGGCGCAGAAATGCCAGCGCTTCACCGCTACGGTTGGCCTGGATGACTCGACCAACGGTCAGGGCTCGGTGGTCTTCTCGGTGATTGCGGATGGAGAGGAGCTGTATAAAAGCCCGGTGATGACCTCGGAGAGCCAGCCCGAAGAGCTCGATCTCGACGTGACTGATCGGCGTCGACTGCGGTTGTTGGTGACCAGCGCCGGGGACGGCTCGAGCTGGGATCGAGCGGACTGGGCGGAGGCGCGGCTCGAGTGTGACGAGTGAAGAGGCCCGTGGCAGCGCCGCATCCGCCTAGCGCCGGCCAGCTCGCGGCAGAACCAGCTCTGCGTCGCACAAGCGTACGCGGGGCACGCCGGGTTCAGAGAACACGACTTGGTCGTCGTCATCCAACGTCACTAAGAGGTCATCCCGATCGATCAGGCTACCGTCGAACCCTGCTTGGTCGACCAGGGCGCGCATGGCCTCCACGGCCCGTGACGCTTCAACATCCGTGATCATCTGCCGTGCAGCTGCCTTGGAGAGACCCGCTGGGCGGGGAATCGGCGGGACCTGCTTTGGCACCTCACCTTCACGCATCCACTGGGAAAACCCAAAGATCATGAGGTAGTTGCGATCCTCCAGCAGAACCTCGGTTCCATCCTCGCGCCGGTAGTCGCGCAAGCGCTCATAGGCGCTCGTGTCCAACGACGGCTCGAGCTTGCTGGTGTGGGTCTGATAGATCGCGCGCGGGGCCAGAACTGGAACCCCGGCACGAGCCAGCCTCTCGAGGACCGAAAACACCTCGAACGGCGAAAGATACGGCACACTGCGTCCATCTTCGCGCGCAGGCAGGAGTTCTCCCACACGACTGGTGGTCCAGAAGAGGTGCACACCGTCCTTGGTGATGGTGTATGACAGCTCAGTGTCGTCGGCTAGGCGCCAGAGTGCGGTCTTCCGCCAGCGCTCGGGCAAGAAAAAGTCGATGAGCTCCGGGTTGCGACCCACCACCCACAGACTTCCGCCCGTGCTCTGAACGCTCGTCTCCAGATACCGCACACCCAGAATCGACATCTCATGGACGTTGTCCGGGATTGCTACTGCCAGGTCACGGTGCGACAAGGCGTCGAGATAGCTCTGTCGGCGGGAGACCCGTCGGCGCTCTTCGTGCTCGGGAGTGCGGGCAAGCAGTTCGTAGTCGATGATGGAGTAGCGGTGCTCGTGAATCAATGTCCGAACACGCTCGGGAACCGTGCGGCGCAACCGGGTCTCGGCGTACAAGAACGCCCGATCCGGATTCCGGATAATGATGTGCTGGGGCTTCATGTCCGCGACCAAGTAGCCCTTCTGCGCCAGGTGCGTGGTAACCTCCCGGTCGGCGCGCAGGCTTTCTTCGCGCAACGCGTCCCCAAGCACGCGCTCCTCACGCAGAAGCTCGACGATATTGGTGCCCTCGATCCACTCGTAGACCAGCTTGTATTGGCGCAAGATATCGAGATCGATGGCCGGATGGCGCGCCTTGATCCTGTTGATTTTCGCCCGCGAACGCCCGCTCTGCCAAAGCTGCATGGTGTCGGGAGGAACGTAGATGGCAAGCGGACGTTGGGTGTCGACCGGGTACCCGCGAGGGCCGAAGGCTCCTTCGCGCAGCTCCATCACCAGGGCAAACTCCTCCCAGGGACTGTTGAACTCTGCGCCCAGCGCCTCCTCGATGGTGTGGGTGTCACCTGGCACGTCCTCACCGACTCGGCAGTTCTTGACCACCAGCTCGAGCGAGCGCTGGCGCACCTCACGCGTGGTCACGCGGAACACCGTGCTGGTGCCCTCGAGGGAGACACGGTGCGCCGCGAACCAGGCCTCATCGTACCAGTTCTCGATGGCGAGCCACTCGTGGACTTGGAGGCCAAAGCGAGTCAGATAGAGATCTCCCCCTTCCGCAGTACGCAACTGGACATAAGGCACACCGAGCACCGTAATCAGCCGACCGCCGGGGATGGGCATGTCGGTGGCAGGGATGAACTCGCGGTGAATTCGCTTCTTGATGCCCCGCGCACTCATGCAGAACCGCCGATCTCACGCACCACGGTCAGGCTGTCGGTCATACGACGCGGCGCCCGGGTACTGGCGCGCCAGGTGAGTTCAACCGCAAGTGGCAGACCAGCCTGCATGATCAGGGTGTCCACGAGCACGGTGTCGAGGTGGGGACGCACGCGCAGCGGCTCACGATTCTTCACCCTGAATTCCACCTCGATCCCCAGGTTCGGCAGGGAGAATCGGGTAGCGCCACCGCCTGGCACCAGATTGAGCAGTCCCACCGTCTCTGAGCCCAACAGAGGCTCGCTGGCGTACAGCCCAGCCGAGGCACAGCTGTGAATCCGATTGTCCTCATCGAGGGGGCAGAGCGGCGCCCGAGTGCGCTTCCACGCCTCGTCGTAGGTCCCCGCGTAGCGTCGTCGCGGCTCCCAGTGCCGCGCGATGGGCCCGAGTCCCGCAGGCGGCGGTCGCGTTCGAAAACTGCTCAAGAGCTGCTCGGGATCCTCGATGCAGGGAGCGATCTGGTGGGTCAGGCGCGCGCTGTCGGCGGCAACCCCGAGCCCAACCGGGTTGCGCGGCTCAGCCACCACCTTCCCCGAGTCGCTCACGTCTTCACCACCCCAGGCGTTCTCGTAGGTCACGTCAGCGCCGGTGGTGGGTCGAGGATCGCTCAGGCCGGCACCGCCCCCTTGCCACACCCTCAACCCGAAGACACGGATGGCTCGACGGAGCTCACCTATGGTGACGAAAGCGTCAAACCACGGCACAGGCTTGTTCTCGCTCGCGTGCGCGCGGGCCACTACCACCACATCCGTCCCCGGTTTCTCCGCGAACAGATCGTTTGGGTACTTGATGCTGCTCTTCTCCGGCTGGTCTTTGTTCCATGGCACGTCGGCCATGCGGATCGGACGCTGACGCTCCTTGGGAGCCAACACCAGTTCTGAGTAAGTAGGGTCGAGTTCGAAGCTGGCCTTCGCGACCAGTACGAGCTGTTCGCCGCTCCGCGTCACGATGAGCTGAGGGTGTGCCCGAAAACGCGTCCGGTTATCGAGTGGTGGTTGGTCCATGACCCCTTTCGGTCAGGGAGCCGTACCCCAGATGATCTCGTCGTTCAAGTGCAGGGTGATGGTTCCCGAACTCACCATCGCTGGACTTTCGTTGAACGAGTAGTCGTCGGACTGGTCAAAGATGCCGCTGTAGCTGGCCTGGTGGACACGGAACGAGCCCTGGGCGGTGTCGTTGCCGTCGATGGTCCCCGCCGGGTAGGTGAAGCTCACGTAGTGATCGGCACCCGGCGCAGCGGCGGGCATGGCCACCACCGAGGCGAGACCGCCCGCGATCTCGGTGTAGTCCACCTCGACCACCATCGCGCCACCCGTCTCGTCCGTGTAGTAGTAGCGGAGTTCGAGATCGGTGAGGTCAGCTGCGGTCGGTTGGTTGTTCACGATCTGGAAGGTCACCGAGAGGCTGTTCTGCCCGGTGGCGCAAGTGCCGCTCGGACAGCCCGCGTATTTCACCGAAAGGGTTGGGGTGGCACAGACCAACTCCACACAGGTCGAGGACAAACAGTCGGCGCCGACACCACAGCCCTCGCCGACCGCACACCGCGATGCGGGGGCACAGGAGCCACCGCAATCGACAGCGGTTTCGTCACCGTCCTGCTCGCCGTTGTCGCAGGTGGTAGGTCCCGAGCCCCCAGTGCCGTCACTGCTGCCAGCGCTACCCGTGTCGCCACCTTGGCCAACGCTGCCGGCTTCCCCGGTGTCTCCGCCCTGGCCAACACTGCCGGCTTCCCCAGTGTCTCCGCCTTCTCCTGGTGCCCCAGCCGCGGTACTGCCACCAGTCTCGGTGCCAGTTTGCCCAGCTGCGCCGCCCATCTCTGTCACTCCGCCTTCGGCCACACTCCCCGCCTCGCCGGTTCCGCTCGCGCCACCATTCTCGGCGCCACCACTGGCTGCGCCAGCATTCTCGGCCCCTGCGGTCTCAGTGCCGCCACTCGCCGCGCCGCCGGCACCCGTGGTCGTACCGCCACTCGCCGCACCGCCACTCGCCGCACCGCCAGCACCCGTGGTCGTACCGCCACTCG
>CAYNEY010000094.1:0-14061 GCA_964396375.1 uncultured Polyangiaceae bacterium | reverse complement strand
GCAGGACCAACATCAAAAACGGCCCCTATCCGGCCCGACCATCGAGTGAGACTGGCTCCCCTCACAGATTCGCACGAACTGCGAAGCTGGCCGCGCCGCCCGTGCTTTGCTCTGAGGCATGCGATCCCTCACAGCATTGGTGGTTCTCGGCGCGCTTGCGTGCTCCGATCCCGGCACGGAACAAGAGGCAGCTGCGCCCGGCGTTGGTGGGGCCGGAGCCGGCGGTGCGGCTGTGGGCGGAGCCCCGGGTGTGGGTGGGCAACCCACAGCCACCGGGGGACTCCCCGCCGTCATCACCGAACAGAGCTTCGAGCTCGCCTGGGTCGATGAGTTCGACACCGTCGATCCCGCACGGTGGTCTCAGATGACCCACTCCTGGGATGGGAACTTGGCGCAGTTTTCTACCACCAACACCACGGCCGAGAACGGGATCTTGAAGCTCGCGCTCACCCCCGCGCCCGAGGGCTCCGAGAAGCCCTACTTGGGTGTCGAGTACCGGTCCAAAGAGACGCTGACCTACGGCAAGGTAGAGTCACGGATCCGCTTCGCCAAGGGCTCGGCGGTCGTCTCCTCGCTCGTACTCATCTACACTCCCTGGCCTCCGGACGATTGGAACGAGCTGGATATCGAGTGCCTGGGCAAGACCACCGGTGAGGTTCAGTTCAATCACATGATCAATATCCCGCCCGCGGATCCGATCAGCGGGCACCGGCAGTACCCCAAGCTGGTCGCGCTCGGCTTCGACCCGACCGCAGATTTTCACGACTACGTGATCGAGTGGGTGCCAGGGTTGGCCCGCTTCTCCGTCGACGGCGTGGTGCTGCACGAGACGACCGAGGAGATGTCCCGGATGGTGCTGCCGCAGAACATCTTGCTCACCATCTGGGCTTCTGGTGCGCCAGGTTGGGCGGGCCCAGTCGATGCCACCACGGCTCCTACTACTGTCGAGTACGACTATCTTCGCGTGTACTCCTACACGGGTCTGTGAAATCTACGGCGACGCAGTTCAAAACGAGCTCGACAAGCCGTCGAACAGGGCTGTGGTGCCTGCCCGCGTTTGCGAAGTTCAGCGTGGCTTACGACGGTGAGTGCGCCGCAGGCCTAACGCGAAGAGCGCGGGCAGCACGGTACACCGTGGCGGACTCGCAGTATCGCGGCGAGCCGCGTCAGTTCCCCGGCATCGATGGCCGCTCGCCCTGGGGACTTCCGATAGGACTGCAGGTACCAACGCTCGGTCCCCTTGGCGAACTCCGTCATTCGCTCCAGCCGAGCCAGATCGTGACGGTCCGGCACCACCGTGGTGCGAAGCTCGTGGGCAACACTGGAGAACTTCACGAGCTCGAGGCTCCGGAGCAGCGCCGCAGGGTCGGCGCCCATTCCGAGCCACTCAGGATAGGCGTCTGGAATATCCTTGAGATCGAGCGCGAGATAGTCGACCAGCTTGGCCCCGAGCAACTCGGCGAGCAGCTCGGGGCGCATTCCGTTGGTGTCGAGCTTGGTTCGAAATCCCAACGAGCGTGCCAGGTGAAGTAACCGGGCAAGCCGTGGAGAGAGGGTTGGCTCGCCGCCCGTGAACACCACGCCGCCGAGCTTTCCTTGACGGCTCCGGAGAAAGCTCGCGAGCTCGGGCTCGCTGAGCTGGGTCGGTCCCCTGGCAGCCAGCAGCTCCCGATTGTGGCAGAAGGGGCAATCCAGATTGCAGCCGCGGAAGAACACCACCGCGCTCAACATTCCCGGGAAATCAATCAGCGAGCAGGCGCGAAGCCCCCCGATCACCCGAGCCCTCGATCGAACAGCCCGCGACGCCGAAACTCGGCCTGTTTGCCGCTGTTCCACTGCCGCACGGGGCGCAGATACCCGACCACACGGGAGTAGACCTCGGTCTCGGCCCCGCAGCGCTCGCAACGCGGCTTCTCTCCGGCGAGGTAGCCATGTTCGGGGCAGACGGAGAAGGTTGGGGTGAGGGTGAAGTAGGGCAGGTGGTAGTTGGAACAGACGCTCCGGACGAAGTCCTTTACCACTCGGGGCTCATCGATGTGCTCACCAAGGAAGAAGTGGAGCACCGTTCCACCCGTGTATTTGGTCTGAAACTCGTCTTGCTGATCGAGCAACGCAAACGGATCATCAAAGGCATCGACGGGGGGCTGGGAGGAATTCGAGTAGACGGGGGTGTCCCGCTCGAGGAAAACGCGCATGTGGGGATGGTGCTCGCGGTCGAGTCTGGTGAGCCGATAGCTGGCGCCTTCAGCCGGGGTCGCCTCCAGGTTGAAGGGGCTCGCGGTGCTCTCCTGGTACTCCACCAGCCGTTCTCGGATGAGATCGAGCACACGGAGCCCGAAGGCTCGACCCGGTGCAGAAAGCAGCCCCTCGCCGAGCAGATTGAAGGAGGCCTCCTCCAGACCGACCAGGCCAATGGTCGAGAAGTGGTTGTGCCAGTAGCTGCCGAAGCGTTCCTTGATGTCGCGGAGGTAGTGGCGGGCGTAGGGATAGAGCCCGGCCTCGGTGAAACGCTCGAGGACCTTGCGCTTGTGGACCAGGCTCTCTCGCGCCAGCCCGAGGAGCTCCTCGAGCCTCGCGAAGAAGTCGTCCTGGTCGCTCGCCAGGTGACCGAGTCGCGGTAGGTTCAGGGTGACCACGCCGATCGAGCCGGTCAGGGGGTTCGCCCCGAACAGTCCACCCCCGCGGTGCTGCAGGGCTCGCGTGTCGAGGCGCAGGCGGCAGCACATGCTGCGGGCGTCCTCGGGGGAGAGCTCGGAGTTGACGTAGTTGGCGAAGTAGGGAAGGCCGTAGCGGGCGGTGGCGGACCAAAGGAGCTCGAGTCGGGGGTCTTCGTAGTCGAAGGCTCGATCGATGTTGTAGGTCGGGATGGGAAAGGTGAACACGCGCCCCTTGGCGTCGCCTTCCAGCATCACCTCCAAGAACGCGCGGTTGAAGAGATCCATCTCCCGCTGATACTCGCCGTAGGTCGACGATTGCAATCTGCCACCCAGCACCACCGGCTCGTGGCGGAGGCGCTCCGGGACGTTCAGATCGAGCGTGATGTTGGTGAACGGGGTCTGGAAGCCCACGCGGGTCGCCACGTTCAAGTTGAAGACCCACTCCTGGATCGCTTGCTTCACCTCCGCGTAGCTCAGCCGATCTTCGGCGATGAAGGGCGCGAGCAAGGTGTCCACGCTGGAGAAGGCCTGCGCGCCCGCGGCCTCTCCCTGCAGGGTGTAGAAGAAGTTTGCCATCTGGCCGAGCGCGGTGCGAAAGTGTCGCGCTGGACTGCTCTCGGCCTTCCCGCTCGCGCCGCGGAAGCCCTGGCGGAGGAGATCGGCGAGATCCCAGCCCACGCAGTACACGGCCAGCAGGTTCAGATCGTGCAAATGAAAGTCACCGCGATCGTGGGCTTCGCGCACGGCCGGTGGATACAGCCGCTCCAGCCAGTAGCGCCGCGTGACCTCGCTCGAGAGATGATTGTTCAGCCCCTGCAGGCTAAAAGCCATGTTGGCGTTCTCGTTCACTTGCCAGTCCGCCTGCTCAAGATAGCGTTCGACCAGGTCGGCCCGCGCGGCCGACGAGAGTTCACGGAGGATCCGATGTTGCTCGCGGTAGAGGATGTAGGCGCGGGCGGCGCGGCGGTAGGGGCTCGCTATTAGGACTTCTTCGACCAAATCTTGGATCTCTTCCACGGTGAACGTCGCCTCCGTCGTGGTCGAGGCGATGACGAGCACCCGCCGTGTCAGCCGCTCGGCTTCGACGCGGCCAAACTCGGTTGTGGCCCGGCCTGCCTGCTCGAGCGCTCGCGTGATTCGCTCAGGGTCGAAACGCTCCAGCTTCCCATCGCGCTTGGTGATGGTGGAGAACACCGGAAGATTGAGGACGGCCCGGTCCGAGGGCGCGTCCATTCGCTCAATGGAAAGACTTGCCAGTTCCAACATCTGCTCTTCTCCTTCTTGCCCCCACGGGCAAATGGAGTCAGGACGAGCGGACATGGAACGAGGCAGGGTGCCCCAAACGTGTCCCATGACCTCCCGCGAGATCTCCAAGGTCAAACCGGCGTAAGGATTTCTCCCCTTCGCCGGGTGCGGGCAGGTCTTCGGGCTCGCGAGCGCTGCCGTCTTCCTACTTTCCACCGCTTCCCAGCGTTGCCGCCAGTGCTTGAGGTGGAGTTCGTTCTCGCTGACCGCTGCGGGGCAGCCCTGGATTCACACCAGGTTCCCTTTTTCAGCCTCTGGGCGGATGCTCAGAGGCGCCAGCACGGACCCCAACATATTGTGGCTACTGTCTCGAGTCAACCAACATATTGTGGGTAGCTGCTCATTTGAAGCGCTGAACGTTCGGCCAAGTCAAGGGGCTCCAGGGCTTCGCTCCGAGCCCTCGACGGGTGCGGTTGCAGGGCTCGGCATGGCACCTCACATCGTGACAGGCCTCGCCGGTGGGGTGGCGAGAGCTGGTCGATGCTGGTTTGAGCATGATGAGTATCGCGGCGCGGGGACCCGCGACATCGGGACAACCTGATGCACCGAGGGGCGAAAACTTCTCGTCAGAGTCGCTCTTCGAGAGTTCGTGCGGGCCCTTGTCCGTCTGCGCTCCGGAAGTGGTGCACGAGCTCTGTCGCGGAACAAAGCTTCGGGGTGCAACCATCGCAGATGGTGTACTCTGGTCCCCATGTTTCGCGCACTCCCGATCTCCATCCTGGCCGTTACCATGATTGCTTGTGTGCCGAAGAAGGAGCCGACCTCGGCCTCGCCGCAGAGCTCCGCGACCGGCCCCGTCAAGGCCGCACCCCTCGACAAGAACCTGCCGCGGCCCGACATCATCGCCAAGTCCGAACCTCTCCCGGGCTTTGCTCGAGGCATCAACCTCGGCAACTGCTATGACGCCCCTCGCGAAGGTGCTTGGGGAGCGGTCATCTCGGAGGCTCACTTCGCGATGGCCAAGCAAGCGGGCATGGATCACGTCAGGCTTCCGGTGCGCTTCAGCACCGAGGAGCGCTCGCTTTCCGTGGCCCCCTACACCATCCGCGAAGAGTTCTTCCAGAAGGTGGATTGGGCCTTGAACGAAGCCGAAAAGCAGGGGCTTTCGGTCATCTTGGACGTGCACCACTTCGAGGAGATCCACAAAGATCCGAAGGGCCAGAAGCCGCGCCTCCTGGCCTATTGGGAGCAGATCGCCGCTCGCTACGCTACCCGTCCCCCCACGGTGGCCTTCGAGATCCTGAACGAGCCCAATGACAAGCTCGAGCCCAGCTTGCTCAACGAGCTCACGGCGGAGGCGATCCAGGTCATTCGGAAGACCAATCCCACCCGCATCATCATGGCGGACAGCTACTTCTGGGCCAGCGCCGAGCACCTCGATTCCCTCGTGCTGCCGGCTGAGGATCCGAACCTGGTCGCCCATTTTCACATGTACCAGCCGATCCTCTTCACACATCAGGCTGCCCCCTGGATGGACCCATGGTTCCGCACGCCGGGCGTGATCTTTCCGGGCCCGCCCCCGACTCCGCGGGAGCCTATCGCGGCCGCCAAGTCCCAGGCTTGGGTGGTAGAGTGGTTCGATGCCTACAACAAGCAGCCGCTCGCCACCAACCCGGGCGGGCCGCTTACCGTATTTCAGCACTTCGATCACGCCGCCCGCTACGTGAAGAAGACGGGCAAGCGCGTCTACCTCGGCGAGTTCGGGGCCATCGGATTCGCCGACGCCCAGTCACGGGAGAACTACACCTGGCTCGTCCGCACCGAGGCGGAGCGCCGGGGGATCGGTTGGGCCTACTGGGACGATGGCGGCAGCTTCGCTGCCATGAACGTCAGAACCGGCACGTGGAACGAGTCCCTGAAGCGGGCGCTGCTCGAGTAGGTTTCAGCTGACCGGCGGGTGCTGCATCACGGGAAGGCGACGTTCACTGGCGAGAGCGCGTTGTCTTGGGTTCCGCCACCAAGCTGGCCTTTGCTGCTCCAGCCCCGACACACGACGGGCCCGTCTTCGAGGCGACCCCACTCGGTGGCTTTGAGTGGTGCCGATCGACGGAGTTGAGGCTTCGGCGCACTCGTCGTCTGCCGCGAGCCGCGTCTTGCGGTTCGGGAGGCGGTCGCGCTGCACTGGCTCGGCTCCCCAGCCGTCGTAACAGTCCGCGGACACTCGTCCGCCGAAGGCGCCAGGTTTCGCCGAAAAGCCGAGATCCCGTGCCTGGCATGTCGCTTGCTGGGGCGTGGGTCATGACCTTGCTCTTCGGATCACGAGCCCACGCCTTCGTTGCTTCTGGACTGGTCTCGTTCGGCCTCTTCAGCATCTCACTCGGTTGTCAACCGGCGGCACACCCCGCCGACGCGCACACCGAACAGACTTCACCTCAGGGTGCCATCGTGGTGCGGTGCGCCGACACGGTGGAGGCGATGCGACGCCACATGGTGTCACAGAACTTCGACGGTCACCTCGAACGTGCCCGCGCCCTCTTGATCTTTCCGCGGATCGTCAAGGCCTCGCTGCTCTTCGGTGGCGAAGGTGGCAACGGTGTGATGGTGGTGCGACGACCCGAGGGTGACTGGTCCAATCCCGCGTTCTACTCGCTGGGTGCTCCCAGCGTGGGGCTCCAGGTAGGGTACGAGGAGGCCGCGGTGGTGTTGTTCGTGATGGACGACGCTACGGTGACGCGATTGCTCGAGCGCACCCTTGAAGTGGGGTCCAATACCTCGGTGGCCCTGGAGGAGTTGGGGGGCAAACCCGCCGCCAGCCAGGCCGAGGTATTCGCGTCTGCCATCGTCCCGATGGTTCTGGCAGACGGGGTGTTCGCGGGGATCTCGCTCAGCGGTTCAGTGATCGCCCCGCGCCCCAAGCACAACGCGCTCTACTACGGAGAGCACTCGGGCTCTTCCGAGATCTTGTTTGGCGCGTCGCGCGCCCCCGTGGAGGCGGAGCTGCTGCGGCAGGTGCTCGGGGGAAGACAGCGGAGTTGAGCTTCGGGTTCGACTCAAGTACCATGGGTTCGTGCGAAGAATACTCACGGGCTTGCTCCTGGCAGGGCTCTCCGGCGGATGTGGTGACCGGTGCGCGGATACCGACCACTGTCGCAACTCGGGGCTCTGTCGTTCCAAGTCACGTTGGAGCGCGTCATCGGAATGCCTGCCCGATCCAGCTGGTTGCCAGGCAGCGGAAGTATGCGCGAAGTTCGGCGAGTGCACGGTGGCCGCTGCAGAGCCACCCCACTGTGCAGTGAAGAGGGAAGAGGACTGCCGGGCCTCGGCGGTCTGCCGCGAGCTCGGGGCTTGCGGGCTTTCACCCGATGGCTCTTGTTGGGCCACCACCGACGCGATGTGCCAGGCTTCGCCTCTCTGTCGCGAACTCGGCCTGTGCTCGGCGCGGGATGGCTACTGTGTGGCGACCTCGGAGCCTAGCTGTCGAGCTTCAGAGCGCTGCAAGTCCCTGGGAGCCTGCACGTTCGTAGCCGGCGCACCGAATCCGAAGCAGTGTGCAGCAGAGGACCCGAAGCTGCGTTGCCGTGTGAGTCCACCCTATCCCAAGGTCGCGCTCGGTCCTCGTCAGGTGGATGCCCAGCCACCGCGCCTCGACTGCTATCCGCGCTGTGAGCGGCAGCCACCCCAGCCGAGCGCCGCCGAGGACCCACTGAATCCGCGCTGTGGTCAGATCGAGATGCAGATCCACCTGCCGGCAGGGCCGAGCCTCTGACCCGGCGAACGCCAGAACGCGAGGCGTTGGTGCACGGTCAGGTGGCGTCGGATGGCTCTCGAGAGGCCCGATGCTCGACGCCGGAAGCCGTGCGGTGGAGCACGGCCCCTTCGACCAAGTAACCCTCTCCTGCGCCGCAGTGCCTCCGCTCCCGGTGAACCCGAGACCAGGGCGTGCCGAGTGAGCCGAGCTGATTGCGGGCTTCGGGGCGAAAGTCGAAGCAACGGGGTAGCTCACCTTGGTCGGGCATGGTGCGAGGGCTACCTACCTTGGCCCAGACCAAGATCATGAGGAGCCAGGCGCCGAGTGCTTCGCATATGTGATAGACTTGTCCGTTATGACATGCGCTCTTCCGCGGTGGGTGATGGCTACGTTTGCCCTTTACTGCGCCTGTGCGGGAGGCTCCCCCATCGCGGATCCCGAGGAGTCGGAGTCGACGGCGGGTGGCCCTTCAGACACGAGCCGTGGGGGAGGAACCAGCATCGCGTTGGTCGGGGGTGCTACGGGGATCGACGTCGACGGTCGTGGTGGGAACGCAGGTGCAGCGGGCGAAACTGCCGAGCGCGCGGTGTGTGGCAACGGGATCCTCGAAGCCGAGGAGAGCTGCGACGACGCCAACAGTACCCCGGGTGATGGTTGCTCTGGGATCTGCTTGGTGGAGAGTGGCTTCACCTGCCCCGTGGTGGGAGAGCCTTGTGAGAGCAACCTCTACTGCGGCGATGGGCTCGCGGGACCCGATGAGGGCTGCGACGACGGGAACGCAGAGGCGGGCGATGGTTGCTCCGAGTCATGCCAGGTCGAAGAAGGTTACTCATGCGGTGAGCCGGGACTGCCCTGCACGCCCACCGAGGAACCCGCGGTGTGTGGCAACGCCTTGGTAGATTTCGGTGAGAGCTGCGACGACGGTCAGTCGACGCCAGTGGGTGGTGATGGATGCTCTGCGACCTGCCAGCTCGAGGCCGGATGGATCTGTGTGACGGTTGGTGAGCCCTGCGTCAAAGACGAGTATTGTGGCGATGGCCTGGTGAACGGCGCGGAGGGCTGCGACGATGGGAACCTACGCGCCGGTGACTGTTGCAGCAGCACCTGTGAGCTGGAGGCCAACTGCGTGTGTGTGGATGGTGGTGCGGGTGATCCCGGCCAACTCTGCTCTTCCACCGTGGTGTGCGGGGATGGAACGGTCAGTGCCGGCGAGCTCTGCGATGACGGCAATACCATTGGTGGTGACGGGTGCGTTGAGAATTGCACCAGTGTGGAGCCGGGCTTCGAGTGCCCAACCGAAGGCGGTGCTTGCAACCCCATCGTGGATGGCTGCGGCAACCTGGTCCTCGACCTCGGAGAAGAGTGCGACGATGGCAATCAGGGTGCCTCCGACGGCTGTTCGGCGGACTGCAAGCTAGAGCCCGGTTACGTGTGTCCGACGGTGGGTGCGGCGTGCGAGCCCATCGAGTACTGCGGCAATGGCACGGTTGGCTACACCAAGGGTGAACTCTGCGACGACGGCGGGGTCGTGGACGGCGACGGATGCTCGGCCACCTGCAGGATCGAACTCGGGTGGGCGTGCGATACCGCTTCTCCCTCGGTGTGTTGGTACGACGTGGTGTGCGGCGACCGCCGCATCCGCGGCAATGAGACCTGTGACGACGGGAACACCACGGCCGAAGATGGCTGCAGCGCGACCTGCCAGCGCGAGGAGGGCTGGGTCTGCCCCACGCCCGGGGCAGCCTGCCGTCCCCTGTGCGGTGACGGGATCCTGCTCGGTCGCGAAGAGTGTGATGACGGCAATGTGCTCGCCGACGACGGCTGTTCGCCGACCTGCCAATACGAAGACGGTTGGGTGTGTGACGGCACCACCTGCCGTGAGACGGTTTGTGGTGATGGCGAAGAAGAGGGCTCCGAGGCCTGTGACGACGGCAACGTCCAGCCCTTCGACGGCTGCTCCTCGGTGTGCGTCAACGAGCCCCGCTGCGGCACCGAGCTCTCCGCCGAAGGGGCCTGTACCTCGGTGTGCGGCGACGGGATCCTGCTCCGCGGAGGTGGTGAGGTCTGTGACGACGGCAACAACCTCGACGGCGACGGCTGCTCCGCTGATTGCACCACCATCGAGCCTGGCTTCGAGTGCCCTTCGGTCTTCGACGAGCCTCCCGAGAGCATCGCGATCCCCATCGTGTACCGCGATTTTCAACAGTACCACGCTGCCACCGAGACTCAGGCGGCCGTCGGCCATCCAGATTTCGGCACCCTGTGCTGCGGCACGCCCCAGGGCATCGTCACCGAGCTGCTCGACGCGGACCGAAAGCCCGTCTACGCCGGCACCGACGCCGCCCCCATCCAGACCACCACCGGCAAGACCGCCTTCGACCAGTGGTATCGTGATGTGCCGGGGATCAACCTACGCTTCGACGAGATGCTGACGCTGCTGCGGCAGCCCGACGGTTCCTTCTCGATGAACAGCGACACGGATGAGCCCTTCTTCACGCGCTGCGGATTCTATCCGCTGGAAGACACCCCGCGCATCGACACCAACACCGGCAATCCGGTGACCTACACCAGTGACGCCTACGACGACGACGGCGATCCGACCACACCGATGGTGACCCGAGCCTGCTATGCGGGTGATGGCTGGGGATTTGGGGAAGAGTGGCTGAGTCACAACTACCTCTTCACGAGTGAGCTCCGCTACTGGTTCGAGTATCAGGGTGGCGAGAGCTTGACCTTCAGCGGTGACGACGATGTTTTTGTCTTCATCAATGGACATTTGGCGGTTGATCTCGGCGGCATCCACGGGAAGATGACCGGTACGGTCACGCTGCCGCTCGACGCCAACGGGACCACCAACACCGCCTTTGGCCTCACCGTGGGGCAGATCTACGAAGCGGTCTTGTTCCAGGCCGAGCGCTGGTGCTGTGGGTCCAACTACTGGCTCACTCTCTCCAACTTCGCCGCCGGTGAGAGCCAGTGCCGTCCGGACTGTGGCGATGGGGTGCTGACTGGCGATGAGGCCTGTGATCTCGGCCGTGATGCAGAAGGGAACAGCCTGAACACCGGCGCCTACGGCGGCTGCATGCCAGATTGCAGCCTGGCACCCTTCTGCGGCGACAGCATCGTCAACGGGGCCGAGGAGTGCGACGATGGCTCCAACCTGATCCCCTACGACAGCACCGGCGATTCTTGCGCACCGGGCTGCGTCTTCACCCATTTCTGCGGAGATGGTGAGCTCGACTCGGCCTGGGGCGAGCTGTGCGACGCGGGGGAGAGCAACCAGGCCGATGCCTACGGCCCCGCCTCCTGCACGGATACCTGCGAGCCCGGACCCTACTGCGGGGATGGTCTCGAGAATGGAACCGAGGCCTGCGACGATGGCCAGAGCAACGGAACCGTGGCTAGTGACTGTGATCTTACCTGTCAGATCAAGTGTGGCAACGGCACCGTGGATCCCGGCGAAGAATGCGATCTTGGTACCGCTCAGAACACCGGTGCCTATGAGGGCTGCCGCTCCAATTGTACGCTTGGTCCGTACTGCGGGGACGGCACCAAGAATGGCACCGAAGAGTGCGACGATGGTCGCAACGACGGCAGCTATGGCACCTGCTCCGCCGAGTGCCGGCTCGCTCCCTACTGCGGCGACGGAACCCTGGATCCTGCCGGCGGTGAGCTCTGCGATCTCGGCGATGCCAACTCCGCCAGCGCCTACGGAGTGGGAGAGTGCACCACCCGCTGCCGACCCGCTCCGTTCTGCGGCGACAGCGCCGTCAACGCCGATCATGGTGAGATCTGCGACGACGGCCCCAACAACAGCAACTCAGTGGCTGGAGCCTGCCGTGCCGACTGCTCGGGCTACAATCCCCCCCCGGCGGACTGTGGTGACGGCGTCGTGGATCCTGGCGAGGACTGCGACGAAGGACCCAACAACGGCAGCGGGAGCGAGCTCTGCGATCAGCGCTGCCAGTTCAAGTGCGGCAACGGCATCAAGGAAGGCCGAGAGGAGTGCGACGATGGCGTCAACGACGGCAGCTACGGCACCTGCATGCCAAGCTGCCTGCTTGGCCCCTACTGTGGTGATGGGGAGAAGAACGGTCCTGAGAGCTGTGATCTCGGTGCCGAGAACGCGGCCAATCCGTACGGCCCGGGTACCTGCACCCTCGAGTGCCTGCTCGGCCCCTACTGCGGTGACGGCCGCACCTACGCCCCCGAAGAGGATTGCGACGGCCAGGTGGGTTGCAACTCGAGCTGCGGCTGGGAGGTTCCACGCTGAGCGGCGCGGGCTCCGGAGAGCACCGGGGTGCGGGTGGGGTAGGGTAGGCGCACTCCCCAAAGGTCACCCCACTCAACTTCGCTCAGCGAGGCTGGCATGGCCGCTAGGAACTCTGCCACGACGACGAGAGTTGGCACCCACCGAACGAAGTGAACACCAGCTCACATCACGAGTAGGGCTGACTCCGGTAGTCGCCGGGGAATGCAGTGGCGATGTCCCCGGCCGTCGTGAAGATCCAAACCTCCCGTCGGTCCTCGAACGCATACTCTGCGAACCTCTCGAGTGCTCCAACTCTATCCAGGTGCTCATCTGCGTTGAGAATGAGGCGAACCGCGAAGGGGAAGTGTGCGACCTCGGACGATATCTCCACCTGTCCATTTGCGAAATTGGCTCGACCGCTCACTCCAGACGACCTCGCGAACGCACCTCGAACCAAGACAAGATCGACCCCGTAGCGCGGAGGCAGACACCTGCGCCTCTTGTCGAGTACGTACTGGACGAGCTCAGGATGCTGATCGGCGAAGCCACACTCGTTGACCGAGAAGAACATCGTGATCACTTGCTTGAGGAAGCGAGCCGGATAGCCGCGGAAAGGCACACAGAAGCGGTCGTTCTCCGTGTGGTACCTGGCATCAATCCGAGCGAGAAGCTCAAGTCCCTGGTTTGCCCACTCCGCGTACTCGGCGCCGTACCACGACCCCGTGTCGTTGTTGCATCGCTCGCAGAGTGTGAACCCGCCACTTCCGCGCTGGACCTTTTCCCCTGATCTTCCATCCCACCGATCGCCAGTAAGAACCTTGTCAATGACGGCGCGTACGATTGGCCTGTCATTGAAGGCGGACTCCGGTGGTACGTGCTCCCATGACAGCTGACAGACTCTTCCGCAGATATGGCATGGCCCGTCGGGCCTCTTGCGACGGCCCAATGTCAGATCACACTCCCCCCATCACCTTCATCGCGGCGGTCTTCGGATCGCCAAAGAAGATCGGGTCCACGTGCTCCATGATGTCAGCGCTGACGTCGAGGAAGTTCCTCTTGTTCTCGATAGGAATGAGAGCGCGCTTCGCGCCGTTGTCCTTCGCGACTTGTAGCGGTTCCGTGAGCGACCGCAAGGGCTTGATGTTCCCCTGGACGCTCATGTCGCCGAGGATGAGGAGCGCGGAGCTGACGGGTGCCTTTCGCAGCGCGGAGTAGCAGGCGACGAAGAAGGCGACGCCAAGCTCGGCCTCGACGCGGTTCCCGAGTAGGTCAATCACCTCGACGTGGATGTCCGAGACATCGAGGTCGCGCGCGATGCCCAGCTCGGACTTCTTCGCCTGTAGGAAGCTGAAGGCGCGCTGCACAGACTCCTTCATCGCGCCGGCCACGCCGCCAGCGAGCTTCAGCTTGCCCGTGCCGCTCGAGACGGAGACCTCAACCCGGTAGAGCCCGACGGTCCCGTCGGAGGTGACGCCCGCGCTGTAGACCGTGCCAGGAGAGAGCGGATCGGTCGAGATGAGGTCACGGCCGCCTTGCTCGGGCACGCCAACGAACTTCTCCTCCCCCGTCTCCTGCAGCGTGTAGCTGAAGGAGGTATGGTAGTATTCGAAGGAGCCCATTTTCTTGAGTTGCTCCTTCACGCGCCGTCGTCCCTCAAGCGCGAGCTCTAGGACCTCGGCGAGCTCGTCTTGGGTCACCTCGCCGTGGGGGAACAGGATCTTCATCAAACCCGAGACAGTCTTGCGCACGGCTTTGCGGTCGCGCGCGTTGAGGTGCGCGCCCATCGAGAAGTGACGGTCGATGACTTCGGTGAAGTTGTGCTTTCGCATCTCGCGCAGCGCCTCCGCGAGGTAGTCGACCACGAACCCGTAATGGTTCGTGAAGAGGTCATTCCGCATCTTCGGGATCTCCCAGCCCGGGAGGTAGAAATGCATGCGGTCGATGAAGGCCATGTCGTCGCGGATGATGTCGGGCATCGGTGCGAAGAGATGGCCGGTCTGAACCATCACATCGACGGGCTGGTTGGTGTTGCCGAACATTGCGATGCTCGCGTCACCCGAAACCGCCTCCTGCCCGCGCTGGAAGGTGCCGGACTCGCAGTAGGTCTTCATCGTCGTGATGACCTCCTTCGGCATCTTCTGGAGGTCGGCGACCTCGTC
>CAYNEY010000093.1:0-14164 GCA_964396375.1 uncultured Polyangiaceae bacterium | reverse complement strand
CACGAAGGACTGCAGGGCCAACATCCGGTCGACGTTGTCGTGAATGTACTGGCTGACTTCGTCCACCACGATGAAGAGCGTGCAGGCTGGGCAACGCTTCTGCATCATCTGCTCGATGGCCACCACAGCCTCATCCGCAGAGCGGCGACCTTCGAGCTTGGAGCCCGTGTGACCAAGGAGCCATGACATCGGATCGGTATAGATGTCTGGCTGAAGGGCGCAGAGGACCGCCGAGAAGTAGTCCTCGACCAAGGGCTTGTCTTTGAGCTCGGTCCACGGCTTCGCGTGGACCTCGGGCACCTTCTCGAGGAAGGCCGGATAGAGCCCCTCAAGCTCGAGCCTAAGTTCGTACTCGGCCACAAGGTGGCTGGTCGTGGAGTATCCCAGGCGTTGCTGGACATGTCGCACGATGGCTGAATGAACGTGCTCCTCGCCGCGTGCGCGACTTCCAACGTCGAAGACTACAGCCATGGGCAAAATGGTGTCGGTCCAGTTGCGCCAGGCCAGGTGGAACTGCGCAGCGTCAGGAGAGTGATCCTGAGACAGGAGGGCATCGGACAGCAGCCTTCCGTCTGGGAGCGTGCGACCATCCAGGGCTAGTCCCAAGAGCTTGGCGAAGCTCGACTTGCCCGAGCCGTAGAAGCCGGAGATCCAACAAGCCGGAAGCTCGGCCCCGCCGGGCTTGGCACGCTCCCGGCACATGGCGGAAAGGAGTCTGACGAATTGCTCGTGAATGCCGCCTTCCGAGGCGCGGCTGTCACCGGCCGGGTAACCGCCGGTAATGATATACTCGTCGACCTCGCGCTTGAGTTCCGCCGGTTCCTGCTCGTGGAAGTAGACGACAGGAGGGATCGCGCGGGTGACGTCTTTCTCGAAGTAGTCTTCAATCAACATAGGGTCACCGATAGATCCTGGGGCGGTAGTCTCGATCGGCCGGAAGGACGCCCATGAAGGACAGTCCCGTTTCACCGACCACGTGACCAGGGTAGAGGAGTACAACCGGCACATTTCGCGTGTGGCCAGCTACGTGCTTGAGGAGAGCTGAGGTACGAAAGAACGGGTAGAGCGAACCGGCGCGACCGAGGAAGACCACCGTGCGCGAGAGCCCGTCGGGCTGCCCGCTCACGATGCGGTCGATCTCTGCGACGACGTCCTTCGCGAGTCCGTCGGGGCCCTCGATCAGCGTGACCACCCGCTCCCTGAGACTTCTGAGGCCTCGCCAGGGATCTCCGACGTTGGCAAGACGCTTCTCGCGTTCGATCATCGCCTCGACGAACTCGGGCCCCTGCACTCGCAGTCGAGCTAGGAGCAGTGAGTGCAGAGCAATGAGCCCCGTAGTCCAACCCGCATCGCGAAGCTCTTCGGTCAATCGCTGGATGGCGACCCGAAGCGGGAATTCGTCTTGTGGATCGTACGGGAAGATTGCAAAGTTGTAGTTGCGGACGGTACTGACCTGCGGCCCGTCGGCACGCAGCAAGTCCCGGCGCAGGGCGTCGAGCGCCAGATTGAGCGTTGTCGGATGCTGGTAGACGGTCACGGACTTACTCCCAGGTGCCGCAGGCCCCAGTCACGAAGGCTCGACTCGAGCCAGCTTACCTCGAACACCCCGCCGAGTTCGTCGATTCTCACGCCGGCAACTCGTGCGCCAAGGCGCCCCAGGCTCTCCCGAGTGATCCCTAAGGATCGCAGATAGGGGTTGTTATCGAGGGAACCTTCTATTTCGACGTCCCGCAGCAGATACAGGGTGTATCCAAGAATCCAGTCTGGGGTCACAAGAACCGGGAGCTTTCTTGGATCCTTCTTGCCCGCGACCAGTCCCACCTCGGCGGCCGTGGCGAGCAGATTCGAACCGAACTTCGTGCAGGTGCTCGCTGACCAACGTCCGGGTTCAAGGCTATCGACCCATCGAGCCACCACTTCGCGATCAATCGTGGTCTGCCCCTGCTCGCGCCGGGTAGGGAGCATCTCACCCGTGAATCGGCGATAGATGGGATCGGCCAGTTGGGTGTGGATGTGACAGATGTACGGACGCACGTGGGCGGGAACCGTCCCGAGCTCTCGCAGCAAGGCGAGGGCCTCGGGGTAAGCGTCGAAGCGCTCAACCATGTCCGTCATGAACGTCCGGATCCGCGCTTCACTCTTCGTCCCGAACCAGCGGTTCTCGAACGCCAGACGGGCCCGTTGCCCAACGGGAACAGCAGTCTCAACACGCTGCCAGTAGGCGTAGGAGTCCTCGACGGCCAGCATGCAGCGCAGGATGCGCGTGTGAACGGTGTTCGCCTCCGAAGGGCGCGGTGATGAGGCAACGCCAGGAACCATGGTCAGCCGCCCACCTCGACGAAGGGCAGTGGATAGTCGGCGGCAAGCGGAAGCAGTGCGGCGGCCAGCAGTGCCGCGGCCTCAGCCGGGGAGTCAGAAGCCCGGGTCAGCTGTCGTCCGGAAGGTGTGAGCTGAACCTTGGGCTTGCCAAGCTGGGCGAGCATAGACTCGAAGGATTTCTTCGACCACGAGGGACCCACCAGGAAACGCGGCCCGAGCACGTCAGACGGGACGCTCTGATGGGTGCGGTGCCAAACGAGGCGATCGGAAAGCAGCTCGTCCACGGCGAACCCGAAATGGAATAGCGTCCATACGCGATCGCCATGGGCGAGCTTCTCGCGTGCCGCCTCGTCCACTCGCATGGCAACCCTGCGCGCTAGCCCAAGACTGGACCACACGGCCGTCTTGGGGGTGAGCCGAGCAAAGAGATCCCCTCCCCCTTCCGGATCGATCAGATCGGACTTCCACCACCCGAGGCGCCTGGGATCGCCAGCAGATTCGCCAGCCCAAGCCACGGTCAGTTGGAGCGCGAGAATTTCGTCGAGAACTGCGGGGTCGCGGGCAGCGGCTGGGGTCGACATCGATGGACAGTGGAACCGTACGCCGCCGACGGGGCGAGGATCAACGGTGGTGACCCCCAAGCACCACCGGAAACGTCAGTTCTTTCAAGTTGTCAGCCGCCCCCGAACACGCGGCCGCACGAGAAACCTCGCCCCAGCCAAGAGGCGCGGATCCGCGAGCTTGTCCCTGGCCGAGGACGTCTCAAACAGCTTCCGGAGCCCTGTCCTAGCTCAGCCCCTCCCCACCCGGCTCCATTCGGTTGGGTCGGAGAAATGTGGCTCGCCGCCGATGGTAAGCTCGTCCGATGCGCGAGAAACCTCCACCCTGCCCCGACTGCGGGGCTCGCAACGTGAGACCGATCCTTTACGGTGAGCCCACACCATCCGCCTTCGAGGCAGCGGAACGGGGTGAATTCGTAATCGGCGGTTGTTGCATCGAGCGGGGCGTATCGCCCAACTGGGATTGCCCGGATTGTGGACGGCAGTTTGGGATCTTCGAGGACTTTGACGATTGATCTGGGTTCGCTGCGTGGCAAAGTGCAAGCGATCGCGTCAAACCGCGAGTCTCCGATCGCTCCAAACGCGGCTAGTTCTGTGTGGCGGAACGCGAAAGATGCCAATCCATCGGGTCGGTATCGATCGCCGACAGCGCGATCGAAATCCCGCGGATTTCCAAGAGCGCTTCCATCGATGGTAGCCGCCCGCTGTGTCCACCAAATGGGGCGAAGATCACAGACGCCCATGCCGATCCCTGAGATTGTGTGATGGAGGCCACCGCCAATTGGCGCGAATCCTGCCAGTCGGAGAGACTCCTCCGGACGCCAGAGCACCACTGAACCGACGCCCAGGTCGGTCACCGACTTGTAGTGAGTACAAATTTGCACTTGCGATCGGGGTGGCTTGGCATTACCTGTGGACCAGTAGGTATTTCCTATCGTAGCCAATTTCCATTCCGACTCATTGCATCGATACCGTCCGGTCTTGCGCCCGCGATGCACTCGTAGGGCAGAAGACAGCGGAGCGGACAGCCGCAGGTTATGCGGTTTCTGTGGCCGAAGCTCGGGCACTGGCGCGGGTGATTGCCGCGTCGTTGGATCCGAACGACTTCTGGAAGACCGACTCGGTGAAGGGGCCAACTCCGCATGAACCGCCTCTTTGGGACGTCTACATCATCGACCACGAGGACTACGGAACGATCTACTTCAAGGTACACGTTCACGCCCCAACTGGAACTCTGACCATCCTGTCTTGTCACCCGCCCGAGAAGCGGGAAGTAGCTGTCTTGGCGGACGGCCGAAAGATCAACCTATGAAGCACCGAGAGATCATGTGCGCCGCGTGTGGGGGCACCGTTCGCTCGCATCGAGGTCCGGGGCGCACGATGGAGTACGTCCGTGGAGCGCCCAAGTTCCCAGTGCCGGAGGACTTCGACATGCCGCGGTGCGACACCTGTGGCGACGAATACGTCCCCCCAGAGACCGAGCCTGAGCTCCTCTTGCACCTGAAGCGTGCGTTCTTGGACTGGCAGAAGGGGCATGTCACTCAGCTCGTGCAGCGGCTGCAGCAGGAACATGGAGCAACGAAAGCGCAAGTGGCCGGAGTGTGTGGCGTCACCCCCTCGCACCTTTCCCATCTGATGAACGGCTCGATGGAGGACGCCCGCGCAAGTGTGACCCTACTGCGACTTCTCGAATGCTACGCGTCCTGCTCGTCGGAGTTCCGCCGCCATCTAGTTGGCAGCAGCCTCGATCTGGGTTCGTTGAGACTGTACGAAGTTCAGAGCCTGTGGACGGGGCCCGGAGAGACCAGGCCCTCCGATACGGCTGGGCCCAAACCCCACCGGGTCGAGACGTGGCGGCGTTCCGCAAATGACTCTGATGCCCTGCTCGAAAACGTAGTCAATGGCGGTTAGACATGGTGAACTCGAACACCTCATATCCACCCGTAAGTGACACCGTAGCCGCACAGGTTGTGGGACAGGTCGCTTTGCGCGCTGTGGGCGTGCTTGAGATCCACGCGCAGCTCGTCGATGTGCCCGGTCGGGAGAGTGACCTTTCCTACGATGAGCCACCGATCAACGTAGCCTGGGTCCGAAGTGGCAACCGGGTTGTAGCGGTGTTTCCGTGTGAGCTACTCGCAAACCAAACTCCACCAGGAGGTGAACCCGCACCATTGTGTCGGATTCGGGTGGTGCATCAGCTCGAATACGCTCTGGCCGAGGGAGCCAGGGATCTGACCGACGAGGAGCTGCGAAACTACCTCGGAGTTGTCGGGATGATGCACGTGTGGCCCTATTTCCGGGCGGAAGTTCAGACTCTCATCGTCAAGCTGTCTTTGCCAGCACTGACACTCCCCGTGAAGGTCTCGGGAAGTGCTGCGAGCCTCGTTCGCATTGGCCTGCCGGGCAAGGAGCCTGGTGAATCCGCAGGGACCGGTGAACAGAGTGCCCCGAAGCAGAAGGGCAAGCGAGCGACCCGTCCGTCGCGCAAGAAGTCGTGACACGTGCACTCTTTCGCATGGGGAGGGGATGAGCCTGCTCGACGTGTGCCCGTCGCCACGGTGCGAACTCCCGCGCCGATCCCCCGGATCGTGTCAGCGAGTGCCCCCCTCACCCCCATTTCCCGGCCCATTTCGCGACATCCTCCCCGCTAGTTAAGATTTTGAACGTTTTCCTGACTAACCGAGCCCGAAGTGAGAGAACCTTAACTAGCGATGAGGGCGGCTGAGTTCGCAGAGCCTTTCCCGGGAAGGTTGATCCCCGCGGGCGAGGATCTATGGGCTTTCACCCCCGGACCCGTTGCCCAGAAGCTTGGAGCTGCCGCCGCGGCTCCAGCTCCGCGCGGCCGAGGCGGAGAAAGCGATTGGGCGCGTGGGTGGGCTGCTCACCGGTGGCGGAAGCCCGCTCAGTCGCCACTTGGTGACTCGCCCGCTGCAACGCCGCGAGGCCATCGAGTCCAGCCGCATCGAGGGAACGTTCACCACACCCGAGCAGCTCGTGTTGTTCGAGGACGGGGAGAACGGCGACACCGTCGAAGATGGGCGGGACGAGACACGTGAGGTCCAGAACTACATGCTGGCGCTCGACTGGGTGCGTATTTCGGCCATCGTGAACAACCATTTCGCGGCGTCCACGAGCGCTTGCTGCGGGGCGTCCGGGGTGGTGATCAACAGGCCACCGCGGGCGAAGGGGAGGCCTGCAGCTCGCCTGGTCAGGCTCCGTGGATTCGATGTCGAGCCGGGCTCTTCTGTCAGGAGAACGCGAGCACGGACAATGACGACGTGTGCACCAACAACACGGTCTGTCTCGAGACCGGCACCGGAACCATGGCCTGTGCCGGAGTCAACGTGGTCACGACCACGGGTGCCGTGTGCAACGCGTTTGGCAGCGAGCCTTGGCTTCCCTGCGATTTCTCTCCCCGTCTGGCTTGCGAGGATGGACTCTGCGTTGCCGTGGGCGACCAAAGTCCCGGGAGCAAGTGCACCACCTCCTCCGACTATCTGGAGCTCTCCTGCGACGAGGGCACGTACTGCGACCCTGCCACGCTGAGCCGCGTGCAGAAGCTCGCCGCCGGGGCCGAGTGCTCGAGCGACCGCCAGTGCACCTATGACTGTGATTCCGAGAGCGGACGCTGCACCGAGATCTCCTGCGGGCTCTCTAGGCTGGAGGGCGAAGCCGGGATTTCGGTGGCGTCGGCCCAACGAACCCCACCATGCCCTCGGTTTTCATCCGGCGATTCTCGCATCGTTACCTACAGCTCCGCGGTGATCTCCTCGCAGAGCCATACCGTGCTTGGTGTACAGGTGCAGATCCGGTTGGAACGCTCGCAGGGGTCGACGTCGATTGCGGGATCACAGGCGTCATTCGTGGCAATTCCCGGGACGCAGCTGCTCACTCCCGTGTGACCAGCCGCACCCGTCGCGCCGGCCGATTCTGACGTTCCGCCACCATCCGCGCCAGCGCTTCCGCCGAGCCCCACCGCGCCACCTTCGCCGGTGATTACGGTGCTCCCGCCCAGGCCTGCGCCACCTTGCCCTGCGCCACCTTGACCTGCGCCACCACTACCAGTAGCTCCACCTTGCCCAGTGTCTCCCTCCGTCACGACCGGCGTCAACTCAGTCAACGACAGGAAATAGGCTCCAGCCAGCGTGCCTCCGCAAACGCTCACCTCGAAGGCGTAGGGTCCACTCGAGAGCGGCTGGCAGCTTCCCCATGAGCTCGGTGGACAGGACACATCCGAAAAAAGGATCGTGTAGGTACCAGGGCCAGCGATCGAACTTGCGCTTTGGCGACCGCCCGCGAATGGCTGGATGAACTCATCGTCATCCATCGATGTGTATCCGACGCGCACTTCCTGGTCAAAGCTACCCTCAATGGTGAAGCGAAAACCAGTCGCTGGCCCGCCATAGGGATGCTTCACGCTCGGCAGATCTCCAGACTCCTTCAGGGTAAGGTTGAGACTGCAACCCCACGCCGCTCCGCTATTGTCGACGATAGTCATGCCTGCGATGGTGCAAACGCCGCCCGAGCATGGGTTGCCATCCGAGGGCACCGTGCAGGACACTCCGTCTCCTTTCGCGACGATCGCCCCTTGAATGCCGCAGGGATCATCGCTCGCATCCAGCGCATCTCCACCAATCCAGTTGCCATCCTCGGAGAGTTCGAGTGCCAACAGGTTCTCGCCACAGTGCGTGTTCTCGCCAGCCACACCGCCATCGCTGAACCCTCCCGCACCAGCGGTGTTCTCCGGCTGCCCCCCTGCGCCTCCGGTCGACGACAAGCCGCCTGCCCCGCCAGCGGATCCTGGGACACCACCTTCGCCGACTGCGATCAGCCCGCCTTGGCCTGTCGAGCCGCCTTGGCTTGTGGAGCCGCCTTGGCTTGTGGAACCGCCTTGGCTTGTGGAGCCGCCTTGGCTTGTGGAGCCGCCTTGGCTTGTGGAACCGCCTTGGCTTGTGGAACCGCCTTGGCTTGTGGAACCGCCTTGGCCGGTCGAGCCGCCTTGGCTTGTGGAGCCGCCTTGGCCGGTGGCGGCAGAGTCATCGTCTCGCACGCATCGAAAGCCCAAATCATCCCGCGAGGCCAGGGGATCCTCTCCCTCCCGTGCATACGCGTACAGCGTGAACTCTCGGACCGCGCGGAACCCTCCTCCACGACTCACCCGCGCAGTCTCGGTTCGCTCGAAATTGTAGTTGTCGCTGTAGCCACTCGAGGTCCACTCGGCGACATTCCCGGACAGATCCGCGATCTCCGTAGGCGTATTGCCGGAGGGAAAGCTTCCCACCTCGCAGGTGGAGATCCTCTCGATGGTATCCGAGAAGCAGACGCGTGCATTGCTCGGCATCGTGTCGCCCCACGGGAAGAGTCGCCCCTCGACGCCTCGCGCCGCGTACTCCCACTCCTCCTCCGTCGGCAGTCGCTTTCCGACCCAATCGCAGTAGCTCTGCGCCTGAGCAAAGTTCACACAGTTGACCGGATGGCTAGCTCTGTCTTCCATCCCAGCGTTGCAGGTTTCCTCGGTGCCCGCGGGGCTGCAGGCTCCCGCGTCCACGCAGGCCAGGTAGCGCTCGAGGGTGACCTCCTGTGCATCGATCGCGAAGCCTTCGACCGTCACGCTGTGAGGTGGGCCCGCGTTGCCCATGCCAAGATCGATCCCCATGATGTACGTGCCACCCGGCAGCGAGACCATCTGCCCCGTATCCTCACCTGCGCTCCCTGACCCGCCCACGGCATCCGATGAGGAACCCTGCTGCCCCGCACTATCCCCTTGTGCACCCGCCTCGGCTTGCCCTCCGTCACCCGAGCGAGTGGTGCTGCCATCTGTCGTGTTCGCCTTGTTCGATGAGCAGGCAGCGACCAAGCACAGCACCCACAGCCCAACCAGACCCAGCATCGGCTTTCCCACGGCTCGCATCCTCCCGGCATTTCGCCCAAATCGAGCCGCCAGAATACCACGGCGCCCAAGGAGAGCAATTGCTCCTGCCATCTCAGCACGCCGCCTAAAGGCAGGTATCCGAGCAGGTGTCCGCCTGGTTACCCATCAGGTAGACGGACGAGCCGGCTTGGCTACCAAGTTGCGTGATCAGCGCGCAGACACCGCACTGGGGCAAACTCGAGTTGCCGTAGATCTGCAGCTCACCGCCCACGGACTCCAGGGACTCGAGCTCGGAGATGCTGGTGAGCGCGGGGTTGTCCGATATCGTCAGAGGGCCAGAAATGGTCGTAAGCGCGTTCAGATCGGAAAGGCTGGTGATGAGTGCGTTGGTGGAGATGTCAAGGCCACCGACCGAGGTGAGCGAGGTGAGGCCTTCCAGACTGGTCAACCTTTCGTTCCCTGAGATCGTGACGGTTCCGCCGACGGTCGTGAGGTTCTCGAGACCGGTCAGGGCCTGAAGGTCGTAGCGCAGGTCCACTATGTTGAGGTTGCCGCCTATGGTCGTGAGGTTCTCGAGACCCGTGAAGTCTCGAATTGCGGTGCCGTAGTCTCCGGCTATGAAGTTTCCTCCGATGGATTCCAAACTGCCGAGGCCAGACAAGCTTTCGAGGTCCATAAGATACGAGAGGTCGAGATCGCCGCCAATGGACACCACATTGTCAAGACCGCTGAAGTCAGCCAATTCAGCAGAATTGAAGCTCACTCTGCGGACAGCTCCCCCAATCCTGGTGAGGCACCCCAACCTCGTAAGGCTCGAGAGATCCGTCAGATCAAGGTGCCCCGTGATCTCGGTGTATCCAATCATGTCGTTGATGTTCGCGACGGTGACGTCCCCGTCGAATACGCCCTTGTTGCACATCGAAGACGTGCCGCCGCCGGTCCCGTCGCCTCCTTGGCCCGCCTCACCCGTTGCGCCGCCAGCAGCCGTTGAGCCACCGCTCGATTCCCCGGCGGTTCCGCCTTCTTCGCTAGAGGCTCCCGCGCCACCGCCCAAGCCCGTTGAGCCACCGCTCGATTCCCCGGCGGTTCCGCCTTCTTCGCTCGAGGCCCCCGCACCACCGCCCAAACCCGTTGCGCCGCCGCTCGATTCCCCGGCGGTTCCGCCTTCTTCGCTCGAGGCCCCCGCGCTACCTCCCGCCCCGCCGCTGTTCTCTGTGGCTCCGCCCTGACCAGCTTCGCTTCCCGAGGTGCCACCCTCGCCATTGAGTCCGCCCTCGCCCGTTCCCGCGGTTCCGCCGGCTTCTACGGCCGTACCTCCAGTGGCCGGCACCGCCGTGCCCCCGGAACCGTCGCCCGAGTTCGAGCCTCCGCTTCCGCTCAGACCGGTTGCACCGGACGTGGACGAACGCACGTCGCCCTCGTCGCACTTGCAGTCCTCTCCGCATCCCACGCAGAGGCTCAGAACCAAGACCAGCCCAGAAAACCGCGCACCCTTCAGCATAGCGTTGACTCCTCCATTTATCGACCCAAGGCCGAAGGGAACGGATGATATCGTCGCTCTGGGGGTGATTTCCACTAAAACGACGCCTCCGCCTCACCGCCCCAGCCTCGCGACTTTCCCAAATCCTTCCGAGCCCTTACTCCCTCCGGGGTCGGGCCTCGAAATCCTCGTGTGGGCGGTTCCATTCCGTCCCTCCGCACCAGAGGTTCGGGGGAATTTCGGGGGCGGGCGTGCCGAACCGATCCTGGGTCTTGGCCCCGCGGGAACGGAGTCTTCGGCGGCGTGGGCACGTGTGCTCGCGGGGAGTTCGGGTCACCCAGTCAGGCCTACGTGCTAATGGTTCGCGTCCCATGAGGAAGAGTCTCACGTTCCCATTCATCTTGGCTGGCCCCATCTTGGTGTCAGCCTGTGCCAGCCCGCCACCAACCACCATCCATCTCCGGTCGGTGCTGGATGAGGCCGAGAAGAATGAGTTGGGGCCCACCGCTCGCCTGGCCGATGACGTGTTCACGATTCACGGAGTTCTCGAGTCTTCTGGGCTCAAGAACCAGGACGTGATCGTCGCGGAGGGTTTGATTGCGGAGGGCCCGGGTCGAACGGCAAGCACCGCCGCGATAAGTCGGAAGGGCATCGAGAAGTATCCCTTCGCGGTGATTGACCCCGGCGACGGACGCCCAGGGCGTTGCCTGTGCTTCTTCTCGATGGAAGAGGCGCTGCCGATTTTGAAGCTCGAGGTCGGTGCCCCGATCGTCGTGTACGCGCGCCTCCAACGCTTCGTCCGCCAAGGAGATCACGAGGTACTGGTTGCCGATTGCACGCTCGAAGAATGAGCTCGTCACGCAACGCTCCCGCACGATCCCGATCCTGTTCCCCGATACGGCGTTCCCTCGGGCACGGCAGCCCCAGATGACCTGCGTCTGTGCGCGAGAGGCGGGCTAGTCCTGGGAAATGCCGTCCTGATACGCCCAGGAATTCTGCGGCCAGTACCGTCGAGGGCAGTGTTGCTTCGTGAGCGCTCGGCCGCGTTTCAGGCTCGGCGGAGGCTCGGGGTTGCCTCGGTCAGAGTGTGGGCTCCGAAGCTGTTTGCTCTCCCGCGTCGGACGGCTACGGTCCCGGTCCACCTTACCCCGACGTCGCCGACGCTCTGACGAGCGGCGCGCTCCATGGCAGAGGGTCGTTTGGGCGTGGCAACAAGCACGGCAACGCTCCGGGCACTCTGTGACGACATCGCGCAGAAGTATGGCTTCGTTCTCACGCTGGCGTCGGTACCGACGGACAATCGCGGGGCGTGCCTGGCTCGATTGGTCGTGAAGGATAGGCTCTGCCTAAAATTGGAGTTCGTTCGAGAAGGATGCCGGGCTCGATTCGAGGACTATCAGGTTCCATACAGCTCCGTGTCGCAAGTCTACTCCTGGAATCATGAGCAGCAGCGGGCAATTCTCGCCCTTCGATGATGGCCCTGCCTGGCTCACGCGCTATTCTGTCCAGGAGTGGTCGGAGCGCATCCTCCGTCATCACCTCGAGACGCGCGGCCTCGGCTACGTTCCCTGAAAGGACAATAGGGGAATTTGCGCTTTGGGTGTGACCTGACGACCGGTGCTGGGGCACCGAACACCGATCAAATGCTTCGCGGACCGCCGCTTCTGAGGTAGACTGGCGACCTGATGAACGGGCAGGGACTCGTGGTCGTGGTTGCGACGATTCTTGGTGTCCTCTTGCCAGAACCGGCGGAGGCTGCGCGCCTACGTCGCGTTCAACTGACGGAAGCACCTCCAATCGTGGCTCGGAGTCCAGTGTACGGCACGAGCACTCCGTACATGGTACGAGGCGGGAGCTATCGCTATCGATGGCTGGTTGCTTGCCACATGGATCGCGACTCCAATCGCGACGGTCGACTCGAGTTCTTCGTGGGATATCATGGGGAGATCTTTGGTGACAGGCTGATTTCTCGACTCTTCACCGACGACGAATCGGGCCAATCGGTTGATCTCTTCGTAGCCTCGTCGAGAAGCGGGCGATTCGTGGCATACGTGCTCGATGACGTGATTCATGTCATCGATCGTCGTGACGCGGTCGACCATGATCTCTCTGCCCTGGGCGCAGCGCTCCTCAGACACGGTGAGCCCATCGAGCATCCATCCTTGTTTGCATTTTCGTATGGCCACTTTCTAGCCTTCACCCGCACCACGCCCTCGAATACCGAGGTGGTGTTGTACGATCTCGAGAATCGCGCGCTGACCGTTGCCTACCAGACCAGCAGGCCCGTGGCTGCGTTGTGGTTCGATGTCGGGGGGACGGATTTGGTCATTTCAGAGGTAGCAGAGAATCCCAAAGGCAACCGCCGCGTGGTGACTCCGGCTCTGCTTACCAAGGAAGCGAAGGAGTCCTGCCTCGAACTGGCCTCGCTGACGGGGAAATATGGGCACGGTGGCCAATATCACATTCTGAAGCGACTGAGCCTGAGCGAGCTTGGCGATACGGAGCAGCGAGAGGAGACTCTTCGACACGAAGGCGCTTGTCTCTGGGACGGACGTCGCGCAGTGCGACAGTCATCCTTCGAGGGACTCCTGGTGGGCTCAGTGATGCAAACCCAGCACCATGAGGATGCGATTGGGCCACTCACGTGGGTAGAGTCACCGTTGGGGACCAGCCCGGATTTCTGTCTCGACCCAGAAGGCGCGTTCGACGACGATTTGGCTGCCGCGGATGAAAGAAGCGAGCATCACGGAGTTCGAAGGGAGGCCAGAAGCTGGGGCCGCGGCAGCTTCTCGATTGGGGCGGGGGTTCAAGGCCACAGACTGACGGAGCTCAATCGCGCATTTCGGGCGCGCGGCTTCTCGGAGACCGGGCACAACAGCTTCGTCGCTGGAACGGATGGCTATTTCACGTGGAACCGACTGCGTCTGGGAGCTGGTGTGTATTTTTTCAATCCGACGAACGTGTTCCGACCAGGGCGGGACACGCAGGGAGGGGCGCTATGGGGGCCGGAAGTTTCGGTCTCGCTCGGTGTTGAAGCAATCAAGGACTGGGGATTGCGCGTCGTGCCGGAACTTGGGATAGGCTTCGCTGCCTTGAACATTCGAACGAGCTCCGCAGATCCAGTGCTCGAGCTGGGAGACCTCGACCCGAAGAACGCAAGGACCCTGATCAAGACAGCACGGCTCTGGCACGTCGGGCTCCGCCTCGAGTCAGGCATTCCCTTGAACCAGGAGCGGACGACGCATCTGACTTGGGGTTCCTTCGTTGCGTGGCGACAGCAGTTCCACGAGGAGCAATGGCAGGCGATGGGGAAGGAGGAGAAGAAGGCCTGGGACTTCGCCGGACCCAAGGTAGATCTCTCGGGTCCCATCTTCATGCTCAATGTGGGAGTGACCTGGGCGGTCATGTCCCGCTAGGCTGAACCCTCCCCGTGTCAGCGTCTGGCTGCCAGCCTTGGGAATGCACCATCCCCCACTCCTACAGCGCGCAGGGCAGGCTCTGACAACCGTGAGCCTGTGGTTGTGTCCGAGTCCGCGCTCTGACTGCTCGCTTCGGCTGCGGCTGTGGGACGGGTGGGGATGACGCCACCGTCGGGGGCGCCGGCAGGGGATCGATGCCTGCTCTTCGCACCACGGCCGCACGACAGACGATCTTCTCCGATCTCGCAGGTTTGTCGTCGAATCCGGTGGTCTCATCGGAATCCGAATCACAGCGGCGGCCCACCATGCCCTCGCCGCCAACTCGACTCACTTTCTCGCGAAGACTCTCAATCAGCCGAGCCGTGTCACAGCTGCCCCAGGTATTGAAGGCGAAGAGGACGTCAGAGCGGCTGTGCGCAAAGCAGCGCACACTGACCTCACCTTGCACCTCGTAGCCTTCTGCCACTTTGCAGCCCCATGCCTCCACATGATTTGCAGCATCATGCCGCCAGAG
>CAYNEY010000092.1:0-14747 GCA_964396375.1 uncultured Polyangiaceae bacterium | reverse complement strand
TTCCCACTGTTTGTTTTCTACGCCGCCGCTATCAAGATGGCGCGAATCTCAGGCTCAGCCGGAGATCCATCCTTGGGTATCGGTTGACCTGAGGAGGCCTGGGCGATTGCACGCGATTGTGGTGTTTGCTCGCAATGAGGGGTGGTGGGATAACCAGTTTGGACCGCTCGCCCTTGAACTGTCAAACGATGGGAAGCGCTTCACTACCGTGGCCACCATCGATAAGCCAATCCTGGCAGGATCACCTTGGAGAGTTCAGCTTCAGCCCACTGACGCTCGCTTCGTTCGGGTTGCGGGCATCTCAAAGAGTCCTCAGGCCATCTTCCTTTCCGAACTGGAGGTCTATGGCCACGAGCCATGAGTCGCGCTGTCCCGCTTCAGCCTTGTCCTCTTCTGTTTGCTCAGTCAAAAAGAACCCCGTCGCATGCCCCGCTTGAAACCATCAGTTGCCGGTCAGATCCTGAGCATAAGCGTAATCTGCATCCTCTGGGTGGTAGCACTGAACCTCTTGAGTCAGGCCTTTCCGAAATACCTCCCTCACGAGTGGCCCAATGCTCATGCCGGTGATGCGCTGGTCGATTGGAAAGCGGCCAAGCTTTTCTTGTTGGACGTCAGCCCCTACAGAAAGGCGGGTCTCGAATACACGTCAATGGCCCATGTGGGGATGGGCAAGCCGCCCACCACACCATTCTGGTTCTTGCTGATGTCCGACTATTCCCTCGCGCTTGCCGGAGAACTCAGCAGCCTCCTGATCTGGGTTCTCGCGCCTCTTGCGATCTACCTCACCCTGAGAACGCTGATCTGCCCTTGGCCGATTTCCCTCACCGTGCTCATCTTCGCGTGGGTCATGTCGACCAGCTGGTTTGTCTACCATTTTCGGGCAATTCAATACTCGGTGCCGATTGCCTTCCTGTACGTGGTGGGATGGTGGTGTCTGCGCCGAGGCTACGATCTGCGTGCAGGATTGTGCCTGGGAGCGGCAGCCACCATCAAGCTCTTTCCTGGCGTAATGCTGGTGATGTTGCTGGTAGCTCGGCGATGGCGTGGGTTCTTCGCAGCGTCTGCCGTTTACGGTCTGGTAGCAGTCGTCATGACGGCAACCTACGGCATCGATAGCTGGCCGGCATTTTTCGAGCAACAGAAGCCGATTACCAGAGACTGGATGGGTTCACTTCAGAACTCGAGCTTGTGTGGATTACTCACCCAACTTCTGCATCCAGGCTGTCTTGGTGAAGGCCCGCTCGATTCTCGAGCCACCCGTCTCGCAAGTCTGCTTGGTATGCTACTGATCCTCAGTGCTTTCTGGGTATCGAGGGTCCATTTCCGGCGTGCCCTCGACACCGACGCCCGTGCCATCGACGTGCCATACGCTTTGGTGAGCCTGATCTCGGTGTTCGCGAATCCCTGGGTCTGGGAACATTACTACGCCCTTTGCCTACACCCCATGTTGATTGTCGCGGTCGCGAGTCTTCGTATGTTGAGCCGAACGTATCGTCGCTATTGCGATCGGCTGGACCCAGCTCAGCCGCTGCTCACGCAGAGCATCCTGAGCGTATTGGTGGGCGGTGGGTTGGCACTGGTCGTCACCGCTTTGAATCGCGAGATTTGGGTGCTCTGGCAGTATCGTGACTTCTTCAAGCGTACCAACGATTCCGCTGCGCATCTCAAGTTCCATGTGCTGCAGGCCCAGAACTTCGTTCCTTGGCTGGTGCTGATCGCCCTTGGTTTCCTGCTGGTTCTGCGGAGTCGGCGGTTGGGCCTTACCACGCGGGCGACGGTTCCAGACAGTTGAGTGCCCCTGGTTCTCAGCTGCGGCTCGCGGATGATCATCAAGAAACCGCGTTGACGCAGCTTCACCCTCACCGAGCGGCGATGTGTGCGCCAGCGCTTGGAAAGAGGTGGAGCAAGTGTGCCGCTGGCAGCCGCACGCTCTCAGCTTGGCTTGTCCGAGCCAACGGGCAGCCATATGCGGAAGGCCGCGCCGCCAAGCTGCGACTTCACCAACTCGACCGTGCCGCCGTGACTTGCCACCGAGTCGCGCACCGACACCAGGCCAAGCCCTGTCCCGCCCCGCTTGGTCGTGCGGTACGGCACCACCAGCTCCTGCCAGGTACTGGGGAGAAGTCCCGGTCCATCGTCATGGACCTCGATGATCACCGCTTCGCGAACTCGCTCCACCGTCACCAGGACCCGGCCATGATTGCCAGTGGCATCAGCAGCGTTCATGATCAAATTTGAAAGCACCTGACAAACCAGTAGCTCGTCGAGCTCTGCGGTTCCGTCGAAGGTGAAACGAGCATCAAGCTGGCAATCGCGGATCCGTTTCGAACGACGCACGAACTGAAGACAGTTGAGCACTGTATCGCGGACCCCGATGGGCCGCTTCTTGGCCGAGACATCCCCTCGCGCTGCGGCGATCATCTTGTCCGCCAGCTGCTCCCCCCGTACCGTGGCCGCAACGATGTCCGCCTTGAATGCTTCCAGCTCTTGGGGGCTCGGGGTCGCTTCCATCAACTCGGCGGAACCCTGGATGATTCCGAGCAGGTTCCGAAAGTCGTGCGCCACCGAGGCTGCCATCTCCGCCGCCAGGCTCTTGTGCTGGGCCACCACCAGCGCACGGCTTTCCTCAGCGCGCAGCTCCTCCAACCGCTTCCACCGCAGCAAGAGCGCATAGGCGAACACGAAGAGGAGCAACCCGGTTACCACCACGAAACCAAACCCTTTGTAGCGCTCGATGGCCTCGAGCTCCTGGGTGCCGCTCGCGAGTTGCGCCGCCAGACGGCTCGAGACGGCAATGTAAACCAGGGAGACGATCAGGTATCCGCTTGCCAAGAGCGCAGCCGAGCGGAACGGTGAGCGCGGTGGGATAGGAGCCGACATCGCCACTTGCCACGCTATCAGTCT
Source organism: uncultured Polyangiaceae bacterium (assembly GCA_964396375.1). Lineage (GTDB taxonomy): Bacteria > Myxococcota_A > Polyangia > Polyangiales > Polyangiaceae > FEN-1139. Next base: position 11,843 of record CAYNEY010000092.1, on the reverse strand, counting down.
CACTCCCTCACCTACAAGGAGATGCGCAGCAAGTGCGATCAACCGCGAAGATCGTGGCCCAACGCCGGGTGTCGTGCCAAAGGGACAAGCGACCCAAAGCTGAACTGAACGCGCGTTACGGAGACGCTCCCCTTTCTCCAGCATAAGTCGTGTACCCAAAGGTCGAGGGCCAGTACCTAGGGAGCAGGCCGAGGTCGACCACGGCGAGCAGCCTCGAGGGGTTGGAGGCGATGCGTATCACCAAACCCGCCCAGCGGTCAGGCGCGAGACTCGGGAGCCTAGCCGACGAACCCGAGCCTTTCGTGAGGACAATCGACTGCCATCGCAAGTAGGCGAGGAAGGGTGTCAGACGTCGAGAGAAGAGCACTGTGATCCTCGGTTCTCCACCAATCGTCACCTGCCGACAGGGCCTGGGCACGCGGCGACGATTCCAAGGAATTTGCTCTTGCCCATGGGCGTAAGCTGCGAGAGTAAGAGGTGTGGAGAGAATGGTCATGCAAATCAGTCGTCGTTTCTTGTCGCTCGTGGCTGCCTTGTGGCTCACGCTTGGGTGTTCCTCGGAGTCCAATGATGAGCCCGTGGACCTGGCCTCGGGGGCTCCGGTCAGCGAATCGGCGTTCATCGACGCCTATGGAGAGCTGGTCTGCAACCAACTCGAACGCTGCTGCGCGGAGGCGGGCTACGAATACGACGGCGGGTTCTGTGCGCTGCTCACTTCTGGCATGGGGGCGTCCGAGCACCAAACATACTCGGATGTGCAGGGAGGGCTCTGCTTGAAGGAGGCTGCGCTCGTCACCTCCTGCACCGCCGAGGAAGTGCCAGCATGCGAGGGGGTGTTTACCGGCACTCTCGCACCCGGCGCCGCCTGCGAGAGCGACGGTGACTGCGCGGCCCCGGCGAATGGTACGGCTTCTTGTGACATGATGCGCAACGTGTGCGTGGCGGAGCTGCGCGGAGTCGAGGGCGACACTTGTCACCGAAGCTGCTCCGAGGAAGCTGACGGCGGGTGGTGGTGCTCGTACAACACCAACCTTGACACCGACAACCTGGACACACTGGGTGACTGCTACAAAGATGATGGGCTCTACTGCGATCCGACGGATAACCTCTGCCGTGTCCTTTCGGCGGTTGGGGAGAGCTGCAGCGGGGACAATTCCTGCGCCGACCAAGACTACTGCACCATCTTCGATGGGGAGACCGAGTCCACCTGTCAGCCGCGGCGGCTGGTAGGAGAGAGCTGTGACTCGTTTCTCACTCCCTGCATCGACACGGCGTTCTGCTCCGCCGATCTCTGCGTCACCAAGAAGCCGGCCGGTGAGTCCTGTACAGAGTTCAATGAGTGCCTCGGTTACTGCGACTGCGGAGCTTCGGGGGATTGCAGCGCGGGGGGCGTCTGTGCGGGAGACGGTGGAACCGAGCTGGGTGAACTTGGCCAAGGCCTGAGCGAGTTTCTTTGTAACGGCAATACCCCCGACGCCTAAGGCTGAGCCAGCTCTCGGTGCTTGCGCCGCGGCGGATCGACCTGCATCCTTGAGGCCGTGATAAACGGTGTACTCTCAGACATGGATGGGGTGATCTACCGGGGCCGTGCCCTCATCACCGGGGCGGCGCGATTCGTGGACGAGCTGCGTGCTCGCCAGCTCCCCTTCCTCTTTCTCACCAACAACTCTGAGCGAACGGCCGCTGAGCTCGCCCGGAAGCTCCACGATCTCGGTATCAAAGAGGTGAGCGAGGAGAACTTCATCACCTCGGCCATGGCCACCGCAGCCTTTCTGGCCATGCAGAAGCCGGGCGCGACCGTCTTCCCGTTGGGTGGTCCCGGGCTCTCGACGGAGCTTTCGCGGGCGGGGCTCACTCTCACCGATCGGCATCCCGACTACGTGGTGGTGGGCAAGACGCCCGCGTTCGACTTCTCGATGCTGCGACAAGCCACCCGGCTAATCCTGGAAGGGGCAAAGTTCATAGGCACCAACCCAGACGTGCTCGATCCGATCGAGGGTGGCTGGGAACCTGCCTCGGGCAGCATCCTGGCAGCGGTGGAGGCCGCCAGCGGAAAGAAGCCCTATGTGGTCGGCAAGCCCAACGCGTTGATGATGATGATCGCCAGGAAGAAGTTGGGCATGCGCTCCTCGGAAACGGCGATGATTGGCGATCGCATGGACACCGACATCATTGGGGGGATGGAGGCGGGCATGACCACCTGTCTCGTGCTCTCGGGTGTCACCAACCGCCAGATGCTCTCCGACTTCCCCTACCGACCCGACCACATCTTCGAGCATGTGGGGGAGATCGCCCTCGACCGGCTCTGAGGTACTCTACCATGCGTATCACCGTTCCCTCCCTGCTCCGCATCAAGCCCAACGCCCTCCACAAGATCGGCAAATACCTCCGTGGTGAGGGCTTCTCCAGGGTTGCCCTCTATTACGGTGAGGGGATTCGCGACCTGTTCGACGGTACGATTCGGATCTCACTCGACACCGCTGACGTCAAAGTCGTGCACGAAGAGACGGCCGGCACCAACCACATCGAGGCGATCTTTGCCTCCAGTCTGCGCCTCCCCGCCAAACTGGATGCGGTGGTGGCGATCGGCGGCGGGAAGGTGGTGGACTTCTGCAAATACCTGGGCGTGCTGCGCCAGATCCCTGTTATCTCGGTGCCCACTTTGGTGTCCAACGATGGTTTCTGCTCTCCGTTCTCTTCGCTGATCGTGGGCGGACAGCGACGCACCATCAAGACCGTGATCCCTCACGCCGTGATCCTCGACACCAATGTGCTGATGAACTCGCCGGAGAAGTTTCTCTATTCTGGCGTCGGGGACCTATTCTGCAAGTTCACCTCGGTCTTCGACTGGAAGCTCGCATTCCGCCGCCGAGGTGAGCACGTCGACGATTTTGCGGCGGTGATCTGCCGCAACGCCGCCGACACCTTCCTCCACTTCCCCGATCATAGGTTCTCGAATCTGGAGTATCTGCGCATCATCTCGAGTTCGCTCTTGATGAGCGGGGTGGCCATGGAGATCGCACAGTCGAGCCGTCCGGCGAGCGGCAGTGAGCACTTGATCTCCCACGCCTATGACACGCTCGCCACTCAGCCGTCGCTGCATGGTCTTCAGGTGGGAGTGGGCAGTTACGCGGTGAGTTACCTCCAAGAAGAAACCCATCAGAACGTCACAACCTGCCTCAAGCAGAGCGGATTCTCTGACTATCTCGCCGCCCACCCCTTGTCCAAGTCCGACTTCATCGAGGCGGTGAAGCGTGCGCCCTCGATCAAAGAGGAGTTCTACACCGTGCTCTCTGAACCCGAGGCCATCACGCGTTTGCTCGATTTCATCGAGCACGACCCGTTGATAAACAAGATGCTGGTCTAGGGGTCGTTGATGTTCTGCCCATCCAGCTGAAATTGTCCGCTCTCCGGGTCTTGCGTCAACTTCTGGATCCCAGTGTTCATCATGTAGACGGCGCTTGCGCCGCTGGTGGCGATGCCTTCAGACATGTCGTACCCACGGAGCAGTCCGAGCAAGAGTGCCCCGGCGACCGCGTGCCCCGAAACCAGAATGGTCAGCCCCGACTGGCTGTAGCGACGCAAGAACTCGTCGCGAGCCAGCATCACCATGAACAGGCCGTCTTCGAAGGTGTCGGTGCGAAAAAGCTGATTGGCGCCGTCGTCGCGCAGCACGATCCGCTCGCTTTCGAGCTCGATTTCGAAGTAGTCGTAGTAGGTGGGCTCGGTCGGAAGCGGCGCCCCGGTGGGATCGTCGGCGCAACACTCGGCGAGCTCGGGCCACATGACAGCTGTCATGTTCGCAGCCTCGAGGTAGGGTGCGATGGTGCTTTGGGTGCGCCGGGTGGGGCTGGTCAGGATCACATCTGCCGACAAGCCAGTGTCGAGAAGATAATTGGTGAGGGTGTTGACCTGCTGCAGGCCGAGTTCGGTGAAGTCATCCATCTGCTCGTAGCTGAGCCCACCGCTGCTAACGTTGGCCAGCACCTCGGCGTGTCGAACGTAGTACAAGGTGAGCCCGCGTCCGGGAACACCTCCTTCGGCGACCGTCCCACCCCCGGCGAGCGCTCCGCCTGTCCCCACCGCACCTCCTTCGGCAACCGTCCCACCCCCGGCGAGCGCACCGCCCGTCCCCACCGCACCTCCTTCGGCAACCGTGCCACCCCCGGCAAGCGCTCCGCCTGTCCCCACCGCACCTCCTTCGACGACCGTCCCACCCCCAGCGAGCGCTCCGCCTGTCTCGACCACACCTCCTTCGGCAACCGTGCCACCCGCAGCGAACGCACCGCCCTCAGCGACAGTTCCGCCTGCCGCGAGCGCACCCCCTGTGGCGAGCACTCCGCCCGCTGAGAGCGCCCCCGCTTCGGCAAGAGCGCCGCCGGCTTGCTCCACAGGCGCACCACCGCGCTCACTTGTATCATGACGCGTGTCACAACTGGCCGAACACGCAACAACGCCGACAATGAGGAAGACGACGGCAGTTCTCACGGCACACTCTCCAAAGAGAAGTCTACCCCGATCACGGCGGGGTCGGCTAGGGATCCGTAGAACTCCGTGCGTGTGTGAAGTGTGAACGCATTGATGAGCACTGCAGGTGAGAAGGACTGCACCAGGTGCCAAGAATAGGAATGCTTCAGCCTTTGCGCTGTTGGGGAGACGCTGGGGGCCAGCACCGACAGGTGCGGCGCGCAGAAATGCGGATAGACTCGCGAAGCATGCCGACCCCCGATCAGAAGGCTCTCGACCTCGATGAGCGTGGAGCACCCCGTGACGGGCACCCGCAGTTGTCGCCTCGGCGTCTCTTCATTCAGCTTCTGGTGTTCGAGTGTTCACGCCCAAGCGACGCACGGCTCCTTGGCGAGCGTTTGAGTGTTGCGGTGGACGAAGCCGCGCTCTGCGCCGTGGTCTATGAGGACATCAACCATCCCTTCGGGCTTGGGTTGCTCACTCTCACTGAAGACCCACGGGAATTCGTCGCGACGGTTCGGCCGCTGTTCGCGACGCCAGCGCTGGCGCCGCTCACCCTCCGCCCCGAGCTCACCATGCTCGGGCGCACCTACGGCACGGGCTTCGAGCCGGATCTCGAGCATTGCCTCTTGGAACGTCCACGCGCCACGGTTCAGAATCCGGCCTGGCCCTACGCGATTTGGTATCCGCTGCGGCGAAACGGTGCGTTTGCGCGACTCGATCGCAAGGAGCAGGGGGCCATCCTGCGGGAGCATGGCGAGATCGGCCGAGCCTATGGTAAGGCCGATCTCGCGCATGACGTACGCCTGGCCTGCCACGGGCTCGACGCTCATGACAACGAGTACGTGATCGGGTTGATTGGTCGCGACCTCTTCCCCCTGTCGCACGTGGTGCAGAGCATGCGCGCGACACGGCAGACCAGCGAGTATATCAGCCAGATGGGACCATTTTTCGTCGGACGCACGATCTTCTGCAGTCGGGGACACAGCCACACCAAAGGCTGAACGGTGCCGCCACCATCGCGAAGCTATGGTCTTTGTGCTTCGTCTTCGCTACGCTCTTCCAGCAGATGGCGCGCCCTCCCAAACCTCGCTCTGTTGGCCACACCCCAGGCGCGTCCTATTTCAAACCTCGAGGCGTGCCCTTGCTCGAACTCGGCGAGGTGGTGCTGCTGCTCGATGAACTGGAGGCACTACGCCTCGTCGACTACGAGGATCTGTCGCAAGAACAAGCAGGGGACCGGATGGGGATCTCGCGAGGCACCATCGGCAGGCTCCTCGAACGCGGGCGGCGCACGGTGGTCGACGCTTTGCTCCACGGAAAGGCGCTCCGCATCGAAGGCGGGCCAGTGGTGACGGCTCGCTCCTCATGCAGCGGTCGCTGTCGACGGTCTGAGTCAAAGCCCAGCTGAGTGCAGGGCTCGGCTCGGAACAGTGAACTTTGGCCTACCAGTTGGGGTGAAGGACACCTGGAAGCCAACTCGAAGGGGTTGGGTGCGCTGCGGCGCACGGGCAAGCAGTGCCGCAGTGGCTCCATCCCCTGTACAATGCCCTGGTCCGAGCAGCAGCGCGGAGCTGTCGCACAGGTTGGCGAGGGCATGGTCGAGTTCCGAGTCTGCAACGCTCCCGAGGTGCATACCTCCGAGGATCGCAAGGTAAGGCTGCTTTGGGAACAGCTCCTCCACATACCGCATGGTGTTGACCACTCCCGCATGCGCACAACCGAAGAGCAAGATAAGCCCGCGCTCGTGCGCCACCACCAGCGCCATATCGTCCCGCAGGGGATCGGGAAGCGTACCCTCGAGGTCGGCGAACAGCTTTGGGTTCGGGTCGCTTATCACTCTCGAACGCGGGATCTCACCGGTGACCCAGATCCCATCTGCAACCTCGATTGGACCCGGAGCCTCCTCGATGCCCCAGTTCTTCAATACCCGCTCGGCGGCAGGTGGTACGCCGATTGAACGCATATGGCCGGTGCTGAGGCTGAAGTGGGGAACAAAGAGTTCGGGATGAGCGACGACGCGGGTCTTTGGTAAGAGTGCACCAAGTGGTCCCAATCCGCCGGTGTGATCATAGTGTCCGTGACTGAGGGCAATGGCGTCGAGACCGACCAGATCGATGCCCAGGGTGCTAGCGTTGTGGAGGAGAGCGGCGCGCGCGCCGGTGTCAAAGAGTACTCGATGCCGGTCAGTCTCGACCAGGCACGCAAAGCCGTGCTCGGTGTGAAGCCGCTCCGAGTCCGAATGATTGTCGACGAGAACAGTGATGCGTACCGAGCTGATCGTCATCACGCCGCAGGAGCCTCCCTTTAGGCCAAGGTCCACCATTTTTCCCTACCACGCCGAGGACCGCGAGTCTGCAGCCGGAATGCTGCCGCGGCCGCCGGGCCTCTGCCAGCGCCTTGCCATTTCTGGGGATGTGCCAAAGACTGGCAGATTATGCTGGTTGCCATCGCCACTCATCCCGAGCATGAGACCGTGAAGCGCTTCGGACATGACTTTCCTGTGCTGATGATCGAGATCAACGAGGACAGGGTGCAGTCTACTCGGTCGCTCGTGCACGAAGGGGGCTGTTGCCGCACCCTCGTCGCGCGACTCGCGGGAGTAGATCTGTTGATGTGCACCGGGCTTGGCCCAGGCGCGGCACGTCATCTGAGCGAGATGGGGGTGGCAGTGGCAACCGTGGCCGAAGGCACAAGCGTTTCTACGGCGCTGACCAGTGCGCTTCAGCAAACCTGGCCAACCGGTGTGGTCGAGCCCAGCGGTTGCGGTGGCCACCAGGGGCATCATGAGAACTGCCACCACGACGGCGAGTCGGAGCACGCTTGCGGCTGTCACGGTGCCGAAGCACGGAGCAGCTGACCCGCTCCGAACCTTCTGGCTGCTACATGCTCGTTTTGCGATCCGAGCGGCGCCGCATCCAGAAGATGCCAAGAAGCAAGCCAAGAAGTGTGCCGACGTGGCCATCGGCCCGTCCCATCACGTGACAACCACAGCCCCCGTCTTCGCCTTCTCTCCGAGGCTCCGGCGAAGTGGCGCTCGCTCCGCCAAGCTCCGACCCGCCACCAAGCACAGCACCTCCCACCGCGGTTACTCCCCCGAGAGATGCCGTCGCCGTTGTACTCGAGCCTCCCTGGCCGAGCGCTCCTCCCTGGCCGAGTGTGCCTCCCTGGCCGAGTGTGCCTCCCTGGCCGAGTGTGCCTCCCTGGCCGAGTGCTCCTCCTTGGCCGAGTGCGCCTCCCTGGCTGAGCGCGCCTCCTTGGCCGAGTGCGCCTCCCTCGCCGAGTGCGCCTCCCTGGCCGAGCGCGCCTCCCTGGCTGAGCGCGCCTCCCTGGCTGAGCGCGCCTCCCTGGCTGAGCGCGCCTCCTTGGCCGAGTGCTCCTCCCTGGCTGAGCGCTCCTCCCTCGCCGAGCGCTCCTCCCTGGCCGAGTGCTCCTCCTTGACCGAGTGCTCCTCCCTGGCCGAGTGCTCCTCCTTGGCCGAGTGCTCCTCCCTGGCCGAGTGCGCCTCCCTCCCCGGACACTCCGCCTGTTCCTGGATCATGCGGCGCAAGTCGAATGCGATAGCCATCGTCGTTGTCGAGATCAGTCACCACCACCACGATCTGATCTTGCTCGATCGGCATCTGGGATGTGGTCAAGGTTTCGATGGACGTTACGACGGTGGAGCGCGTGGTCCAGGGGGTGCGCTCGACCACCACATCCACCCCGGAGCCAAAGAACACGGCCGAAGAGAAGCCACGGATGGTGACCCGCGCGGAACCATCGTTGACACCAGCAAAGATCACGCTAGCGCTCTGGTTCTCGAGGTCGAGATGGGCGATCCCATCTAGGGTGCTGACTTCGTTGGCAGCGGCCGGAATGGTATTGACGAGCTGCCCACTCATATCCCCGTACCATTTGTAGAACCACCAACCACCATTCGGTTCGCGGTCGTTCGCAAGCAGACTGCCAAGCCGTCCTGGGTTCGGCACGTCCCAGTACGAGAGGCACGCCGAGTCCACACCGCCGCGCTCCAACTTGGCAATGATCGGCGCCGAGGCACCGGGCTGTCCCTCGTCTTCGAGATGCTCCTCGCCACTGTACTCGTTGATGCTGATGGGCAAGGGACCTATCCCAAGCGACTCCTCCATCGCGCGGTAGTCACGGAGACGCGCGGCGATGTCCCCTCCGCCAAGCTCGTGCCAACAGACGATGTCGGGCAGACAGTTCTGATCTCGGGCGAAGACGAGGAAATCACGGAGCCAGGAGGTCTCGTACCACGCGATCGATGGACCGATGATGGCGGCACCGGGATCAAGCCGGCGCAGCTCGACATAGCTCTCCTGCCAGAAGTCGTTGAAGGGGATCGAGCTGGTCCAAGTGATATTGGGTTCGTTCCAGATCTCGTAGCCGTAGAAATTGTCGAGCAGCGAGGCCTGCTTACGATTCACCGTCTCAGCCAGTTTGTCGAACCAGTCTGACATCTCAGTGAACTGGTAGGGCCAACCCCGAAACCAATCCGCGAGGCGGATCGTCACTTCGGCACCCGTTGGGGCGACCCGCTCCGCCACCACAATCGCGTCACCGTGTGGCTGCTGGATGTTGGCTGCGGGGTTGGTGAACATGCGTGGGGACAAGGGTGCAATGAGTTCATCCAGGTTCCCGGGAACGTCCTCCGTGACCCCATACAGGGACCCACTGGCCACGTGGCGCATCGGACCCAGCCTCTCCCCTAGATCGACCTCCAGGGGAGTCTCGGCGCGACCGTCTGGGGTCAAGAGCAGAAAACCGGCGAGGACGAGGAGCGGGTGGAAGAGTCGGGAACGAAGCGGTGAGAGAAGGCGCATGAGGACACCGGGGCGGCCTGCGGGACGACTGCCAACTGTGGGAGGTTGTGCTGCAAGTTTGGCTGCCATCCCAGCCTCGACAAGGGACGGGCCATGGAGAAGACCGCTCCGATTCCGACCTAGTCCACCGCCCTCACTTGGCGCCGTCGAATGCCTCGCAGCAAGATCCGCAACGTGTCTACGGCGATGCGGGCATAGTGCGCCGGACGGATCTTCGAGCCCTTGGCATCATGCCAGGCGCGGAGCGGAACCTCCGCACAGTCGGTGAGCACATCGAAGTCTCCACAGATGCGCTTTCTCACCAGGAGCCGTTCGAGCAGTTCCACGTCGAAGGTCCAACCGTGGGAAAATGGCTCCGCGAAGACCTCCCTCAACGCCAGGCTCGATCGGAAGAGCTTGGCGCCGCACTGCGTGTCATAGACGGGCAGACCCAGCCCAACACTCACCACACTCGCGAACACTCGCCCGAGGTAGTGACGAGCAGGCGTTCTTTCCACATCGCGCCCCAGCATCCGAATCCGCGAGCCCAGCACCAGCTGGATCTTCGTGGTCTCGAGCACTTCGGCGAAACTCTGGATGTGGTCGAGGGAGGTGGCTAGATCGGCATCCCAATACCCCACCAGCGCAGCCCTGCGTGAGAATGCATGCAACACCCCCTGACGAACCGCCTCGGCTTTGCCCGAGCAGGTATCAAGCGCAATGATGTCGATTCGCCCCTCGGCTTCGCGCCGGAGCCCCTCGAGCACCTGGGCGGTGCCATCCGTGCTGCCGTCGTTCACGAACACGAAGCCAAGCGCGGGCTCGACCGAGAGTGCTCCCAAAAACGCCGCCGGATCGAGGCGCTTGGCTTCGTTGTGACAGGGTACGACGACCAGACAAGTCTCCTTGATCATGATGGAGTGTCCCTGCGGCGTGCCATCGACCAGACACTGAGCCCGGGTAGTCGCAAGTGAGCAGATCCGAGCGCCACTAGCGCCCTATTCTCCCAATCCAAGAGTTCAGTGAGGAGCGATGTGACAAGGGGTCCACCGCGCCAGGCACCAACACCCTCCGGGGGATCAGGAGATTGGGAGGCGGGCTTGAGCTTCTGCCGGAGCACAGCGCCGGCACGCGGCAGAAGGAGACTCGAGAAGAGATAGCCTCCGCGTTCCTCCCGAATTTCGCAGGCAGCCAGCAGCTGCCGGAGGCTACCCCGGGAGTAGCGACGATAGTGACCAAGCGCCCGATCATGGGCCGAGAAGAGCTGTGAGAAGGCAGGGACCGTCACCACCAGGATCCCTCCCGAAGCCAGCCTCGCCACCACCTCCCGAAGCATCTCCTCTGGGTGCTCGAGATGCTCGAGAACGTCGCACAAGAGCACCAGATCGAAGCTCACGGGTTCGGGAACGAGTGCTGTGGCAAAGCGGATTTTTGTCGCCGGTCTGGACCAGCTCGCGCACTCTGCTTCGGTGAGGTTGCAGTCCACACCGAGGTACCCCTCCGCGCCCAGGCGCTCGAACAAGAGCCTGCCGGTGTAACCGTCACCACAACCCATGTCCAAGATCTGACGGATTGGGTGACCCCCTGCCCGGATCAGACGCAGGATGCTCCGAGCCCGCGCCACTTCCCAAGGATGCCTACGGCCAGCGCTTGCCTCGGCTGTGCCTCGTTCGAGGAGATCCATGACCCGGCCAGCATAGTGCAAAGCCGGGTCGGACGCTCGGCTAGAATTGTGAACTGGTCAGTATCCGTAGTGAGACTGGATGCCGTCCCACACATCACGCAACATCCACATGTCGAAGTCCGTGACCGACATCGATGAACCGGCGATCATGACCGCCGCTGGAAACGGCAAGAGATCGGCGGGATAGATCTCTTGGGCATCATAGAAATCATCGAGACCCCAACCGTGACCCTGCTCGTGGATCAGGATCCCCTGAGGAAGGCTGGGTGCGACGCGTTGTCCCCAATCGGCTCCTACGCCGTTCGCGAAGCCATCCGTGAGCCACAGTGAGACATCGTAGTGGTTGGCCTCACCACCCTCACACCCCGAGTAGTCTTCCGGGTAACCCTCGTGGTTGACGAAGAACCGACCACAGGCGGCAGCACACTGGGGAGCGTCCTCGCGAATGTCGTTGATATAGGTCTTCACATCTGAGAACGGGAGCTGGCTGGCCTGACGCGCCGCGTAGCCAACCACGTTGACCGGGACATGGTCGTAGGGCCAGCAATTGTAGCCCCGGAGCGCACTGACCCAGGCGTCGGTCATCGTCTGCAGCATGTTCTCGATCTCAATACGCTTGTCGCCATCGAGAACGGCGGCCGAGTCCCAGCGAACGCAGTAGTTGAGGTAACCACCGTTGATCAGAATATCGTCGATGATGAAGTTCCGCGCCGGCAAGATGTACTCACTTGTGTGTGCCCAAACGGCGTCGAGTTGAGCCTCGAGGTGTGCATCACCGGGAGTGGGCTGGCTGCATGCCCCGCTCCCCGCCACATTGGTGCCACCCTCACCCGTGCCACCCTCACCCGTGCCACCCTCACCCGTGCCACCCTCACCCGTGCCACCCT
>CAYNEY010000091.1:0-15276 GCA_964396375.1 uncultured Polyangiaceae bacterium | reverse complement strand
AGACACCATCCGTCCCACATTGCAGAATGGTGTCCGGAACGGGAGACGAGCAGGCGGCAGCACCGGCTTTCTGGCATTCCCGGCCGATCGCAATCGCCATCTCGCTCCCACCGGTACCAGTAACCGCGCTGCTCCCGCCAGCAAGTCCACTGGCCCCACCCTGAACCGCAACGTCACTTCCGCCAGTGCCACCCTGAAGTGTCACGCCATCTCCGTCGGAATTCGAGCTTCCCCCACATCCCACACACATAACGGCAATGACCACCCCCAGTCGGGCAGCTAACCGAACGCTCTGAGTTTTCGAGTTGATGCAAGCCACGATTAACCTCAATTCTGACGAGTCCAATACCGATATCGCCAGAAGAATTGGACATCCTCGATGTTGTCGAAGTTGATCTCATCACTTACCCACACGCGTAGAACGTACTCCCCTCCCATTGGTCGTCCTTGGAACTCGTTGCGCAGATACGGCGCCAGCAAGTCGCGGTCGGTGTTCGACAAGGGATTCGTTAGATAACGCTCCGTCGCGAGGCCTCGAGCATGTTCGATTCTACCGCTGAACAGGAGCGACTGGACGTCATTGCCAAGGTGATTTCGGACGAAGAATGGCCCTTTGTGCTCAAGAGTGTATTGGATGCTACCATTGCCGTAGCAAGCCTCAGCCATATCGCTGTCCGCACAATCCTTAACTCCTGTCCCAACGAAGTTGACGCCGATCTGTTCAAGTCGGTAGTTGTAGTTACCTCTAGCGAAACCGGCAGCTTGAAACGCGTCTCCGCTTTCCATCAACGAGTCATCCAACCGGAAACGAAGCTCCCGATAGCACTCGAGCTGACCTGTCCCGTCGTCGCACGCATCCGCATATCCGCTCTGGCACAGCCGAAGGCATCGAGGCGCAGACCATCCGAGCGTACGAAACGTAACCCCGTCCACGTCCGAACACCCCGTCTCCCAGATGAGACCGTCCCGATCACTACTTTGGTACACTGGTTTCAATTCTGCTAGGTTGTCCCATTGCTCCGCCGTCACGCTCCAGAGCATCGGTCCGCCAAACCCAATGCGCCTCTGCCCGACAACCTCGTTTGTGCACACTCCGGGCACTGCTTCTCCGAATTCGAGCCGATAGTTCCCAGAGTCCGGAACATTGGCCCTAGCGCGGTATTGGAGAACGCCTTGACCGTCGAACTTGTTGCCTTGCGAGAAACCTGACGGAACGCCCACCGTCTCTACCAACACCTCGGTTCCTTCCGCATCATAGAGCCGAGGCACAACTGCGCAGTCACTTCCGGGATTCGTGACCGTATGGTACACGATACCGTACCAACCAGGCTCGAGTTCCAACGTGGTCGAAAGACGCGGCGACAACTCGCTATCCGAACAGGTACCTTCAGGACACTGAGTCATTTCGTAGCTGAGTGTCGACATCGGCACGTCGCGCCCGTCCACTTCCGCCACTCCCAAGGGACCGATATCAAGACACCGAACCAATATTCCATCCTCTGTCGATGGGCATCCCTCAACACGCCACCCGGTTCCTGCTTCGTCAGTTCCTGTCAACACGCCTGGCTGGTTCGAATACGGAATTCTGTTCAATGATTCACTCCAGCAGTAGGCCGCTTGCCGACTCAGATCGTTTCGAACGGAGACCACCGATTCATCGACCCCGTCCTGAAATGGATACACCATTCGATAGGATTCAACTGTCAACTCGAGATTCGAAACGTACTCACCGATGAACGTCCCAATGAAAGGCTCATAGGCTCTCTCCCCCATTTCCTCAGCACCCGGAGAAATGTTTGTAGCTTCGATATCCTCGAACGTCATTCCCGCGGACTTGCACACGGAATTGACCCAACCGCTAGGTGCGCTGACGAGGGGAAGGTCTTCCATCATATCAGCCAGCCGTATCCCCAACCTCTGCTCGATCGCACGCCGAGCGGTGGTTGCTAGGACCTGCGCGGTCTCAGCCGCCTTCTCGTAGTTCCGTCTCGCCTCGTAGTACCGCCATGCCAGAGCGTTGTCGAGCGCTTCAGTGTTGGGGGCCTGATAGGTGGCACCAAAAACAGCGTCGGCCGCCTTCGTTTGAGCCGTAAGTCGCAGACTCTCGAGCTCCGCCAATTTCGTATCGATGATGTCTGAAGCTTCTAAGATCCGGCTCGCGTATGAGGCCAGCGTTCTACCACGGGTCTCGAATTGCGTTCGGAACGTAGCCAGGTCCCGAATCCCTGCGAGCTCGGCCTGCTCCTTCTGCAGCTGGTTAAGCTGACCCAAGAACTCGATCTGAGCTAGCGCATTCGCGCACGAAGCAAATCCTCCATACGATCCCGATAGAATGTCACTCGCACATGTAGCCATTCTATCCGTCAAGCTTGACGCGAACTGCACGTCAGCAATCTGCTTTGAGATTTCGTTCATCTGTAGAGTCGCGCGAATTGCATCGATGTCATTTCCCAATTGCCGAATCTCATACGCGATAATGGGTGATACCTCCGAAAGTTCGACCATCGCACCGCGCAATTGACTCAGAGCCATGCTATATTGCCCTCCGACGGAAGGGAACGCACCAACGGCGCTCTGTTTACGCAGAGCATCGAGCGCGCGGCGCGGCACTTTGGCGAGAACAATCTTTCCGGCCTTCTCACTAATCGATTGTCCAACACATTCGAGGTATGTCTTGGCTGTTCCGAGGTCCGCGACACTCGAAACCGCCGGGGGGCTCTCGGGAGCGCACGATGACGTTTGCGAAACTCCGATTTCACAGATCATTTCCGCTGCGTCCACAAAGGCGCGCGACCCAAACCCCAGCGTCGATTTCGCAGCTTCCGGCTCATCTCGCAGCTCAGACCAATATGGAGTCTCACCCCTCAAGGTCTTGGCCAGAATACCGTCGACGCCCCATCCGAATCCGCTTTCGCTGCGTGAACACGGCGACTCATCTTCGGCAAAAGACATTTGATTGAGCGCACCACAAAAGGAATGGCGGTAGAGACTGGATCTTGGCGCGAATTCCTGAATCAGGAAGCTCGATCCCTCGGCCAGGACCAGATGTCCACCGTCTCCACTCCCGTCAAGTACCCAAGTTGCCGGTTGAGCGTCAGGCCATGAGAGCCATTCCCCCTCTGCGGGCCACCACCACAGCGTTCGGTCTGAGTCCGAACCAGTCGGGACGTATTCTCTGTATGTGGTGGTACCGGCGGAGTCGTTCCTTGAACACCGACGTTCCAGAACGTCGTTCAAGCCGGCGCCTCTTCGGAGAATTGACACGGTCGGGGTGTCATCACACTGCGGTTGGTCCAACCTGATTCGAGTCGTTGTGTAATGAGGATGAACGACATTTCTCACAACCCGCGCTGCTTCAAGCAAACGGGATACCATCGCCGCACGGTCACTCGGGTCGGCGCAATCCGCGAAGTCACAGAATAGCCCTGAGGACCGCGCCATATTGTCGAGGCTGTCGGAACAATCGGGAGGGCGACCGCTAGCTCCGCAGGGCCAGGTACCACTGGCTTCCGCACCGTTAATTCCCACCTTCCCAGTTGTCCATAGGGTTTCTCCGCGATAATCGATAGAAATGTTGGACAACAAATCCAGCCGTGGCGCAAACTCTTTCATTTTCGGAATCAACACTTCCGGATGGAAGAGGTAGGATTTGACGATCCTATCGAACTCCACCGAACGTTGCTCCTTTGTCAACAACGGCCCCTGGCCGTGCACGGTAGCGCCGTCATATCCCGCGCGAAGCGCGCGGATCGATCCGCAAACACCCGCGGCTCGATTGGTTGATTGAGTTTCGAAATACGAGAGGAGTGCGTCCCCCGAAACAAGCCGCACATTCTCCATCGTGAGGCCAGCTGGCAGGCGAATCCCTACGCATGCAGTGGCTGCGGTATTCGCGGGAGTACCGGTCGCCACGACAGGACACGGAATCACCGCCGTCGCGCCTTCGCAGATCGCGTTCTCGTTGTCGCCCACCCAAAGACACAACGGCTTGTCTCCGGGGGTAGCAAACGGTACGACGTCTGACGAAATGCACTCCGCCAAGCGAGAGAGGTCTGTATCGTCGTTCTTCAGTGCCTCCGGAAGAGCGTTGAAATCAAGAATACATTGGCCCGCAATACACTGGTAGCTCTCCGAACATTCCGTGGAATCGGCACACTCAGCGGCGATGTCTTCAATGAGTTCAATGTCTCCTCCTCCCCCAGCCAGGTAGGAGCGCAACCTCCGCGGATCCATCGCGGTACCGCAAATCTGCTGCAGATCTTCCACGGCAGCTCGAGCACGAAACTCGTGGTCATTCCACACGGACTCCTTTCTCTCTTCCACTTGGAGTCCGATATCGAAATACTCCTTTCCCCTGGCCTCCGCTTCGTTGGCGGCTTCCTTGGCCATTTCGAGGTATCCTCGCCAAGACGACTCTATGTCAACAGCGTCACTGCTCAACTCGTTCTCGAGTGGCAGTCTCTCGTCTAGCCGATTCCCTAGGCAGTCATACGCCGTCTGTCCGCACCAATTCGAGCTCAAGGATACGAGATTCTCAACCTTTCTCACGGAGTCGGAAAAGACTAGTGTATTCCCCCCTATCTCCTCGGCCGAAGCTGCAGAGAACCCGGGGATCGTGAACCCGTACCGTACTACCCGCGTCCCTGAAAGGTTCTCGACCAAGTACGAAACCTCGGTAGCCGGGTGTTCGGTGGTATCCGCAGGGTAGAAATAGTGAACATAGCGAAACACTTGTGTTTCGTCGTCAATCACTCCGTCATAGGGCATCGGGACGATGTAGTCGTCTAGGACACACGGTGCACCCTCGACTGTGCCGGTTTCGAGGCAGCGCAAGCCATCGGTTCCGCGAATTAACTCGACAGATGGTTCCGTCCAGGAGTCCGTCATCACGCGGATCTCGACCGTCGTCGGTGTCGCATAGGAGACCTTGAGCCCCCCCCACGCGTCAGCCCGAATTCGTGATAGCCTTTCGGTCATGGGGGCGACTACCGATGATTCAAGTCGGTCCGCCATGACTCCATCAAGCGCCGCAATACTTGATCGCACAGCTGGTAACCTATTGAGCAAACTATAGGCAACGGAGGAGCGAAACTCTTCTAGCGAGGGATCACTCCAGTGGTTCAGTGGGTCCTCCCGGACAGAGTCGCGAAGGAAATCGCGCTCCATATCTCCGAATGTGGAGTACCGAACGAAGCCACCGTATGCGTCGTCTGACAATGGTGAAGCATTGGTCCCGGTACTCGCATACCGAACGAAAGAAGCATCGTCAGTGGCTGGCAACTCGGCAGTCATTGACCGATGGAGAGCGGCGATTTCGCGCGCCATGTATGCCCTTGCCTCAGCGAAGTCGCCAACGGTGAGGTTGAGACTCTCCGTGATGCTCACATCGGGATCGCCTAACTCGGCTAATGGCAGGAACGCTGCTAGTCGTTCGGCAACCGTACCATCGCCCCCCCCTCCGCCCAAGTTACCGCCAAGAAGAGCACCGAGGCTGATGGTTTCGTCCACTATTCCAACCGGATTCGGCGCGGCGATCCGAAGGTACGACAATGCCTTTCTGACGTCGGGAGCCAGTGGCGCGGAGGAACAGAACGGATCCTCACTTGGTGCGAGTTCTTTGTGCGTTCCACCAATCAGAAGGTGTGCGGCGGTCAACCGCGAAAACTCTTGAGCGGCGTATTGCCAAGCCCTCCCCTGAGCGGGTGACGGGGCCCTTTCTTTGAGGGCATCTCCAGCCTTGACCGTACTGTCAACGGCACCCTCGGTTGCCCCTATGTAGGTATCATAGGCCAGACTCAGAATCTCACCTAGCTCCTCGGCCATGACCATTCCGTGCGGATTGCACAACATCGCCAAATCGACGACGGAACCGCCTGCTTCCAATGCCTCAAGCGCCTTCCCCCACGCGACTTTCGCCGCTCTCCTGGCGAGATAGAACAGGGCCACTCTCGCTGTGACTTCCTGCGGAGGAATGCGATATCTCAGCACGCCTTCCTCGTCGTAGAGATTGACCGGAACCACCGATTCGGCGATCCGTAGAGCTCCCAACGCTGCCGACATTTCCCGATGCCCTACATTGCTGTATGTGTAGGGGCACAGATCATGAGAATGTGGCGGGCTCCAATTGGGCCACAGGTCATTCATCCGATAGTCGCGATAGGCAAGAACGCGGAAGATGTCGCCGTTGTTCTGGTACTCCCACGTCTGAAGATCCTCGTTCCACACCCGAAGACTCAGAAGCTTCTGAATGCGAGCATCCTCCGCATCACCTTCCACCTGGCTAAGGTGTTTCGGCACCACCGCTTCGCCGTCACCACACCCGCCCAACAAGCCGGCAAGGAGAGAGAGCCCGAGCACGCCTATGACGTTACGAACGTTCTTGATTGACTGATAACTCGTCGCCTTCATCACGTCCTACCTCTCTCCGATCGACACTCTTCTTCGTAGACCGAGAACCAGCGCACAGAACACCAACACGTGTCCCAGAACGGCGCCACTTCCTCTGCGATATATCGAACATCCGCTCGAAGCCGTTCTCCGTTGGCAGACGCTAACGGAGTCCAGCGCCTCGCATTTCCACTCTTCTGGGCAATCCGACTTCGCATCACACTCCCGCGTACAGTAGGAGGCTTCACCCTCCGCAACACAGGCTCCGGTGACACATTCCGCTGGCGTGGAACACGCGTCGCCTACGAGAGCGAGCTCCACACCACACACACCCGAGTCCTCGCTACATTCCTGAGAGAATGCACAGGTGTCGGTGAGCAAGCAACTGGAACGGCAGCCACCGTTGAGACACAACCCCTCGAGACATTCGACGTCACGGGAACAACGGCTGCCAACGGCGGCGGTGCCCAAGGTACATCTTCCGCCTAGGCATCCGAACGGCGCAATGCAGTCGGCACTCGACTCACACTCTGCCCCTTCGCCCGCCAAGTCAGCCTCGGACTCGGCACCACCAGTGCCGGTGGTGGTCCCGCCGTTACCCCCCGTGCCGTACTGGTACAGGGAACACAAGCCCACAACGTCATCCGAAACGGCCTCCGGCTCAATCCCGCTTGCGAAAGGAAACATGACGGCTGTATCGTACGAACCACGGGAACAATCCGGCACGTGTTCGCCCAAACCACCGTATTCGCATGGGTGATCGAGCCCCAAGGCGTGGCCGAGCTCATGAGCAAGAGCTGCCTTAAGATACTGATCGGTACTCGTGATTTCGTAGCTTTCACGAGGAGCCCATGTCCATGCAAATGCTTCGGCATTTAGATAGACATCCACCTCGCGAATCCATGCGGTATGCGAAGTAGTCTCGACGCGAATGTCCGTGAAGGCAGGCACCTCCAGTGCCATCCCGGTGACTTCCTCCCAATCGTCCGCAATCCACCCTATGGTGTTGCGGTTGTCTGACCATTTGATTGCCGAGTCACTGCTTCCCTCGATAACGAATTGAGGTGCGTGACATGCGACAAGACTGTTCCAAATCGAAATCGCCCCTTCGGCTTGCTCCATCCATCGTGCGGCGTTCCAAATCTCCGGCAACGGCCCGGCGAGTTCCAACTGGATTTTCTGACTCGTCTCCCAACGAATCGGGATCCCGTCAATCTGTGTCACTTGGGATGCCTCGACCGCCAAACAAGTTAGACCTACTGCAAGAGCGCACGCGCGACCTATCCATCTACTGAAGTTCTTCACTTCGGCTCCTCCCCCCACCAGAGCTGGTTGTCGACGTAGAGTGCCACCTTCGGGGCGCTCACGAAGCTGCCGCGCGAGCCGGTGAAGGACCAATCATTGGTCTCGTTCATGTTGGCCCAGTCATCGCGACGAACGGCGGTGATCACGATCACGCTCTTGTCCCGGAAGCCCAGCATCTCACTCGAGGTATTCGGAACCGTGATGGCCGCATCGGCTTTGGAGTAGGTGGGGCTGATGCGCGCTACGCTCACGCTGGCCGGGGGGCAGTTGAAGTAGCAATTAGGCGATAAACCGACGGAGGTCGACTCCGAGGTGAACCAGTACTTCAGCTTGATGCGGGAGAGCTGGATATCAAGACCGCTGTTGTTCACCACCTGCAGGCTGGGGATGACCTGGTTGCCTTGATCGGGGGCCTCCGCCTGGTGTTGTACGTTCAGGCAGTAGTTGGGCTGAAGGCAGGCGGCGCCGTTCACCTTGTTGAAGCCACTGCAGTCACTCTTGCAGGTGGGGGTGATGCCAGGGTCGCAGGCCTCCCCGGGCTCGGTCACGCCGTTGCCGCAAAAATAGGTGCCGCTCGGTTCAGTGCCCCATATCAAGGCGCCATTGCGGTAGAGACCCACGGTGGTGAGGGGGGCCGCGGTGGCGGTGAGGACGGAGTAGTCGTTCGACAGATCGAAATGGGTGAAGTTGTCTTTGTACAGGCGGAGCTGGAAGTTTCCGCTGTTCTGTCCCGGAGCCAGCGTCGTGGTCGACGAGAGGGTGAGGGTGAGCACCCGGTTCGCCCCTACTTCGAGCGGTGAGTAGTTGGTGACGCTGCCGCTCACCTTGTCGCACCCAAGCGCGGCCCAGTCACAGGCCAGGCGAGTGGGTGAGAGGCTCTCCCCGATCATCCAGAACTTGATGACCAGGCCGTTCAGCGGTGCGTTCTGGGTTCCGTTGTTGACGATGCGGAGGTTGAACCGATACTGATCGGTGGCGGTGCCGGAGAGCTCACCCCACACGCTCAGGCACTGGTTGCCGTTGGTGCAGACAGGGGGGAGCTGACAGGTGGGGGTGCACTGGGCGCCGGTATTGCCCCCAGGGCCGAGATCGCAGGCCTCACCGGCAGCGGGGTTCACCAGACCATCACCGCAGACCGGTGGGGTGCAGTCCTCATCGCAGGTGGCGGTATTTCCGCCCTCGTCGCAGGTTTCGCCGAGCAGCGGCGAGACGATGCCGTCACCGCACAGACACTCCCCGCAGTCTTCACCGCCGCAGTCCACCAGCTCTTCGTCGGCGTCCTTGATGCCATTGGCGCAGTGGGGCTCGACGCAGATCCCCACCTCGAGGCCGTAGCCGAAGTTGGGACCGGCATCTGGATCACAGATCAGTGGTTCTTCGCAGTCTTCATCCTCATCACAGCGTCCCTCGCCGGGGCCGCAGGGGTCACTCGGCGTGCAGTCGGCAGCGCCGTCGTCGCCGGTGCGCTGGACGGGCAGAGGGAGGTACTGAAGGAGCACCTCGGGCTCCCCCGCGAGGGGGCCCAGGGTTTTTCCGTAGTCTTCCCAGACGGCGACCAGGGCCTCGGGGAGGACAGTGAAGAGCCCCCGGCGCTGATCGCCAAACCATTCGTGAGAGGCTCGCGGGAGCGGCAGTTCCCCACCCAACACGAGGGAGAGCGAAGAGCCGGCGCCACTCACGTCCAGCCTTTCGAACCAGGTGTCCTCACCCCGCGCTTCCCCCGGGAGAGCAGCGGTGGTCCAGGTCGCGTAGATGGCGTCACCGACGCGCACCAGGCCCGGACGGCCATGAGAGACTGCGCTCGAGAGCTCGTAGTCTTGAGTAGTGCCGAGGGGCTGATCGAGCACGGGGGCGCCCGGCTCTTCGCGGTCGAGCACCGCGAGGCGAAGTTGCCCGGTCGTGAAGAGCTCATCGTCGTCCGGATCGGTCCCGACGACGTAAAGAACCAAGCGATATCGCGGATCTAGCTCCAGCAGGGCGGCCTGGTCATCACTCGCGGGGGCGCGGTACGGACCGATGGTCCAGCGCGTGTCCGTGCTCGCGTCGAACACGACCAAAGCCTCGGTCGCCTCGTCAGTGGTTTGCCGCACGGCCACGCCCCACGCATCCCCGAGCGGAGCCAGAGCAGGCTGCCCCTCCACGTTCCACGAGTCCACCGAGTACCACCGCTCGACCTCGAGCTCGGAAGAGAGCTCGACGACTCGTACGTCGGGTCCCGTCAAGGCGTCCGAGGTGTCGGTGTACGCAAGGACGTAGCCGGAGGAGAGGGCGAGCAGATCAGGCTCGCTCTGAGCGGCGAAGGGCTCGATGTCAGAGAGCCAGATGGGAGCCTCAGGCTCGCTCGATCCAGCCGGCCACGAGACGAGAGCGAGCCCCAGGCCATCACCATCGCCGCCGTAGTCCGTGAAGGCACACAGAAGGGCACCCTCCGGTGACAAGGCGACCACTGGAGAGGGCCGATCTGCCAGAAGGAGGCCCTCGGAGACCAGCGCGCTCCCGGTGGGAGTGCCCGCATGGTCGAAGCGCGCAACGCGGACGGAAGGAACGCCAGTTGGGAGCAGGTGCTCCTCGAGCGCGACGGCAAATCCGCTTTCCGAGCCTGCGAGGGGATGCCTCCCCGAGCCGAGACGCAGGGTGGAGCGCTCCAGCCCCGAAGGGCTCGGTTCCACACGGTACACCGGCACATCCGTGACCTGACACGCCCAATTACAGAGCGGGCTCGTGAGCAGAGGGCCCACGTCACACTCCTCCAACTCCTCATCCCGGATTCCATCTCCGCAGAAGACCGAGACCTCATCGAACTCGGGCTCCCCAGAGCCGGCCGCACCGGCATCCCCACCCTCGGGTTCCACACCAGGAGTCCCGCCAGAAGCGGCGGCTTGAGAGTGCGTGATGGCGATGCGAACCGTGCCAGGAACAAGCTCCTCTTGGCTCGCTCCCGCGGCAGAACTCTCCGCCTCCGGCTGTGCGGGCTCCTGCTCCCTCCCGCACCCAGCAAACACGCCAACAAAGAGGACACACCCACACCACGGGGTGCCCATTCTGACCAGAGCCCGCATCATGTCCGCTCAGCCTTGTGCCATCGTTGTGGCGAGCGGGTCAATCACAATCTGACTAGTCACGCAATTTCGCGCAGCCGTGTTTTCGCCATCAGCCGATTCCATCCACGCGGCTTTCTAGTCATCGAGGAGCACCGGTGGCAGCGCATCACCCATCTCATCCGGATCGTCGCCACGACGCTCGGTGTCACCGAGCCCGAGCCCGCCCAGCAGGTTGTTTCCCCAGCACTTGAGCTGGTTGTCGGAGAAACTCGCGCAAACATGCGCCCAGCCCGCGTCGAGGTGAAGCACGCGGCCGCCTCCCAGCTCCACCGAAGGGAGGTTGTCACCCATGGTGTCGGGCTCGACGCCACGCGTCATCGTGTCACCGAGCCCGAGCTGACCCGCTTCATTGTTGCCCCAGCATTTCACGAGGCCCTCCTCGGACAAGGCACACCCGAACATCATCCCCAGCGTCACCTGTTCTGCCAGAAAACCCTGACCAAGCTCGGTGCGAGGGAGAAAATCCCCCATGCTGGCTGGGTCTTGTCCCCGAGGGAAGCTGGTTCCATCGCCATTTCCGAGCTGACCGAAGCTGTTGTCACCCCAGCACTTCACGCTGCGATCCTGAAGTACGGCACAGGTGAACTCTTCTCCCGCGGCGAGAGCACGAACCAGAGAGTCACCACCGAGCTCTACGGTGGGCAACGCATCGCCCATTTCCCCAGGCTCATCGCCGCGGGCCTCCACGTCACCGAGCCCGAGCTGCCCCTTGTGATTGGCACCCCAGCATTTTACCTTGTGATTATCGAGCAGTGCACAAGAGTGGCCGTTTCCGACCACTATGGTGAGTGCTGTGCGACCCACCCCGAGGTCGACGAGCGGAAGCTGTTCTCCCATCTCATTCGGTTCGTCTCCACGGTTCTCGGTGTCTCCGAGCCCGAGTTGGCCACTGGCATTGTTGCCCCAACAGCCAACCTCGCCAGACTCGAAGATTGCGCAGGCGAAGCCACTGCCGGCAACCACCTCCCGCACCGAGCGGTTCGGGCCCAAATCAATGGGGGGGAGAGCGTCTCCCAGATCCTCCGGAAAGAGCCCTCGCTCGTCTGTATCTCCCTGGCCGAGCTCACCCTGACTGTTCCCACCCCAGCATTTGACCGCTCCGTCGCGAAGCTGCGCGCAAGCCAACTGTGTCGAAAGGGTGACGGCTCGGGCCGTCACTCCTTCGCCGAGATCCACGGCGGGAAGGTTCGCGCCAAGCTCGTCCGCGCTCAGCCCCCGCGGTTCGCCATCACCCAGGCCGAGTACTCCCCCGTTCTGCCCCCAGCACTTGACGCGGCCGTCGAGGAGACGTGCGCAGGTATTGAAGAGCCCCGCCGCAACCTGCACGCCGTCGAAGGCTGGGTCCACTCCCAGCGAGCCGCCGATCCCAGGTGCTCCGGCCTCGGCAGCCTCCCCGGCTTGTCCGCCCGAGCCACCGGTCGTATCCGCGTGGTTCTCCGTGTCCTCGCCACAGCCCGGCAACAGCGCCCCGGCCAATATCACGCAGGTCATCATCGTGCGCATGTCAGGTTTCCTCTTCACATTCCACGCCGGGACGAGCACCGACGACACAGAGTCCGGGACGCGCCATCTCTTCCCGATCGGAATGCAGCGCGCAGCTGAGCAGAGGAGGGCAGTCGTCGTCACAAGCACAGGTCGGTGCGCAAAGGCCAACATCGGCTTGTCCTGCCGCTTCATCCCCCGGGAAGACCCATCCGCACACGGCTGCTTCGCCCATCCCACCGCATTGTGGAAATGTTCCACGTCGGCAGTAAGCCGTGCAGACACCACCGAGCTCGAGCTCCAGGCAGAAGCCGTCCGCACAAGAATCCGTTTCCAACGGATTGCAGGGTGACCCGAGTGGGAGACCACCTCCCTCAGCCCACTCCGAGCACAAACCAGACTCCCCATCGCAGACGGTGCCCGCGGGACACTGCTGATCATCGTTGCAGAGTGGGAGACACGCGCGAGACTCTTGGTCTCCGAGCGGCCAACAGGCAAGCTCCTCGCGGCCCCCGCAGCTCGTGTCATCGCCGAGCGTGCAGCTCGGCACGCACACGGAGCTCTCGGGTACTCCCCAGAGAAGCTCGACGCAGTGCGCCTCCTCCCCGCAATCTTCCTCCGTCTCGCAGGTGACGGAACACAGTCCACCAGCCGGACCTTCTCCATCCAGAAACGCGGTCTCGTGGGTCAAACAGAGCTGGTCATCAGCGCAGGCCCCCTCGGTCTCGCAGGAAAACCCCAGGGTTTCAACCGGCTCTTCGCCGCCTGTACCGCCCGCTTCCACGCTCGCTCCTGCCCCGCCGCCATCACCCTCGGCCCCGCCGCCCGCCGCGCCGAGCTCGGGCTCGTGAGCGCTGGCTCCACAAGCCGGCACCAAGAGCGCCACCGCCACCAGAAACGAACGCCTCACAACGATCCTCATAGCACGACCTGCCGACTTTTTGATATTGGCATCTGGCCATGTTCCGTCCGTTCTTGCTCTCTGGTGTGGCGCTCGCGCTCTCTTCTTGCTCGGGGGAAGCGCCCTCCCTCGGCGGGCTCCGCCAGGAGTTGACAGAAGCCGAGCCCTCCGCTCAGACGAGTGTGGTAGCCGTGCTCGCGGAACAGGGCCTCGACCAGCAGTTGTGCACCGGCGTGATGCTGAGCCCTTGGCTGGTGCTCACGGCCCGGCATTGCCTCGATGCGGCGGTCCTCGAGCTCGAAGCTCGTGACTGCGACACCCAATTCTCCAAGCCCGAGCCGGATGCGCACATCACCGTGATCCCGGGGACCGATATCGATTTGGCAGCACCCGAGGACCACGCCGCGGTGACCGAGCTCTGGGTCCCTCAAGGTGAGGGGCGGCTCTGCGGAGACGATCTGGTGCTCCTGCGCGTGAACCAGCCCCTCGAGGGCCCCGGCCTTCCTCTGGCTGCGCACCAGGTGACAAGGGGGGAACTCTTCACGGCCATAGGTTACGGACTCTTCGACGGGGACTATGGTCAACAGCGCATGCGAGGTGACGCCAAGGTGCTTTGCGCCGGGGCCGACTGCGATGACGAGCGGCTCGTGGACTCGGAGTTTCTGGCCGAGGCGGGGGTTTGCGGCGGAGACTCGGGAGGCCCCGCCGTCACCCCCGAGGGCAAGGTTTTTGCCATGGCGGTACGGAGCAGCCCCTCCTGCGACGAGACCGCCTATCTCTCCCTTGCTCCGCGAATCGCCTGGCTCGCACAGGCGGTCCGAGAGCTCGCCGAGGAAACGGACTCTCCGCTTCCTCCCTGGGCTTCCCTCGAAGATGAGGAGCCTGAGTCCGATAGTGAGCCGGCTGCCGTTCGCAAAACGGTCATTCCTGTTGGTGGCGGTGGGTGTCGCGTGTTGGGTGCTGGTGCCAGTCACGGGTCGGCCCCGTTCGCGCTGCTGGTGAGTCTCGGGTTGCTGCTTAGGCGCCGTAAGTCCCGCTAGCCCTCCCTTCCCACGCAACTCGCGCCCTGCCTGACCGATGTGTCTGGGTGCCACCGGCTCCGAGTCCCCACGATAAGCTCTTTCGCCTCGCTCTCGCCGACAACCGCGCCGTGCTCGCCGAGCTCCGCGCCGTCCTGCCGAAGGGCTTGGCGGAGCGATTCGAGCCCGATTCCCTCGAGCAGCTTCCCGGCTCCTTCATCGACGAGTCCCTCCGCGGCACCTTGAGCGATCTACTCTTTTCGGCCAAGCTCGGACACGAGCCCGTGCTCGTCTATTTCCTCTTCGAGCACAAGAGCGAGACCGACCGGAGGGCACTGCTCCAGCTCCTCCGCTACATGCTGCAGATCTGGGAGAAGCATGGGCTCGCTGCCTCGTCCTACCTCCCGCCCATCCTGCCCATCTTGGTGCACCACAGCAACACCGGCTGGACCACGTCGACTCGCTTCGAATCGCTCTTCGCTCCCGAGCTTCTGCCGCTGCTCGGCGACCATCTGCCACGCTTCGAGGTGCTGCTCGATGATCTCAGTCACAAGGACGACCGAGAGCTCCGCGCCCGCATGCTCACGGATTTCGCCACCTTGGCCTTCCTCTTCCTCCGCGATGGACGGCGGGGAGACCTGGTCGTCACCAGCCTCCCGAGCTGGGGCGACCTACTCCGGCAGCTCTTCGACGGACCGGGCGGTCAACGTGCGCTCCTCCAACTCCTCAGCTATATTTCGTCGGTCGTTCCCGATCTCGCTCCGGAGAAAGTTTCCGAGTCCCTCGAGCGGGCCTTACCCGAAAGGACCAATATCGTGAGTACACTCGCCGAACAGTGGTTGGAACAGGGCAAGGAGAAGGGCCGGCGTGAGCTCGTGAAACGCCAGCTCTGCCTCAGGTTTGGGAGCTTGACTCAGGCGGTCGAGGAGAAGCTCGACCAAGCCAAGGACGCCGAGCTCGAGCTCTTCGCCGAGCGCGTGCTTTCGGCTACGACCATCGAGCAGATCTTCGACAACTCCCGTCCGCCCTGACCGATGTGTCTGGGTGCCACCGGCTCCGAGTCCCCACGATAAGCTCTTTC
>CAYNEY010000090.1:0-15455 GCA_964396375.1 uncultured Polyangiaceae bacterium | reverse complement strand
CCGATCCTCTATCGGAGAACTGAACTCGGCCGAACGACCACCGATCAACGCTGCGGCTCTGGGTTGCCGCATCCATCCCGCACCCGGTATCGCGAACTGTCACCCAAAGGCGTTCAGTTTCTGCCGTAACATCAATGGAGAGTCGTCCTCCATCGGGCATGGCAGCAAGCGCGTTCTGCGACAAGTTGACGATAACCTGTTCTAGCTGTCCTTCCCCGGCCAGAACAGCCAGTGCCTCGTCACACACTCCAAGCTCGAGTTGGTGTGTCGGGCGCAGTGCTGGGCGTACTATGTCGACCGCGCTCGCGAGCACATCCGTAAGCCTCACCGGTTTGCGCCCGGGTAGGCGTCGACGCCCCAGGACCAGAAGCTGCCGGGTGAAATTCGACGCGCCGCGTGCCGCACCCAAGACCATCTCCAAGTGATGGGCTGTCTTTGGGCGATCCTCGACCTGTCGGAGCGCCAACTCCGAGCCATGGATCACCGCGGTCAGCACGTTGTTGAAATCGTGAGCTACTCCGGCGGCAAGCCGACCGAGGGCATCGAGCCGCTCCGAACGCTCGAGTTGCCCGCGGAGTTCACGCTCCTGTTCCATCATATGTTTGAGCCGGGTCCGAGAGCGCTCGAAATGAACCAGCAGCACCCCCGCGGCCCCCCACATCACCACGCTGATATCGAGGAAGTACTCGAGCTTACGCACCCGCGTCCGCGCAAGGATCGGCCAGGAAGATGCGTACAGCCCTGCTGCCACGAAGGCGGAACACGCCACGTAGCGGCCGACCGCTCGCGGCACACCACTCTCGAAGATAAGACGGGCCGCCCACAGGAACGACAGGCCGATACAAAGGAAGACCAAGGTGCTGAGCAAATGGGTGTTCACCCCAAACACCAAGCCCCCGAGCGCGCCCACCACCGCTACCCCAGCGAGCGTAAAAAGTCCGCGGGGCATCGGTCGCCCGATGAACGCCCCGGCACCGGCGACTCCGAGCACTCCAGCCATGAGCAGCGCGATCCAGCTCACGATGCGCGCAAATGGAGGGAGTTCGAGGAGGGCTATCACGACTCCCGCGAAAGCGTCCAGCGCAAGCGCGGCGAAACACAGAGACCAGAGCCGGAGCGCGCGGCTTCGCTCGACGCGCTCAGTCAAGATCATGAGCACACCAACCGCGGCGTAGACGATGGTAAGGCCAAGCTGGGTGAGAGTGTCGTCGTTCATGCCGGGCTGGATGACCACGGAAAGAACTCCGCTCTCACCCCCACCCAGGCGTCGCTCGGTCCGAGTCGTCCTCGAGGAGGGGACTCCTAGCAGATCCCACTCGCGGTTCCGAGAGATTCCGCATGCCTCCAAACGCGAGCCCAATCTGATCACCTCAGCTTCGGAAGAAACAGGGCGCCCCTCGGCGGCGGTCGCGCCGTCGGAAGCATAGACCCCAAGGAGCAGGCCACCCCACGAGAGCGCCACGAGCCAACCCGCCGATCCGCGCCTCACCATACGGCACCCACAACCAGTGGACTCACCCTCCCCTGAGCGTTCCGCCCGCGGGCCAGGATCGCTGCCTCCAGCCCCTCCGTTCGGCGAACTCATGCCGCCGGAGGCACTGAGTTGGGCACTTCCCCCTCCGCCAACCGTTTCGCTCTCTGTAGGGTTTTCACCTACACTCGACCCTGTACCGGCAGCCGCCGCCGACACCTGGCACGCCGCCGCTCTCGCTCGCGCCCCCAAAGCCAACCTCGGAAGCTCCGCCAGTCGGACTGGCGCCACCTTCCTCCAGAGACTGTCCCTCGTCCCAGCACTCCCTCCCGCATCCTCTCCAGCTGCCCCAGTCCCACCGCTTCCTCCGTCGCCGTCGATGCTAGCGTCGATCGTGTACACCAGCGCGGCCCCTCCCGGCACCTCCACCGCCAACTGATCCCCTTCCACGAGCACATCGGCTCGGCGCCACAGATCCCTGACTCGTAGGGTCACGGAGAGACCAAGCTCCGAGAACGAGAGCGACATCGCAGTATCGCGTCGTACGCAACGCGCGGCAGCCCACGCATGATATGAATCCCGAACTTGATCCCCTGCGCGTGGATCCCTGCTGCGAGACTGGAAAAGCCCGTATCCCCGGTGGCCGAAGGATACTTGTTCCGAGCAGGAAGGTAACCACCGTGGCCGTCGATGGGTTGGCCTGGCTCATACCATCGGTAGTCGATGACGACAGTATTCCAACCGAACGGTTGCAGAATCTGCCGCACCGTGCTCGCCTCATCGAGCATCGCCTGCTCGGTCACACTCGCTCCGAAGGAGTCGTAGCTGTTACAGCCCATGGGTGGTGTGAGGGCCAGATCGCTTCCGGATGACAGGGTGTAGATCACTGACACGCTACCCTCGCCATTCATCACCGTGACCTCGAAGGCATGGTCACCGGCGACCGGTGCGGTTCCGGTCAGCACGCCAGTGTCGGGATCGAGCGCCAGAGTGTTGGGCAACCCTTCCGCTGCGAAACCAAGCGGTTGCTGGAGCCGCCGAGGGGCCCAAGGTGCACCCCTCCTTCGCCAAATCCCTCGAGATGCTGCTGGAAGCATCTCGGGGCTCCGTTCAGGGTCCAAACTGGTTCACCCCCGTCGACGCCTACTTCGGCAGTGTCGAGACCCCGGTTCCTCCTCATCCCTACCACTGGGACGGCATGAAGCGCCTCGGGCCGCGCGACCCATCATGTCTACTTCCAGTTCACGCTGGCTGGTTTCGGTGCCTTCGAGCCCTTCGACAAACCGCCGCAGCACATCCTTCCCGGGATGGGTTTCTTCGCCCTCGTTCCCTCGGCACATCGGTACTATCTTCCGGAGAATTCTCCTGGGTGGTCCTTTGGGTGGATCGGAATCTACCATCCCTATCTCTTCGCCCGCATCGCCAAGCAAGTCACCACGACTGGGCCAGTGGTGCACGCCTCGGCATCGAGCCCCTTGCACCGCCGCGCAGTGCGCTTGGTGCGGGGTGCCTTCGCCAAATATTTCCGCGACCGCCTGGAGGTCGAGACCGAGCTGTTCGCCTTCAGCCACGCCTTCCGTGCGCGTACTGGCCTGACGCCGGCGCACTTCATCACCGAGGTGCGGGTGGAGCAGGCGGCGCGCCTGCTCGCGACCACCACGCTAACGGTGACACAGGTCGCAGCTCGTCTTGGGTTCGCGAACGGAAACCATTTCGGCAAGGTGTTCCGCCGACATCGCCATCAGAGCCCCGAGGCCTATCGGTCCGTGGTGCGTTGACAGAACTGTCACACCTCGGAGAACACGGCCGGATTCGAGGCCTGTCGGGGTCACCCGCCTGCGATCTGGGAGCGCGCGCCGACGAGGAACGGTTTCCCTGCGGCTGACCCGGGTCAGCTAGTCCGACTCGTGCTATGCACGGACGCGCCGTGGCGGACCAACTCTCGAGCGATCTCGCATCACTTCGTATCGATCGCGCGCCTGCGCGCCGATCTCGCCTCGGCGCGTGGCTGGGGTGGGGACTTGGACTGGGCGCCGCGCTCTTCGGCGCCCACGCCCTGTACGGTTACGCCGAAGCACAGCTCTTCCGGCCCGAGGTCAAGACCACTCTGATCACCACCCTTACCTCCGGGCAGCCGAGCGTCGAGCTCACCGCAACCGGTACCGTCATCCCCCAGACAGTGGCCCGCGTCGGCACCAAGCGCTTCGGACGTGTCGCGAAGGTGCGGATCAGCGAAGGTCAGGCGGTCCGAGTCGGCGAAGTGCTTTTCGAACTGGATCCCACCGATGAACGCATGGCGCTGGGTTCGGCCACAGCGCGCATCAACTCGGCCCGCGCCCGTGCTGCCGCCGCCTGGGCACGCCTGAGCGAGACCCGCATCCAGCTGGAGCGAGAGCAGCAACTCGTCGAAGGTGGTGCCGTAGCACGCGCCTCTATCGACGATCTTGCAGCGCGGCTGGTCGCCCTCGAGAGCGAAGCCAAGGCGAGTGAAGCCGAGATCAAAGTGGCGCTGGCCGAGGCGGGTTCGCTCGACCAAGTGCTGCGGCAGAATGTCATTTTGGCTCCTATCAACGGCACCGCAGTAACGCGACCTGCGCAGATTGGGGATGTGGTGGGGCCTGAGATGCCCCTGGTCGAACTTGCAGATTTCGAATCTCTCTTGGTCGAAGTCGACGTCCCAGAATCCAAGCTCTCCAGGATCCGCGATGGCGGTCCCTGCGAAGTCGTGCTCGACTCGGACCCCGAGCGACGGTTGCGTGGCGCGGTGGCCACCATCAGCCCCAGGCTCGATCGGGCCAAGGCCACAGCCACCGTCAAGGTGCGCATCACCGATCAGGCACCACGCATTTGGCCCAACATGGCTGCCCGCGTGTCGATGTTGAATGCTCCGCTGGATGAGCAGCAGCTCGCCGCTCCACAACGGATCATCGTCCCCAAGTCTGCGGTCGTAGAGCGAACCGGTAAACGCGGTGTCTTCGTGCTCGACGGTGAACTGGCACGCTTCACTGCCATCACCACCGGCGAGGCACTCTCCAACTCATTCGTCGTCCTGGGAGGGCCCGCACCCGGCACGCGAATCGTCGATCGACCACCGACCGCACTGGCCGACGGGCGCGCGGTCAAGGCTGAAGGTTCCTGAGGTAGGCCCGTTTCGTGAGACCAATCCAATGACCCACAATCCTCCCTTGATAGTCCTGCGTGGCATAAGAAAGGTCTATGAGCGCGGAGGTGAGAGCGTCCGCGTCCTTGATGGCCTGGATCTCGACGTCGACGCCGGAGCCTTCGAGGCTTTGATGGGCCCGAGCGGCTCCGGCAAGTCGACGCTGCTCAACCTGATCGCAGGGCTGGACTCTCCGACCAGCGGCAGCATCGAAGTGGCCGGGCAGCGCGTGGATCAGCTGAGTCAAGCCATGCTCGCCAAGTGGCGCTCGAGAACCATCGGCTTCGTGTTCCAGCAGTACAATCTGATGCCGGTGTTGACCGCGCTCGAGAACGTGGAGCTCCCCTTGCTCCTCACCGATCTGCCCAAGCGCGAACGACAGCGGCGCGCCGAGACCGCACTCCGCGTGGTAGGTCTCGAAGATAGATTGGGCCATTATCCGCGCCAGCTCTCTGGGGGCCAGGAGCAGCGCGTGGCCATCGCGCGGGCGATCGTAACCGATCCAACCGTGATAATCGCCGACGAACCGACCGGGGACTTGGATCGTCAGTCGGCAGATGGCGTCTTGGATCTCTTGGTGCGCTTGGCTTCGGAGATGAACAAAACCATCCTGATGGTCACACACGATCCAGCTGCCGCCGAGCGAGCGTCGGTGATCCGCCGCCTCGACAAGGGACTTCTCTCATGACCTTGGCGGGACTTGCCGTCCGCAACTTGCTCCGCAACCGCGTTCGGACACTGCTCACCATCCTTGGCATTGCGATCTCGGTCCTCACCTTCATCACCCTGCGCACGGTGGTCTATGCATGGACGGTGGCCACCGAGGTAGCACCGAAGGATCGCGTGGTCACACGCCACAAGGTTACCTTCGTCATGAGCCTGCCGAAGCGCTATATCGACACCGTGCGCGCCATCCCTGGTGTGCGCGCTGCGACCTTTGCCAACTGGTTCGGCGGCAAAGATCCGAACCACGAAACCGAGTTCTTCTCCACTCTAGCCGCGGACACCGACACGGTCTTCGACGTCTACAACGAGATGAAGGTATCGGCGGACGTGCTCGCCAAGTGGAAGGAGGATCGCAGCGGGGCAATCGTGGGCGACGCCTTGGCACAGAAGCTAGGCTGGAAAATCGGCGATCGGGTTACCCTCGAGAGCGGTATCTATCCGACCACTCCCGAGCAACCCTGGACCTTCACCATCTCGGGGATCTACACCGCCACTGCGAAAAGCGTGGATCGTTCCACCTTCGTATTTCACTGGGCTCGACTCAACGATCTTCTCCCCGAATCACGCAAGAACCAGATTGGCTGGGTGGTGAGCCGCATTGAGCAGTCAGGGCGTGCCGCAGAGATCTCGCAGACCATCGACCGTGCCTTCGAGAGCCAGGAGATTCAGACGCTGAGCCAAGACGAGCGAAGCTTCAACGCCTCCTTCCTCGCGGGAATCAGCGCCGTGCTCTCGGCCCTGGATTTGGTGTCGCTGGTTATCCTCGGCATCATGTGCCTGATCCTCGGCAACACCATCGCCATGGGAGTGCGTGAGCGCACCAACGAATATGGTGCGATGCGCGCGCTCGGTTTCTCGCGGGCACATCTGTTCGGTTTCGTGCTCGGTGAGTCCATCGCCGCCGGACTGATCGGCGGTGGCATGGGGATCCTCATCAGCTATCCGATCGTGGAGCGAGGCATGGGTCGATGGTTGGAGGAGAACATGGGAGCCTACTTCCCGTATTTCCGGATCGAGCTCCCTACTCTGGGCCTCGCCATCAGCCTGGTGCTCGTGCTCTCGGTGCTCTCCGGCGCACTCCCCGCATGGCAGGCTTCGCGGTTACGCGTCACCGATGCTCTTCGACAGGTGAGATAGCCTATGATTCCATTTCGCTACAATCTTCGCAGCCTTTTGGTCAGAAAGAGCAGTACGGCAACCACGGTGTTCGGAATTGGCTTGGTGGTGTTCGTCTTGGCGGCTGCGCTGATGCTCTCGTCCGGGATCAGAAAGACCATGACCTCGTCGGGCAGCCGCGATGTTGGGTTGGTCCTCCGACGCGGAAGCGACGCAGAGATGGCGAGCGGCATCGATGACGCCACGGTGAGCGTGATCGCTTCTCACTCCGGCATCGCTCGGAAAGACGGGCAACCCTTGGCTGTTCCCGAATTGGTGATGGTGCTTGGTCTCGAGAAGGCTGGAACGGTAGGGGGGGTGAGTAACGTGCAGATTCGAGGCGTGCATCCGCAATCGGCCAGCCTTCGACCGGGGCTACGGATCGTGGCTGGGCGAGCCTCGGCACCCGGTACCGATGAGGTCGTGATCGGTGCTCGGTTGCGCGGGCGGTTCCGTGGCATGGATCTGGGTCAGTCCTTCGACCTGCGCAAGAATCGCCCGCTCACCGTCGTGGGGATCTTCGAGGCCGCCGGCACCTCCTATGAGTCGGAGATCTGGGCAGATCTCGACACGTTGCGGGCGGCATTCGGTCGACTCGGCGATGTGAGTTCGGTAAGGGTTCAGCTCGAATCGCCCGATGCCTTCGACGGACTCCGCGAGGCACTCGAATCGGACAAGCGCCTCGGCCTCTCGGTGCTGCGCGAGCCCGACTACTTCGACAAGGTCTCGGAAGGCACACGGATCTTCATCACCGCGCTCGGAACCACCATCGCGGTCTTCTTCTCCCTTGGCGCCATGGTGGGTGCGATGATCACGATGTATGCTGGCATCGCTCACCGACGCCGCGAGATCGGCACCTTGCTCGCGCTTGGGTTCGGACGGTTCCAGATCCTCGCCGCCTTCTTGTTCGAGTCGCTGGCATTGGCTGGCTTTGGAGGCCTGTTGGGCTGCTCGGGTGCTCTCGCGCTTGGCTCGGTCGAGCTCTCCATGATGAATTTCCAGAGCTGGTCGGAGATGGTATTCTCGTTCGATCCGAACCCAGAAACGCTGCTCACAGCCCTGGTCTT
This sequence comes from uncultured Polyangiaceae bacterium, assembly GCA_964396375.1. Taxonomy (GTDB): domain Bacteria; phylum Myxococcota_A; class Polyangia; order Polyangiales; family Polyangiaceae; genus FEN-1139. The sequence continues at coordinate 7,876 of CAYNEY010000090.1, read as the reverse complement.
CGCGCTGATAATGGGCCTTCTCGGGGGGTTTCTGCCAGCGGTACGAGCCGCCCGGATGTCTCCCCTGGAGGCCATGCGCGGCTGAGCCACCAGCCCGGCATCGGAGAAGGGCAGTTCCCAAGCACCACGCGTGGTTCTATGCTCCGACGTGGTATGACGGATTCGAACGCTGATAGGGAGGAGCACTTCCTCGGACAGACCGAGGTATATCGGCAGATCCTGGACGCGATCGCGGATATGGTTTTGGTCAAGGGTGCACGCTCGCGGATCCTCTGGGCCAACCGCGCGTTCTGCGACTACTACGGGATGACGAACCAGCAGCTCCGCAACCTGGTCGACGCCTCGTTCAACCAAGTTGACTACACGGCCCAGTACGTGCGGGACGATGCCGAGGTGTACCACACCGGTCGAATCCTCAACATTCCGGAGGAACCGGTAACTCGACACGATGGGTTGGTGCAGATCTTCCATACCGTCAAATCACCCATCTTCGATCCGGACGGGCAGCCCCTGATGACAGTCGGGGTGTCACGCAACATCACTGAGCAGAAGCAGGCGAAGCAGGAACTCGAGCAGTATCGGCTGCACCTCGAGCAGCTCGTCGAAGAACGCACCCAGGAGTTGATGCGCCTCAATCGCAGTCTCTCCACCATGCTCGGTTCACTCTCGGAGGGCGTCTTCTCTCTCGACAATACCGGACGGATCGTTCGAGTCAATCGCGCTGCGGCCACCATGGTCGGACGGAAACCGAACGAGCTCATCGGGCTTTCCATCGATGAGGCACTCCGCTTCGAGCCGGCCTTGGCTTCGACACCGCGTGCTTTCCCTTGGGGCATTGACCCCCAAGGCACCGCGGTACAGAAGGGGTTTCTCAGCTCAGAACCGCAGCGCCGCCCATTCGTGACCCTGCAGGTCTTGCCGCTCAGTGACCACCTTCACGAACCGGAGGGCTCGGTGGTCGTGTGTCGTGACATCAGCTTGGAGCAACAGGCGGAGGCGGAGCGACTACGTCACCAGAAACTCGAAAGCCTGGGACTTCTCGCGGGCGGCATCGCACACGACTTCAACAACATCTTGACCGGTATCCTGGGGAGCATCTCGGTGGCCCGCTTGGAGGCCCGCGACGGAAAGGGCGTCGACGCCTTGCTCGATCAAGCAGAGCGTGCTTGCCAGCGCGCACGCGGGCTGACCCGACAACTCCTTACCTTCGCCCGCGGTGGCGCTCCGGTGCGCACAGTGATGGACGTGGTGGGCTTGGTACGCGAAGCGGCCGAGCTGGCCCTCTCCGGGTCGTCGAGTCGCTTGGACTTTCGGGCGCCGGAGGCAGTGTGGAAGGTGGCAGCCGACGACGGCCAGCTGAGCCAGGTGGTCAACAACCTGGTACTCAACGCCAACCAGGCCATGCCAGGTGGTGGCGAGGTGATGGTTAGCCTCACGAACACGGTGGTGACCAGCAACGACAACCTGGCGTTGACCCCAGGTCTCTACATCAGGATCAGCGTGCGCGACCATGGCACCGGAATCCTTCCTGAACACATCGACCGCGTCTTCGATCCGTACTTCACCACCAAACCACGAGGCAGTGGGCTCGGACTCGCCTCTGTCCACTCGATCGTGACCAAGCATGATGGTTGTGTCGTCGTCCAATCCACACCACTGGTTGGTACTCAATTTACGGTCTTCCTTCCGGCATCCGAAGCTGCCACCGAAAAGGAGCCAGTTCAGTCCGTGACGTTGGAGAACCAGTCTCGCCTGCGGGTGCTCGTGCTGGACGACGACGATGCCGTGCGTCGGGTGGTCACCTCCATGTTGGCTCTTCTCGAACACGACGCGGCGGTCGTGGGTACGAGCGCTGAAGCCTTCGCGCATTACCAGAACGCACTTCTGGAGAACCGTCCGTTCGATGTCATCCTGGTGGATCTGACCATGCCGGGTGATCTATCGGGCAGCCAGGTTCTGGAGCAGCTCCGCGCCTCAGGATGCCAGGCCAGGCTGGTGGTGATGAGCGGGTACTCCACGGAACCGATCATGAATCATCTCGAGGCCCATGGACTCTCGGCGCGACTCCAGAAGCCCTTCGCCGTAGCCGATTTGCGTCAGGTTCTTGGTCGCGATCCTACACCGAGGTGATCTCCTCTGCGCATGCCTCGAGGCTCACCGGCGCTCGATCACGTAGATATCGACGCGTCGGTTCTTCGCCCGCCCTTCCTCCGACTGGTTTGACTCCACGGGAGCACCAGCCGCCCGTGATCGGACGGTGACCCGGTGCTCGTGCACGCCTTGCTTCTTGAGGTAGCCCGCCACTTCGCGAGCGCGACGGACAGCGAGGTCCGAGTTGTTCTCCGTGGCACCGCGCGCATCGGCGTTCCCCACAACCACCAGATCAGACGCCCCGCTCTTCACCTTTGACACCAGCGCCGAGAGCGTCGTCCGCGCGACACCATCCAGATCATGACTTGCGGTGCCGAAACGGATCCGGACGACCTCCGGTGCCACCGACGCGGCACCGCTTTCATCCAGAAGCCTGAGTTCATAAGGCACGTCGGACTGAACGAAACCGTGAGTCGTGACCAGCTTCTGGCCCTCCGGACCCAGGGCGAACCGAAGGAACTGGGCCACAACTCCGTGAGGATGACCTCGGGTGTACAGAAGCAGCGGACGGTAGATCGGATAGGTTCCCGCGCGAATGGTGTTCGACTGAGGCAGAACCGGCTGTGTGCCGGTCCCAGCCGCGATAGCGAGGGTCTTGACTGACGAATTCGCGTGACCAAGCCCCACGTATCCTAAGCCCGCTGGGTCGTTCGCGACTCGAGCCACCAGCTCCTCGCTCTTCTCCATAATGGTGGTCTGAGGCGCGAATTTGCGACTCCCGGCATCCTCGCCCAGGTTTACCACCTTGGCGAGGAAGAAGTCATGCGTGCCCGAATACGCTGGACGACCATAAAGGTGCAACCGTTCCCCCGAGCTTCCCGGCTCGCCAGCTGTCGGTTCACCGAACAAAGCGGCAAGCTCTGCCAAAGTGGCACTGACGCGCGGATTGCTCGGGTGCACGACAACCGCCACCCCATCATAGCCCAGCACGAACTCCGTGAGTTCGAGTCCAAGCGTTTCAGCCTCGCTCAGTTCCTTCTGGTTGATGGCGCGCGAAGCGGCCCCAATCTGTGCGGAACCGTCGAAAAGGCTGGTGAATGCAGATGCTGAACCGAGCGACTGGATACGGACGGGGACACCGCTCTTCTGAGTGAAGAGCTGGCCAAGTGCCGGAGCAAGCGCAGCGCCGATGGTGTCCGAACCGGCGATCGCTATCGGCTCAGTTGATTCGGGTACGGAGGTGAATGTCACCGGGTGGTTAATCCATACGCTGACGGGGACACCGTGCTTGGTGGCTGGCGCAAAGCGAGCCCCCGAGACAAAGCTCAGCGCAGCATCTTCAAATGCCGCAAGCTCCAGGCGCGACCGATACAGTTGGGTCTTTCGGGCCTTGCCGTCCCGGTCTACCAGGGCTCGCACTACGATGGTGGGTGTCACAGCAAGATTGACATCGGGTCGCGGGGCAGCACTCGGCCCGAGTAGCCGTGGGGGTGTCACGTCGGAACTGGACACGTCGAACACGAGTTCTTCGGGGATCGAACTTACCTGCGACACGGCACCGCTGGCGGTGCTTGCGTCTCGGTCGTGGCTCTTTGGTGAAACCAGCACCGCCCAGCCAACCACCAGCGCCACCATCAGGATCCCCACCACGAGCGCGAGCTTGGAGTGCAGGTGTGTGAGGGGGCCTACCGCCACAGAACTCGGGGCGGGGCCCGATACCGAGCGCGCCTGCGGTTCACGGCGCGCGGGAAGCCGCACCAGTCCCTCGTCCGCGCGTCGCGCAGCCTCGATCAGAAGGTGAGGGGTCGACGTGAAGATCGACCGACCAGGCTCGGCTCCCCCTCCCGGCGCCTGTCGCGCCACCAACGCAGGGTCAGTAAGGGCTGAGTAGATGGCTTCTTCGCCGATCAGATCGCCATACTCCGCGTGAACGACCTGGCCTCGTCTCAGCTCGATGCGCCCATTTGCCCGTTCGCCGGCCAGGGTAAGACAGTGATCGGTGCCATTTAGCGCCGCAACCTGGAGGAAGTCATGGACTGGGAACTGGGGGGCAGACGGGGGCTCCTGCATCAAGGCTGAAGTACCCGCTCCCTGTGACGTTTGGATGACCAGGTGGCGAGAGGTGTGCGACAGCAGAAGGCATCCGTCGACCGGCCATTATCTGGACGTACCGAGCCAGGCGCCCAATGACCTAGCCCATGCGGCTCTGCAGCGCAGGCTTCTCGGTTCTGCTCGCGGCCTGCAGCACGAACCTTTCTCCTCCCACCGTGGATCGCGCGGACTCCGGCGTAGAACAACTCCCCAACCCGGCCCCCGCGCCCACGCGTGAGGGTGCCAGAGCCGCTCCGCGTGCCACGTTACAGCTCTCCCTTTCCCTGGCCGACCATGGACCAGCCACGGTCATGGTTCCGAGTGTCCTCGACTCGAGCATGCCGGTCATCGTGGCCTTGCACGCCCATGCGATCCGGCCGGAGCACGCCTGTCAGCGCTGGTTCACCGCGGCTCGAAAGCAACACCTGGTGCTCTGCCCCCACGGTCTACCCCGCGATGCCAAAGCCACCCAGAGCGTAACTCTGGGCGAAGCAAGTTACACGAAGCGCGAAATTGACCGGGGCCTCGAGGCCATGCGGATCCGTTTCGGCGAGTCAATGAGTGAGGCTCCTCCCTTTCTCGTCGGTTGGTCCCACGGAGCCAAGATCGCGATTGAGCTTCTGGTTCGATATCCGATGGAATTCTCCCATGTGGCGCTGGGAGAAGGGGGTTACGCGAACCTGGATGAGAAAGCTCTCGCTGCGCTGAAGAAGCATGACCACCGCCGCCTCTTGCTCCTGTGTACGAGTTCTGCCTGCACGACCACCTACGGTGCCACCGTCCGCCGTTTCCGCGGAGCCTCGCTGAATTGCCTCCTCGAGAGCCACCCGGGGAACGAACACCCCTTCGACAACGCAGCGGTCGACTTGGCAGAGCGAACGCTGCCGTGGTTGTTCGAGGACTCGAGCCCTCGAGTGCTGACCCCCCAGACGTAAAGGACACAATCCGTTGGCTTGCGCTCCGAGAGTTCAACCCCATGTCATGTGGGGAGGTGTTGCCATGTCAAATCCCAAGTCTTTGCCACCGTGCGGGCTCGCCCTGACCAGCCGAAGGAACTTCCTTTCAGCAGCCGTGATCAGTGCCGCCAGCCTCGCGCTTCCCCGCGCGGCCAGCGGCGCCGATGGGACGAGCTTTCCCGAAGAGCTGGTCGCACGACCTCCAGAAGGTTTCGTTCCTCTGGATCGACCGGGAGAGATCGTGCGCGTCACCTCCACCAGAGCTCCCGAGGCGCTCATGCAACCGAATCGACTTTGGCCTCTCGAGGATATGGCGCGCGCCATGCTGGAAGCAGGGCTGTGCGAATTCACCAAGAAGCGCGATCTGGTGACGGCGCTCCGCTGCTTCATTCACCCCAAGGATGTGGTGGCGGTCAAGGTCAATGGCATCGCCGGACAGGCCATGGGCACTAACTTTGAGCTGATTCTGCCGCTGGTCGAGGCGATATTGGCGGTAGGAGTGCCGGCAGATCAGGTCACGGTCTACGAGCAGTACCCGAGCTTCTTGCGTGGCACCCGGGTCGGCGTCGGAAAGAACAAGCTCCCGGACGGGGTCCACGCGCGCTTCCACAGAAACGCGCTCGCGACCATGAAACCGATCGAGGTGGTCAAGGGGATCCCCACGCGCTACGTGCGCTTTCTGACTGAAGCCACCGCGGTGATCAATGTCAGCCTGATCAAGGATCATAGCATCTGCGGGTACACCGGAGCGCTCAAGAACATCACTCACGGAAGCATCGTCAACCCCGATCATCACCACCGAAACCACGCCAATCCGCAGATCGCTCAGCTTTTCGCGCATCCCATCGCGAGGAGTCGCATGCGGCTGCACATCACCGATGGCTTCAAGATGATTTACGATGGTGGCCCGCTGGACAAGAAGCCCCACCGCCGTATCCTGCATGGGTCTGTTCACATAGCGACCGATCCGGTGGCGCTCGACGTGATTGGCGCTGAAATCATCGAAGCCACCCGGAAAGTGCACCGCCTACCACCGCTCGCCAAGATCGATCGCGAACCCGCCTATCTCACGTCTGCTGGAGAACTGGGATTGGGCGTCTGGGAACGCGATCGAATCTCGGTGAAAAACCTGGTGGTATGAAGGCTAGCTTGTCAGTCGCACATCGACACGCTGCCACCAGTGATATTGGTGGCCGTGCAGCCGTTGGCCCCAAACTGTTCACACCAGTCCTGCCGCACCGAGGCACCACCGCTCAGGGTGAGGTTCTGGAGGGCCACATTCTCTGAGGGTTCGTAGCGACCACTGTTGGTGTTGTCGGTGTCGTTGCTGATCTGGACCAGGCCGCCCACTACCGTGCCGCCTACCGCCGCGATGGTCGTGTTGTAGGTGTTCTGGAGCAGGATCGACGTGCTGCCCGTGTTGGCAATATCGATCTCATCAATGGTCAGCCCACCGCATCCGGACACCGAGAAGATCCCACGCCCACCGCCCCGTGCAATGACCTTCTTCACATGGATGTTGCCTTCGGGGTACTCTCCGTTGATCAAGCCTACGCTGTTGGCCACGCGGAATGCGGCGTAGCCCGTGCCTGTCCCGCAGTCGTTGCACGTTACCAGATCGACCTCTGCGTTGATGCTGCGGTTGAGCAGAAGACCACACTCGCCCACACCGTCTCCCTCGATTGTGCCGATGGTAACGCCGTCCACACCGTAGGTCTCCACGAGTTGACTTCCCATCCCTGAGCCGGTGACGTGGTCGATGGTCAGATTGGTGACGAAATACGTGTCCGAGCCCGCAGATCCGCTGGTATCAACGCGGATCCCGATACCGGCTGCCGAGGTCAACTGCAGATCGATCCGCCCGAGATGCATATTGTTGGTCCCGCGGAAGAAGATCCCGTACTGGGGGGAGCCGGTCATCCGGAGATTCGGGATATCGATATCAGTAGCGCCCCGCGCATGGAGTGGTGAACGATCAGATCCAGAAGGAGCGCCGCTGACGTTGAGCGTGCCACACCAATTCAAGATGGTGTAGCTTGGGATCCGCACCTGGGCAGTCGCAGGGATGTCACCGTCCCCCTGCACCAGAATGCTCTGCTTGGAGGTGCGGCCGGACCCTAGGCTGTTGTAGGCCGCTGTGAGAGCTGCTTGCGTGTCCGAGCCAGCGTAGACCTGTGCCCCGCCATGGGTGACTGTCCACGTCGAGCCCTCCTTCATCATGAGCGTGTCGTAGCCATCCGTAGAGCCATCGCAGGGGTACCAAGCGCCAGTCGAGGTACTCCCACCAACGCCGCTTCCGCCCTCACCGGGAGCACCGCCCTCACCGGGAGCACCGCCCTCACCAGGAGCGCCACCCTCACCAGGAGCGCCACCCTCACCAGGAGCGCCACCCTCGCCAGGAGCACCGCCCTCACCGGGAGCACCACCCTCACCAGGGGCGCCACCCTCGCCAGGAGCACCGCCCTCGCCAGGAGCACCACCCTCACCGGGAGCACCACCCTCACCTCCGTTCATGACACAAATCCACTGACTCGTCCCTGCGTCACACGTGCAGTCGCGATCCGAGCGCTGGCACACCGCGGTGTCGATCATGGGGTCGCAAAGGTCACCACTCTGCACACCTGCGACGCAGCTGCTTGTACCCGTCTCGCCACCCACGCCCAACGAGCCGCCCACGCCCAATGAGCCGCCCACGCCCAATGAGCCGCCCACGCCCAACGAGCCGCCCACGCCCAACG
>CAYNEY010000089.1:0-15569 GCA_964396375.1 uncultured Polyangiaceae bacterium | reverse complement strand
GCAGGACCAACATCAAAAACGGCCCCTATCCGGCCCGACCATCGAGTGAGACTGAGCCAGAATCCGGCAGAAAACAGGGCGACCGCGTGCAAACAGGAGTGGGCCACCCACCTCGATGCTCTAGGTCTTTCCGGGCGACATCGTTGGCGCGACTTGCCTTCGATTGCGCCGCAGGATTCTGAAGGTGCCATCGAGCGTCAAGACAACTCCTCGTGTATCCAGCTCATCAGGTTGCCAGCAAGCGCCGTGACGGTACGCCGCTTGCTCTTGGCCAAGGACTCGAGCGCCTCGCGAACAACCGCCGATCTGCTCGACCGGCGTGACCGCGCGAGGTCGTTCACGCTTGCCGGAAAGCCACCTCTGCCCCCATAATTCCGGCTTACCCCTGACCCGAAGAGGAGGTCGTCACATGATCGGAAAAGCGTGGACCTTGGCTGGGCTGCTCGCAACACCACTCTGTCTGACCTTGGTGGCGTGCCAGAGCAGCGATGACGGCGAGGAGGAAACGGCGACTGGCGGTTCGTCGTCCACGGTGGTGACCCAAGGCGGCGGCACCAGCGGTTCGGGTCAACAGGGCAACGGCGGCTTGACGAGTGACCCTGGTGCCGGCGGCTCCACGAGTGAACCTGGTGCCGGAGGCTCCACGAGTGAACCTGGTGCCGGAGGCACGAACGGAGCCGGTGGAGGCAGCACGCTCTGCGCCTCCGGACCCCTCGAGACCTCGCTTCCCGACTGCCAGCCCTCCACCTTCGTGCCGACGGGTGACTACTATCAAGATTGCGTCGACCGCATCAACCAGTTCCGCTGGGAATGCCAATGCCTGCCTCCCCTCACCCGTTGGACGGAGGGGGAAGACTGCGCCGATCAGATGGCCCAGTACGACGCCGAGGCGGACGAGGCCCACGCGGGCTTCCGCGCCCGGATCTGCTCCGGTGGCAACGGGCAGTGCGAGTGCCCGGGCTGGGGCTCCCTCGAGAGCATCGTGGGGGGCACCGACCGCTACGAGGCGTGCCTGGCGATGATGTGGCACGAGGTGGATGAGCCTTCGGGAGAGCAGGGACATTACGAGGCGATGAGCAGCACCCGCTACACTCAGGTGGCATGCGGCGCGTACACGCTGCCGAACGGCGACGTGTGGGCACTTCAGAACTACCAGTAACCGCTCAGGTTCCGAACAACCTCGCCAGGTTCTCCTCGAAGAGCTGGCTCGTGTCCTCGAAGCTCATGTTCCAGAGCCGCGCCGCATAGCGTGCGGTGTGTGCCACGGCGGCGGGCTCGTTGCGCCCACCCCCTGGCTCGGGGCTCAGATACGGAGAGTCGGTCTCGAGCAAGAGCCTTTCCCGCGGTGCCTCGGCGAGGATGCGCCGGAAAGTCTCGCTCCGCTCCGCGTTGGCGGGGATCGAGAGGTAGTGCCCAGCCTCGAGGATCCGCGTCACCAGCCGCAGTTTGCCTCCGTAGCAGTGCCAAACCACCTTCCTCGGACCAAGCTCGAGCAAGATTTCGAGGGTACGCGCCTCACGCTTTCGACTGTGAACGATGAGGGGCTTGTCGTAGGTGCGCCCGAGCCGGACCAGCTCGATGAACACCTGGTCTTGCCGCTCCCAGAAGGCCTCGGGCACCCAATAGCCGTCGAGGCCAACCTCGCCGAGAGCCACGGCACGTTCCAGATGGTTGCGGAGGTGTTCGAGTGTCTCCTCGGCGGTGTGCTCCTCCCCTTCGCGAGGATAGTCGACACCAGCCGCCCGCATTTCGGCGAGCACCGCGTCCACCGGATACAGCCCGAGCGCGGGACGGACCAAGGGATCTTGGTCAGCCAGAGCCAGCACCGCCTGGTTGTCGCGGAGATTCAAGCCATTGGAGACAATCTGGGTGAGTCCTGCGGCGCGCGCGCGCTCGAGCACCGCTGCTCGATCCAGATCGAATTTCTGGTGTGTGACGTGGGCGTGGATGTCAGTGAGCCCCATCTTGGCTGGCTAACCCTCCCCGTGAACATGAACGGTGGTGGTGGGGAACGCGAGAGCGGTGCCCGCCGCCTCGACCACCCGCAGGATCCCAAGCAGGATCTCTTGGCGGATCACCTGGAACTCGGCGTAGTTCTCCACCACGAACCAGGCGTTGACCTCGATCACCAGAGCCGAGCTGCCGAGCTCTTTCAAGTACACATCCAAGCTCTCGGGCCAGAGCTTGGGGTGGGCACGGAGACGCTGCGTGAGCTCGGTCAGCACCTCTTGGACCTGGGCCGCGGTGGTGCTGTAGACGAGACCGAGCAGGAGATGAAGGCGGATCCTATCGCGGGCGCCATAGTTCTCCAGGCGCATCTCCGAGAGCCGACCGTTGGGGATGGTCACCAGCGTGCGGTCAAGGGTGCGGATCCGTGTGGAGCGCAGCCCAATCGCCTCCACCGTCCCAAGCACATCCTCGAGCTTGATGAAGTCCCCAACGCGAAACGGTTGATCGACGCTGAGGGCCACCGCCCCAAACAGGTTTTCCACCGTCTTCTGCGCTGCGAGCGCGATGGCCAAACCGCCCACGCCGAGGCCAGCGATCAGGCTGGTCGGGGAATAACCGAGGGCAGCAACAAGAACAATCACCGCCACCAGCAGGATGGCCACCTTGACCAACCTGATCCCAAAGGGCGCGAGTGAGCGCGCGTGGGCGTTCTCCCGTCCCCACCGCGATTCGATCAACAAAAGCCCCCAGATCTCCACCATCCGCGAGGCAGCCCAGAACAAGCCGAAGAGCGCGAGCCCCCCCAACACCCGCTCGGTGAACTCCGCCGCCGGACGGTACAAGCCGAGCCAGGGCAGACTGAGGGCCACCAGCAGGAGCCCGTAGAAAAGCGTGAGCGGGCCCCGCAAACGAATGGCTACCGTGTCGTCCCACACCACCGGCGTCCGCGCGACGATCCGCACCAAGAGCCTGCGCGTGAGTCGACTCAGGACCGCGCCGATCAGCAAACCCACCAGGCCGAGCATGGGCAGGGCGATCCACTGCCAGAGCAGCAACCCCTTCGGACCCGGACGCTGCAGCCAGGGTGGGAGCTTTTCGAGCACGAAGCGGTGATCGAGCGCCAGGTACCACGCATCGACATGCTCGACAGTGGTGCGCGAGAAGACCCAGGCGGGCGTCCCGCCCGTGGCGGCACGACGAAACAGCCGCACCGGCTCCGCGCGCCGCCCAAACGGGATCTGCCCAATCTGCTCGTAGGCTGGAAGGAGTCCATCCTTCACGGTGCCGGCGGCCTCCCGAGATATGGTCTCGAGATCGATCCAGATATGCCGATCGAGCACCGCCTTCAGGCGCCGCGCGAGACGGGGTCCCTCTCCGGAGCGCGCCTTCGGCACATCCAGGTAACGCGCGGCCTCGTCATACCGGTTCTCGGCTGCCAGCCGGAGGAACTCGGTGAGCGCGGCGCGCGGCGATGCTTCATCTACCTCTTCGTGAATCGGCGGGGCCGAAGCCACGGGGGTGGGAGCCTTGGCCGCGAGCGGGTTGGCGCAAAGCGCGCTCGTGCAAAGAAGGAGGGCTGCGAACCAGGCCCCCGGCACCCCGAGAATGCGCCCAAGCATGGCTGCCAAGAAACCAATCACCCGGCAAAGGAAGCCCGTTGGCTACGGTTTGTCAACCAACGGCCGAGGTGGTCGGCACCCGGCGAAGCTTTGGGGGCGGGAAGCGGCGCCAACGACTGTGCTTCACCCACAGGTGCCGGAGGGGTGCGCGCCACCGGCCACCCTTTCAGGACGGCAAGCAGCAGGCGGTGCGACTTCTGCGCGGAGGCTTGCACGCATCGCCTGGGTCACCGCCTCGGGCAAGCCTGCACGATGCCCATCACGCCAGCGCAGCTCGAGTCCTGGTGATGGGGCAATGGTGCAACGGGATGGTGCTGGCGTTCGACGAGCAGGTCACGAAACGCGTGGAGGGGATCCGAGAACAAGAGGAGCGGAATCGGCATCAAGGTTGCAGATATGGTGAGTGCCTTCAGTCTGGTCATGCTGCAGCCGTGCCTTGCCACCCCGGCGCATCCTCTGCATGCATGCCACATGCTCGACGAAATGTGCCTCGTGCATCTCGCGGCTGGGCTTGTACCTGACAGAGACGCTGAGGAGAATCCTTCCCATGCGCCACATCTGCAACCAAGGCGACTTGAAACGTGTCATCACCCAGCAGGTCCCCCTGTTGACTGATGCTAGGTGCTCGCCAGCCCCTGTCGTGAAGGGGTAGATCAGGTCGTGGCATTTCCGCGCGAGCGGGGCTTGGCGTACTGCTCGATGTTGGCAGCAACACGCCAGGCTCGAGGCCACGGACCCGTGGTCTGCTACTGCGCCGGTCTGGTCGCGGGAAGGTACTGGCAGTCGCCGATGACCTTCACGATATGGATCACCGGAAATACGTTCGGGCGGGACTCGGAGAACCAGAGCCACCGCTCGTCCTGCCAATCGAAGGCTTTCGTGTCGCGGACATCGAGCAGGGTTGCCCTCTCACCGTCGTAGAAGATGTCCAGCACCAAAGCGTGCGGCGGCGAGACAACAGCGTCCACGATGCTGTACGACCGAATCTCACGGCTCAGGACGTCCGCCACCCAAACGTCGCGGCTCGAGCGACTCGTTACTCCGGCGGGACGCCAGACACCTTCGATACTCGAGTCATACGTGGCGTAGACGACTGCTTGATCGATCTCACCATCCACGGTCACATGAGCCACGACCTGCTGGTCATTCCCGTTGACGTCACCCTGACTCCAGGCCGTCCAGACTCCGCCCCCAGGCTCGGCGGAAAGCCCCTGATCGGTGGCGTCCCGGTCGGCAGAAATGTTGAGCTCCGGGATCACGAGATCCATCGAGACGTCGGGCGCCCACACCACCGACCGCCCCGATCGGTCGTGACCACCCAGACCCCGCCCGAAGCCGGGCGTATCGAACACGTAGCTCATACCACTCTCGGCATTCGTCGACATCCGATACCCGAGCGGTCGACCGCCACCGCTGTAAGCATCACCATACTTCGTGAGCGGCAGCAGCACCTCGCCTTCCGGGCTCACTCGTGCCACAAAAACATCTCCGGTGGAGTTGAGACACGAATGGACGGCAAAGGCTTCACCATCCCAACCGATGTCGGTTACCTCGTATTGTGCCGAGGACCAACCGAGATCGACCTCCCACTGAACCGTGTCGTCATCGAGGTGGCCGATGAACAGCGTCTGATTGCGCGGCACATGGTCCTCGTCCGAAGATACCAGGTTCGTGGCGAAGACTTCCCCATCCGACACCGCGAAAGCCAGGATGTCGCCGTTGTCATCCACAACCCCCGCCGGAAGTGGATCATACCGACGTAGCTTCTGGAGGTCTCCCGTGGTCGGCTCGAACGTGGCCACGAAGAGCCAGGGGCGGTACACGTAACTGGTGTCGGTTGGTAGGTAGCTTTTGAACCCAACGTGCAGACCACTTTCCGTACGCGCCACTCCGCCGTTGAGAGGAGTCACGTACCAATCACCCAGGGACTCTCCAAACGCCACGGGCGACACAATCATCTCGACACAACCCTCGGCGCCTCCATAGCCACCCACTGCGTCGAGCCCGCCCGCTCCCCCGATCCCGCCGGTTGCCTCGCTGCCGCCAGCCGCTCCCCCAGCGCTGCTGGTGGTCCCGCCACCAGCACTGTTCCCTCCCCCGCTCGGAAGTCCACCCGTCGAAGGGTCAGTATTCCCACCGGTGCCACCGCCAGCCACCACTTCTCCTGCGACACCAGCACTGCCCGCGCTGCCGCCAGAGGACGCCCCTCCCTGTGCCCGACCTCCCGACGCAGTGCCTCCGGTATTCGAGGAGCCACCGGCGCCACCTCGTCCGGCTTGTCCACCGTCGCCTGGGGCTCGGCCACCCGCCGAACTCCCACTCTGTCCACCCAGGCCCGGCTCCTCACGACCGGCACTCGACTCACCCGAATCGCCAACCTCCCCACCAGCAGAGCTCCCGCTTTCTCCGGTTCCAGCCTGCCCGCTTGGTGTCGAGGGGCCCCCAGCTCCGCTGCCGCAGGCCCCTATCCCACCAACGAACAGACCCAGTGCCGCGATGCCTAGAGCCTTGGAGCGTCTCATGGTGTCCCTGCCAAAAGAGTAGCACGGTCGCGTGGAGTCGGAGAAAACAGCCTCGCCGTTGCCTTGTCGCCTCACTGCTGGGTTTGGCACATCGTGAAGGTGTTCGTTCCAGTTCCGCCGATGCAGGTGTCGTGGAGCCCTCCGCCGTTCAGCAGGTCGTTTCCTGGTCCACCTTCCAGGCGGTCGTCTCCGTCGTCTCCGAAGAGCTGGTCGTTTCCGTTCTCCCCGTACAGACCGTCCTGCCCCTGTCCGCCGCGGATGATGTCGTCCTGATCGCCGCCCCAGCAGCGGTCATCCCCGCCGCCACCATCCATGACATCGATCCCCACGCTTCCGCTCAGCTGATCCTGTCCATTTCCTCCGTGCATCACGTCATCCCCACCGCCACCGGTGAGGATGTCATCACCCTCACCACCGCTCAGGATGTCGTTGCCGCCAAGACCATTGATCTGGTCTTGTCCCCCAAATCCGAAGATGCAGTCCACCCCTGAAGTCCCGTTGAGGACGTCGTTGTTCGATGTTCCTCGGATCACCTTGGAACCCGCCGGACAGCAGCTGGGGTCGTCGACGGGGAGCTTCGTGACGCGCTGGCTCCCTGTCACCGTATTGCCCGAAGCATCGGTCGCTCGCCACGTAACGATCGTAACGCCGAGCGGGAAGCTGGCCGGAGCATTGTTGGTGATGGTGACGGTACCGCCACAAGAATCTGTGGCCTGAGCAGCTCCAAGGCTCACCGCTCCGCAGCCCACGGAGAGCACGTCCGCTGGAACCCGCAGGATGGGCTGGGTCGTGTCCACCACCGTGATGTCCACCGTATCGCTGGCAACGTTGCCGTTCGAGTTTCTAACCTCCACTGTGGCGGTGGTCGTGCCAAGCGGGAAGGTGACGAGCGGATTCGCGATCGTAGGCTCGTCAATCTCGACGTCCTCTGCCGACCAGAGGAAACCGAGGTCACCGCCATAGGCATCCCGTGATTCGCTGGCGTCGAGCATGGTTGTGGCGCTTGAATCCGCCTCGCATTCCAGCACTTGGTCTGGCCCAGCGTCGGCAGCGACGCAACCGCCATACGGTGGCATCACCATACGGAGTGGCGGACTCACATTCCCCGCGCCATCGCGAACCTGTACCGAGAGTGTGGCTATCGACTCCGGCAGGGTCACAACGAGAGGGTTAGAAAGCGGCTCCCAGGTTGCTGCCATCGGTGGATCACCGGCAGTGAACCAATACCGGAGTTCCCTTGCGCCGGTTGCTGACACGCCCAGATCGATCGGAATGCTACTCGGATGATCGGTTGGCAGGACCGAATCACCAATGTCGAATCGCAGTTCGACATCACGACCGCCCACGCAGGGCTCTGGCCCTATCAGGGTGATCGTTGGTGGATAGGGGTCGTCGTTGGGGGCGGTGCACCTCGGCACCGACCAGCCGCTGGTGGCGTCAAGCTCAGCGCGCACCCGGTAGCAGTAACTGGTCCCGTTGGTGACCGTGGAATCCACCGCCCAGGCGTTGCCCGGTTCGAAGACGCTGGAGAGTCGATTCCAAGGCCCCTCGAGGCTCGAGGCTCGTTCGACGACCAGCGTGCCGCTGCCTATGCCCATCCCGGGACGCAACAAGACAAGGTGGTTTCCCGGCTCCGGAAGGACGATGGGACGGCTCACTCGGTCGTCACCGAGCGACATGGGGTTGAGTCCACTTTGGACTTCAGACCCATCCGACTCTCCGCCATCGTCGCTATCGCTCTCCTGGGGGTTGGTTCCCACACCGAACTCCTCCAAATTCGTGAGCTCGTCGCCATCGGGGTCGTCGTCCGCATCACTGGGATCCGTGGGACTGAGACCGTGGCTGGTTTCCCACGTGTTGGGCATACCATCGCCGTCGGTATCGCTTGCTGCCGCAAGGCCCGCCAAGATGACTCCTGTCCTCCGCTCGCGTCGGAAAGGGATATTCTCTTGTGGCGAGACACACTCGACAGCGAGCACCATGTCGTACACGCCGGGGAGCCCAGTCATCGAGAATGTGCTGCCGTAGACGCCGTCTCCGGCGCCTTGGTCTTGATGCTGGCCGTCATCGTACAGCTCGAGCCAATACTCGCTCCCGCTCGGCCCCGTCACCGTGGCCGTTGCCGAGCATCCCAGAACGGGCTGACCCGCTCGCGGAACGGCACGAATGAGCACGGGGGCTCCGACGGTGGCACTTCCAATTGGCTCTCCGCCGTCAGAGCGTGCCAGATCCGCCACATCCGCGAAGGCCAGAAGCTCGACGGGGCTTCGCACGGTCGCTTCGACGAAGAAGACCTCGTCGCCGGTTTCTGGGACGCCGGGAGTGGCTTCCTTCTGGAGCCGCCAATCCCCCGCGGGATTGGCAATCCTGAAGGCGACACTGTCACCGGACTGAGCCGTTGGTGCCACCGCCCCTGCGGGACCAACCAGCACAAAGCCACGGGACGCCGCCAGAGAGCCAACCACCATGACTCTCAGCTCCTGCGCGTTCGGGCCAAACCCGGAGAGGGCCACCCCGGTGGAGGTCTCGAACTCCGCGACTGGGTGGTCTTGAGCCCAAATGCGCGAGTACGTCGACCCATTCGCGTAGCCAGCACTCAGGCTGTTGGCGATCCTTCGGGTGAGCTCGAAGGGATCATCCCCAATTGACAGCTCTGTCCGGGACACCTCGGCATTCCCAATCACCAAAGCCTCCGCAGCCGGCTCGCCCGGGACTGGCAGAAAGAGTGTGGCACTGTTGGTCAGCCGGGACAGCCCCGACAGCCTTGCCAGATCTGCGTCCTTCCCGATGGCGATGGTCTGTATGTCGTCCGGAAGCGGCAGTGGTGGATTCGCCCGCTTTCGCGCCGGCCACGCGAGAGGGCCACTGATCCAAGGCTCGCCTTCCTCATCGTTGGTAGGAGCCGGACCAAGATCCGTTCTGTAGTAGAGTTCGGAGAAGGCGTCCCAGTTCTCGATGCCATCGCTCAGGACGACCATCACCTGCCGCGTTGGACGTTCCGCCGGCTGCAGGGAATCAAAGGCTGCGGCCAGAATCGACTGGGCCTCGAACACTCCATCGCCGATGCTCGTCTTGTCGACAGTTTCCATGGCATCGATGGTCGAGAGGAGTCCATCAATGGAGCTCTGATCCACGCTGATGAGCGCTGGACTGGTCAGCGTGACAGCGTCGAAGCTGAAGGCCACGATGCCAACCTGATCCGTCGCTGCCGTGGCGGCATCCGCGGGAACCAGTGACTGGAGAAGCCCCTTGGTAGCGGCCTTCAACGCGGTCAACTTCTCTCCAGGCATGCTGCCACTGCGATCGAGCACGAAGACCGTGGCCTGGGTGTCGGTGCCGTCGGAGGCCTTGAGGGCATCTGTAGCCACCGCTGGCTCGGCCACGTTGGTAGCGACGGCCTTGAGATCGAAGAGCTGCACCTCCCCCTGCGCCAGCTCAGGATAGAAGTCCGCGGGCAGCGTAACCGCCAGAATGGCCAGACCGCTGCTCGCCCCGACGACTTGGATGCTGGTCGACGGAACGTCGCACGCGTCAGCTCCCTGAGCAGCCTTGGCACAATCGGGTACGCTGAGCGTCAGGCTCTCCTGGGGGATGTCGATGGGCGCACCGGTCTCGTCACGTTTCATGAGCCTGACCACGAAGGTCCGGCGCTCCGAGCCGTTGCCGATGAACGCGGGACGCGACGTGGACGGCTCCACGATACTGAGCCGCGGCTGCACGGGTCCAAAGGACCAGTCGAAGCGCGCGGGAGTTCCAGCCGTGCTCGCCACGATCAGCACCTCGTCCGTCCTATCAGTGATCGGAACGTCCAGGGACAACCAAAGGCCCGGACTGCCCTCTCGAGTGATGGGGACGCACTCATGAAGAGGCGAGACGCCGCAGAGCGGGGTTGGGACGAGATCGACCTCACCGTCGCGGTCCACGCGGAAGACACGGAAACGCAGTGACTGTCCGGAGACGCCGGAGAGTGCCACCTTCATGTTCTGGCCGACCCACCCTGCATCCGGACTGACGGCGAGTGCGGTGGCTCCGTAGGGTCCAAGCTGGACATTGTTGCCCCACCGACTCTGCCCTGCGGGAAGGGTTGCGAGAGTAGGCGTACAGGCGCCTGCCGTGCACGCCACGCGCGAGTCCAGCGTGCGTCGCGTTCGCGCGAAACCGTCGTCGGTCCGTCCATAGAGATCAGGGGGAATTGGGAGCGGCTTCAGGCTCGACATCAAGGTATCCGCTGTGAACCCATCCTTGTGCGCCCAGTCGAACCGCCATCGCTCGTCGGTGTCGGTGTAGTCCTTCAGGTACATCGCGGTGTGGAAGTCGAAGAGCACGTCCCGGAAGTTTCGCCCGAGATACGCCACCAGGGCATCATCTGCCACATCGAACACGGCCTGGCCGTCCTCGGCGCCGACGATCTGGTCAAACAGCAGACCGATGAAATCATATCCCTGGTCGGAGCTGAGCCGCTCTTTTGGTGTCAACTCATCGGCACGCGCTTCTCTCGGGATCAGAGAAGCGACGCCTGAGGGATGGGCCAGTGTAGGAGGAGTGTACGCAAACTGCGAGTAGACGTAGTTCCAGAAGAACCCCGACTTGTAGGGGACCAACAACGTGTCACTCTCGGGGCTCGCGAGGAGAGTCCAGCTGCCGTCGTAGTAGGCATTTTTCGCGGGGGAAGCTGACTGGGCCCGGTTCAGGATCTTGGCGAAGGAAACGCAACGATCGGGATCAGGCTCGTTCGGAAAATCCAGAAGGCATGAGGTGGCCTGAACCGAAAATGCGAGAGCCTCACTGAAATACGTCCCTGGAAAGATCAGTGCCCTCGCGCTGGGACTCTCGCGGGACCAAGCATCCTGAAACACGTGGAACAGTTCATGCGTGGGTTGGTCGACTGCAATGGCTGGGCTTGCATGGCTGGGCCTCCGGAACCCCCCCGGCGATACCGGATCCAGGAAGGTATCCGGGGTATCGGTCGCGGTATCGATCGCGGAGTAGTGATCCCGAGTGATGAAGATAGCCATGTTGGCTTCGAAGGACGTAGGGAGACCGAGTAGGGCAACATTCCCAGGCTGAGTGGCCCCGGTGTCCGAGACGCCGTTCTTCCAGGAGTACCGCCGCTCCTCCTCACCCAGCTGCCGCATGAGGCGGTCATCGTGGTTCTGGGAGATGCTCCTCATCACCAGCCGCGCGTACTCTGCCTGTTCGTCCGTGAAGAGACACTGGGAGCGCAGGTTGAAGGTAGGATTCACGATCCGGTGTCCCAGACACAGATTCAGGTCGTCGCCAAAGGGTGCAAAAGCTGGGTTGGCGCTGAGGATGTGGGGGTACGGCTGCTCTCCCGTGGGCGCGGAGGCGCGAATGGAGAAGTTGGGACAGATGCCGTGCTGGTTGGCGATCATGAGGAGTTCTTCGTAGGACAGCTCCTCGGCGGGGATGACGGGCTCTCCCGCTGGTACGACGCGAATGAACAAGGCGCGATCCGCTGAACCCAGCGATGGATCTCCCCAATCGAGCTCACCCTCGATGACGGGGAGTTCGATCCGTGTCGAGAGAGCTATCGCTTCCGAACAATGCACCATGGGAGAAGAGAGGTTCTGCGTCAACGATTCAAACTGAGGGACCTGGTCCGTGACGGCGCAATTGGCGACTCTGTCGGGAGAGGGTTCCGTCCCTGAACTGCTCGCTCGGTCGAAAACCAGCCACTGCCCCGTCCCCGGACAATGCCCTCGGACCTCCGACTGCCCGCCGACATCGACCACGCTCAGCCAACATATCTCGATCCTGTCGATCAGACTGATGGCGTTTTCGACGTCACCGGCATCGTGGTGATAGGCCAGAGTGACGAGGGATTGACGGTCAGCGGGGGAGTTCCCGAAGCCTCTGCCCTGGTTATTGGCCAGCAGTTGGCCAGTGAGGCCCGGACTGCACCCCACCAGACTGACACGCAGGGGTTCTTCCTCAGCTGCCCAAGCATCCGCCTGCCCAAAATGGGCAAGGCTTCCCAAGAAGGCACTACCCGTCAGAACGCAACGCAACGCAACGCAACGCAACGCAATCGTCTTCGCGCTTCTCGCCATGGTCAATCCTCCATCCCTCCTCGCAACCAGAAGCGGCGCACCGCCGCGCCCTGAGCCACACCCCGTCGGGTAGAAGCCCATTGTCCCACGCGAAGCCTGCCCCCGCGCTTTCAGAGAGCTGTCGGAACACCGACTCGCCTGTCAATAGGGTTCTCAGGCCGTCTCGAACCAGGCGGGATTCATGCCGCAACGCTCTCTTTGGGCGGGCTCGGCACTGCTCCGTGACCCGAATGGTTGGGGGCCAGGAAATCGAAAGACCACTCACCCAGAACAGCTGGCGCGAAAGGACGAGGTGGCATCTGTTCCGTCTCGCGCTTGCTGGCTGGGGTCTGAGAGGGTTATGCCGAATTGGCGCCGGGATCAGGCAAGGGGCACAGGGGTGGATGTCCCGCGAGGAGTGCGGGATGGGACAGCGCGTTTCCAACACCATGCTCAACCCTGCTCGTTGCGACCACCAACCACCGGGGCATCGATACGGAGCCCCTTACTCGGGCTCGAGTGCTAGCCTCGACCGTGAGATGGGTACCGGTCGTCATTCGCTCTCATTGTTGGTCGCGGTGCTCGCGCTTGGTCATGCATGTGCAGCTCCGCCGCGGACGCCGCGCACCGACGTCGCCGCGCCGACGAGAACCCATTCCGATATCGCCAACGTGAAGCCGGCGCCCGAGGGCGTCGAAGCCCCGCCGCTGGCAGCGAGCAGCGCGGAAGTGGTCAGCCCTTTCCACGTCGTCCTCGAGAGCCGTTCTTCTCCGCCAACCGTGAGCACGCTCGAGGGGGCGGCGATCGTGGTCGAGTTCGCGGAGCGGGACGGAGGCGTGAGCCGCGCGCACGTCATCACCGAGGCGGGCATGACGGAGCAGCCTTTTCTGCTCGACGGGCTCCGGGAGCAGGCGAAGAGCTTCGGGTTTCCACCCAACGCAGCGGTGCCCGGCCGGGGCGGAGCGCTCGGGTTCAGCGGTAGGTATCCCGAGGCGATCGTGCGGAGCTTCTCGACCGGAGCCGATGCCCCAGGTGCATGCTGCTCCGTCACCGAGCGCTGGACCAAGGATCAATTTGTGACGGTCGTCGAACACGCGAGCTTTCCGGCGTGGGACTCTTGTGACGTCCGTTTCTATCCGTTCCATGTGCGTTGGCCCAATGGTATCGAGCTCTGGGAGCGCCTGGACTGCACGGACGCCGGGAGGCGGAGCACCCTGTTCCGCGATCCGGACGGGAAGCAAAGGGCTCTACGCCAGCGGCAACACGCGAAGGAGTGCGGGGGACAGCCGCGCCTCGCGGGAGCGATGTCGGGCGTGGCGCTGCCCGACGGCGGGTTGCTGCTCGCGGGGCTTGATTGTCGCACTCGGCGCGTCACGTCCGAGCATTTCGCTGGTGGTGCGACGCGCTCGACGCTGATCGAGCTCCCCGGAAGTCCGGGCGAGATCTATACGGGGCACGTGGCGTCGAGCGATCCGATCCTTTGGGTACAGACTGGTAACGGCGAGGTGTTGCTCGGGTTCCCGACCTTCGTCGGGCAGGCCCCGGTGCGGCCGTATCTAGCGCGCTTCGACGGCAAGAGCTGGACAGATCTGTCACCCCCCGCAGCGACCGGACTGCCCATCGATTTCGGACGACTCGCGGATCACGGGTTGTGGCTCCTAACACGACCCGTCGATTTCTCGGCTACCCCGGAGGTCCAGCTTTGGTTCGATTCATCGGGGGCGGGGAGGGTGTACGCGGAAGTTTTCGGACCGTATGGGGCGCACTTCAATGACGAGGAGCGGATGTATTGGGCGCATGGTCAACCCTCCTATCCGGTTACCATGTCTGACGGCAGTCAAGGGTTGATGCTCTACGGAGCTCGGGGTTGGGAGAGCTTGCCGCTCCCAACGCACTGTGACTCGTGTGGCTCGGCTCCCGTCACCCTTCAGAACCTCGGATTTCTGGGTGATGAGCCCGTGGTAGCGCTCGGTGCCGAAAGCTGCGGTTGCGTCGCGCGGCTGCGGGAGTGAGACGACGGGTGGCGCGAGTGAAGACGCGCGTTCGGACGAATACGGAGAGGGTCCTTGTGATGTGTTCCGTCTCGCGCGTTCTAGCTGAGGTCTGAGAGGGTTGTCCCGAGTTGGCACCGGGATCGGCCCGATGCCCTCGGGGCCGTGATAGCGCAGCCAAGTCAGGTACTGACGGATGAACGCCTTGTCGATGGCGGCGGGCGCCGGGCAATGCGCGAGGCGTTCTCAGGCTGGGGCGCACGAACATGCCCGTGCCCATCCAACGCCAACGCCCAGCCACCCACGACGGCGTACTCGGCGCCAGCGACGGAGAGAGCAAGGAGCAGATCGCAGAAGTCTTCGTTCAGCTCAGCCATCGCCCAGTTTGATGATCTCACCAGACCACTCGCTCCACGGACACCTGAACAACGGACACCCCAACGCGAGCGATTGGGCTCGACAAAGGGCGGTCATGTACCCCAGTCGCTGGAGTGGAGTGGCCCCAGCGCAGAGCGCGGGTGTCGGCGTGGTGGTGGCAAGGATCTCGCCCTGGCAGGCGGCGCGCCACTGCCACCTCAGCAACACCCATCTCTGATGCTACGCATCGATCCATCAAGCAGGCTGCGTGGTAACACCATGCGCATGATTCGTCAGCGGTACGACATACCAATGCGAATGAACCATACTTCATTGACGTCAAGCAATGCGCTTTGCCTACTCAATGCTTCAGTTCCGGTTTGAGCCAGGAAAGCGAGCCCCATAGAATTTGGTGGACCCGCGTAACCCGCGAGCACTTCATATTGGGGTGCCCATGAGGATTCTGCACCGTAGCTGTCGTCCTCTTCCCACATATGACTCACGTTACACCCGACCCCAAAGACCAGTGCGTGACCTCGATCAGAGAGAGGTACACCGACCTGGGCGAGCAGCGGTAACGAGAGACGATCGTACGATTCATCACTCCCACCATATGCCAGATAGCGAATGCCTGTCCCGAATGCTAGTGACCGGGAGGGATGTACCATTCCTACGACACCGATTCCCTTACCAATACCCCCCGCAAGGCCCCCCTCATCCAGGGTATTGAGAATGAGCATGCTACCTTCGAGGTACCCATCGAAATGCCACCACGAAGGCGGTGCAGCAGCGGCGACCGACGAGACAAGCATCGCAGCGATGCCTCCAGCTGCAGCTTGAACGGAAGAGAGAAGCCTCATCCGCCTCCATCGTTGTTGGTCATAAGTTGGTCGGAGACGTTGCATAGTAGTGCTTGAAGTACAGCTGATCGGTGCCAAGATCCTGATCTATCATTTCCACGTGTACCTGACCGGAAGTGGAAGGGCACTTTCGCCAAACCATCCAAGATCCCTCACGGTGATACCCACTAAACAGGTCCAGGTTGAGATGGAATGTTGCCTCGGAAGCGACGGACCTGAC
>CAYNEY010000088.1:0-15630 GCA_964396375.1 uncultured Polyangiaceae bacterium | reverse complement strand
GCGTGAGGAGTGGCCTTCAGTATCCCTTCGGCCAACTCTGCTCGCGTGCCAGCTTTGCTGTCCTACCCCAAATGGAGTTGACGCTCGCGCGCGACGCAAACTACACTAAAGGGCTTTCTGTCGAGAGGTAGGCGGGGAGCATCTGGAAAGAGGAGTTGGATGATGAAGATGCTGACGCGCTCTGCGCTGACCCTAATCGGATGTGCGGCGATAGTGGGAGTTCTGGCGGTGGGCTGCGGAAGCAAGGAGGGTGGCGCGGGGAAAGACAACTCGGGGGATGCGGCGGGCGGTCCACCGTCGAGCGGCGAGACCGAGTCTGGCGGTGCCGGCGGTGCAACCGACTCAGCTGGCTCAGCTGGCTCAGCTGGCTCAGCTGGCTCAGCTGGCTCAGCTGGCGCGGAGGTAGTGCTCTCCGCTCATACCGGTGCATCGTGTGAGAACCTAACGGGGACGGAATGCCAGGGGGAGGACTGCTGCACCAGTATTGTGGTGCCTGGAGGCACGTTCATGATGGGCCGGAGCACGGCGAACGCGGACGCTGACTACTATCCGGGTGGGTCGGACGACGAGGAGCCAGAGCACAGCGTGACGGTGGAGACCTACGCCCTCGACAAGTACCAAGTCACGGTGGGAAGGTTCCGCAGGTTCGTGGAGCAATACGACGGAACACCGCCGGCCGTCGGTGCCGGGGAGCACCCGAGTATTGCGGGGACGGGGTGGCAGGGCGCATGGGACCCGCTGATGCCTCCGAGCAAGGAGGATCTGATCCAGTACGTGAAGGGGAGCGGAGCTGGCAGGGAGGTGACGTGGACGGACACGGTCGGGGCGAACGAGAGGTACCCCATCAACTACGTCGACTGGTACGAGGCGCAGGCTTTCTGCGTGTGGGACGGTGGGCGATTGCCGACGGAGGCCGAGTGGGAGTATGCGGCGGCGGGTGGTGCTGAGAATCGTCTGTACCCGTGGGGGAGGGAGCCACCGGATGCGACCCGAGCGAACTACTGCGACAGCGACAACACTCCATTTCTGGCGGTGGGCAGCAAGCCGGCGGGAGCGGGGAGATGGGGCCACCTAGACCTTGGCGGAGGCATGAAGGAGTGGGTGTTCGACCAGTATCATCGGAGTTGGTACAGCAGCGCAGCCGCCGTCGGAGCTAACGTGTGCAACGTTACGCAAGGGAGCTCCCGCGCCGTCCGTGGGGCTAGCTGGGACTACTTCGAAGGGGAAAGCTTCCTCCGTGCGGCGAAGCGTGGCTACGAGCCCGAGTCGACCGCGCGCTACAACATCTACGGGTTCCGTTGCGCCAGAACCCCGTGACCAGGCTACGAATGAACGGCAGAATGGGCTAGGAAAGCTCTGGTGGAGGAGGTTGCGATGCACGACTGGGGGTTGATGGTCTGTCTGGTGTTGTCGAGCTGCGCGGGTTTGGTCGAAACCGAGGCAGCGGGGAGCGGCCAAGGGAGTGCAGGAAATGAGCACGCCGCCACATCTGCACCAATCGAAGGACTATACGCCGCGATCGATGTGGTGGCCGATGGCAGTGGTCAGACCAAGGTGTCGGTGGAGCTCCGCGAGGGCATGGCAGACGGCCCAGTCGTCGAGGCTCTAGGTGCCCACAGCTTGCTGGCGAGTGATGATGACGAGGCCAAGGGCCTCGCGCAATCTGGCGAGTCGTGGGAGACCAGTCTGAGTGGTGATGGGGGGGGCATTGAGTATGGAGTGTGGTCGCTTCCTTCAGGGGAGGAGGCGGGCGCAAGATCTTTGGTCGTGCTTCCGGATCCCTTCGCGATGGAGCTTGGCGGCGCTGACGGCACCATTGCTCGCAGTGGCCAGATGTGGGTGACTTGGACGCCGAGTGGTCTCGGTGGCGAGATGCGGTGGACTCTCGGGAGCGGAGTGAAGTGCCTGTGGGACACGGAGGGCACGATGAGTGACACGGGAAGGCTCAGCTTGAGCGGTGAAGAGCAGATCGACTCGACGCCGAGCGCCGACGCGGCGGTCGACGATCCCGAGGACGATTCGGAGAGCTGTGTCGCCACCCTTTGCCTCTACCGTGATGTTGAGGGCCTCCTCGGGCCACTCTTTGGGGCTGAGCTCGAGGGAGGGTACATCCGTGCCACGCGTCAGGTGTGCCAGAGGTTCGTGTCGGTGCCGTAGTCAGGTTTCCCCACGCGTTGTTGTTCGGACGGGCGTGACACGGGGCAGCGAGGGCAGGTATTCTCAACAAATGGGAAAGATATTTCGGTGGGTTCTGCTCGGGCTTATGAGTTCCGCTTGTGCGACGACGGGTGCCGCTCAGGTTCCTGATGCGCCATCTGGGATCAGCTACTCCGCGGACGATGGCCTTTCGTGCGCCACCAGCGTGAAGATCTACGGCGCATCGAGTAGTCGCGACGGAGTTCCGGCGGAATACGCGTGGCTTCGGGCCAAGTACCCGGACGCTCAACTCGAACGGCAGGCCTTGTCGGAGTGCAACGGGAGGCAGACGGACATCCTCACCATTAGAACGGCGGATGGCAGAGCGGTTCCGGTCTACTTCGACATCGAGGAGTTCTTCGGCAAGTTCTAGAGCGCTTCGGGTGCGAACGGTTCCAGTTTGGACGGGACACGCGGAGGAGCCGTCGCATCAGCCCGGCCGGCGTGAGGGTGAGGTTCGTCCTTCTCCCCTCAATACCCCTTCGGCCAACTCTGCTCGCGCGCCAGCTTCTCGAGCAGGTTGGTGAGGCGTCTCGTACTCATCCCTGCGAGCCGCTTCGCGGGGACTTCAATCCCGAGGGACTGACAAACGGTCCCGATAGCGAGGCGGAGTCCCTCGGCGCGACCCTTCTCCTCGCCTTCGGCTCGTCCTTCGGCTCGTCCCTCGCGGCGGCCTTGGGCTTTCCCCTTGGCGGCACCGGCTTGGTAGGAGGCACCGAGGAGATGGTAGTGGGCGCCGAGGGCATCGCGTCGTTCCTCGGCCAGGCGCTGGGCTCGGGGGCTTCTGGATAGGTCTCGGAGAGTGTTTCTGGCAAGCTCCATGATCGGATCCTCGGCGGCGAGTTGGTCGTACTGGCGGGGACTCTGAGCCTCGAAGAAGCGGGCCCAGCGCGTCAGTCTAGCGTCGGCCCTGTTGGCTGCCAAGTCGAGCTTCGGAAGCTCGAGGAGATGAAACTCGATGTCGGGGCAGAGGAGCTCCCGGGTCTTCAGATCCCGCAGCTGAAAGACGCTGTGAAAATGCTCGGTTGGAAGTCGGCCAGGGGAGGGGGGTAGTTGCGTCGGAATGGGCGCGCGCGACGGAGCGCTACACCGTGGCGTCGAGTAGCGCCACGTCGTACTCTGCGATGCCTCGGTCGCAGGTCACCAGGGTAAGCCCCGAAGTTCGGGCCTGGGAGACCAGAAGCCGATCGAACGGATCGCGGTGATGTGGCAAAAGGCGCAAGAGTTCATCGGTGTGCTCGCCGAGCACCGGAAGCTCACGGAGACCCTGTTCGGCGATGGCCCCACGAAACCCGTCGGGCAGAGTGAGCTTGCCCACCGACTTTGTGATGCGCGCCTCCCAGAGGGAAGCCCCACGCTTGCCCGCACCTCATGCGCCGGCTTGACGAGCCTACGGACGCGGCTCGCCAGTCATGCAACATCCAAGGCAGGCAGCGTTGCAGCTCCAAAGGCCGAAGTCATTGTGCCCGCGCGAACGAGGTCACTGGCACGGGAAGGTGCCTGAGTTGTCTTCCGCAGAACGCGCCTACAGGTCGCGGGCACAGCGAACCCCCACGTTGTGGTTACCGATGTAGCGATTGGTGGCAGAGCGCCAGGCCGAGCGGAGGCAGCTGTCACCCATGTACCAGGAGCCGCCTCGGAAGAAATGGCTGGCCGTAGCGTCTTCGGTCAGATCACAACAGTCGTCGCAGCTGCTGCCCACATCCGAGTACCAGGTTGCTTCGTTGGCCGCAGAATCACGAACCCACTCGCCGGCATTCCCAGCCAGCTGGTAGTGCCCCCAGCGGCCCTGCCCGGATTCATACGAATGAACCCGGATCAGGTCGCTCAAGGTACACGCTGAAAGGTCGTTGTCACCTCCGCAGCCGAAGCTGGCATACAGGCGATCAGGAGCCGCGGAACCCCAGGGATAAAGGCGGTTTTCGCTGCCGCCGGCGGCGGCGAACTCCCACTCGGCATCGGTCGGAAGCCTGCCTCCGTCCCAGATACAGAAGGCGAAGGCGTCCGTGAAGTCGAGGTTGATGATCGGCAGCTCATCATTCGGGCCGGATGTCGTCGAGTAGGTCCCGTACCCACTCGTGACCTTTTCCAGAAGCTCGGCCGGTGTCGAAAGGGCAAACCCACTGTTCCAACCGGAGCCGGGGATCCGAGGATGCTCCCCCTGGTTCTCTTCCGGAGCCCACCCGGCCTCGTAGGCTTCCAGGAACTGGCGGAAGCGCGCCACCGTGACCTCGTAGGTGTCGAGGTAGAAGGGGCTGATGGTCACAGAATGCTCAGGGACTTCCCCTGGGTTGCCGGTTTCGAACGCATCCGTGCCGCTCAGGCTGCGGCCCATCAAAAAGCTCCCTCCCGGGACCAGGATCGACTGGCATCCGAGATCGGAGGCGCTGGTGCAGCTGGTGGCTCTGCACTGCAGATTGGCGTAGCCGTCGCAATCCTCGTCAGCGTTGTTCGTGTCACATTTCTCTGTGCTCGGACCCATCGACCCCTCGCAGGAGCCCCAGGCGCTCGAGCGACCATCGGTTGCGACCACGCATGGCTGAGCTCCGGCGCGACAGATCCCAATACCGTCCAGACCCGGATGCTCGTCACACGGATTGGTCGAGCCCTCAGCGCATTGGCAGACCGTGTCGATGGTGTTGTCTGCGATGCCGTCACAATCGTTGTCCGCCGAAGAGGAGCAATCGCGGGGCTCCGGCAAGATCTCCCCCTCACAGGCGCTCCAGACTTCGTTGATGCAGGTCGAGGTCCCCGGGCGGCAAATTCCACGATCGGGGGCGGAGCCGCAGGGTTGCGTCTCACCCTCCAGGCAGTGGCATCCCTCGTTGGGGATCCCGTTGCAATTGGCGTCGTCTCCCGGCTCGCAGGAGTCAGTTGCCTCCTCCGTGACACTGCAGTCGCCGAAGGTGCCCAGAGCGTCGCAGATTTGGACGCCCAGACCGCAATTGCCCTCGAGGCCTGCCTCGGCGCAGGACCGCTCCTCTCCCAGAAGACAGCCGCAGCCACCGTTGGGAGTGCCGTCACAGTCGTCGTCGTTCCCCTCGGCGCAGGAATCCTTGGCTCTGGGTTGAATGGTGCAGGTGGTCCAGGTGTGGTCGCTGCGACACGACTGGGTTCCGCTGGCACAGGCTCCGAACAGGCCACCTTCGGAACAGAGGCGCATGTCACCTACGGCGCACTCCTCCACCGTGCCGGCACCAGCGTCCCCTCCGGTGGATGCGCCACCTGTGCCGGCACCACCTTCCTCCCCTAGCGGCGTGCCGGCCATGCCTGCCTCGCCGGCGCCACTCTCGCCCCCTTGCCCCGTCGCTCCTCCTCGGGTGGTGCTCCCACCCTGGCCAGTTCTTCCGCCAACAGGCTCGCTCCCACCGTTGCCGAGATTCTCGGTACCGGCCTCGCCAGCTCTGCCGCCATCGGGCTCACTTCCACCATTGGCGAGATTCTCGGTGCCAGCCACGCTCTCGCTGCCCGCGCTCGAGGACTCTCCCGCACTCGCGCCGGCGGTGCCCGCTTGGCCGGTGTGCTCCGCTCCTGAGCTACCGGCTGCTCCGGCCTCGCTCGCGCCTGGACCACCTGACGACACCGTCGTCGAGGTGCAGTTCAGGGCCACCGATGCGCTGGCGAGAACACAACACCATTTTGCCCCAGAAGGAAGTCTCATGGCCATGGATTAGCACAGTCGGCCTGGTTCACAATTTCGCTCGTGCAGCCCTGGTTCCATTGGCCTCTAGCATCGCGAGTCGCCTCGACATTTCGGTGCGTCGCTCGGCTGGCCCCGGATGGTGGGAGAGCAGGCCGAAAGCAGATGAGGGGTGACGTGAGGCGAGAGAGCTCGGCCAGCGCGCCGCAATATTTCTGTCGGACTCTTGGCTCCGAATCGGTATCATCGGGTGTTCGCCGGCTTTTCGCCGGGACTTCAAGGATGAAAAACGGATGAAACCACTCTTTGCGCTTCTGTTTCTGGGTCTCTTGGGTTTGCCTTCGTGTGGTAGTGACGACTCGAAGGGCGATGGGGCTGGGGGCTCTTCTGGGGCCTCCGGGGAGCTTGAAGGAAACGGTGGGACGGGTGATGGGGGTGCCCCGTCCAGCGAGAGCGTGTGTGGCGATGGGATCTGTGAAGGTGACGAGTCAGCGATGACCTGTGTCACCGATTGTGCTGAACCGGGCTGTGGCGACGGAACCTGTTCGAGTGATGAGGACGCTCTGTCCTGCCCGGAGGATTGCTCCTCGACGGTTTGTGGAGACGGCCTCTGCGAAAGCGGGGAAGACGAAACCAGTTGTCCTCGCGACTGCGCGGGCGCCGTGTGCGGCGATGGGCAGTGCACAGCCGACGAAGATGCCACCACCTGCCCGGATGACTGCGCGAGCGTATGCGGCAATGGTGTCTGTGATGCCGGCGAAGACTACGCCAGTTGTGCCGAGGACTGCACCAAGGTCACCTGTGACTACTTTGATGAATGGGCGGCTGAGTGTGACGGGTGCTCGTTCGGACAAGAGTGTCGCCCCGCCTACACCCAGACCGACATGGGAACGCGGATCATCCTGGACAATTGTGCGAGCATCATGCAGGCCAATCTGGGCAACTGCGATCCGACCAGCAGCCAGGATTTGCAGATGTGTGTTGCGTACGCAGAAGCCCTCCTCGACTACGCCTGCGAGTGATGCGGGGTGCCGGGCTTGTCCAGTGGCGGCGTGGGGAGCGGAAGGCACCCACGCCGTGACGCTGCTACCGGGTGTTCGTCTCGCGGGTAGGTCAAGGGGCTACTCGCAGACTCTTGTGAGCAGGCGGGGCTAAATCACCGGTCGCGATCCTGGATCAACGCTCAGAACCGGATCATGGACCGGCTGGAATCGTGATGAACGAGCACGGTTCTGGTCGAAAAATGTGTGGGCACGCCCTCAAAGTGCGGGTTGCGAAATCTACACGGAAAGGACGTACCCACGGTGGAGACTGTAGCTTGGATTACGAAGAAGCGCGCGCGCTCACTCATTCGCTGGGCCCGAAAGTCGAAGGATGCCGCTCTGCTCACGAGGGTCTTGGTCGTCGTGGAGGCCCTGTGGCGGGGCAGAGACCACCATCTGGCGTCCGGGTCAGTATCAGTGTCTGCGTGATGGGTCGCGTACTTAGGCGATTGGGCGCACGCCGCGGTAACCCCAAGCCCGTTGTTCTGTGTCCCCTCTCGAATCGGCAACAGCGCCGACGTTTGGCCAAGATTCGTCGGATGATTGCGGAGCTTCCGGCACGACGGCAAGCGGTGGGGCAGGGCAGGGTGAAGGGGGGCCTATGGCCGCAGACGCCCGTGGCGGTAGCGATGATTTGAGTGCAGGACGACAGGCTGTGGGCGGCCGCGCAGCAGGCCCCGGCGGGGGCCTTCACCGCGATCTCGGCGAAGGGTGACCACTCCTGCGGGATCCGCAGCGACGGCACGCTCTGGTGCTGGGGAAGCAACGATTCTGGGGAGTTCTCCCCACCCGACGGAGAGTTCTCGAGGGTGAGTACCTCCTACTTCCGTGGCTGCGGCGTGCGCGCGGATCACACGCTGGCCTGTTGGGGTGATGACCAGTATGGACTCCTCTCGCCGCCCGATGGCATCTTCACCGCCGTGGCTGCTGGAGACGAGCACGACTGTGCGATTCGCGAGGATGGCACGGTAGCCTGCTGGGGTTGGGACGAAGACGGTCAAGCGTCGCCCCCCGAAGGCGTATTCAAGTCCTTGGCGGCGGGGTTCACTCATACCTGTGGGATCCGTTCGGACGACACGCTTTCCTGCTGGAGGCGCGACCAGTACGGCTTCCTCTCGCCGCCGAGCGGGCGCCATGCGGCTCTCGCCGCCAAGCTCAACTACGCCTGCGTCCTCGGCTACGAGGATCTGCAACTCAAGTGTTGGGGCCAGAGCGTGCGCTGGCAGATCCGTGTCGGTGGCTCAGTTGCTCGGGGTTCTTGAAGAACACCTGGGTTGCGACCGCAAAAAATCCGCGTCGGAGTCACCGGACCCCTTCCCGATGGGGTCGAGGCTCGCCCGTGCGCATGAACGCCCTCTGTCTCGAGTTGACCGGCAGAAGTGCTCAGCATGTGGAGTGCGCTGTGGATTCGTTTCGGGGCCACCCGCATCCACGCAGCCATCCATATGTCGGGGCGCGACTGGTCCGACATGCTGCGCCGCTTGGTCCGTCGCCCTGCCCGTCGTGCGACGCACGCCCGCTGCAGCACCGCGCATCGCAACGAAACCCCCTCACCATGCTCTGTAACCACGCGACCTTGACGTGTCCGCACCCCCAAGCTTGCACGCGCCTCGGCTCCGATAGCTGCCGCTCTACCGTCCGCCCGCCTGCCCGGCGTATTCCGCCGTTAGGCGTTTGACAATCGCAACTTGATGCTGGCGTTTGCGCCTGCCATTTTACCTTGCGGTGGACCGGGCCGTCGTGATACCAATCAGGGCTGACTGTCGAGTGTGGAGGAGCGGGGAGGCTCCTCTGCGAGGGAGAAGGAGGAGTCACAATGCAGCTCTTTGAGCAGGCGCGTACCATCTGTCAGCAGATCGGCGCCGAAAATCGGGCGGAGTATGAGCGTCGCTTGGCCGAGAACATGCGCTCGGCCGCGCGGAGTTCGTTCCAGCATGCGGCCCAGACAGTGCGCATGGCCACCATCGACGGGGTCCCAGGCAAGTTCGCCACGGTAGATGATGAGATCCTGATCAAGGCCTGGGTCGAATTCCAGCTCCGAGCCCTGTCCGATCTCGCACCGCTGGTGGAGTCCATGGTGCAGGCGATCCAGAGCCCAAACGTCGAGCCCCGCTCGAAGCTGCTCTTGGTGGGCGTGCTCGTTTACCTGGTGGCTCCCAACGACGCCATCCGGGACAGCACGCCGGGTGGATGCGGCTATCTCGATGACGCCTTCATCATGTACGCGATGGCGCTCGAGCTGCTGCCACTGCTCCGGCTCGAAAGGATCAGTCTGGAGGAGCTCCGAACGCGCAGGCTGGCCCTTTTCGCCGGGATCCCGGAGAGTGCCATGGTGCATGTCTGTAGGCGCCTGGATGACGCCTTCCGGAGCTTTCGCGCGCTCGAGGCGGCCCCGGCGATCATGGTGGACGCGATCCTGGATCGCGTGTTTGGCGATCCGGCGGCGATGGAGTCCCTGGTGAATCAGTGCGCTCTGCAGTCGACGGCTCAGTCGCCGGTCCGTCAAGACCCGTTACAGTACTTGAGCGCCAGCGTGGTGCAGGGCTCCGACTTCTGCCAGGTGACCTCGCCGTGGTTTCCCACCGTGGTCTCTACCAACGGCAACATAGTGGTGATGTAGCCGCACCGGTGGGGTGCGGAGGGGGGCGTGTGGTGTTCGGGGCTCACGTTCCGGCACCGAGCGTTCGCGAGAAGCAGGTTCGAGGTGAGGGGTCATGGATGCCCTCACTGCGTCAACATAGGAGATATCATGAACATCTCAGACAGATTGCTCTTCAAAGCCACCTACGTCCCCTGTGCTTCGGAGCCGGAGAGGTCGGACACCCCGTTGCACCATAAATGGGTGTTGATCGAGGAAATGCTGCCAATCAACGACAAAACGCAGGCTCTGGCCGCGATAGTCGAGCAGGTCGCCCAGGAGTCATCGAAGCTTTCGGGCAATGAGCTGGCCGCGGTTCTGCGAACCGCGAAGCTGGTCGACTCCGCGCTCGAGAAGTCTGCATCGTCCAGCGAGGGGGTCCTCCGAGCCATGGGACAGGTGGCGAAGCTGTCCATGGCTGACCTCGGGCAGCTGCGAAAGGTTGTGGGGGCTAGGGCACGATCCGTGGTCGAGGAGCAGGACGTAATCGTCCGAACGAGTGAGGAGTCGAGCGAGCGGGTCATGCACTACGTGGAGGTAAAACCTCCAAAGCTTCCGTCTTCCAAAGCCACGATGGGGGAACCCTTCTACGGCTACTTGCACCTGGAGAGGCTCCGGTTTCGACCAGTCGATACCTGCACGGGGGAGTTGCTCACGTCCATCCCGCTGGCTCCGGGCGAGGAGGTGCATCTGGTGCAACGAACCTGGGTGAGAACGCGGCACGAGTTCAGTGAGCTCGTCAGTGCCGAGATCGCGAACGAGAGTGTGGGCGAGCACACCGAGGCGCGCGAGTTGAGTGAGTCGACCAAGAATGAAGATGACTACGCGGCCAATCTGAGCACCTCCTTTCAGGGAAAAGGTACCATCGGAATCGTGGAATTGTCCGGCTCGGCCGCGAGTAGCCTGGCTCTGTCACGTAAGCAGGCCAGTGAGGAGTCGCTGAAGCGAAGCATGTCGAGCACGCGCAAGGCCACCGCGCGCTCGAAGCAGGAGCACAAGACCACGTTTGCTACCTCTTTCGAAGTGGGGCGCGAGGACGAGAGCAGGCGAAGACTGGTGAACCCCAACAAGACGCACGCTGTAGAATATGAGTACTACCGGAAGATGCGCAAATGGGAGGTGGCGCTCGAGCAATACGGCGTGCGCCTCACCTTGGACGTGATGGTGAGGGACCCTGGGTCAGTGCTCCGAGAAGAGGTGCTCAGACTGCTCGAGCTGACCAGGCGCGCCAATATGGATGTCTCCTGCGAACTCGGCGTGGGGGACATCGATGAGCGGCGGTTGCCCGCCGGAGCGCCGGCGAAACCGCTGGCGTTCAAGCTGTCTCCGGTCACGAAGCGGGTCGAGGATCGGAGTTCCAGTCACGAGTACGCCCACAGATTCGTCGTGCCGCAGGGGTACCGGGTTGCTGGTATCCAGCTCGATGTGGTGAAAGCTGAGGCGAGTGATTCCCCGAATGTGTACGTCGTGAACAAGCATCGCTACATCGGTGCCACGGGGGAGGTGGAACTCCACGTACACGTCGGTCTGGACGCGAATGAAGCCTGGGTCGAGTACACGGTGACGGTGGAGGTAGAGCCAACGCCCCAGGCGATATCCGAGTGGCGAGCGAAGGTGCTGGAGCTGATGTGTCAGGCAAGGCTTTCGGAGCTGCTGGGCCAGAAGAACGACGCGAAGGTCCAGTTGGAGGAAATGAAGCTCTCGGCGGACAACAAGCCGACGCTCGTGCTTCGGAAGGAAGAGCGAGACGAGATCATCAAGGGGGTGATGGCCGCGTTCCTTCCTCCGAACGTGCCCCCGGAGCTGGCACCGTCGGCGATCGTGCGCTTCGTGCACGAGGCCTTCGAGCTCGAAAACCTCTCCTACATCATCCTACCGTACTTCTGGAAGGAGTGGGAGGGGGGTCTGGTGCATCAGTTGGCTCACCGAGATCTGATCCGTCGTGACTTCTTGCGTGCGAGCTATGCGCGCGTCTTGCTGCCGGTAAGAGCCAACTATGAGAAACGCGTCCTCGCCTTCGCGATGAACGGGGATCTCTCGGAACTGACCTTGAGCCCGGGACTCTCGACGGTTGCCGAGCAGGTGCAGCAGGCTGCGGCCACTACGTATGCCTATGAGTGCAACCCGAACGAGAGCAAGGAGGGCTACGAAGTGATCGCCAAGTGGACGGAGCACACGCCGACCGACGCCCTCGAACTGCGGGTGAAGCTCAATACGACCGACATCGCCGAACCGTCCATCATTCAAGCCCGGGCAGACGAACACGCGTCGCAGGTGGCGGAGGTGGACCGCAAACGCGCGGGAACGGAGACCAGCGCGAAGATCAATGCGCTGATCGAGGCACTCCCTGACGACGTGCGAGTCAACCGGTTGGCGACGGCGGACGGCGAGGTGGAGCTTTCGCCGCACGCCGGAGGCTGACGTAGCGCGAAGAAATCCAGAAGTCACCACGCGAGGTGAGGGCGGCTGCTGAGGGAGACAGCCGCCCTTGCCTCGGTGCGGCTGCGTTCACCTTCGTTCACCGAGTAGCTCTGGCAGCAAGTTGGCAGGGAGCGTCTAGCTGCGCCCCCGGGCTTCGGGGCAGGCCTCGGAGAGGGGTTCTGGCAAACTCCATTGTGCCCCGAATACGGACCAACGAAGCCGCAGCTCGCGGAGTCCCTTGGACAAGTCAAGATTGACGTGAGCGGCTGAGCGTCTCGATCGCTGCATCGGTCCTCAGCAGAAAGCCGATGAGGTCCTTGACGTCGACGGTCCGCAGAGTGAGACTCGCAGAGTCGGCGCGTGTCTGCACAGGGATCCGGAGGTCGCCTGCGGCGCGCAGGGAGCCCTGACACCCGCGCGACGCGTACTGTTGGGCCCAATACCCACGCTTCGAGCGCTCGACAGCGGCCCAAGCTCGGTCGGCGTAGAACCGAAGGCCCTCAGGTTTCACGGGTGAATTAGGCCACGCTCAGTCGGAGCAGAGCGCAGGAACGCTACCTCAAGCTGCGCGAAGGGGAATGCGACAGGCACGCACGGGCTAGGCCCACGCCGGACACGGTGGCGTGGGCCTGCGAGCGTACTCCCGTCGCCCTCTCCCTCGGCTGGCGTGTACATCGGCAACCTGGCACGCGCTGGCACAGCCATGGCACAGAAGTGGCGAAACTCTGGGCCAAACAGTTTGGCATGGGGCGTGCATCGCAGAGGCGAACTATGCCCCATTCGCCTCTGTTTCTTGGTGTGTTGGTCTTGGCGGTGGCGTGTGGAGGCAACGTGACGAGTGCCGACACGCAGCCAGCGGAAACGGGAGGCACGTCGGCTTCGACAGTGGACTCGGCCGTGGTCGGAGGCGAGTCGGGCGCGCCCGTCGCTGTCGAGGGCGTCGGCGGGATGGTCGAGGGCGTCGGCGGGATGGTCGAGGGCGTCGGCGGGATGGTCGAGGGCGATGCGGGTGCGGTCAATGGCGAGGGCGGAGTCGCGGAAAGCGGAGGTGCGTCGAGTTCAGGTGCGGGTGGGCTCGGTGTTGGGGGGATGCCCGAATTGCCGGAGCCGCCGGAAGAAATTCCGGCTCGTCAGAGCGTGGTGTTCCGAATCACGAATACAGGGGAGACGGTGCGCTACCTCTCTAGGGGAGGCTACTCCTGCTCTGCGTGGCGGCTCTCCTATCTCGACGGGACGCTCCCGGGTGACCGTGCGCCGGGATACCAGTGCGGTTGCGAGTGCCCACCTCCACCCAGTTCAGCCGTCGCCGGCTACGCGATCCTGTCGCCCGGGGAAGCCATTGACTTCACCTGGGACGGGCGCGTGGAGATCTGGTACCTCGCGTACTATCGAGACTGTAGCTACTACGTAGGAAACAGGACCTATCCGATGTATAGCAGCGTCGCGCAACCGGCTCCGGCGGGCCGCTACACGGTCACGGTAGGCGTGGACGACACAGTTCCGAGTACCTGCAGCGCTACGGAAGAGAGCGTCACGTGTCCATCGGCGATGTACGGCAGCGCGCTCGGTGAGGTGAGTTGCTCGCGGCCCTCTCCGATTACCACGACCTTCGAGCTCCCCGAGAGTGGTGACATCGTGGTTCCAATCAGCATCTAGCGCCGCTTCGTCACCACGGCCCTCTCCGATGTCTTTGCCGTGGGTCACGACGGCGTGAGTCGCCACTATGACGGGACGAACTCTCGGAGCCCCTTGGACGAGTCAAAAAGGACGTCAGCGACTGAGCTTCTCGTTCGCGGCATCGATCCTCTGCAAAAAACGGATGAGGTCCTCGACGTCGATGGCTCATGGAGCCTGAGTGCTTCTGCGGGTGGGACCGGAGGGCGGTCTGTGGTGCGCAGGGAGGCCTGGCACCCGTGCGACGCGTACTCTTGGGCCCAATACTCACGCTTCGAGCGCTCGACAGCGGCCCAATCTCGGTTGGCGTAGGAACGAAGAACTTCAGGTCTCAAGGGTGAAGTAGGTCACGCCAGGCAGATGGGCGCAAGTCAACGGTCAGGGTTGAGGTAAGCGGCTACCTAGACACATCGGAGCAGCCACCAACGCTCAGTACCCCCTCGGCCATTTCGATCCACCATGCCGGATGTGTCGGGCTGAAATGCAGGGGGCTTGGAATGGGAGCTCAGGCAACTGGGTTGTCTTGGTCTGTGTCTGCTCGCTGCATGCGAGCTGCGGGGATTGCCTTGGGAGGCGCTCTTACGCAGTCGTGGCAGGCCGCCGCGGCCCCGCTACAGCTTCTCGACAATCCGTGGACTGTTGGACGCCGAAAGCCGCTCGAAGTCTCTCACGTTGAACGTGACAAGCACATCGGACCGGATCTCCTCGGCAGCACACAGGTGTAGCGCATCGAAGATAACCCCCGAGGTAAGGCCGCGTTCAGCACAGCGCTGCATGGCTACATCGTAGATCTTGGAGTCGCAAGGGACGACGGAAAGGAAGCCTCGCAGTGCTTGCTTCAGGGCTAGCACATCGTTGGGTGAGATTCTGGGCTCGAGAGGAAGCTTCGTCAGCACCGAGTAGAGCTCGGCCAGAGCGTGGGTAGAGAAGAACCCTTCATGCTCGCCATCTTCTAGGCCAGACAACAGCGCAACTGCTTCTGCATGTCGGGGATGGACAGCAACCGCGGCTGCAACGAGGATGGAGGTATCAAAGACGATGCGCATGGAGGCTAGGCTCAACGAGCTCATCGATCCGAGCCTCGCGAATCTGACGATGGTCAAGCGCGTCCGTCTGGTGTTCCTGAGCGAGCGGCGCTGTGAAGATGGGCCACCTGTGCGAGGTATCCACGGGAGAGCTTGCCTCGGCGTTCGCAGGAGCGTCGTCTCGCAGCAGGGCGAGCGCCAGAGCCCGGCGTTCTTCGGCGGGTAGCTCCCGGAGTGCTTGGAGGATCTCGGCGACGGTCATTTCCGTTAGCCTAGCTTGCCTGGTGGAGCACATCCAGCCGAAGAGGCGCAGCACACGAGGGCTGCGTAGCCCACACGATTGGTCAACCATGAGCCTCGAAGTCGAACTTCGGGGCTTCGTCGTGTCGTATGCTGGGTTCCGCTCGGGGACGTGCGGAATCGTCAAACGTTTGCGGCCGTACTGGCGGAGCCGGGGGGGATCCCGCGGGGCGCTAGCCGGAAGCTTCCGTCAACGCAGGGGGAGCGGGGAACTTGGGGGATCGAGCAAGTTGCCCGAGTTGCGCGATGACACGCAATCTCCAACGGTGGCGGGCCTACCGTTCGGTAGAGCAGGTTCGCATATTCAGGGACTACGTCAACGACCACCCGGTGTTCGGCATCTCGGATGGAGTCGTTGGATTGACTAGACCCCCCAAGTTGACCGCCTCATGCAACAAATGGCGCAATTTGCCCGTGATCGGCGTCGACTCGGCTGCGGCGCTCTCTTCGGCAACAGGCGCAAGGAGGCGGATGTCGTACTTGGGATCTTGTGTCCACTCCGGTCTGAAGGAGCCGCGTACCGAGGAGGACAAGCTTTGGATTTCCTAGACCCCGCCCCGAGTAGTGCAAAGAGCGTTGCAGGTGGAAGGCCCGACATGCTGCCTTCGCCCGTGGGAAGCAGGTGGGACGTGGAACGCCTCAGGGCTCCCTGACGTGCAGCCCGTCGTAGTCCCAAATCACGCGCCACCGCTC
>CAYNEY010000087.1:2058-15690 GCA_964396375.1 uncultured Polyangiaceae bacterium | reverse complement strand
CCCGGGATGCCCTCGGGCGCATCGTGCGGAAGACGGAGGTGGTTCTCGGCACGACCAGGGCCTCGGACTACACGTACGACGCGCTCGGCAGGCTGACAGATGTCGTAGTGAACGACATTGCCACCGAGCACTACGAGTACGACCCGAACGGCAACCGGTTGCGGGGCGTGGTGACCAAGAACGGGGTGACCACAGACTGGACCGGCACCTACGACGCGCAGGACAGGCTGCTGAGCTACGGACCCCT
Source organism: uncultured Polyangiaceae bacterium (assembly GCA_964396375.1). Taxonomy (GTDB): domain Bacteria; phylum Myxococcota_A; class Polyangia; order Polyangiales; family Polyangiaceae; genus FEN-1139. The sequence continues at coordinate 15,443 of CAYNEY010000087.1, read as the reverse complement.
TTCCTTCACCTACACGGCGAATGGTGAGCTGCTGACGAAGACGCACGGCACCACAGGTGACGTCACCGGGTACACCTACGACGCCTTCGGAAACCTCCGCAGCGTCGAGTTGCCCGACGGGAGGCTGGTCGAGTACCTGGTGGACGGCCAGAACCGGAGGGTTGCGAAGCGCATCGACGGGGTCACCACCAAGCAGTGGCTCTGGAGCTCGCAGCTTCGGATTGCCGGGGAGCTCGACGCTTCAGGCACCCTCACCAAGCGTTTCATCTACGGCGAGAAGGTGAACGTCCCGGAGCTGATGGTCGATGTGGTGAGCGGCGCGGTGTACCGCATCGTCACCGACCAACTCGGCTCGCCGGTGCTGGTGGTGAACGTCGCGGACACCTCCGATGTGCTGCTGCGGGCGGAATACGACGCCTTCGGGAATCGGACGGTGCTCTCCGGCGATGGTGACGCCGTGCCCTTCGGGTTTGCCGGCGGGCTCTACGACGAGGACACGGGGTTGGTCCGGTTTGGCGCAAGGGATTACGAGCCGGTGGTGGGACGGTGGGTGACGAAGGATCCGATCCGGTGGGAAGGCGGGCAGGGGAATTTCTATGGGTACGTGGGAAATGATCCGGTGAATCAGAGGGATCCGATCGGCCTCCAGTACGCAGGTACCACCGATTGTTCGTACTACACCGCACGCTGCTATCAAAACGGAGGCTCGTACTACTGTGAGGCGGCACCGTACTGGTGCGACTTCTTTGGAACGAATCCGTGGGCCAATTGCACCAGAGCGTGTCTTCAGACCTGTGACTCGTCCAGGAATCCTCGCACCGACAACTACTCGCCAAACTACGACCACGATGAGGGCCTGTGCCCGTCGCTCGCACCGGAAGAGCCGGACAACAGCGAGCCCTGGAACATGCTTGATCCTTCCACCGACATGACGCAGTGCCATGTGATTTGTTACGCGGCATGTTGGGGCGTTACGGTGACTGGTGGTCCATGAGAGCTGAGCAGGAGATGGTCATCGCGAGCGGGATGATTGCGATGACGTGGCCGATGGCAATGGCCTACACTATCTTTGGTGTTGTCGCGAGAAATACGCGGGATACCGACCGAGCAGCGGCTCTGGCGCTTCCTCTGTGTGGGGTACTGACTATCGTTGCCGTGGTTCTGCTCCTGCGAAAAAGAGAGATCTCGGTGTTTACGTGGGTCGCCAGCGGTTCCGCGCTGGGCTGTGTGGCCGCACAAATCTGGTTTGTGGTCGGAGGCGCCGCAGCCGGAAAGTTGGCGTGGCCGGCAGTGCCCCTCGCGCTCCTGACCGGTCTCGTCGCCACCATCCCGATTGGTGGCTCAGTGGGAGCGCTCTTCGGTCTTGAGATGGCGGCGCAGGCGAAGACTCTTCGGCTCGCGACTACCGCAATTCGGCGACGAACGGTGCTTGTCCTTGCCATAGCTTCCAATCTTGCACTGGCTTGGGCAATCGTGGTTTGGGCGACCGGGGAGCGGTAACCAGCATGACCCCACCGCAGAAGCCCGATCACTTCTCTTGGTTCAACTTACTCGACTGGTGCTTCGCAACGTGAATCATCTCCTAATGTCAAAGCGTGCAGTTATCGTGATCACTGTGGCGGTGGCCGCCCTGGTGGGATTTGTGGGCGTCAGAGCCCACGAAGTGCAGCGCAAAGCGGCACTGCGGGCGGAGCAGGAATCATCCGCCGCCAGCGAGTCCAGGAAACGGGTGGCTGCCATTGAGAGGGCTGAACGCGAGAAGGCGAGCGGTGGCGCGCCATCACGCATGGCTCCACCGGTAGGCGACTCACCAGGTTGGCGGGACAACGACGGCAAGATCAGGTTTGATCGCGTACCCCCACCGCAGAAGAGGCAAGCCGACGACCTCTGAGCGTATCGATCCATATGGGCAGTGGGCCGACAGGCTAGGATGCCATCGGAACGGGCACCGAACCATCGGCTCGCCGCTACCGAACTCAGCAGTCAAGGAGGCTCTCCTTCTCCTCCGATCGCGCCCTGTTGAACTGAGGCCGGCGATCGCTCTGTCCTTTCCCCAGCGAAGCGCGAGGGAAGATTCTCGGCCAAGGGCCGTATCAGGAAGGGCGAGGTGGTTCTCGATGACGGCAGGATGGCGGTTGGGATGCTTAGTGGCGATGGTTCTGGGTGGGGCAGCCTGCCAATCGGAGGAGAAATCCGCCGAAGAGGAGGTTGTGTTGGGGACGGCGGCGCTGGGTGAGAGCTGCCGCGGCAACCCCCACTGCGCGCCAGTTGCCGGCCGAGTCGTGAAGTGCAGGTGCACAGATGAGGCCGATGAGCCCATCTGTGTGGCACTGCAACGGGAAGGGGAGAGCTGCGCCACAACCGGGAGTTTTCAGCTCGGATGCGAGCCTGGATTGGTTTGTGTCGGCGCGCTGGACGGCGGTGAGCCCCTCTGCCAACCCGAGGCCCAGCTTGGTGAGGAATGCGGCGTCTGCGAAAGCAGCCTCACCTGCTCGGAGGGCCTGTGCTCCGTTGGAACGGGCAGTCTGGGGAGCGACTGCTTCGACGATGTCGACTGCGCTCCGGCGTACCGGTGTGAGTTCCTCGAGGGCTGCGTCGAGCGCCTTCCCTTGGGCGCCCCGTGCGGGGGCATGGCGAGCGCGAAGACCTGTGTCGAGGGCGCGGTGTGCGACATCACCAGCACCGGAGTCTGTGTGCCCGCCAAGGCTGACGGCGAGCGCTGCAGCGCCGACTTCGAATGTGCCACCGGGGAGTGCTCCCTGTTGGGCTGCGGTGCCGACGACATGCTTTCCAGCAACCAACAACTGGGCTGCGGCGGGCTCTAGCCAGCACCGGCCGGGGCCATGGCTTCGGCAGATGGGAGCCACCGGTGGTCAAGAAGTTGAGTCAGAGACTGGTAGAGGTGTCGAACCGAGTCTCTTCTAGCTGCCCCTCTGATGCTCGGCGTCGGACCACGACCTCGGTGCCATCCATCTCCACCGCCTCGAGTCCCTCGCCCAGTTCCAGGTTCTCCGCCAGGGTCGAGGCATCTCCGGTGGGGCTTATGAGGAGCAGGGCGGCACGGAGCGGGTCCCGGGACGGCAAGGTCACGGCCACGATGGCGCCCGCGGGGGCAACCCGGTAACAAATGGCATCCTCGACGCGCACCGTCCGCCATGCATCGGATGCGTCCATCGGGCTTGGCGCGCGCACGGCGATGGTCAAGGGCTCGATGCCGGTCACGAGCGCCAGGGTTCCGTCCCGCGCCTGGCCGAGGATGAAGGGGACGCCGTTCTCGAGTTGGGGTGCCTCGCGATACGGTGACGTCTGGCTCACCGACAGGAGTCGGGCCGTGCGATTCTGGGGAGGCGAAGCACACAGCACGACGGCCGCACCCGAAGCGTCCGCGATGTCTTGGGGCTGGCAGTCCTCGGGCACATTGAGCAGCTGTGCCCGCAAGGAGCTGCGGTCGATAGCGGCGATGCTGGGCATCCGTGTGAACCTGGCTCCGCGAGGGCAGGCGGAGTTCCCACGAACCACGGCCCTTGGTTCGCACTCGCCGTTCGCGAGGAAGGCAAAGGTGGTGCGGGTTGCTGGGACACGGGGGGCCACTGGCCAAGCCGCCACGGCCTCGAGAGCACTTGGTACGGGCACGAGCGGGGCTGGTCGCCTCGGGAGCACCGAGAGACGACCGAAGCTCCCTAAATCTAGGCCGCACCCGAAGGTACCCCGGACCGCCTGTCTTGACTTGGCGGCGGGAGCCGACCGGAGCGCTCGCAGGGCCAGGCTCCCTTGGACGAAGCCCGCGGGCATGCGAGCGAGGGTGAACGCCTGGAACCACTGGCGCTCTTCGACCGGCCGCGGCGGTGACTTGACCCAGGTGTGCCCGTCGGCGGACAGAGTTGCTCGATCGCGACAAACCGAGATCCACTGCCCTGCCCGAGCAAGCTCCCGCCCGCCAACGTCGGCGCCACTCCACTGCCATCCTCGGTCCTTGGAGACCGAGAGCAGCTCTCCCATGCGTACCACCACCACACCATCGTCGCGCACCAAGACATCGTGCAGGGGACCTGGGTGGGCCCGACGAAAGGCGACTCCATCCTCCGAGAGCCAGAGGCCCTGCTCATTGATGGCCGCGAGGATCCCATGGGCAAAATCCCAGGCACTCGCCCCCGGTACCTGACCCCGAGCCTCGAACAGCTCCGAACCAGGCAACTGTACCCAAACCCGCCCCTCCGGATCTGCGTACACCAACTGTTCGAACGTCCCAAGGCCGAGGTTTCGCACGGTGGCTGGGTCAGGGTCACCGGGCAGCGAGAGCGGTCCTCGGATCCCGGAGTCTTCGCGAAGGGTGAAGAGCCCGAGCCGGGTTGCCACCACCACCGTCGTGTTGCCGATGGCAAGCACACGGAGGTCACGACCAGGCGACCCGAAGCTCGGAAGCTCACGCTCTTGTGCGGCGGAGCCATCGTTCGTGATGGGCTCCTCGAGCCAGGCGAGCTTGGGCTGAACAGGCTCGACCAGCGGCGCCGCCTGCACGATTGCCGATGGGGGTGCCTCGGTGGCTGTCACCACGGAAGCTCGGGGCGGTACGGACAAGACGCCCACCACTCGGGGCGAAGGTGGCTTCTGGTGGCAGCAGGAGACAGCCACGGCAGCGAAGACCGTAACCTGGAGGGTTCGCATCGGCGTCATCGCGGCCACACCCTAGCCCAGCCGGTGTGCTCTGGGTAGGGAACGGAGCCAGCCTCATGGCGCGCGAGACACAGCTCTACACCGACCGAGGCCGCCAGCTCCATCGTTCCCGCGAAGGATCAGCATGAAGCACGCTCACCGCGCCAGCTACCACACACCGGACCACGTGAGGAGCGGCGGCGCTGGCTCGCCAAGCACGAGCGGCTGACTGGTGGTAGCCACGTCGCGTTGACGTGAGGTTGACATCTCGTAGCCCACGATCGCACCCGCCAACGGCAAAGTGAGCAACGTGATGGGGATCCAGTCCTCGCTGTCGAGAAGCAGAGGAAGGCCAATCGCTGTCGCAAGACCCACGCCTTCGCCGGCGTAGGCAGCCCACAGCTTTCCGTTCCCGTCCATCGAATAGCCCCCCATCCACACTCCCAGTCCGAGCCCGCCGACCGCGCCGATGAGCCCCCCGAGCACCGCGAGACCGGCGCTTTCGGGGAGGCAGAAGTGACCACCACCCTTGCAATCCGTGTCAGCGCCGAGCATCGTTCCCACGCCGTACGCACTCCCGCCGAGTGCAAACCCGCCAACCACGGTCCCGGCCACACCGAGCCCGGCCTCGACCGTCACGCGCAGCGGTCGATCCTCTCCGGGATCGAAGTCGGCAGCTCGCACACTCTTGGCCCACGGAGCGACACTCAACGACAAAAGGGCCCAGGCACTCTTCGCACGCATTGTCGACCCCACGGTACCACGCTCGGCAAGCTTCGAGCACAAGCCCCCATCCCTCCTGACAGAATGCTGTCAGGAGGGTCACGCTAGGCTGCAAGCTCCTCAACCAAGGAGTGTTTCCATGAATCTGAAGAAGCTCGTACCCCTCGTCAGCGTGAACCAGCTGTCCGACCTCAAGGCCTTCTACACCACGCACTTCGGTTTCACCGTAGAGCACGAAGTGGACGGCTACTTGGGGCTGACAGCGGGAGGCAAGAGCGAGCTTGCGTTCATGCGCGCGGGAGAGTGCACGCCTGAAACGTTCGGCGGCAAAGGCCTCACGCTCTGCTTCGAGGTGTCGGATGTGGACGCCGAAGCGACCCGATTGACGAAGGCGGGTATTCCCGTAATCCTGCCGTTGCGGGATAATCCCTGGGGTGACCGAAGCATCGTCCTTCGCGACCCGATTGGGATCCAACTGTACGTCTACCAAGACACCTCGCAGCGCGTCATCCACGGGTGATCGAGTTGGGTCATGAGGCGAGCCGACAGACTGTTTCGACTCGTAGGACTCCTCCAGCGTCGTCGCACCATCACCGCGGCGACGCTGTCGAGGAAGCTCGAGGTCTCGGAGCGCACCGTCTACCGGGACATGGCCGATCTGATGGCCTCCGGGGTCCCCATCCAAGGTGAGGCGGGGATTGGCTACCGCCTGGAGCGGGGATTCGATCTGCCGCCGCTGATGTTCACCGAGGCCGAGGTCGAGGCCGTGGTGCTCGGGACGCGGCTGGTGGAAGCGGTGAGCGACCCGGAATTGTCACGGGCGGCTGGGGATGCACTCGCCAAGATCCGCGCCAGCGTCACGGAGAAGCTGCTCACCCACCTCGACGAAACGCGCCTCTACGGTGTCTTCTTCGGCGCCCACCACGGCATCGGCCCGGGTATGGCGCGCCTCCGGCAGGCCTTGCGAGACTCGCGGAAGGTGCGGTTTTCCTACACTGACTCGAAGGGTCAGGTGAGTCTGCGCACGGTGCGTCCTCTCGGCTTGTCGTTCATGGGGCATGCCTGGCTTCTCTCCGGTTGGTGTGAGCTGCGCGAGGAGTTCCGCAATTTCAGGGTCGATCGGATCGCGGGAACGATCGAGCTTCTGGAACCCTTCGCGAGCGAGCCCGGCAAGCGCTTCGAGGATTTCGTGAGGATGATGGAGGAGCAGGTGAAGAAGAAACCTGACCCCTTCACGGTTGCTGGTGTGAAAACTGGAAGAAAGACTTAGCCCGACACCAGCAGTCGGTTCTGGTCGGCCGATGCGGGGACGCCAAGGGGCTCCAACGGCGCTACCCGGCTGAGGGCGCTTCCCACCGCCAGATCCGTTCCACATAGGTCTCAGTGAAACCGATGCTCTCGTAGAGCCGATTCGCGGCGATCGCGTCTCCCGTTCCGACCACCACATCGGTTGCTCCCCTCGCCTGGAGTCGACGCAACCCCTCGCACATCAGGCAGGCGGCGAGCCCATGGCGCCGGTGATCCGGGTGCGTGCAGACCGGTTCGTAAATCGCCTGCCCGTTCGCCCCATCGTACGCAATACCCACATAGGCGGCGAAGCTGCCGTCCGCGGCCTCCGCGACTAGGTCAAGGTCCGCCCGAAACGATGGCGCGCGGGCGTGGAAGATCTCGATCTCCCCCCCACTATGGAAATCTCGGCCGAATGCCGCATTGAGAAGCTCGGCGATCCGGCGGCAGTCACCCGGATCTCCCTGCCGCGTCGTTCGCAGCACATAGTCGGAGTGGATCGGGACGCTGGGAATAGGTGCGCGTCCGACCCGCATGCGGCGGAACGCTCCGGTACGCTCAGTAGGCCGAAAGCCCGCGGCGGCCAGGTTGTTCTGTCGCACCACGTCGTACGGCATCACCACCACGTCGAGCGTGGCGGGCGTCCCCCGCGGGAGGTACGCGATAGCGTGCTCGATGAGCTGCGGCTCGAGCGCGCGGAAGTCTGGATGGATCGGGAACCAGGCGTCGCCGCTTCCTTCCGGGTGAACCGCGGCGACGATCCGGCCACTGGCCGTCGTCCATACCGCCGATCCGTGCGTGAAGCGCTCCGCAAGGCGGGCCGTCGGGTTGTGGTATCGCTTGCCGTCGAGGCGTCGTACCTCCCAATTGAAACCAGGCGGCGTGATCCGCAGCGTGTCCACGAGCAGCATGCGAAGCCCGTCAAAGTCATCATCGACGAGCGGACGCACCGTCACAGGTTCGGGCAGGACCCGGGCGGTTGCAAAGATCGGTGCGGTTGCGAGGGTCACGAAATCTCCTTTGGGCGGAGTCCATGCCCACCCACCGCTCTCGGTCCAGAGCAGCCACCAAAGTATCGTGGTTCTGGGACTATGTCACCTCATTCTCCAGAGCCGCTCATCCTCGGTGATTCACTCCAGACTTTCTGGCTTCTGAGTGAGCAGGCACCAGAAGTGAGTGACCACTCTCTCCAAGTGGTGAAGCTGCAGCCTTGTGGGGTGCTGGTTGGCTGTGCGAGAGTGTGCCGCTCGTGGAACAGCGGACATGTCTTCTGAGTGCAGCGGTCGCGGCAACCCTGCTGGTGGCTGAGCTGGCCACTGCGGCCGAGCCCGAAGCGTTCGAGCCTCCCAAGGGCGACTTCATCACCTCCAACACGGACACACGCAGCTACGCAGGCAGCCTCTTGCTCGTGGACGGCATATGCCTGGCACATGTGGTGGGAGGCGCTTACGGGGGCTTCTCCCCGGCCTTGCCGGCGCTTGGTATCGGGGCTATTTCGTCGGCGGGCCCATCGTGCACCTCAGCCACCGAAAGGGCGAATGGCGGGCGGTTGGCAGCCTCGGGCTGCGGACTGGGCTCTTCTTCTTGATGACGATGGCGGCAGGCGGGGTGCCCAATCGCATACCCGATGGAGACGACCCCGAGGATACCAGGGAAGGCAGTTGGCTCGATCCAGACAAGGTGGCAAGCTGGGGACTGCTGGCCCTCACCCCGGGGATGATTTTGGATGCGGTGCTGCTAGGGCGCGAGCCAATCGCGAAGGCCGACACCCAAGAGGCCAAGGTGCTGATTCAACCCTGGTTCACACCTCGTCTCACCGGTCTGGGCCTGCAAGGCCGCTTCTAGCCCTCGCGCCGCGATTCCTACGGATCTCGGCGGCCAGTGACAGAGGTAATCAGCCTACCGTCGATGATCTCACTTGCCCCAGACCGGTCCCATTCACACAAGACCGAACGTGGTGGGATCTCGTACATCCTCGACCAGCCACAGCGACCGCTTCCACTCGAGGTAGCGACGAAGGCCACCGGCTGGTCGGCAATTGTCAGCAATGAGGCGCCCAGCTCGAGGTCCGCCCAGGAGAGAGTCGTGCTCTCCAACGGGCAGTTGTCAAAGATGCTCTGGCGCGAGCTGCAAGCCCCCGGGTAAGTCGGCAAGGCTTCACGGCGCCACAAACTCTCGGCGTCCCCAAAGCGCGACAGAGATAGCGTGTGGTCCCTGTGTGAGAGCACGAAGAGGCTGTCCTCTGCGACAGTCGAGCCGATGATTATGGCTCCCGGCGATGGGTTCGGAGCGCTCTCTACTCCCGTTCGATCCACGATGGTGAGTTCTGCCGCCGTGGAGAGGAGGAACACGGGAGTGCGGCTCGGGCCCTCGCACAGCACACCAGAACTCGTATCTTCCCAAAGCATGGTTCGCGTACCCACCGAACTCACCCACTCGAACCGATACCTTCGTGCCTCACTGACATAGTGCACGAAGTAGACGCTGTCAGGGCCTAAACTCACCCCTTCCAACCTCCCCACCTCATCCACTTTGGTCTCTTCGCCTTCCAGTGTCATCAGCGAGAACGAGGAATCACCCTTCGACAGCACCAGAGGAAGCCCGTCTGGGCCACGGACGAGCGAGGTGTCCACTGCGTCCACCTTCAACACCGCATCGCGTGCGTTCGGCACAGCGAGCCGGTAGAGAGTTGACCCAAGCGTGCCCTGGTCGAGCACGTAGAGTACCCCCACTTCATCCAACACCACCTCGTCTCGCTCGACGTGGGTTTCGCAGGAGAGCCTCCTTATCGACCCCACCATCTGTGCCACCACAGGCGAAAGGCAGGCAGGAGCCGCTAGCCAGACCCAACATTGCCAGTCTCAGCGGATGCCCCATGTCCGACTACTCCCTCAACCAGCCTCAAGGCTAGCACCAGGAACTCGACGGCCAGTGACATGACCCCAAGGTTAGGCCGTCGATCGGCAAGGATGACCAAGGGAGTTGCTTCCGCATCTGGCGGTACTGCCCCCAAAGCCCACCCTCGACTTGCCTCCCCGAGCCCGGCGCACTATACTGGGCTTCTGTTCAGTCAGTGAAGGCCGAATCCGTGTATCTATCCAAATTTTCACAGCACTTTCCGATGGCCGCGCTCGGGTGGGGGTTGCGATGAAGCTGATGGATCCGAACTCAACGGCTGATACCGAGCGCCGGCTGCTCTCGCGGAAGGAAGAGGCGAAGGAGCAGCGTCACGCCGCCTACCTGAAAGCCAAGCAGCGACGAGCCAGTGATCCTCGGTACCTGGCGATGAAGGAGGCGGTGAAGGAGCAGCGCCGGGCCGCCTATCAGCAGGTCAAAGAGCGTCGCCGGGCTGTGGCTCTCGAACAGAAGGCAGCCCAGAAGCTCTCCCACACGGCACAAGTCGCCGCTCGGCGCAGGGAGGCTGACGAGGCTGTCATGAAGCTCGTCACGGGGTTTTTGCCGCGGCGCCCTGCTAACGACTGAGGGCTCGCAGAGCACGCGGACACCTCACGCCGAGGTGCGGGCTAGCCCACCTGCGGAAGGACCCCGCCGGGACGCCCGAAGTGACAAACCAGCTCCCTCGCCTCCAGAGGAACCCGGGGAAATCCACCAGGTGTGCGTTGGGCGGACAGTAGGCGCGCCACTGCCTGCTGGAAAGGGGTCAACGGCACGGGCGTGCTCCGATTCCCCAACCTGCGCGGCCCCCAAACTCCATGAGGCCTCGTATCACCCAGTCAAGATCCTTGGCGGTGATTCGATAGTCGGGCTCCAAAGACCAGAAGCAGGACGTGTGAAAGGGCCGATAGGCACGTTTCAAAAAGAGCCGGTCCAACGCGATGCGTGAGACGAATGTGCCGGGACGCTTGGGGGTGATCTGCCGTGGGTGCCTCGCCCGCGGACAGTTGCCGCAAAGCCCCGAACAAGTGTCCGCGCCCTTGACCTGCGCCTCTGGGAGGTAACCCAGAAATTGCTCCCATCCCTGGCAGCGAGCTCTGGCACGCGCCGTGCGAGGGCTCGGGACACGAAGCACCCCATGTCCGCACCAACCTACGATCTCAACCCCGAGGCTGCCCATCACCCCTACCTCGAGGTCGTTCACGGCCTCGCCGATTGGGTGCTGCTCGAGGGTGAACCCTTGCGTCCTCTGATTGAGTCTTTCGGGACCTTCGCCCGGCTCCGGACGCATGAGTCGGCACGTAGCTTCGAAGAGGGACTGGTCGAACTCCTGGCGCTCGGCGTGCTTTTTCGTGCTCGCGGCGCCTCCGCGACGCTGGGGAAGCCTTCGCATCAACGACTGATCACCGAGCTTGTCCGTGAGCGTCGCGCTGGACACGCGAAGCGACGCGACACCTCCCTCGCGGCATTGGTGACTGAGATCCCCACCACGTGCACACCCAGCATGGAGCCGTCACTCGCGGACTTTCGGGCGCTGATGGATTGGCTGCTTGCTTCAGGCGAGTACGACGACGAAGTGATTCGCCTCAGCGGCTGGCTCGCCATGTTCGGCACGGCACCGGTCACGACAGCGCAGAGGTTGCTGGCTCGCGTGGTGGGCTTCGCGCTGCTCTTCGAGGTCGAGGCAGAGCGCCGGCTCGGGGTCTTCACCGCCAACTGCGAGAGCTTCTTGTCCGAGGACTGGGCGGCACGCCCGCCTCGCGAAGACACGGTTCAGTGCTCACGCGCCCCGCTAGAGTACCACCTGAACATGGTCGGCGCCGAGCTTCTGAATCGCGCGTGGCGCGCTGACTTCGAGGCGCGTGGCCGTCGTTTCGTCGTCATGCCTGGCTGCGCACGGGCCCGCACCGACGGCACCTGTCGGGGCAAGCCGGGCTTCTCGGAGATTTCTTGCACACATTGCCGTGTTGGTTGCAGCATCTCCCTTGGAACCAAACGCGCCGAGGCGCACGGCGCACGAGCCTTCGCGGTGACCCACGGCTCGAGCTTCTCTCGGTTTCTCGAGTCGCCGCTGCTGTCCGGGAAAGACACCGCAATCATCGGGATCGCCTGCGCTCCTGGGTTACTCGGGGCCGGCTGGCGCGCGCGCGCCCGGGGCTTGGGCGCTCAGTGCATCTTGCTCGACGCTTCAGGTTGTCTGCACTGGCTGGAACGCCACAAGGCCACCACGTTCTCCCTCGATGAACTCGGGCGACTCCTCAGCGGCGCCGAGCGGTGTGGGGCGGCATCTCAGGAGGGCGTGAGTGAAGCGCACTTCATCCGCTCAATCACCAAGCGGTATCACATAAGCTGTGATGGAATAGGGCTCACTTTGCGCGGTGAAACTCCAGTTCTGCACCGGAATTGAAGGGAGCTGGACCAGATCCTCGGTCGCCGATGTCCGGTACACCTCCACGCTCGATCCCACCGACTCCAGCGTGGTCAGTGCATAGGTGTACCTCTTGGTGCTCGAGTTATCGCTGTTGACCACCACCACCGTCAAACTCTGGCGATCGGCTGCCAACGCAGCCACCATGCTGGCGTTGTCGATGTCAATGAAGAGCGCACCGGGGCGTATGAAGCGGCTGAACGTCGCGTGCATGTAGAACCGTTTGACCGGTGTCGCACGCTCCGCTGCCGCATCGAGACTGAAGCTGGTCCAGTTGGTCGAGGTATCGAAGGTCTGCCAATCGATCCAGGCTTCGGGCTTGAGTTCCCGCAGATCGGTGATGATTCTGTCGGCCATGAAGAGCGCGGCGTCGGTGTTGCTGGCCAGCGTGACACTGAGCGGACCAGATTCCGATTGCCAAAGGCGCTTTTGGTAACTCGTTGCCAGCTCTCTCATGCCAGCCCGCTCTGTTCCCGCGTAGGAATGAACGTTCATTTGCTCCACGTACGCGAGGGTCTCCGCGTCGTACCCGCGCATGATGTCGTAGGCGGTATCCATGCTATTTTCGTCTGAGGCGCTCACGCGGGTGTCGGTCAGCCCCTTCTCATCCAATTGAGCACCCACCGCCTGAATGATCCTCTGCTGGCTGCTCGCACCGAAGTGACACCCTTCCTGACTTCCGTTGGACTTCCACCAACTCGAGTTGGGTTCATTCATCGGTTCGAGCGTACGGAAGGTGATCCCGAGTTCATCTCGGAAATGTTTCACCACCTCCGTCAGGTAATCGGCAAACAGCTCGTACGCGTCGTCCCTGAGGTTGTCGGAACCATCGCTGCTGCCAGAAGCGCATCCGCTCTTGGTCATCCAATAGGGAGGTGAATTGGAGAAAGCCTCCAGGATCACGTCCTCATCGAGACTCACGATCTGCCGCAACACAGCAACCTGTCGAGCATCGGCATCCCAATCCCAGTTCCCCTCGGTTGGCTGGAAGCCAGGCATGTCTCGGTACTCAGTCATGTGGGAGTGGCTCGGATCATCGCCGCCACCGATGTTGTACCGAAAGACATTGTACCCGAGACCCGTGGTTGGATTGACGAGCTGCTCGACGAATGCGTTCACGCCCTCGCTCGACCAGGCTCCGATCCGGTTCGCCCACCAACACATGCTGGTTCCCCAGCCTTCAAAAGTCTGATATGTTATTTGAGGATCGGGTGTAACCAGGGTCGCTCCGTCCTCGGGCGTCACTTCGTTCGGTTTGCCTCCCAGCGATGCATGGCCACCCTCACCCTGAGTGGTGCCCCCTTCAGCTATCATCCCGCCAGCTGCCATCATCCCACCAGCTGCCATCATCCCACCAGCTGCCATCATCCCACCAGCTGCCATCATCCCACCAGCTGCC
>CAYNEY010000087.1:0-1958 GCA_964396375.1 uncultured Polyangiaceae bacterium | reverse complement strand
TCATCCCACCAGCTGCCGTCATCCCGCCGGCTGCCGTCATCCCGCCCATTGCCGTCATCCCGCCAGCTGCCGTCATCCCGCCAGCTGCCATCGTCCCGCCAGCTGCCATCGTCCCGCCAGCTGCCGTCATCCCACCAGCTGCCGTCATCCCACCAGCTGCCGTCATCCCGCCGGCTGCCGTCATCCCGCCCATTGCCGTCATCCCGCCGGCACCGACATGGCCTCCACCAGTCCCAATCCCACCCGAGGCTGCACCACCCACTCCGGGTGCCCCAGCTCCTCCAGTCATTCCTCCGTTCGCCAAGGAATCACCCCCAATTCCGCGCTCCTCGGTGACGCCAGCCTCGGTCCCGCAACCGTGTACGAGCAAGACGGATGCCAGCACGCAACGTGTCCACCCTGAGTTGTTACTCATAGTACGAAGTAGCTCGTGTCTTGATGGGCCATGAGTCAATCACCAACACGCCTCGGCGATGGACTGGTCGGGTGGCCGCGTCACGGGGAGACCAGATCGTCAACCGAAGCGAACCTCACCGAGGTCGTGTCCCCAAACAGCTGCTGCCAGCAGGGCACTCTTCGCCATCGGATGGTGGCGTTTCGACGGCCTAGAGCACGCATCGGTGTCCATACGCCTGTCCAACGCCTGACCACATGCGCCAAATGAAGTTTGATCGGTCTTCTCATCAACACCAACGTCCGCACAGCCACGTCTGTTGGCTGCTGAATGTCCCGAAAGACGCCATGCGCTCAGGGTGGCGAGCGTGATCCCCTGGGGAGCCTCCGTTGGCGTTTCTCACCTGCTCGTTCTGACCCCACCGACCCGTCACCAAAGAGCATCCGCGGGCTCGTCACCAAGCTTTGATAGGGCCTGCCGGGTCATCGCTTCCTCGGTGGTATCACCTTGATCGCGGTACCGATCCGCTTGCGCCCGAAGCACCTCTGTTGCCTGGGGGATCCTGAGCTCGACCAAGGCATTGGTGGCGGCACGTCCCCACCTGCCGTGGAGCAAGAGCCGCAGAGTGTCGATGGCTTCGGGTCGGCCACTTTGGCCGAGTCCAAGGATGGCCGCATCCACCATACCCACTTTGCCCTCTTCGATAACCTGGCGCAGCAGCTCGACTCCACGATGACTCCGGGTTGCCCCGAGGGCGCGAACGGCCAATTGGCGCAAGCGGTGATCCTGGTTTTGGGTGCGCCCGAAGACGAAATCAGACAGGGGTTTGATCGCGGGCTCGCCAACTAGTCGCACCCAAGTCACAAATGCCAAGGCGAACTCTGGATTGCCAATAGGGCGATGGACGACGATCTCACCCAGCGCCGGAAGCGCCCGACGATCCCCAAGCTTCCCGAGGGACTCGACGGCGGCAGTCCGTACTCGACGGTGAGGATCGTCGAGCACGCGGACCAAGGCGTCCAGAACTTTGGGCTCGTGACGGTCCGCAAGGCACAGCGCAGCATTGGCTCGGATTCGCGAATTCGGGTGTTTCAGCGCATCAATGAGCGCATTGACCACCGATGGCACCCGCAGTTCCGACAGGACCTCGATTATCACCTCCAATGGCGCCTCGGACGCGAGGATCGGAACCAGCCAGCGAAGATCTCGGTGGCGTCCTAGAAGCTTTGCTGCTGAATCGGCTGTTTCCGTTGCCTGCAGTTGTGGGAGAAGAAACTCGAAAGCCACTTGCCGCTCACGCTTGCTCAAAGCTTTGAGCAAGCGTGAAGGCTGTCCAGGCAGCGCGGTCCACAACTCGCGATCCACCAACGCATCCCACACCGGCAAGTCTGACCGTGCCACGAGGCTGCTCACCGCGATCGCACGCAGCGCGGGGCGCGACACAGCGCGTAGCAGCGCCATGCGGGACGGGCCTTCTGGTAGTCGACCGAGGCCTTTGGTTGCCTCGATCCAGCCCTTTCAAGGTGCTCCCGCGATGTAGGTCCATCAGATCTATATCGCACAG
>CAYNEY010000086.1:11253-15824 GCA_964396375.1 uncultured Polyangiaceae bacterium | reverse complement strand
CATGACCCTGCAAAAACCAGCCTCTAGGTGGCTGCATGATCCTGCAAATTGGCAGTCTTTCGCGGCATCGACCGCGAGAAGCTCGCGCGACTGAGCGCGCAAAAGAACCGTATCGAGGTCACCTGTCGGATCTGCGCGCTGTTCGACCGCTGCGCGAGCAGTTGTGGATGTAAGCACGTGGCTCTCACCGGAAGATTCGGGGAAGCCACCTCCACGCTCTGCGATCTCGAGCAGCTGTTCATCGAAGCCGCCGACGAGCTTGCCGCACGACTCCACGGCGAAGGGTGCCCAGCCTTCGAGCAGCATTTCTACCGCAACCAGTGGCTCGTGCCTGCCGGCACAGCGCTCCTCCGGCGTCGGACGTCTCCACACATGAGCTAGGCACCGGCCTGGCCGGCACAGAAATGGAGTGAGCGTAGCTTCGCGGCGGCGACCCGACTGGAGAAGCCACCCTCCCTCCGTGGGACCCGATGCGTGAGCCTGGTGCTAGCGTCACACCATGAAAGCATCACCCTGGGTTCCCATGTTGGCTGCGTTGGCACTCGCCACCGCCTGCTCGACCTCCCAGACGCTTCACATCAGAAGCTCCGAGCCTGCGCAAATCTGGCTGTATGGCAAGAAGATCTGCGCAACAACCCCCTGCGAGTACCACTACCAGCCAGAAGGCTGCGGCTGGCCGCGTCTGATGGCTTCGAACCAGTTCGTTTTGGAGGCACACACGGATGACGGTCGCGTGGCGCGAGCGTGTGTCGTCAGCCACTGCGAGGTGCCAGATGAGTGGTCCATCGCAATCCCAAGAGCGGAAGAGCGCTGAGCTTGCAACCACGCACGCGGTCGCACTCGTAGCCACTCGAAGCCTACATCGCTCCTCGACCCGCTCTACCCTCGTAGTACCGCTTGAGCTCGAAGAAGGCCTTCTTCTTCAGCCCGCGCTCAGAGACCAGACCCTTGCGATTCCATCCGTCTTGAATGTGGGGCAGCTGTCGGAGCGGTGTCATGAAATCCACGAGAATCCACGGGGTCAATCCCACAAGCCCCTCGATGCGGTCGAACATCGCAAGGTTCTCGCGGTACAGATCCTCCTGGTACTCTTCGGACCACCGGGTGGTGGCATCGGCGAAGAACCCCTGCAGTGCGTCCCCTCCAAACTCACTTACGATGATCGGCTTCTTGATCTGCGCCACGAAGGTCTTCTTCCGGCACTCTGCGGGCTCCCCCCCGTACCAGCCGAGATACTCGTTGAAGGCGATCACGTCCAATAGCGACAGAATCGGATCATTGATGGTGTAGAGATCGGCGGGATGCCCGTCTCCAGCTTGGTCCTTCTTGCATGCCGCCGAGAGCAGCCGAGTATTGTCCAGCGAGCGAACGTGCTCGGCGAGCGCCTTCAGAAACGCATTGCGCGCGGCACTGGGCACGGTCTCGTTGGCAAGCGACCAGATGATGACGCTCGCGCGGTTCCGGTCGCGGTCGATGAGCTCCGTGTACTGGGATTTGGCCTTCTCGAGAACGCTCTCGTTGTCCCAGGCAATCCCCCAGTACAAGGGCAACTCTTCCCAGATCAAGAACCCCAGACTGTCTGCCAGCTTCACCACGTTCTCCTGGTGGGGATAGTGGGCAAGGCGCAGAAAATTGCATCCCAGCTCCCGCGCCCAGCCAAGGACCAACCGGGCATCGTCCTCGGTACTCGCGCGATCCTTCCGCAATGGATTCTCGTCGTGCAGCGACACCCCTTTGAGGAACACCGGATTTCCATTGAGGAGGATACGTTGTCCATCCACGACCACGCTTCGAAATCCGATCCTGTCGGTGATTGTGTCGTCCCCTGCGCTCAGCATCACTTGGTAGAGCTTGGGGTGTTCCGGGGACCAGAGCAGGACTCCCTCCACATCCAGAGAGAACTCGGCGTTGCCCCCTTCGTCAACCGACGCTTCCTGCTCGACCCCCAGCTCTGGAATCGTCACCTTGATCTTCTCGGGGAGCTCCACTCCATCCAGTCGGAGTTTCCCCGAGATCCGCCGATTCGGAAGGCCCAGGGAGGCCGGGTCGAGCTGAAGGGAGTGTCGAGCGATGAAGCACCTCGGCACTTCGAGGATTTCCACATCACGGGTGATCCCACCGTGATTGAACCAGTCCGTCACCTTCCCCGGAAGATTGTCCCCCGAACGCGCGCTGCTCACCCCGATGATCAGGTAGTTCTGCCCGACACGCACCTGGTGCGTGATCTCGAAGGAGAAGGGAGTGAAACCGCCCTCGTGAGTCCCGATGATCTCCCCATTCAGCGTCACCGTGCTGTGGTAGTTGGCTGCCCCGACACGGACGAAATACCGGCGATGCTTGGCAATCTCACTTAGCTCAAAGGACTTTTTGTACCAGATGCGACCTTCGTAGTAGGTAAGCTCGGGCTTCTGGAAATTCCAGCTTCCGGGTACCCACAGCGTCTCGGCGTCGTCGAAGCTGTACTCGACCCGGTCGGCCCGGTCTTTCGGTTTTCGGTTTTCGTAGATCGGGACGAAGCCACTCTCCCCGGTCTCGTAAGGATCGAGGACAATCTTCCACTTCCCGTTTAGGTTCCAGCATCGGCGAGCCATGCTGGGGCAGGCTACCAGCATCTTGGTCGAAACGCCTCGAAAACTCGCTCGCTCGAGGCGCGACTCGACTCATTCAAACGCCCCCGGTGCGGATCCCCCAGAGCGAGATCCCACGGGAATCGACGCCGGTGAAGGTGATCTGAAACTCGTTCGTGTAGTCATTCCACTGACGTGATACCACACCACGGAAAGAGCCTCCGTCGGTGTTGACCACCGCGATGTTGTTGCCCCCGAAGACCCAGGTACCAGAGATCGTGCCGCTGATGGTCCCGTCACTCTCGAGGGTTGCCTGCACGGACTCCTTGACGGTCCCCGAGATCTCCCTCCCGTGGTTGACGAATTGATACGTTCCGGGGATCTCGCCCAATCCCACATACTCGACAGCAGCGTCACTCTGGTCGGTTTGGTGGAGGCGTGGCGCGTAGCGCAGTGGAGCTACGCTCACCCAGCCGTCCACGTTCACGAACAGCTCATGCACACGGATTTGATGGAAGTTCCCGCGCCCCGGGAACCGCGCGTGGAAAATGATGAAATAGCGATCCTGTGACTCATCGTGGTAGGTGGAGTTGTGGCCTGGGGAGACATAGCCATGGGAGGAATCGGTGTTGGCCCACACATGGTCACCCATCAGCTTCACGCCGCTGGTGTCGAAGGGTGCAGATCTCACCGTGGCCTGGTCCACGTCGTTGTGATCGTAGAACGGCCCATCGGGCGCCGTCGCGCGAGCGACACGCACATTGTACCCATCGCCTGCCGCGAGGCCACCGTAGGAGGTAAAGAGGTAGTAGTAGTCACTCTTCGGGCTGTACTGCAGGTACGGACCTTCGATCTGGATATGGTTGCCGCCAAGTAGATGAGTTCCGAAGGTCTCTCCCTCGGCGGGAAAGCCGGTCCCAGGGTTCATCGGCATGATGTAGATCCCGCCGGAGTATGAGCCGTAGACCATCCACAAGACGCCATCCTTGTCGTAGAACACGTCGGGATCGATGGCATTGGGCAGCACGGAGGCGTTGTAGCCAGAGCCGCCGGAGTACAGGAAGATCCCGTCGTCGGTGTACGGCCCTTCGATGCTGGTGGAGGAGGCGATACCCATGGCTGAAAGCGGCGACGAGCCCTGGCAACTGTTGTAGTAGAAGAGAAATCGATTGTTGCTCCGCAGCTGAATCACGTCGGCAGCCCACAACCCCACTACGGTGGAATACTCAAAGGCCTCCGCCAGCTCCACCGTCACGTCGTCGAACAGAGGATTGTTCGCGTTCACCCCGTCGCCCGCCACCAGTGTCCAGTTCATCAGATCCGGAGTCTTGGCGGCGGCCAGATGCGACCCGAACACATAGAACATCTCACCGGACTTGATGATGGACGGATCGTGCACCGAAGCGTCCGTGAACCTTGGGGCGGCAAAGCTTACCCCCGCCCCCGGCGCATAATCGGCGCAACTGCCAGCGGCGAGTCCGTCCCCGGAGATAGAGAGCGAATCAATATCGGGGAGCCCGTCCGGATCAGCCGCGACCAGGCTGATGTGGTTGTCACCTGCCGCGAGGGTCACGGTTGTTGTCTGGTCTTGCCAGGTGGGCGCTGGCGCGAATTCGAGCGACTCCGCATCCACATGGGCGACACGTAGTTGCGCCAAGCGGGCAGCTCCGCCATTCGCGTAGCGAAAGCTCAACACGTATTGTCCCGCCGTGGTAACATTGACGATCCAGGAGATCCCCACTCCCGAGAGATCTTCACTGTCCAGGTATCCGTCCCCGGTGAAGCCTGTGTTCGTGGTGGCCACCTGCCCGAGCACCCCACAAACAGCAGGTTCATTCTCTTCGATGACGAGGGTCTCGGAAGGTGCTCCGCCTTCACCAACTACAGCACCACCCTCGCCACTGGTTGCACCACCCTCGCCACTGGTTGCACCACCCTCGCCACTGGTCGCACCACCCTCGCCACTGGTCGCACCACCCTCGCCACTGGTCGCACCACCCTCGC
>CAYNEY010000086.1:0-11025 GCA_964396375.1 uncultured Polyangiaceae bacterium | reverse complement strand
CGCCACTGGTTGCACCACCCTCGCCACTGGTCGCACCACCCTCGCCACTGGTCGCGCCGCCCTGACCGCTCGTGGCGCCGCCGACGCTGCTGCTTGTGCCACCCTGCCCGTTGAGCGCGCCGCCAAGACCAGCGAGAGTCCCACCAGCACCCGACCCGCTCAGTCCACCACTTCCATTCCCCGCACCTCCCACTCCGGTTCCCCCGACGCCACCAGCCGAAGAGCTCCCCCCCCCCGAGCCCGTCCCGGCTGTCCCGGTTCCTCCAAGCCCCGAACCACTGCCTCCAACCTCTTTCGTGGCACCCCGTTCAGCGGAGCCGTCATCTCCACAGCCCATCAGGAAGAAGCCAAATCCAACGGCGGAGAGGATGACTGTCCAGCCGATTTGCCCAGAAACGATGCGATTGTCCACGGTGACTCCGTGGCCCCTGCACCCGAAACTGGGCGGACAATTCTGCCACAAGAGAGGCGGTTTCGAGTAGCGCGGGCCATCGGCCCAGGCTCGCCAGTCGCGAACCCCGTGGTGCCAGCGATGGATTGGGACACCTCGTGGCACGGCATGATCGACACCATGGCTTCACCGGTACGCGGCTTTCCCTCGCGAGTCCGTCAACTCATCGTCCTTGGGTCCACAAGCGAGGGACGCTTCACTTCTACGTCGACCTCTTCTAGGTCACGGTACCTGTCAAGAACCCCCGCATTTCCTGCCCGCCACCCCGGCCTTCGTCCTACTCTTCGCCCCATGGTAACCGAACCGGTTTGGGCACAGATGCTACGGGACTACTCTCCCTATCTGATGGGAGTGGTGGCTGCCCTGGTCATCGTCGGGATGGTGATCGGCGCGCTGGTGATGCGTTGGCGCACCAAGACCGCACGCTCGCGATGGTTGGCGGGTGTGTATGGCGTCTGGACAGGAGCGGACGACAGTGCTTCCTGGGACCGAGCTCGAGCGGTGAACTCGCTCAGAAACTGGTATGGCGTGGAGAGCACACACGACCTCGACAATCAGATCGAGGAGCTACTCCGTGGCCAGACCGGCTCGGTGGGCTGGGACGTAGGAAGGGCGGCTGATCTCTTGCGCATCGGTGTAGCCGCTGGCTACTACTCTGAGGACGACTGCCTCGAGAAGGCGAGCACGCTGGCCGAGCGCCTGCGGGGGATCTACGGCTCCTGGGAAGAGTACGCGGCCGGCTTCGAACAAGGCATGAACGCGTGGCAGCATCGGCGGAACGTCACCGACCCCGAGCAGCTGGGGTTGGTGCGGCGCAATCTCCCGCATCTTCGGGGCTCCGTCTGGCCGAAAGTGAGCTGGGATACCTCGCTTTAGAACCCCGGATGCTCGGTGGTCGCCAGAGCTGACATCACCACCCCACTACGGCAGCCAGCCAAGTTCCCACAGATCTTCGGGCGCCAAGATCACACCTCCGATCCGGATGGGTTCAGCCGGGGTCATCGGGGGCAGCTTGATGAGAGGAGTCTCGGCTGTTGCGCTACCCGGGGAGGGTGGGCTCGTGCTCACGCAGGGCTCGAAGAAGGTGGTTCCGGCGCTGGTCGCCTGAGGAACCTGAGCCGGGATCGTCATCCCGAATCGCTGGTAGAAGGCAGCGCGAAAGAGGCCTTCCCACTCGTCGAACGAGGCCACGACACCCGCCCGCGAGAGGATCCGATAGGCGACCAGCTCGCGGCAGAAATTGCAGAAGTGATCCGCACGTAGGTTCGAGGTGCCGTAGTAGGTGGCGTTCTCGTGAGAGCCGTTCATCTGACAGAGCAGCTCGGAGTGGAAGCCGATGTGGGAGCGCCCGAAGGCACCGATCAGCTCGTCCGTGGCGTTGATGCCCGCGCCGAACAAGAGGTGCCGCCAGGGCACGGATTCACACTGATCGGCGTTGACGACGTTGGATTGGCCATCCGTCGGCCAGTCCCGATCCACGAAATCCTCCTCCATGTACTCGTCGAGGAGGCGGGCGAAGGCGTGGGAGAACTCGTGCTCGTGCCCGATCCCGAAGGCGGTCGCGATACGCTGGGAGGACGAGCTCGGGTTGGCAACGGTGGTGGTGAGGCCGCTTACGCCAGCCTGGGGAGGATTGCGATTGGGATCGAGCAAGAGGAAGGCCGCGGTGGCCTTGGTGACCGTACCCATGCCACCAGAACCGCTCGCGAACTCTGACGGCGGGACCGGATGGTCAGAGATCGCTGCCCAGAGGCGGTCAGCGAGCTCGCCGGTGAAAGGCCCGCTCCCCGTCATGAAGGTGGAGCCGGACGTGGTCACCGGAACCACGAAGGCCGTGTCCCCACCCCCGAGCCGCGTGGCGGATGCCCGGGGCAGCGACCAGACCACGAAGCTCTCCTGGAAATAGCTGTAGGGTTCTAGCTCGAAGAGCCCGCTCATCCAATTGGAAACGTCAATGGAGAAACGGGGCAGATCGGAGGACAGGTACCCTTCTGCCAAGAGAAGCACATGGTTCCGCTCGGCCAGCGGAGGCTTGCTGATGGGAGCCAGGGTAATGAGATCCTCGAGTTGCCCATGCCCAAGGAAGTTCAACACCCATTCACCTCCGGGCGTGGCGCTGGTCTCGAGGGAGGGCGGCGACTCGGTCTCGCCCCTCACCGCCGTAACCGTATAGTAGTACGGTGTTCCGTTGGTCAGTCCGGCGTGCACTTCGCCGGGATCGTTCACCTCGATGAGCTGCCCGTTCTCGGGCGTCACACCCGGTGAGGTCGACCAGTAGATGCGGTATGATGTGGCCCCCTCGACCAGTGACCAATCGACACCCACGGTCGTGTTGGCACCAATGGACGACACGTCGGCGGGCGGAGTCGGGACGTCCTCAGAAAAAGCTCCTCCCTCACCTGACGGAACTCCGCCCAGTGCGGCGGCGCCACCTTCCGAAGGCCTGCCTCCCTCACCTGACGGAACTCCGCCCAGAGACTCGCTGCCACCCATCGATGAAGCCCCGCCCGATGAGGGTGAACCGGCCAGAGCCGCCGTCCCAGCTCCGCCCGTCACCGCCCGCCCCCCCACGCCAACACCTTCCGGCTCCGCACCGTCGTCACCCGAACTGCACGCACCGAGGCAGAGCGCGCCGATCAGGATGAAGCTGCGTGCGACACGCCCGGCGAGGTCTCGGTTACCTGGAAGCGACATGGGACTCTCCTCATCAACGAGTGCATTGCGACAGAACCCGGGAGTATATCGTCTTTGTATCGGCTGCCAACCGTTAGGCGTGCGGTCGGCACCAGGGCGAAAGCTCGAGGTTAAGGCTTAGGGAAGACTGGGCGTCATTCTGCTGTTGTCGCGACCACGCGCTTCGGCATGATCCGTGCGTTGCGCAGGTGAGCTACTGTGGCACGCTTCTGGCTGTGGAGTTCATGAGGTGAAGGTTCGCGTGAGGTTCTTGCTGATAGGCCTGACCTCCGCGCTGCCCGGTGCGGCCGCGCAGAGCCAGCTCGGCGCCTGCACTTTCGAGAGGCAGGCCACCGACAAGGTGGCCGAGGAGCGGTGGACCGCCTTCGTGGAAGCACACTTCGCGCTCCCGAATCCCGAGCAACAGGCAGTCGCAACCCTACTGCGCGGCCACGAGCTCTCGCGACGTCGCGAGAGCGCTCGGGCACAGGCTTTTTTCGATTGCGGGCTGGTGCTCCTGGAACGAGCCGTCGGCGAGCCCCCACGCTTTGGCGTGAGCGGCGAGCAGTTGATGTCAGCGGTTCCTCACGCCGTATCACCGGACCTTTGGCTAGACCAGGACCTCTCCGCCAGGCTCTTCGATGAACGCACTGGCGCGCTGGTCGTTGAGGTGCCACAGCGACGCTCACTCGAAAAGCCGACGCTGGATGAGCCACGAGTGCCGTACTGGGAGCCCAGCTTCGATGGTCCTCGCTGGGTGAGCGAAGAAGGCGAGCGACTCTTCCCTCATCCCTCGAACGTGCAGAGCAATGGCGAGCCTTCCGTCAGAGCGCATCCCTCCCCCGATGGGACACGCATGGTGTCGGCGGGGTCCGGCGACGTGGAGCGAGGCGCACCGGAGATGGCCGTTCGGTCCTTTGACGTAACTACCGGCACTCTCTTGTGGGAGCGTGTTCTGCCCCGACTCTCTCTGGTGAACGCGGTTGCCTGGTCTCCTCGTCAGGAGCGGATCGCGATCGTCGGCGTCGAGCACTCGACCTCCGTCACGTCGGGGGATACCGGCTGGATCACCGTTGTTCGAGCAGACGACGGTCGGATCCTTTGGACCGTACGCGGCGACGAGCGCTACCGAGTCGTTCCCGGAGGCGGCCCCATACCCATCGGGGACGTGGCGTGGCTCAACGATGGCAACCAGTTCGTCGCCTCGCAAGGGCAGAGCCTCAGGTTCTTCGACGTGAACAGGCGCGCCAAGGGCCGGAGGATCCCCTTGGCTTCGCCCCCGAGCTCCGTCACAGTGAAGCTCAGTTCTGACGAACGCTGGGCTCTCGTCACCACCTGGCCCGCCGGCGGCGTCAGCCTGGTGGCCCTCGACGGCTCCCAGGAAGTGGCTCTGGCGGAAGGACCGGTGCAGTCCACTTTCTCCCCTTGGGGAGACGGCGCGGTGGCGCTCGGGTTCGGAGCCGCCAAGGTGGTCTCGGGACTCCGGGAGGGATCCGTCGTTCTGCACACACCTCAGCTGACGTTCGAGTCCTTGCCCATCGATGCTGGTGCCGCCCTGTACGAGGGTAAGCTCCGCGCTCACTCCTTCGAAAGCGGTCCGGAGCGAACATTCGAAGCCCAAGTGCTCGCCCCGCTCTCGGAGAGTCCCAGCCAGGCGAAGGAGCGCTACCGCGTAAGTCGCGTCGGCGCGAGATGGAAGGTAGAGGCACCGGGCCAAGCAGCGCGCACTCTCGACGTCCCGGAAGCGAGCGCAAAGCTCGACTGCGCTCAAATCGGTCACAACCTGCGCTGCTTGGAGTCGTGGAAGAACGGTCGTCGAACGCTCGGGTACTACGTGCTCGAAACAGGGAAGCGCACAGGCGAGCTTGACCTCGGCACCTCGACCAGCGCCCAGATTTGGGGAGATCTCGAGGGGGAACTCCTGGTTCTGCTCCTCCCCAGTGAAGCGCTACGCAAGACGACGTTGAGAGTCTTCGATCTGTCCCGACGTGCGCTTATTCTGGAGCAGCAGCTGCCCGCGCATCTCTCGGTCGAAGACTCCACGAACATACGATTCGCGCCGAACCGTCGCGGGCTTCACGTGGTCGAGCATTCGCGGCTCGTCTACCTCGATCTCGACGATCCGCGGGCCAGTCGGCAGTGGTTGATAGGAGTACCAGGGCCGGTCTTGATCGCCGCGAGCCTGCTCGGGGACGAAGCTTTGGTGCACCCTATCGAGGGCGCGTCGCCCGTCGAGCACGGACAGCTCCCACTGTGCGTGGTGGGTGCCTACCGCTTTCCTTGGGAAGTGTGCCGAGCGAGATTGACCAAGGAGTCCCACACGCCGGTGACCGTTCTCCCTCACAACCTTCGCACCCTCTGACACTCGCCGCGCAGAATCAGGACATCCGAGAGGGCGGAGCCCTGCGCTGGGCAGCAAGACCCGGGCCACTCACCCACAATACCCGGCCATATTTCGAGCAGTCTGCCACATACCTCCATCTTCTCGGTCCGTTGTGGGAACATCACTCACCCCCGGCTGTCGGAGGGAGGTTCCCATGCACCCTGCCCCAAGCTCCAACCATCCCAACTGGAACCATTCTCCCTCCAGCTCCGAGTGGCAGGAGGAACGTGGCGAGCTGCCTGATCTGCTCCACCCCGTGCCAACTTGTCGCCTGGAGCGCGAACAGCTTCGAGCTGCCCTGGTCATGGCGTTCTCGGGAGGCGCCGCGGGAGGACTCTTCGCGAGCGCCCTCGAGCGCGCCGCTATCGCCCCGTCCTCGTGGGATCCCAGCTTTTACGCGCGTGACGTCTTTCTCCAGGAGTTCGTCGCAGAGTGCTATCGCATTCAGATCGGTCGCGAGGATTGTCCTGTGACCACCCCCGCCTTGGTCCGGCTGTTGGCGCACCCGCCGTCGGATCCGGCGATCGTCGAATACCGCCGCTCGATCCTCTCTGCCGTGGCACGGGAGCCCCAGTTGCGCCGCGAGTTCGAGCAGCTGTACTTGCTGCTCCGACGCTTCCGGGCTGGTCTCGAGGCACCTCTGGGTGTCGGGCGCTTCGGTGCCGAGCGGCGACAGCTCGAGATCCTGGAGGTGATGAAGCAGCTGTTCGAAACGATGGAAGGCTCGTGTCTGCCGCGCCTCGCCGCTTACGGGCGCCGGGTCGTGGCGGGGGAGCCCTTCCGCTCGCTTTCGGAGCTGCTCGCCTTCGACGAACACCTGGCCACGGTGGAGCTCAAGGTGAGGGTCGGCTCCGACGGTCAGATCCGAGGATTTCAACTGCTGAACGTCCAAGAGAACGAACACAACCCCTTCGTCCTCTCCCCTTGGCGAAGGTGGCTCGCCAAACTCGAGCTCTTCGTCCGCGGGTACCGTTTCAGCGATGGTGAGATCATGGCTCGACTCATCGACGCAGTGTTCGACGGCTTCGAGCACGAGCTGGTGCCGCTCGTGCAGCTCCTGGGCGATCTCGAGTTTTACCTCGGCGCTCTGGGATTTTTGGATCTGGCGCGCTCCCGAGGGCACGAACTGTGTCTGCCCAGGTTCGTGGCTGCCGAGCGTCCGCGGCAGCTCGAGGATTTCATCAATCCCTTGCTGTTCTCGCAAAACAGCCGGGTGGTGCCGTGCAATCTGAGCATCGACCGGCACGACACCACCGTGCTTGTGACCGGCCCCAACTCCGGCGGCAAGACGAGGTTACTTCAGGGCCTCGCCCTGGCGCAGCTTCTGGCCCAATCGGGTTCGTTCGTTCCGGCGCGCTCGGCAAGCCTCTCTTGGGCTTCTGGCTTGGTGGTCTCGCTGATTCAGGAGACACGACTCGACCAGACCGAGGGTCGTCTGGGCATGGAGCTGCTCCGGATCCGCGAGCTGTTTGAGCGGCTACCGGCAGGTGCGATGGTCATCCTGGACGAGCTGTGTTCGGGGACCAATCCCTCGGAGGGTGAGGAGATCTTTGAGCTGGTGCTCCGGATGTTGGCGCGGCTTCGACCGCAAACCTTCATCACCACCCACTTCCTCGCCTTCGCCGCGCGCTTGGAGACCGAGCAGAAATTGGCTGAACTCAGGTTCCTGCAAGTGGAACTCGGTGCCGACCACCAACCTACCTACGCCTTTCGACCCGGCGTGGCCCGCACCTCGCTCGCCGGGCAGGCCGCGGCACGGCTTGGCGTTACGGGAGAACAACTGCTCTCGCTGATCGAGCGCAACTTGGCACAAACCGCGCAGCTTACCCGACCTGGCCGCTAGGCAGACGACACCATGCCCACCCAGCTCGTCACTCCCAAGATGCACCCCGAGCTCGCGGCGCGCGTGCTGGCCAGCGTGACCGGGCGTAAGCTCGTTGGCTCGACCAAACGGCGACTGGCGTGGTTGCGGCTCGTGGTTCCCTTGGTCGTGGTCATGGTCCTGGGTTCACTCCTTGTGGCCCGACATCGGGAACGTGCGGCGCTCGATAGCGCCCGCCAGGCGCAGCTCAGAACATGGCAGAAGGCCGCTCGATCGCTCAGCCCTCGTGAAACAGGATTCCTCGAGCGTGCGGCAATTCTTCTCTCTCGGGAATCAGGAGCCTACGCGGGGGACGTCATCGCTCCCGAGCTCCGGGAGAACGGAGCCCTCGACGCCCTGCTGACGCGACCGCTGGTCTACATTCGCGGTCCTTTGGCTGGTTTCGCCTCAAGAGAGTCGCTGGCCCGCGTGGCTGGCGAGTCCAACAAAGACACGCTCTTGCTCTGCCTGATGGAGCCGCCTGCCGAACAGACGGAGAAGTCCATGATGGTGAAGGTGCGTCTCGCTCTCGCCGGGGGTTCCGCCGTGCAGGCGCTCACGCCTCGGGTGGGCCGCTTTGCCGACGCGATCGTGGGCATGCCCTATCTCAGCTCATCCTTTGCGGAGCGCCTCGAACAGGCCGAGAATCGAGCCTCACTCCAGCGCCTGGAGCGAGAGTTCAAGAGGGCTCCGGTAGACGGTGCGCGGCGCGCGTTGGGGGCGGAGCTCCTCCTCGCCGTGTACGACGAGCCCAACGACGAAGGCGGCGTGACCGAGCTCGATGGCGAACACGCTCACCAGGTTCGGGTGGCGCTGATCGAAGTCTCCTCGGCGAAAGTGTGGCTTCGCCAGCGCCGGCACGTCGATCCGAGCTGGGTCACACCCAACCGCCGTTCAGAGTACGCGCGGGAGCTCGATGGCTGTAAGCTGTCGACAGAACTCCGCGCAGCCATCGCGCCTGACCAGCCTTGCGTCGGCACGCTGCAGAAGTCACCAAGATAAGGGCACGATTGGATAAGGGCGCACGGAATCGACGTTACGGCAAGGCTCTCTCGGTTGGCATCACGGGTGGGTGAGGGAGCCGTGGAGCCCTCGCCCGGACCTTGGGCCAAAGGAAGGAACGGCGCGACTCACACGTAAGGGGCAGAAACGCGGGGTGGTTGCCACCCCTTCTGGTATGAAGGAAGCATCATGCGAAGCTCGCTCGTGTTGTTCTGTTCGCTCTTCGTCGCCGCCCTTGCCTGCACACCCAAGGATGAGGACGCAGCCGGTCCTGGTGACAGCGGGGAAGGAGGTTCGGGCGGCGATGCCACCGACGGTGGAGCTGCCGGTGAGGGCGGCGCCGACGAGGAGGGCGGTGCTGGTGGCGAGGGTGGAGCGAGCGACGATTGCGTCCCTGCCGTCGTTCATGTGAACACCAACATCACTGAGCCCACCTCCTTTACCCACTGCAACGTGTACGTGGTCGATGAATCGATCGTGATCCATGACACTCTCACGATCGAGTCCGGAACCGTGGTGAAGTTTCCCGAAGGTCCGGTACTGAGCTTCGCGGACGCGGGAAGGATTGTCGCGGAGGGGTCTTCTGCGGAACCCATTATCTTCACTTCGCTGGCGGACGACGCGTACGGCGGAGACACCAACCAGGACGGCTCCGACACCGCTCCGGCCCCCGGCGACTGGGCAGGGCTCGCGGTCTCTGGTGAAGGCTCGGTCTTCGAAGGCTGTTGGTTCTTGTATGGCGGAGCCAATGCCCCCTACTCGGGCGTATTGTCCATCGGGGATGGCGCCGCGTCGAGCGTCACCAATTGCGTGTTCGCCAACAATGCTGGCGGAACCCTCGATGACACACGCGCTGCGGCGCTCCACATCGGCAACGCCACCGCCGGCACGGTGATCACCGACAATATGTTCTACGGGAATACCATCCCGCTGGTGATAAACGGCCTGGTCGACCTCGACGACACCAACGCGTTCCTGGTCGAGGATACCGACGGGGAACTCTACGGCAACACCTACAACGGCATCTTCCTCGACAACACCGAGTACACGGTCACGGACAGTGTAACCTGGTCCAATACCCAGGTACCCTATGTGGTCTTACAGAATACTCTCTCGGTCGCGGACGGGGGCACGCTCAACCTCGGAGACGGCGTGGTTGTGAAACTGTGGCAGAGTCGGATCGACGTCGCCAACCTGGGAACACTGAATGAGGGAGACGACGTGACATACACGTCGTTGGCCGATGACGTCTACCTCGGCGACACCAATGCCGATGGTTCCGACACTGAGCCCGCCACGGGTGACTGGGTGGGTCTCAACATCTGCAAGCCTCTGTGTGAGTACGCCACCGCGAGCAACCTACTCTACGCCGAGTACCCGTAGCCAACCAGAAGCCACCGGCCTGGTCGGGTTCTCTGAAGGAACGTCGCATCACCGTTCAGCATGCCCGGGCGCCATACTGGTGCCTGGGCATCTGGTTACTGTGCAGTTCCAGAAGCTACCCGTGAATCTTCCCTCAGCAGGTCAGAGCGCGCGCAGCCAGCGGCGGAAGGGGTCGTCGAGCTCCGAGAGCGTGCTCCCAGTGACGGCATGAACCGCCTGCTCGCCGGTGGGATCCTGGTCATAGCCGTCGCGAAAGGCCTGGTAGAACGGCCAGAGCCAGCCATTTCGCTCCATCCACCAGCAGAAGGCTCGCGCAAGAGCATAGTTTAGATCTTCCTTCTCGCTCCTAAACTCCCGGCCTCCCGGCAGGCATCGGTCAACAGGCTGGGATCAGTCGCAGCGAAACTGGTTACCCAAGCCCGCGCCCCATCCTACCAGCAGGGATCTGGGCGATCAGATGGGCTGCACCCTCTGAGTCCACCTGCTTCGGGTGCAACCTGCAGCGGCCCCCCTTTTGGATCCGCGTCACCGGCTGCAAATACATAGACGATGGCTGACCCGACGCTCGCGCTCGAACAAAAACGAACTCTGGAGACCCCACGTCTGCGCTACGGCCTGCTCGCGCGCCTGCTCTTTCTGGTGATGGATCTCTGTTATGGCCGGCGCCGAAGCCTCCAGAAGTTCAAGGTGCTCGAGGTGATCGCGCGTGTTCCCTATCAGGCCTGGGAGCAGGTGGCCTACGTGGCAATGACCCACACCTACACCCGACCAGCATTTGCCCGCCGGGTCTTCGAGTTCGTCAGGGAATCGCGCCGGCAGCAGGACAACGAGCAGTGGCACCTCTTCGTCCTGGAAGAGCTGGTCGCCGCCCAGATCCCCCGGGAGAATTTCCTTTTGTATCGGGTCCTCCCACAACTGATCGCCTTCTTCTACTACCATGTCAGCTGGCTGCTTTACGTCATCAAGCCAGGTTGGAGCTACCAGCTCAACGCCGAGTTCGAGGACCACGCTGAGCATGAATACATGGCCTACGTTGCCGAACAACCTGCCCTCGAGACAGAACCCTTCGAGAGCAGCTTCGTCGACGACTACGGCCACTTCGATAGCTTGGCCGACCTCTTGCGGCGCATCGGTCTCGACGAGCGTGAACACAAGTTGGAGAGCCTGGAGCGCACCACCCGACCGCGTTTCGCATGAACCTTCCGAGAGCGCTTCGGCGTCGAGTAGGGGCCCCCGTCGCTGAGGGCCCCTCTCACAGAACCGTACTTGTGC
>CAYNEY010000085.1:0-17830 GCA_964396375.1 uncultured Polyangiaceae bacterium | reverse complement strand
CGTTCCCACGTTCACGTGCGGCTTGGTTCGGACGAACTTCTCCTTGGCCATCGCTATATCTCCCTCTGTCTAGACTCCACGAACTCGTGCAACTACCGCTTCCTGAACTGATACCGGAGCGGCTTCGAAATGTGAAAACTGCATGGTGTAGGTGGCGCGTCCCTGAGTCTTACTCCGAAGGTCCGTCGCGTACCCAAACATAGTGGCCAGGGGCACCTCGGCCGCGATCACCTGAAGATCTCGCCCCCTCTGGCTCATTCCAAGAATCTTGCCCCGGCGCGAGTTGATGTCGCCGATTACGTCACCCATGTAGCTATCTGGCGTCACCACTTCAACCGACATCAGCGGCTCCAGCAGCTGCATCGCTGCGCGCTTAGCGGCCTCCTGAAAAGCCATCGACGCAGCAACCTCAAAGGCGGGTCCGGAGGAATCTACTTCGTGGTAGCTCCCATCCAGAAGTTCAACGGTGACGTCAGTGAGCGGATACCCCGCCAATACGCCACGTTGACTCGCCTCACGAACCCCCTTCTCGACGGATGGGATGAACTCTTTTGGAATCACCCCCCCGACGATTCGATTCGCAAACACGAAGCCGGAACCACGCTCACCGGGCGCGATCCGCAGTTTGACATGGCCATATTGTCCGTGCCCTCCGGTCTGCCGCACGAACCGACCTTCTGCGTCCGCAGCGCGCCCGAGTGCCTCGCGATACGAGACCTCCGGCTTGCCCACGTTCGCCTCCACCTTGAACTCGCGCCGCAGGCGGTCGACGATGATCTCGAGGTGGAGCTCACCCATGCCTGCAATGATGGTCTGTCCCGTCTCTTCGTTGGTGAATGTGCGAAATGATGGATCTTCGTAGGCAAGCTTCTGCAGGCTCACTCCCAGCTTGTCCAGATCGGTTTGCGTCTTCGGCTCGATCGCGATCGAGATGACGGGCTCGGGGAACGTCATCATCTCGAGGAGTATGGGTGCCTTCTCGTCACACAGCGTGTCCCCAGTACGCGTGTCGCGGAGCCCCACCGCTGCGTAGATGTTGCCGGCGCAGCAGTCCTTCAGCTCTTCGCGCTTGTTGGCGTGCATGCGCAGGATGCGGCCAACTCGTTCACGCTTGCCTCGCGTCGCATTCAAGACGGCGGTTCCCGAACTCAAGGTTCCCGAATAGACCCGGAAAAACGTGAGGTTGCCCACGAACGGATCGTTCATGATCTTGAACGCGAGCGCTGCAAAGGGTTGCTCATCCGAAGCGGCGCGAGTGGTCTCTTTGTCCTTCTTAGGATCGCGTCCAACCACTGGCGGCACATCGATGGGTGAGGGCAAGTAGTTAACTACCGCATCCAGAAGCAGCTGAATCCCCTTGTTACGGAACGCCGAGCCGCACAGCACCGGCACGAACGAAAATTCAATGGTGGCCTTGCGAACCGCGCGCTGGATTTCCTCCGTCGAAACCGCGTTCAGTCGACCTTCGAGGAACTTGTGCATGATGGAATCATCAACGTCGGCACATGCCTCAATCAGCCGCTCACGTTGCCGCTCACAGATCTCGCGGAGTTCTTCTGGTATCGGGTTCCAGTCACACTCGGAGCCCTTTGATTCCGAGTCAAAGATCGCGGCCTCCATTCGGATCAAGTCCACCACGCCGCGGTGTTGGTCCTCTTGCCCGACCGGCCATTGAAGCGCGATGGGACGACAGCCCAGACGTGACTCGATTGAGTCGAGGTTCATCTGGAAGTCCGCACCGACCTTGTCCATCTTGTTGACAAACGCAATTCGAGGTACCTGGTAGCGATCGGCCTGGCGCCAAACTGTCTCACTCTGGGGCTCCACACCATTGCCACCGTCGAACACCGCCACCGCACCATCCAAGACGCGGAGACAGCGCTCTACTTCAATGGTGAAGTCGACGTGTCCCGGCGTGTCGATGATGTTAATCCGGTGACAGTTGCCTTGTTGCGGACCGTACGCAGGCGTCCAGAAGCAATTGGTGGCAGCGCTGGTGATGGTGATGCCACGCTCCTGCTCCTGCTCCATCCAATCCATGGTCGCCGCGCCCTCATGGACCTCCCCTAGCTTGTAGTTGATCCCTGTGTAAAACAGGATTCGTTCACTGACGGTGGTCTTGCCCGCATCAATGTGCGCCATAATCCCGATGTTTCGGGTGCGCTCCATGGGGTATTCGCGGGGCATTGGGGGGCTTTGGGGGGCTTTGGGGGGATACAGCAGACGATGACGGTACTGGACGTACGAAACCCCCTCCGGCCTGCCACCCTCCGCAATTTGGAGGGCCACTGTGTCCGGAAGGGGTTCGGGGTCGACGCGTTGGATCCGGATGTTCCGGATACCTCTGGCTCGAACCCGATCCTATGTGGTGCGTGGCATACTTCGCTTCGGACTCCTCGAGTTACCGTGTTTCAGCACACAGAAGAGAGCAAGTGCAACTACCAGCGGTAGTGCGCGAAGGCCTTGTTGGCCTCAGCCATCTTGTGGGTGTCGTCCTTCTTCTTGACGGCGTTGCCGCGATTCTGGGCGGCATCAACCAACTCAGCCGCTAGTCGCTCCATCATGGTCTTCTCTCCACGATTGCGGGAGTAACCGACCAGCCACCGCATCGCCAACGCGACCCGGCGTTCCGGGCGCACCTCGACCGGCACCTGATAGTTGGCACCTCCGACGCGGCGACTCTTGACCTCCAGCTTGGGCTTCACGTTGTCGAGCGCCTTGCGGAAGACCTCGACCGGCTCTTCCTTGAAGCGAGCCTGGATGACATCGAAAGCTCCATAGAGGATACCTTCGGCGACCGACTTCTTGCCGTCTTCCATCAGACAGGAAGTAAACTTAGCGATCAGCTTGTCCTTGAACTTGGGATCAGGTGTGATCTTGCGCTTCGGAACCTCACGTCGGCGGGGCATCGAGATACTCCTACTTCTTCGGGCGCTTGACGCCGTACTTGGAACGCTTGCGGTTGCGGTTGGCCTTGTTTGTGGAGCTGGGACCAGACGCACCGGAAGCGTCGAGGGTGCCGCGCACCACGTGGTACCGAACGCCGGGCAGATCCTTCACGCGGCCGCCGCGAATCAAGACCACACTGTGCTCTTGCAGGTTATGCCCCTCGCCAGGAATGTAGCTCGTCACCTCCATGCCGTTGGTGAGGCGAACACGGCATACCTTTCGGAGCGCTGAGTTCGGCTTCTTGGGGGTGGTGGTGTAGACACGCGTGCATACCCCGCGTTTTTGCGGGCATGAACGCAACGCCGGAGAAGCCGTCTTGACGACTGCTTCTTGACGTCCGCTGCGAATGAGTTGCTGAATCGTCGGCATGGGAATGGTCGCGTGGTTGAGCCCTGGGTCCAGGGGAGCGGGAGATTAGCGTTGAGAGGCCCCATGTCAAGGACGGACGGGAGTGAGCCCTTGCTTCGATGGTTGGTAAGACCGACTTCCTGAGCAGATGTCGAGTGGTTTGGTGTTCTCAGGCTCAGGGTACGGGGCTGTCCTCCGGGAACCGACCGGCGGGCTTGACATCGGGCGAGCCGAGACTATGGCGGATATGCTGCCACTTCACGGACTTAGATCGCGGCCAAGCTCTGCCAGCACCACGCCACGCCCGGCTAGCCACCAATCTTGGATTGTGCTGCGAGCAATCTTGAATGTGCGAGTCTGGGGCAGCGCGTCGCATTCCAGCAGGTATCTCGGGCGGATAGCTCTTGGGATCGCGTTCAGGGAACCGATGAACCTCGCACGATCGTACCCAAGCTTTGCTACCACCGCCACCAGAATGCCCGCCGGACCACGGGGGCTTTCTCTTACCTCGAGTACAGCGATCTCCAACACCTCCGTAATAATAGCGGCTGACATGCGGAGGATTTGCCGCTCGAGCACCTGACACGAGACATTCAGTCCGCTCTGGCGGATCAGATCACCCGCTCGTCCCTCGAAGGTGAACATGCCAGTGCGATCGAAACGCACCAGATCTTCGGTGCGATAGTACCGGTCATGCCGACACCGAACATCACGAACGATACGACTGCGCTTATCGACAGATCGCTGTTCTGGCCAATCCGGCATCGCTGCCCGAGGTTTCACCGCGGACCTCTGGGAGTCGCTCGGAGTGCGTGCGAGGTCGAGTAGGGTATCAGCCGCCGCTCGCGGGAGCCGCAGCATCAGCTCGCCAGTTTCCCCGGCAGCGGCGGGGACAACTAATCCGCGAGAATCGCGCAGCAGCGCATCTGTTTCCGGCTCCCGGCGAGCCACGAACCAACGGGAGAGTCGTCGGAGCGGCACATGTCCCATCGTTCCGGGCACGCCGGCGAGATCCCACATCACCGCCGGCAGCTCGGTGGAACCATAGAACTCGATGACCCGTGGGATGAGAAGCTCTTCGCGCAAACGTCGGTGTTCA
This sequence comes from uncultured Polyangiaceae bacterium, assembly GCA_964396375.1. Lineage (GTDB taxonomy): Bacteria > Myxococcota_A > Polyangia > Polyangiales > Polyangiaceae > FEN-1139. The sequence continues at coordinate 13,434 of CAYNEY010000085.1, read as the reverse complement.
CCGGCAGAGAGGCCCCCACCGATGACGGCTCGCAGGCGGTGTGGTCGAGGGGCGGGCACGGTGATGTAACGCCACATCTCCCCCACGTGAACGATGTGCGTGACCTGGTTATCAAGCACGTCACCCCAGAACCGCGATGCGGAGAAGCGCTCTGGAATCACCAGCTGCGCGCCGGAAATGATACTCGACGCCACGCCCACCAGAAAGCCCGTGGCATGCCAGACCGGGATTGGGCAATACACGACATCTGCACAAGACAGCTCGAGTACTGCCCGCCCAAAGCCAAACCCGGAGAGCATCACCTTGGCGTGGGAGGCCGCCGAGAGCTTGAGCGCCCCCTCGGTGCCCGATGAAGCGAACCAAACCGCCGGCGCACTGCCCCAAGTCTTTTTGGGTCTGTTCCATTCTTGCCGCGCGGCAACTCGAGGTCCCGGCTCCACCGGAGGCAGGATTCGAACACCGACCCAAGATCGCTCTAACTGCGCGAACCGCTCCACGTCCACCAGGACCGGGCAAGCCTCGAGATCGAGTGCTGCCAGGTGCGAGACCATCCAAGCCAGGCCGCGCACGCCCGAAAACGCCACTGTCGTTCCCGCACCGATCCCCCGCTCCGCGAGCCGAACTACGGCATCGTCAATCCGTTCCACGAGCTCAACCCAGGTAGCGGTTCCATCCCCTCCAACCACCGCACAAGCCTTCGGTCGTCGCCTGGCATGCCACCGTACCCACCCCGTCAGCGTTCGTGGTGACCACCACCCACCGTGACCCACGAAATGTGGCAGTTCTTTGAGCGCCACTGCCAAACAACGCCCCTCCGCGCACAACGCCCGACGGGCCACCGGATCACGGAGCTGTCCCCACAGCTCCCCTGCAGCAGCGTAAACGTCGCTGACGCCACACCACATACCGTAGCCTCCCACGCTCCGCGCAGCCAAAAGCAACGCCGACGCGACGCCCGAGCCGTCTACGCCGGCATTGCCATGTCTCGGCTGAGTCCGCCTCAGTCGTCACCCATCGCGATTGGAACCACGCCTGGCATCCTCCCGCTCTGCACCGGGGCGAAGGTCTCCGACTTGTCGTCAACGACCACGCGGAGCCGCTTGTACGCAGGAAGACCAGTGCCCGCCGGAATCAGCCGACCCATCACGACGTTCTCCTTGATTCCTCGAAGATCGTCGGTCTTCCCACAAATCGCAGCTTCCGTGAGCACCTTGGTCGTCTCTTGGAACGAAGAGGCGCTGATGAACGACTCGGTAGAGAGTGAGGCTTTCGTAATCCCAAGTAGCATCGGCTCCGCCTCAGCAGGCTGCCCCCCACGCTCCATCACCCGCGCATTCTCGCGCTCGAAAATGTGCTTCTCCACCTGCTCATCGACCAAGAACGAGGTGTCACCAACCTCGCGGATCCGAACTCGGCGCAACATCTGACGCACAATTCCCTCGATGTGCTTGTCATTGATGCTCACACCCTGGAGCCGATACACCTGCTGGATCTCGTTCACCAACCATGCAGCGAGCTCCTTCTCACCCTTAACACGCAGGATATCGTGCGGGTTCGCTGGCCCGTCCTGGAGAGGATCACCCGCCCGCACCTGATCACCTGGCTGCACCTGAATGTGTTTGCCCTTGGGAATCAGATACTCCCGAGCCTGATCGTCGAGGAACGTTCCATCTAGCCCCCGCGGGGTAATCACCACTTTGCGCTTACCCTTGGTGTCTTTGCCGAACGAGACAATACCGTCGATCTCACTGATGATCGCGTGATCCTTGGGCTTGCGCGCCTCGAAGAGTTCGGCCACCCGCGGCAGGCCACCAGTGATGTCTTGCACCTTGGTCGTGTCCCGAGGAATCTTGGCTATCGCCTCACCAGGGGTGATCTGCTGTCCATCCAACGGAACGATGTTCGAACCTACTGGCAGAAGATACCGGGCATCCAGATCAGTGCCCGGGATCTTAACGGCCTCCCCGGTCTCCGGATCCGTGATGGTGATACGCGGTCGGAGATCTCCGCCACGCGACTCGATGACAATCTTTCGTGAAAGACCAGTCACCTCATCGACCTTCTCCATCACGGTGACGCCCTCTACCAGGTCACCGTAACGAATCACGCCACCCACCTCGGTAAGGATCGGGACGGCAAATGGATCCCACTCAGCAACAACCGCACCAGCCTTGACGCGCTGGCCGTCTTCGCACTTGAGTTCTGCGCCGTAAACTAGGCGGTGATGCTCGCGTTCCCGGCCCGTGTCGTCCATCACCACCAGCTCACCGTGCCGATTCATGACCACCACGGTTCCGTCGCTCTTTCGCGTGGTCGCGGTATTCCTCAGCGTCAGAATCCCCTCAGTGCGGGTCTCTAGGCTGCTCTGCTCAATTTTGCCACGAGCAGCGGCGCCACCGATGTGGAAGGTCCGCATGGTCAGCTGGGTGCCTGGCTCACCGATCGATTGAGCCGCAATGATGCCGATCGCTTCTCCAATGTTGACCTTGTAGCCACGAGCCAGATCGCGACCATAACACAATGCGCACACGCCTCGCCGTGTCTGGCACGTCAACACCGAGCGAATCACAACCTCTTCGATGCCGGCCTCCTCGATGCGCCGCACCAGCGCCTCGTCGAGTTCGGTATTCGCTGCGGCAATCACCTCTTCGGTGAGCGGATCCACAACATCCTCGAGAGCGACGCGGCCGAGAATTCGTTCACCGAGCGGTTGAATGACCTCACCGGCCTCCTCCAACTTGGTGACGCGAATTCCATCGAGAGTCCCGCAATCGACCTCCGCGACAACCGCATCCTGCGCCACATCTACCAAACGTCGGGTGAGGTAACCCGAGTTCGCGGTCTTGAGAGCAGTATCCGCCAGACCCTTGCGGGCACCATGCGTCGAGATGAAATACTGCAGTACCGTGAGCCCCTCTCGGAAATTCGCGGTAATTGGCGTCTCAATGATCTCGCCCGACGGCTTAGCCATCAGGCCACGCATCGCGGCGAGTTGCCGCATCTGCTGGGTAGACCCGCGAGCTCCCGAGTCGGCCATGATGTAGATCGGATTGAAACTGGAGTCTTCGGACTGCTCGCCCGACTCCGGATCGATAATGGTGGCCTTCGAGATGCCACCCATCATCTCTTCGGTGACGCGGTCCGCGACACCGGCCCAGATGTCAATAATCTTGTTGTAGCGCTCACCGTCGGTGATCAAACCCTCCTGATACTGCTCATAAACGCGCTCTAGCTCGCGCTGGGCATCATCAATCAGCTCGCGCTTCTTGTCCGGGATCACCATGTCGTCCATGCACACCGAGACACCCGCCAGCGTGGCATGGGTAAAACCGAGGGTGCGCAGGCGGTCCGCCAACAGCACAGTTTCCTTATTTTTGTGCTTGCGGTAGCAGACGTCGATCAGGGCAGAAAGCGCCTTCTTGTTCAGCACCTTGTTCACGTAGTCGAACGGAACATCGGGGGGAAGGATCTCGCTGATGATGACCCGGCCTACCGTGGTGGTGACCACCCGAGAGCGCTCGACGCCGCTCTCGTCTCGATCCGAAATCCTGACCTGAATCTCGCTGTGAAGCTCGACCACGCCGTTATCAAACGCCATTCGGACTTCGGTCGGCGAGGCGTAAACCCCCCGCAAATATCCGTGCAGCTGTCCATCCTTCGCTCCGTACGCGAGCGAATCGGCGCGGTAGCAGCCACGCGCCCACTTTCGCTTACGCGTCGCGTAATACAATCCAAGAACGATATCCTGCGTCGGATTGATGATGGGGCGCCCACTGGCTGGCGACAGGATGTTGTTGGTGCTCATCATGAGCACACGCGCTTCCATTTGCGCCTCAACTGACAGCGGAACGTGTACCGCCATCTGATCGCCGTCGAAGTCGGCGTTGAACGCCGCACACACCAATGGGTGAAGCTGGATGGCCTTACCCTCGATCAGGATCGGCTCGAACGCCTGGATCCCGAGCCTGTGCAGGGTCGGAGCTCGATTCAGCATCACCGGATGCTCGGTGATCACCTCATCGAGAATGTCCCACACCTCCGGCCGCTCCTTCTCCACCATCTTCTTAGCGCTCTTGATGGTGTTGACATAGCCCCGCTCCTCGAGCTTGTTGTAGATGAAAGGCTTGAACAGCTCGAGCGCCATCTTCTTTGGCAAGCCGCACTGGTGCAACTTGAGAGTTGGCCCCACCACGATCACGCTCCGTCCAGAGTAGTCAACCCGTTTACCGAGGAGATTCTGCCGGAAACGACCCTGCTTACCCTTGAGCATGTCAGACAAGCTCTTCAGCGGTCGCTTGTTTGGACCCGTGATGGTCTTGCCTCGTCGCCCGTTGTCGAACAACGCATCCACAGCTTCTTGCAGCATACGCCGCTCGTTGCGAATGATGATCTCGGGTGCGTTCAGCTCCAACAGGCGCTTCAGACGGTTGTTCCGGTTGATGACCCGCCGGTACAAGTCGTTCAAGTCGCTGGTGGCGAACCGCCCTCCATCCAATGGCACCAGCGGGCGCAGATCGGGCGGCAATACGGGAACCACCGTCAGCATCATCCACTCGGGGCGGTTACCGCTGCTCCGAAACGCCTCGATCACCTTGAGCCGCTTCGCATACTTCTTGCGCTTGGCCTCACTGCTGGTGCTGCGCATCTCCTCGCGGAGTTGCTCAGACAAACCGTGAATGTCCACCCGCTTCAGCATCTCAAGGACCGCTTCGCCACCCATCCCGGCGTCAAAGCGTTCCTCACCGTACTCCTCCATCAGCTGCGCGTGCTTCTCTTCGCTCAGCAACTCGCCAGCCTTGAGCTCAGTATCCTTCGGGTCGACAACAATGTACGACTCGCAATACAGAACCTTTTCCAAGTCTTTGAGGCTGATGTCCAGCATGTTGCCGATGCGGGATGGCAAGCTCTTCAAGAACCAGATGTGCGCCACCGGCGTCGCCAGTCCAATGTGCCCGAGTCGCTCCCGGCGCACCTTGGACTGGATGACCTCCACGCCACATTTCTCGCACACGATCCCCCGGTGCTTCATGCGCTTGTACTTGCCGCAGATGCACTCGTAGTCCTTCACCGGGCCGAAGATCTTGGCGCAGAACAGGCCATCGCGCTCGGGCTTGAAGGTGCGGTAGTTGATGGTCTCGGGCTTCTTGACCTCACCGTGAGACCACTCTCGAATCTTCTCGGGGCTAGCCAGGGAGATGCGAATGGCCGAAAATGAGAGCGGATCCTTGGGCTTCTCGAAGAAGGAGAAGATGTCACGCATAAATCCAGACTCCTTTGCGTGTCACAGGCTGACCGACTACGGGATTCGAGTTCATGCAGCTCCTCGGCCTCAGCGTCATTCCTCTGCCGCCGCTGCCGGCAGAGCAGCCGCGGACTCCACGAGCTCGATATTCAGGCACAGTGCCTGGAGCTCTTTTACCAACACGTTGAAGCTCTCCGGGAGCCCCGCTTCGAGCGCACAGTCTCCCTTCACAATCGACTCGTACATGCGTGTGCGCCCTTGCACATCGTCGCTCTTCACGGTCAAAAACTCCTGGAGCGCGTAGGCCGCTCCGTAGGCCTCCATCGCCCACACCTCCATCTCACCCAGACGCTGACCGCCAAACTGCGCTTTGCCTCCCAAGGGCTGCTGGGTAACGAGCGAGTACGGACCGATTGACCGTGCATGGATCTTGTCGTCGACCAGGTGGTGGAGCTTCAGCATGTACATCACGCCGACTGTCACATTGTGCGCGAAAGCCTCACCCGTCCGACCATCGAGCAAGATCGACTGCCCGGACGTGGGGAGGTCTGCCAATGTAAGCGCTCGCTTGATCTGCTCTTCGTGTGCGCCGTCGAACACCGGAGTCGCAAAGAAAACACCATTCTTCAGCTTCTTGGCTGTCTGACGGACGTCGTCGTCATCCATCGAGCGGAGAATCTTACCGAACGCCTCATCACCGTCATACACCGCCAACAACCGTTGGCGGATCTTCTCCGGACCGTAGAGGCGCTCAACCATTTCATTCAGCTGGGCTCCGAGCGAGCGGGCACCCCAGCCGAGATGGGTCTCCAGAATCTGTCCCACATTCATACGGCTTGGCACGCCGAGCGGATTCAGCACGATGTCGACTGGTGTTCCATCGGCCAGATACGGCAGGTCCTCCTCGGGAAGGATACGGCTAACCACACCCTTGTTGCCATGACGACCGGCCATCTTGTCGCCGACCTGGATCTTCCGCTTGATGGCCACGTACACCTTGACCATCTTGATCACACCTGGCGGCAACTCGTCACCTCTGCTCAGCCGGTCGATCTTGTCGCGGAAATGTTCCTCCCGCGCACGCACCAGCTCCTCCAGGTCGTGGAGCAACTGTGCGATCTCTTCTCCGCCGTGCTCCACCGCAACCTCCCCCAGATACTTGCGGGGAATTTGCTCGAGCGCGACCTCATCTAGGACAACACCCTTCTGGACCAGCACCCGTCCTTTGTCATCAACCAGCTTGCTGCCGGTCGTCTTCTTGGTGAGTACCCGCCGGATCTTCCTATAGAAGGAGTCCTGCAGAATCTTCACTTCCTCGTCCCGGGTACGTTCCAGCTTGGCGCGTTCCTGGTCCTCGATAGAGCGCGCGCGTTCGTCCTTGTCCGTGCCCTTGCGGGAAAAAATCCGGGCATTGATCACGATACCACCCACGCCTGGTGGCACCTTGAGCGACGTGTCGCGAACGTCCCCAGCCTTTTCGCCGAAGATCGCGCGGAGCAGCTTCTCTTCGGGGCTGAGCTGGCTCTCCCCCTTGGGAGTGATCTTGCCAACCAGGATGTCACCGGGTTTGACCTCGGCGCCGATTCGCACCACGCCCGCTTCGTCCAGATCCTTCAGCGCCTCCTCGCCGACATTGGGGATGTCGCGCGTGATCTCCTCTTTGCCGAGCTTCGTGTCACGGGCGATGCACTCGAACTCCTCGATGTGAACCGAGGTGAAGACATCATCTTTTACCATCCGCTCCGAGAGCAGGATGGAATCCTCAAAGTTGTAGCCTTGCCAGGGCATGAACGCGACCAACACGTTCCGACCGAGTCCCAACTCACCCATGTCACACGACGCACCGTCTGCGAGCACGTCCTTCGCACGCACGGTCTCACCGGCACGCACGATGGGCTTCTGATTGTAACACGTGCTCTGATTGGAGCGCTGGTACTTGGTGAGCTGATAGATGTCCGGAACCTCGTCGCCATCCGACTCATCCGGACGGACCACGATACGCTCGGCGTCCACACTCTCCACCACGCCAGCGCGTCGCGCCAGCACGCATACCCCTGAATCCTGGGCGACCCGGCCTTCCATACCGGTACCCACCAGCGGAGCCTCGGTTTGGATGAGTGGAACCGCCTGCCGCTGCATGTTGGCGCCCATCAAGGCGCGGTTCGCGTCGTCATGCTCCAGGAACGGCACCAGCGCAGCAGCCACGCTCACCATCTGGTTTGGTGCCACGTCCTGCAGCTGCACCTGATCAGCGGTCGCCATCCTGAACTCACCGTTGAGGCGAGCACTCACCAGGTTGTCACGGAAGCGACCTTTGGGGTCCACATCTGCAGTGGCCTGGGCAATGTACTTGCCCTCCTCCTCCAAGGCACTGAACCAACCCACCTCCCGGGTCATTCGGCCTTCGCTCACGGTCCGATACGGAGTCTCGACGAAACCGTACTCGTTCACTCGCGCGAACGTGGACAGTGAGGCGATGAGCCCGATGTTTGGACCTTCCGGCGTCTCAATCGGACAAATTCGCCCGTAGTGTGTGGCGTGAACGTCACGCACTTCGAACCCGGCACGTTCTCGGGTGAGTCCCCCAGGTCCCAACGCGCTCAAACGGCGCTTGTGGGTCACCTCGCTGAGAGGGTTTGTCTGATCCATGAACTGCGAGAGCTGCGAACTCCCGAAGTACTCCTTGACCACCGCACCCACCGGTTTTGCGTTGATCAGATCGTGCGGCATCAAGGTGTCGATCTCCTGCGACACGCTCATCCGCTCTTTGATGGCTCGAGCCATCCGGACCAGGCCAATACGATACTGATTCTCCATCAGCTCGCCGACCGCTCGCACCCGCCGGTTCCCCAAGTGATCGATGTCGTCGACCGAGCCACGACCATTCTTGAGCTCGATTAGATGCCGAACCGTCTCCAGGATGTCCTGATTCGAAAGAATGGTCTGGTCGAGTCCAGGCCGCTGCTCCTCCGGCATGTCCCGATAGAACTTGTAGTTCAGCTTGAGCCGCCCCACCGCAGACAGATCGTATCTCTCCGGGTTGAAGAACAGGTTATGAAAGAGCAGCTTGGCAGTCTCGAGCGTTGGTGGATCACCAGGACGGAGGCGCCGGTAGATCTCCATGATCGCGTCTTCGGTCGTCCGCACCTTGTCGGCAAGCAGGGTGTCCCGCAGATACGAGCCAACATTCAACCCATCGATGAACAGCACGCGGATCTGCCCGATACCCGCCTCTCGCAGCCGATCGAGAGTGACCTCCGTAACCTCCTCGTTGCACTCGAGAAGGACCTCACCGGTCTCCTTGTCGAACACGTCCTCCGCACTCACCTTGCCAACCAGCTCCACCTGCTCCATCGGAAGCCGATCGATCTTCGACTCCTTCAGCTTCTTGATGGCGGCCTTGGTGAACTTCGTATTCTTCTTGACAATGACCTCGGTACCAACCTTGACGTCACGGGTGGCACGCTGCCCGGTGAGCAAATCGTAGTCGATGCTCCGTGCATACTTGCCGCCCTTGTCGAGATACACAGTCTCGGTATTGTAGAAGTAGTTCAGTAGCTCTTGCGTGCTGTAGTTCAACGCCCGCAACAACACGGTCGCATGCATCTTCCGTCGTCGATCAATCCGAACGTAGATGACGTCCTTGTGATCAAACTCGAAATCGAGCCATGAGCCGCTGTATGGGATAACCCGCGCCGAATAGAGCAACTTGCCACTGGAGTGGGTCTTGCCCTTGTCATGATCAAAGAAGACACCAGGGCTGCGGTGCAGCTGCGAAACCACCACCCGCTCGGTGCCGTTGATGATGAACGTACCGGTGTCGGTCATCAACGGGATCTCGCCGAAGTAGACCTCTTGCTCTTTGATATCCCGAACTACTCGGTCGCCGCCACCCTCACGCACCTCGTAGACCATCAATTGAGTGGTCACCTTGATCGGTGCGGCGAAAGTCATTCCTCGCTGTCGACACTCATCGACGTCGTACTTCGGCCTCTCCAGATTGTACGACACGTAGACCAGCTCACTGGTCTGATCAAAATCCTTGATCGGGAATACGCTGCGAAACACCGCCTCGAGACCGATCTCTTTGCGCTCGCGAGGTACCGTGTCGGATTGGAGGAACTTATCGTAACTACTCTTCTGGATATCAATGAGGTTCGGGATCTCGACGATCGGCTCTACCCGACCCAAGTTCGTACGGTGCCGAAAGTTGGACTGGACCTTGGACGCCATTTCGTTCCTCCAGACGACGCAACGCGGGAGCGGCACAAAGCGCCGCCCCGCGAGACGATCAAGCCATCACGCACAAATTGCTGCCAGCCCCGTCGCGCGGGGCCGGCCGTTGGTACTCCGAGAAACGTTCCACGAGCACGTGGCGCTTACTTGACTTCAACCTTAGCGCCTGCGTCCTCGAGCTTCTTCTTCAGCTCTGCGGCTTCGTCCTTGCTCACGCCTTCCTTGATGGCCTTGGGGGCAGCCTCCACCAGATCCTTGGCTTCCTTCAGACCCAGGGCGGTGATCTCGCGAACCACCTTGATCACGTTGATCTTATTGGCACCGGCATCTGCCAGCACCACATCAAACTCCGTCTTCTCTTCCACCGCTGCGGCCGCGGGCGCCGCTCCACCACCAACTCCGGCCACGGCAATGGGGGCCGCACTCACACCCCATTTTTCCTCCAGAGTCTTGACCAACTCTGTGATCTGAATGACGGGGAGGTTCGAAAGGTAATCCACAACCTGTTCACGCGTAATCTCGGCCATTTTGCCTGCTCCTCTGACTGCCTACAGCTAAAAGCTGGGTCTGTTCTGCGTTTCTCGTAACTGGAATGGTTGGGGATTCCGTGTCGGATTCCCCGAATCGGTTTCTTGTGTGACGGGACTTCAGCTTCCGCCCTCGTCTTTGCGCTGCTTCGCTGCCATGACTCCCACAAACTGCTGTGCGGGCACGTTGAGCAACCGCACCAGGGTCTGCGCCGGAGCCAACATTGTCGCGAGCAGCATCGATCGAGCCTCATCTTTATTGGGCAGGCTCGCGAGCTGGTTTTCGACGGCAGTGCCATCAATGACCTGACCCTCGAGAAGTCCGGCTTTTATCTTCAGCTTCTCGTTAGTCTTTTTGTACTCTCGCAGCACTCGCGCCGCCGCACTGGGCTCCTCGTAGCTCCAAGCCACCGCCGTCATGCCCCTCAGAGCTATGTTCCGCAGCGTCTCGACGAACGGCTCAGCCTTGAGCGCGTGAAGGATGAGCTTATTCTTGAGGACCTTGTACTCGACACCCTTCTCGCGGAGCTGGTCGCGCAGCCGACTCACTTCTTCCACAGTGAGACCGGTATAGTCGACGAACACCGCCGACGACATCCGCTGGAACCTGTCCCCGATGGCCGAGAGCACCTGGGCTTTCTCTGAACGTTGCATCAGGCCACCTCCTCCTTCACAGACACCGAGGCGGTGTCAACGCGCACGCCTGGCCCCATGGTACTGGAGATAGTGATGCTCTTCAGGTAGGTGCCTTTAGCGGTAGCCGGCTTCTTGTTCACCAGCTCGCGGATCAGGGCAAACGCGTTGTCCTTGAGAGCGGGAGCCTCAAACGAGATCCTGCCAACCCGACAATGGACCACACCTGCCTTATCGACGCGGTACTCCACTTTGCCCGCCTTGGCTTCCCGAACGGCCGAGCCCACATCGAAGGTCACCGTTCCGACCTTGGGATTGGGCATCAAGCCGCGCGGACCCAGGATACGACCCAGCTTACCAACTGCACCCATCATGTCCGGAGTGGCAATCACTCGATCGAAGTCCAGCATCCCCTCCTGGACCTTTTGGACGAGCGCGTCCGATCCAGCAAGGTCTGCTCCGTTCTCGAGAGCTTCCTTCTCCTTCTCACCCTTCGCGAAGACCAGAACTCTGACCTTCTTGCCGGTGCCATGGGGCAGCACGAGAGCACCACGAACCATCTGGTCCGCATGCTTGGGATTGACGCCAAGCCGCACCGCCAAATCGACGCTTTCGTCAAACTTGGCATAGCCCGCTCGGCGGACGATCTCGACCGCTTCTTCTAACGAGTAGCGCTTCTGCCTGTCGAACTTGTCGAGCGCTTCTCGCTGTTTTTTGGTTACTTTCGGCATCTTCGTCTTTCGACTCCTGTGATCCGTCCGGTGACGTTGCCCGCCATCGGACGGTCCAGTACCTTTCGGTCGAGAGGGAGCTCGACCATTTCGTCAAGCCACTACTTGACCTCTATCCCCATACTGCGGGCCGTTCCCGCTATCGTCCGCGACGCTGACTCGAGATCTGTGGTGTTCATGTCGCGGATCTTCTCCTGTGCCACGGCGCGCACTTGATCCCAGGTTAGGCTCCCCACCTTGTTCTTGTTCGGCTCCTTCGAGCCTGATCCAGGCTTGCCGCTCGTGGAGAGTCCGCACGCCTTTTTGAGCAGAATGCTCGCTGGCGCGGACTTCATGATAAACGTGTAGGTGCGATCCGCGTACACGGTGATCACGACCGGAACGATCGTGTCCCCAAGTGGAGCGCTCCGCGCGTTGAAATCCTTGCAGAACGCCATGATGTTGAGCCCGTGTTGGCCCAACGCCGGCCCGACTGGCGGCGACGGGTTCGCCTTCCCTGCCGGAAGCTGCAATTTGACGTATGCAGTAACCTTCTTCTTGGTACTCATCGCTTCTCCACGTGGGCGAAATCCAGCTCAACCGGTGTGGGGCGCCCGAAGATACTCACCATCACCTTGAGTTTCTGCTTGTCCGGCTTGACCTCTTGGACCGTGCCGGGGAAGTTGGCGAAGGCGCCAACCGTCACACGTACCTCGTCCCCCTCCTGGAACTGCCGACGTGGCTTGGGTTTGACCACACCCTCCACGATTCCCTTCCGGAGATCGTCGATCTGGGGAGGCTTCACCTCCTGGGGGTGCTGGTTGCCGATGAAGCCCGTCACCTTGGGGGTGTCTTTCACCAAGTGCCACGCGTGCTCACCCATCTCCATCTCGAGAAACAAATAGCCAGGGAAGCTGGTCTTGGTTTTGAGCCGCGGCTTTCCGTCTTTCGAGCGTTCCGTCACTGACTCAGAAGGGATCAAGATCTCTCCAAACTGCTCCTCCATCTTAAACTGACGGATCCGCTCGCGGAGCGCGCTCTTGACCTTCTGCTCGAAACCCGAGTAGGTCGTGACGACGTACCATTTCTTTTCGGCCATCTCCGATCCTTGCCTCGAGCTCTACGGTGCGTACACCAGCCCAGTGGTAAATCCCCAGAACCGATCCAGGACAGTGATGTAAAGGGTTGCGATGAGACTTGCCACGATGACGATAATCGTTCCGCGCGTAACCATATCGCGGTCGGGCCAGGTCACCTTGGCAAGCTCAGATGCCACCTCGAGCGACCAGGCACGAATCGCGGGACGACTGTATAGCCGCAACACGACCAGAATTCCAACCAGCGCTCCGATACCCAGTCCGATGTCGCTCCGGATCTCCTCGTCGTACTGGACCAGCTGCGGGAGGTACTGAATGGCAGCCGGCCAATCGGCGAGACGATTCCAGATCAGAAGCACAGTTTGACTGGTCAAGTAACCGACCAGGAGAGCTGCTGCTAGGAAGGCGGCATGGACGTAACGACTCACTCCAAGTTGAGCAGGCGCGACCACCCCTACCGGGTCCCCGGCGGAGGCTTCGAGCAAGGAGTCGGACCCGGCGGGGAGCTCAAGCTCCTCGTCGTCGCGGTCACCGGCCCCTTCGGGATCTTTTGGTTTCTTCGAATCCATGTTCCCGCCAATTGATTCTCGGACTTGGTCTCTCGGGAAAGCGTGGCAGGGGCGGAGAGGCTCGAACTCCCGGCCTGCGGATTTGGAATCCGCTGCTCTACCAATTGAGCTACGCCCCTAGATGTCTCGAAAGCTTTACTCGCCAGTCGCTAGCTCTAGAACCTGTTCTAGGCAGTCTCCAGATGAAGGGTGTGAGCATCACAGGTGCGGCAGAACTTCTTCAGTGAAATCGGCTTATTGTCCGGCTCGCGAGAGCGGGTGGTCTTGTAGTTGCGTCCTCCGCACACCGTACAAACGAGCACTATCGGGAGGCGTCCGGCCTTTCTGTTGCGTGTGACGCCTCCCGACATATTGGACAGCCTCTGCCTACTCGAGAATCTTGGTGACGACACCGGCGCCCACGGTCTTGCCGCCCTCGCG
>CAYNEY010000084.1:12882-17954 GCA_964396375.1 uncultured Polyangiaceae bacterium | reverse complement strand
GCCGGAAGACGTGACCGAGCCGGAAGACGTGACCGAGCCGGAAGACGCGACCGAGCCGGAAGACGGTGAAGGCGAGTTCGTGGAAGCTGAGTGAAAAAGAGTCTTCATACCCCATGTCTCTTCAGTGGGGTGGCACGCTCTCGGTACAAGACCAGCTGGGTGTAGGCAATCCGCTACGGCGCGCGATTGAGGTCGCGCGCCGTACGTAGTTCAGACGTTGCGTCTGTTCGGTGCGGAGGCTTTGAATCCTGACAGCTCAGGTTCTCGACTCGCAGTGCCAAAGCGTATTGTTCTGTCCACGTGTCGTGGGCATGGGTCGCGCCGGGATGCGAAGCTAGGCCTCAAGGTCTCAAGAAATGGCAGGTGTATCCCCGAGGATTGCCCACCAAGTAGTCCTGGTGGTACGCCTCCGCTGGATAGAACTGCCCGGCCTGCTCTATCCTGGTCACGATCGGTCCCTTGAACCGACGGGTCTTCTCCGTCCGCACTCGCGCGGCCTCCGCTTCTTTGGCTTGGGCTTCCGAGGTCACGAAGAGCGCCGAGCGGTACTGCGTTCCCACGTCATTGCCCTGCCGATCCATAGTCGTAGGATCGTGCATTCGGAAGAACCAATCATCGAGCAGGCGGGCGTAGCTGAGCGTGGAGGGATCAAAGGTGACACGTACGGTCTCCGCATGGCCGGTGGTGCCAGTCTTCACCGTCTGGTAGGTTGGTGCGGTTGTTGTTCCCCCCATGTAGCCCACCTCCGTGTCGAGCACCCCTGGCACGGCGCGGAGCAGTTGCTCCATGCCCCAGAAACAACCTCCGGCCAGGTACGCCACCTCCAAGTTCGATGAGCAAGCCATGCCGGCATCAGCCGCAGGCTCGGCGCAGGCGGATCTGGGCTTCTCAGCGAGTTCAGCTGTCGTTCCCTCCAGAAGGGGGAGGAAAGCCCCGTAACCCTCGCTCCTTAGCTGATCACGGTGAATGAACCGGAGGGCTGCCGAGTTGATGCAGTATCGGCGAAAGGTGGGTGGCGGCCCATCGTCGAAGACATGCCCAAGGTGAATGTCGGCGCGTTTGGCCCGCACCTCGGTGCGGAGCATGCCATGACTCCGATCGGAGATTTCCACGATGCTCGTTTCGGAAACGGGACGCAGAAAGCTTGGCCAACCGGTTCCCGAATCGAACTTGTCTCGAGAAGAGAACAGCGGCTCGCCGCTCACCACGTCCACGTACAGGCCCGGCTCGTGATGGTCGAAGTAGGCGTTCGCGAAGGGTGGTTCGGTCGCACCTTGGTGCGTGACCGCGTACGCCAAGGGTCCAAGCTTCTGACGAAGTGTATCGTTGTGGGAGGGCATCGGACTCTCTTTGGTCGCGCACCCGGCAACCAGCCAGAAGCCGAGCAGCATGGCCGGAGTGCGGAGCGCGGGGAGACGAGCTTTCACTTCCGTCTGCATGGGGCTGATTCTGGGCACGACAAGGGGCCCCTCGTGCCGCGAGGCAAAAGAGCGCGATGAACCCTCGAGCCCTCCTCAGGCCGCGCCGCTCATGCGACCATCGCCGTCTGCATGCAGGAGGCTGGTGACGCGTGCCACCAGCTCCTGCTGGCGGCAAGGAGTCACCAAAAAGTCGTCGGCCCCCGCCTCGAGCACGGCTCGACCCTCATGGGAGCTGCAGGCGATCAGGACGAGCACGGTTGGTCGAGCGTCGGAGGGCAGCGCCTGGAGGGCCGTGCACAGGCCAAGGGCTGTGCCGTCGGGGAGATGATTGTCAACCACCAAGAGCTGTACGGAACACAGAGCGAGGCGCGCCATCACTTCTTCGGTGGAGGTGACGCTGGTCGTGCAGAACCCTGCGGCTTGCAAGGTGCGCTCCAGCACCTCTCCCACGGCACGCTCCGCCGAGGCCACCAACACGTGACCCCGCACGATAGGTGTGACCCCGCTCTTGGGAAGCGAAGCCTCTCTCTTCTGCCCAGCACAAGAGGCGAACGACTGGAGTCGCAGCCAGTCACGTTCTTGAAGGACGATGCGCGGTCCCTCGCCCAGATCGCGCACATGGGCCGGAACTCGGGTCAGGTGCTTGCCAACCCGCACCTCCACCGTCAACCACTCGCCTTCCCTCAGATCTTGTCCTTCAAGATCACCGAGTTCGCGGTCTTCGGCACCGCGTTCGAGAAGTGATTGAAGAGCCCCAGCGTCCGGAACATCCACGAGAATCGCGCGCACGGACGAACGCTAGCGCCGAAGACACCCAGAGACCACTTTTCCACGGCGGCTTTCCGCCGGCCATTTGGGTACGACATGTGCATACCGCGGGGTGTGGGCGCCGGAGAAGGCCCTCGAAACCCCGGATTCAAGCGGTTCGAGGGCTGTGGCTTGAAACTTGCGTGGCTCAGGCGGGTGTTCGAGACCACGCCGCGAACAGGAGGGTGAGGCAGAGCGAAACCAGGATCAGGGAGGAGAGTCGCGGAGAAAACTCGGTGCCCCGGAGTTCGAACAGGAGGTTCATGAGGTGTCCACGGAGCGACAGGTGTCTGAGCCAGAAATCGATCGAGCCGAGCCAGGAGTCGATGAGGAGCCAGAGCCCCGCGGTGGTCAGCGCGAAGCGACCCCGCATGATGATTCCGAAGACCGACTGGTACGCGAGACAACCCAAGCTCATGACTCCCCAGCAGATCGCAAGATCATCGAGACGCACCGCAAAATGGGTAACATAGTAGGTGGTGGTGAGGAGCGACAGCACGAAGAAGAGGCTCAAAGCCAAAGAGACGAACTTTCGACCGAGCCAGAGCCAACGCCGATTCGCTCCGTGACGCGCCAGCCAGGCGAGCTGCTGTGGTCCCGCTTCGCGGCTGCCAAGGAGGCAGATCACTGGGAGAGTGAGGCCTGCGACCAGCGAAAGCGTCCGTTCTCCGGCAAGTGTCTGATCCGCCCGGCGCTCCAGCAGCGCGACGATGGTCGTCAGCACCACCAAAACGCCCATGGGTATCACGTAATCCGCACGGTTTTTCTGGGCGAAGGCCGCCCGCGCTCCGTGCTCGAGGGTACGCCGGATGTTCATGACGGCACCTCACGAAAGTTCGAGAGGGCGCCTTCAGTTGCGAAGTGTCGCACCACGAGCTCGGTCGTGCGTTCGCGGTCCAGGGTGGTGATCCGAAGGGACTGCCCTTCCGGCACCCCGTCCGTGAAGACGACGCGTGTCACGAAGGGCTGTTCCGTGAGCAGAGGAAGCGCCGACCCCACTGCTCTGCCTTCGAGCAGGAACGTGGTGGGAAGCCTCGGGGCAGAGGCTGTGATCGGCTGGTATACCCCCGAAACGAGTCGCCCCGTGGGACCACCGAGACGGGTGGCTGAAAGCTCATCGACGGTCAAGAGCAAGACCGGACGGGACTGAGCGCAGTCTATGATCCGCTCGAGGATGGTCTGCACGAGCGGCTCGGGAAAGGCCAGCGGCTCCAGTAGCACCAGACCGAGCGGTTTCGGGAGTGACAGCGCCAGGCCAAGCGCAGCCAAGCGAAGCTCGAGGCACGAGAGTTGGCGTGGCGCGACGTCCAAGCGTTCACCGAGGCCGAACGCATCGAGGCAGGCCAGACACTGTTCCTTCGCCGAGAGTGCCCCACGGATTTCGAGGAGCAGCTCCAGCGCTGCACGCAAGCTCCGCGCGTCGGGCAGAGACTCCTCGGAGAGTAGAGAGCCGAGCGCTGCACGCAACTTGGGGCTTCGATAGGGAGACTCGGTTCCGTAGTGCACGCTCCCCGAGCGCGGAGCCGTGAGCCCCAGGGAAAGTGCGGCCACCTCTTCGAGGGGCGACCGGTGTGTCGAAAGCACGATCGACGGTCCCGGCGCGAATGTGGTGTGCATGCCGCGGAGCGGGCCCGAACTCACGCTGTCGAAACCAAGCGTGGTCACGCTCCAACCCCCAGCCGCAGCACCATGGCTCCCAGCTCTCGGGCCAACCCAGTGAGGCAGAGCGAGCCCGGGAAGACCAAGCGGAAGAGTTCTGGAAGCAGCAGGACCACCAGCATCATCAGTCTTGGTGACGACGACCAGCGCAGCAACGCCACGATCCCAGCGACGACCGGAAGGATCACGACGGCTGCCAGAAGGGAGGCTGCTGTGGCCGCGCCGGCCGTGGATAGCCCAACGCGGCCGCTGCCGACCAAGCAGGGGAAATAGATCAGCGGTCCCATGATTAGGAGTCCACCGTACGAGAGCACCCAGGCCAAGTCATCGGTTCGACTCACCTCGAGCCGACCGCGCACTCCGCGATTGAGTAACTCGCCGAGCAGAGCGCGGCTCGCGCGGTCGGAGAACCCCTCTCTCACCGACCAGGCTCCGAGGGTGAAGAACAGAAGCGCAGCCACGGTGGTCATCCGGGCCGAGAGCGACAGTGCACCAGCAGCCGAGAACTCCGCCCGGCTGGGGCCGGTGAAGAGCATCACCACCGAGAAGAGCACCAACGACCCGCAGCTTGCGATGAGGAAGCGCACGGCGCGGCGGCGCAATCCAAGGAGGAGACAGGCTCGAAAGAGGACAGTGCCGCGGTGCACCGGGCCAGCATAGCCTGTAACCCCTGGGCCGGTGAGCTTCTTCTGTGGTTCAAGGGAGCCGTTTTGGCTCGGTGGCGAGGTGCTCGGCTCGGGCGTGGGTGGGGGAGGTCTTGGGTGTTGCAAGCTTGGTCGTTACCTGCGTGAGTACATGGGTTGCGAGCGGCAGATCAGGCACCAGGGCGAGCGCTCGGGTGGCAAAGATGCGTGCATGAGGCAGGTTCTGGCGCGCCAACTCGAGTGCGGCCACCCAAGCGACCGCATTCGCACCCGTCTCGTCGTGGCGCGCGGTGAGAGGCATGAGGTGTGCGAGAGCACCATCGAAGTCGAGGGCACGCAGCAACCGTCGCGCTTCCTGGATCGTGAGTTCGGGATCGTCGGGAAAACGTGCGCGTCCTTCGGCAAGGATCTGGTCTGCCTCTTCGGTACGGCCCAACCGCAGCAGGATCTCGGTGAGCGCGGACATCGGATCTGGCCGGTCGGAGCCGCTCTCGACCGCTTCCCGGAGCATGCGCTCGATCAGGCGGTTCGTTTCCTCGCC
>CAYNEY010000084.1:0-12872 GCA_964396375.1 uncultured Polyangiaceae bacterium | reverse complement strand
CGTGCCTGCTCGACTTCCCCGATCAGGTAGAGCAGACGCGTGAGGTTGAGGCGTGAGGCCACGAAGCCCGGATCGACCTCGAGGGCTTCCCGGTAGTTTTCCATCGCGTGCCTCAGACGACCGCGTCGCTCCTCGAGGAGTCCGAGCCCATGATGGGGCTGTGGGAGATCGGGATTGATGCGGCGTGCCCGACACAAGAGCAGGTCAGCCCGTCGGAAGTTGCCCCGCTGCAGCTCCACCAAGCCAAGATTCGTCCAAGCGTCGACGAAGCGCGGTGAGTACTCGAGGGCCAGGCTGAAGCGTGTGTCCGCGAGTTCCAAGTCGCCGTCTTCGAGTGAGGCCACTCCCAGTTGATTCAGCTCGATGGCCTGACGAGGAAGTGGGGGCGTTGTTGCGCAACCAAGCAGGGTCAGGGTGAGCAGAAGGAAGGCCAGGTGACCGAGGGAGGCATGGCTCATAGGAGTCTTTCGTCCAGGAGCGGGGTTCGGTTGTCTGGAGAAGCAGGAAAATCGGGAGGGTGGGGAACGAACCGGTTGCGCGGCCCGCCATTCGCGAAAATACTCCGGGCCACCATGTCGGAAGACCGCGATCAGAGTGAGAGGGGCGAGCAGTCGTCGGACGACAGCCTCGAGGCGAAGAATTCGAGCGCGCGACCCGAACACAACGCACCCTCGCCGACTCCGACGGTGGAAGAAGAGCCGAAGACCGAGGAGGCGCTGAACGTTCCGAAGCTCCAAACCATCGTGATGCTGGCGTTGATGTCGCTGCTCACGCTGATCGTGTGGTTCGCGGCGCGCCTCTCCTGCAACCTACACCCCGATCAGGTGCGGGAGCCCCGGCACTACTCGCTGGCCCAGCTGGCCGCACTGCCCAAGAACGCCGGTTTCGAGTTCCTGCGGCGCTACCACGAGCATGATCTGGTGGCCGCGATGGATTTGTCGACGGACGGCGTACTCGGCGAGATGCAGAAGAAGCTCGAGGAGTGTGAGCAGGATCCGGACGCCTGCGAAACACGCCGCCTGGCGCTGGAGGGCACGGTGGAAGGTGTGGCCTCTCTGATCGATCAGAAGGAAGACACCGCGGTGGTCGAGGTGACACTCACGGCCAAGGACATTGGGCAGAAGACCTTCACGCTGAACGTGAAGCGTGAGGGGGCAATGTGGAAGGTGAGTGAACGCCGCGAAGGGGGTGTGATGAACACAGCGCCGACTCGTGCGGCTGAGCCGGTAGCAGTCGAGGCGACGGAGGCTGTCGATGCGGCGGTGCCGGGCGCCAGCGCCGCCGAGCCGAAGCCGGACCTGCCCCCAGCCGAGCCGAAGCTGGACGCGCCCGTCGAGTGAGGTTCCGCTGAGGGTTGTTGGCTCGACCAGCCCGACCCGAGAGCGCTTGAATCCTCCGCGGGTCAGCGGGGGGCTGCGCCCAGCTTGGTCAGATACTCCTCGAGGGTGGCGCGCCGCGTGGGGCCCGTGGTCGAGTAGGCGAGGTTGCCCTCTTGATCCAGCACGAGCAGCGTCGGTAGCACGCTGATCCCGTAGCGTTGGCTGAACGCGGCTCCACCATAAGCGATGGGGAAGGCCAGCCCGTCACGTTCATGGCTGGCTCTGGCCATGGCCTCGTCATCGTCCACGCTCACCGCCAGGAACTTCGCCTTACAGCGTCGCTCCACCCGCGAGAGCTCCGAGAGCACTGGTGCCATGCGACGGCACGCCGAACAGAAGCTCGCCGTGACCTCGATCAGTGCGGGGCATCCCCGAAGCTCGGAAAGGGTGATGCGCCCGGTGCCACCAGCCACGATCGGCAGATCGAAGTCGGGTGGTGGTCCGTGGAGGGCGGGTCCTGACGAGCGACTCCCGAAGAAGCGCAGGCCGACCACGACCGCCAGCCCCAAGAACAGGAGATTGCGCAGTCCGCGCCAATCTCGGCCAGCTTTGGTCATGGCGAAAGCCATCGCTTCCCGAGTGCCGCGCCGAACGCGATGCTGAGCAGCAGCGGCAATGCGTGGGAAAGGCCAAGATGAAAGGTCTCTCGAGAAGTGCAGACCACGTCCATCGCGACGCCCCCGATCAAGCCGCCTGCGAGTCCCGTCAACGCACCGGTGAGCCGCGGCGAGTAAGGATCGGTGCGTCGCCAGATGAAGAACAGGCCTAGGCTCGCCAGTATTCCGAACAGCGTCCCATGAACCCCACAGCTCACCGTGACCCGGACCGAGCGTGGTGCTTCTAGGAATTGTGCGAAGGTGAAGGTCTGCTGAGTGGTGAGGAAGAGGTGCACCAGAAATCCGAGC
Organism: uncultured Polyangiaceae bacterium; assembly: GCA_964396375.1. Classification (GTDB taxonomy): domain Bacteria; phylum Myxococcota_A; class Polyangia; order Polyangiales; family Polyangiaceae; genus FEN-1139. Next base: position 10,588 of record CAYNEY010000084.1, on the reverse strand, counting down.
GTGACCAGGCCGAGCATGCTGGCGCGGAACCCGCGTCCGCTGCGGCGCCCCGGAACGCAGGCGTGGGTCATGTGCAGCACGACCGCCACCACCACCCAGAAAAGACCGGCAATCCCCAGCAGAAGCCCGAGGTTGGGAGGTGCGGCGTGACGCCAGAAGCCGGCAGCGACAAGGCCGCTGGTCAGCACGAGGGCGAAAGCGAGCGACACCAGATATCGCTTCTTCGATTGTCCGCAGCCACAGGGCATGAGGTTGGTCAAGCAGTGCTCGCGGATCCGCCGCGAGACGTCTGCTGGAGGCATGATGGGTTCAGGCAGAGCGAGCTCGCTCTCGCCCTCATAGGCATCTTTCTGCCTCACGAGCTTCCCTCCAGTCGCTTGCGGATCCCAAGGTATCCGCGGTGCACGCGCAGCTTCACTGCGGTGGGTGTGGTCGAGAGTACACGCGCCGCCTCCACCAAGGACAAGCCGGCGATCCGGGTCAGCTGGATGGCTTCCCGATAGGTTTCGGGCAACGCATCGAGTGCTCGCTCCACCGCGTCCGCGCGTGGCGATGAGCGCTCTGGTTCTAGTCGAGCTGGTTCGGGGAGCGCACCGTCGTCCGAGAGGTCTTCGGGGCGGACCTTCTTGCTCCGGCGTTCGTCGTAGAAACTGCGCCGTGCGATGGCCAGCATCCACGGCAAGAGCGGCGCTCCCAAGAGGTAGCTCGCTCGCGCTCGGTGCACTTTGAAGAACGTGGTCTGCAAGAGATCCTCGGCCCGGTGGGGATCGCGGGTCAGCCTGAGGAGATACGAGTAGAGCTGTGGAGCCGTCCGTTGGTAGAGCTGATCGAACGCAGCGGGATCACCCAGAGCGTAGTCACGCATCAGCTCTTCCAAAGTGCGATCCAAGGGCGGCTCCTGCGCGGGGAGTCTATCCCGAGCACCCGGGCGGGCGCCAACCTCAGATACTCGATGATACGCCGGACGGGCTTGCTGGGTTTCGTCGCAGAGCGGATCCGTTGCCGGCCCGAGCACCGAGTGTCGCTCCCCTTCGGACGACTTTCCTTGGATGGCGAGGTGCTCTGGGGCAATGACGGGAGCTCAAAGGAGCTGCTTCAGGTCCAGCATCTCCTCGACGTCGGGCAGGAGCACCAGCTCGACGCGTCGGTTCTGGGTGCGCTTTTCGTCGTCGGTGTTCATCACAGCCGGATCGGTCTCTCCATAGCCGGCCGCGTGCCAGAGCGTGGGGGACAGGCCTCCACCACCCCCCCGTTGGCTCTCGGGACCGATCAGATAGAGAAGGACTCCGCGCGCGCGCATCAGGCTAAGTCCCCAGTTGTCCCGGAACACCCCGCCAGCGAGGGGGCGGTCGTCGGTGTGTCCCGCGACCTGATAGTAACGCCGGGCGAGTTGAGCGTCGCTACGGATCACCGCCGCGACCTCGGACAGCACTTTGGTTCCCGCCTCCTTGAGCGCGTCGGAACCGGAGGCGAAGAGGACATCTCCGGGGAGACGGATCACCATGCGGTTGTGTCGTACCTCCACCTTGAGCCCGATCTGTGTCAACCGATTCAGCTTGTCGCGGAGTGACTCGAAGCGCTGCTTGATCCGTTCGAGCTGCAGAGCGCGCGCCCGGTACTCCTCGAGGGCGCGCTGGAGCTGGTCGCGGGTAGCGGTCAGCTGAGCTTTCTCGGTGCCCGTTTGTTCGAGCTGCTGGGTGAGCTGTTGCAGGTTCACGCCCATCTGCGTAAGCTCCTGCTCCAGGTTCGCGACCCGCTGTTTCTCAGCGTCGAGGGCAGCGCGGGTGTCGGCGTGGGAGCGCTTCTCGGTGTCGAGGGCTCCGACGGTGCGACGGTAGCGGGCCTCGAGCTCATCGTACTTTCCGCTCGAGACGCAGCCCGCGCAAGCGAGCGCGCCGAAGAGCCAGATTGCCTGAGTACGTCGTGTCACCTGATGCCTCCAGTCGATCCGAGAGCGTTGGGGGACGCTCCCCCAGGATGGGGCGATCGTCCCAGCTAGACAGGAAAGTGCAAGGTGGGTCCGGACGAATCCGCAGGATTTGGCCCCGAGGTCGACCGGGCCGTTCCGAGCCAAGACCGAGCGGGAGTGTCAGGCTTCTCGCGATGTCGGTGGCCCTCTTGCCGCGCGCCGTGGAGCTGCTCTCGCCTGCCGGAGATCGCGACTGTCTCGAGGCCGCGCTCGAGGCCGGGGCGGACGCCGTGTATTTCGGTCTCCGGGAAGGGTATAACGCGCGCTCGCGTGCCGAGAACTTCTTGCGCGCCGAGCTCCCACAGCTGATGCAGCGCATCCACGAGCGCGCGCGCCGTGGTTACCTCACGCTGAACACTCTGGTCTTCGACAGGGAGTGGGACGAGCTGACCGAGCTTGTCGATGCCGCGGCCGACGCGGGCGTCGATGCGGTGATTGTTCAGGATCTGGGGCTCGCAGCGTGGGTGTTTGCCCGTTATCCAAAGCTCCCCATCCATGCTTCGACGCAGATGACGGTGAGCGATCGTGACGCGCTTGCCTTGGTCACCGAGCTTGGAGTGCGCCGGGTGGTTCTTCCACGAGAATTGTCGCTTCCTCTGCTCGCAGAGCTGCGTGCGGCGACCGATTGCGCGCTGGAGGTGTTCGTGCACGGCGCGATGTGCGTTGGCGTGTCGGGACAGTGCCGAGTGAGCGAGACCGTGCAGGAGCGGAGCGCCAACCGCGGGCAATGTGCCCAGCCGTGCCGCCTCCCGTACACGTTGCTTGTGGATGGCCTGCCGACGCGCACCGAAGGCACGCATCTATTGTCGCCGAAGGATCTGGACGCAAGCTCCTTGGTGGGGGAGCTCCTGGCCATCGGCATCGACGCCTTCAAGATCGAGGGGCGGCAGAAGAGCCCGGAGTATGTCCGTGCCGCCACCCACCTCTACCGAACGGCTCTCGATGCTGCTCTGTCCGGGAGTTCGCGTGGCCTCGAGCGCGAGAAAACCTTCGTGCACCAGATCTTCTCCCGGGGCCAGAGCCTGGGTTTCTTGACGGGCAGTCGGCACAACAGCCTGGTCGAGCCTCGTAGCTGCGATCACATCGGGCTTCGGCTTGGCGAGTATCGGTCTACCGTCTACGAGGGACCGCGCACGTGGCTGGAGCTGAAGACCGAACTCGAGCTTGCTCTCGGTGACGGCATCGTGGTGGGACCAACCTCGACCGGCTATGAAGCAGGGGGCAGGGTCTGGGGGATGTTGCTGGAGGGCAAACCCGTCAAAGCGGCGCCGCCCGGTGAGCGGGTGTTGGTCTGGCTGGGTCCGGAGAGTGATCCGAACGGTTTGGTCGCTGGGACCGAGGTGCGCCGCACCAGCTGTCCTCACATCGAGCGTGAACTGTTTGCGGCGACCACCGGCACCCGCCCTCGTCTGGAGGTTGCCGCCACTTTGACGGGCCGGCTCGGCGAGGAGCCTCGGTTGCGCCTGGTCACCGCGAGCGGAAGCGCCGTGGAGGTGGTGGTGCCGAGTATCCTCGAGCCAGCCCGAGAGCATGGGTTGAACGAGGCGCTGGTCGCAGACAAGCTCGGCCGGCTCGGCGACACTCCCTACCGTCTCGGGCAGGTGACGCTCGAGATCCCGACTGGGACCACCTTGGCCACTTCGGCGCTCAACCAGGCGCGCCGTGAGGCAGTCCGGCGACTGCTGGCAGAATACCATCCGAGCTACCCACGCAGCCTCGAGCGGCCCATCGTGGCGCCTCCGCGCCGGTCGGCGCCACCTTTCGGGCTCTTTGCCACCTGCCTCACGGAAGAACAAGCCCGGTCGGCGCTGGCGGCGGGTGCCGACGGCGTCTATCTGGACATGAGAACCGTGGAACAGCAGCTCTCGCTGTTGCTTCGGCTGCGTGCCGAAGGGCACCGCGGCCTCGGGGTGACGACTCCGCACTTCTCTTCCTCGGGGGAGGCGCGGGTCGAAGAGCGACTGCTCGCGGCCCAACCCGAGCTCGTGCTGGTGCGGAGCCTCGGTAGTCTCGCCCGTCTCCAGCGCGCAGTACCTTCGGCCACGTTGGTGGGGGACGTCTCGTTGAACGTGACCAATCGACGCACGGTCGAACTTCTGCTGGGCCTCGGTCTCGATGCGCTCACTCTCGCCCCCGAGCAGCGCGAACTCGTGCTCGACGCAGCGCTGAGCCAAAGGGTGGAACGCGTGGTCTACGGCCACCCGTTCGTGATGGTCACGGCTCATTGCCTGTTCGCGGCCCACCTTTCCCATGCCGATCACTGTGGAACCTGTTCCCGTCCTTGTGAGGTCCACGACCTCATGCTCAAGGACCCCCAAGGACGCCGGCTGTTCGTGAGGCCCGAGGGCGCCGGGAAAAACCTGCTCTTCGGGGAGCTGGTCGAGCGCGAACCGCGGCTTTGGAGAGGCCACGGACGTTTGCGCGTCGAGTTCTTCGATGAGGGCGCGGACACCGTGCAGGCTCAGATCGTGGCTACGCGCCAGAAGTTCGAGGGAGAAGCCATCACCGCACGGCCCTAGCGTGGCACCGCCCTCGTTTGCGCAGGCTGACGGATCCGGGTACCTTGCGGGAAAATCCCGTGACCATCATCCTCCCTCAACACTACCACGCGCGGCGCGCTCTCGAGGACAGCCGTGTGGTTTGCATCACGCCCGAGCACGCGGTGCGGCAGGACATCCGTCCGCTGCGGATCGGGATCCTAAACGTGATGCCGAAGGCCGAGAGCTACGAGTACTCGATTCTGCTGCCACTCGGTCGCTCGATCATCCAGATCGAGCCCGTGTGGATCCGGCTCGAGACTCACGTCTACAAGACCAGCGACTTTGCCCACATCCAGAGCCTGTACGTCACGTTTGGGGAGGCCATCGCGGCCGCGCCCCTGGATGGGTTGGTGGTGACCGGCGCGCCCGTCGAAGAGCTGCAGTACTCCGAGGTCCGGTACTTCGACGAGTTGTGTGACATTTTGGTGACAGCGCGACGGGTTTGCGCCTCCACCCTCGGGATTTGCTGGGGCGGGCTGGTCCTCGCGAAGATGCTAGACATCGAGAAGTATAACTTTGACAGAAAGCTCTTCGGCGTGTTTCCGACCAATAACATTGAGCGTCACCACCCGATCACCGGGGATACGGACGACATCTTCTGGTGTCCGCAGAGCCGACACGCCGGGATCTCGGACCAGGTTCTGGAGGAGGCCCAGCTGGGTGGGCGGGTGCGCCTCTTGGCATACGCCAAGGAGACGGGCTACACGATCTTTGAGAGTGCCGACCAGCGCTACTTGATGCATCTTGGCCACCCTGAGTATGAGCCGGAGCGGCTTCTGCTCGAATATGCTCGCGACCGTTCGAAGGGCCGAAACGACGTGGAACCTCCAGAAAACCTGGATCTCGACCGGCCGGCGAACACCTGGCGCTCGCACCGCAATGAGTTCTTTTCGCAGTGGATCAAGTTCGTGTACGATCGCTCCTGCGGGTAGATGCGCGCGTGAGCGTCCCCTCACCGAACCCAGAACGGAACTATGGCCCATATTACCGTGATCGAAGATGAGGCCGATCTGCGCGAGGTGCTGCGCTACAACCTCAAGCAGGCCGGCTACGGGGTAGAGCTGGCTGCTGGCGGCAAGGAAGGTTTGGCGGCAATCGAGAAGAAGAAGCCCGATCTGGTGCTGCTCGATCTGATGCTCCCCGACATCTCCGGCGCCGAGGTGTGTCGCGCGCTCAAGAAATCCCCAGAGACTCAGGAGATCCCGGTGGTGATGGTGACGGCCCGGGGCGAGGAAATCGATCGGGTGGTTGGCTTCGAGTTGGGTGCCGACGACTACGTGGTAAAGCCGTTCAGCGTGCGCGAGCTTCTGCTCAGGATATCCGCGATCTTACGGCGCAAGGCGCCGGCGCCGCGTGACGGCGCGCAGCCCATCGTGTTCGGCTGCTTGCGCATCGATCCCGCCGCACACCGAGTGTTCGTGAGTGACCGCGAGATTGAGCTTACCGCTCTCGAATTCCGACTGCTGCTCACCCTGTATGAGCGCCGCGATCGCGTGCAGTCACGCAGCACCCTGCTCGAGGACGTCTGGGGCATAGAAGCCGAGATCACCACCCGCACCGTAGACACCCACGTGAAGCGGCTACGCGAGAAGCTGGAAGAGGGGCGAGACTACATCGAGACCGTGCGTGGGGTTGGCTACCGCTTCGTTGCGCATCCCGAGGCCGCGGTGTCGTGAGACTCGGGCTCAGGAGCAAGCTCCTGATCGGTTCTGTGCTGTTGGTCGTGTTGAGTCACGGCACTATCTATGCCTTGGCACGCCGCGATCTCGAGGAGCGCGTGCTGGCTGATGCCGAACGGGATCTCTCGACCGAGGCGCGGTTGGTGGCGGTCCGTGCCGAGGACTGGTGGGAAGCCAATCCGCACCCTTCATTTCAGGAGCTGGCAGACGCGGTGATCGAGACCAGCCACCTGCGTCTCAGCATCGTCCGGGCCGACGGGGTGGTGCTGGGGGACTCCTCGGTACCGCGTCCCGAGCTCGATGCCCTCGACAACCACAAGACGCGACCGGAGATCCGTCAGGCCTTACTTGGCGAGACCGGGGTGGCGCGGCGTCGCAGTCGTACCACCGAGCGTGATTCCCTGTACGTTGCCGTGCCGATCCGCGCGGCCGATCGGAAGACTGTGGTCGGCGCGGTGCGCCTCGCACTCGATCTCGATGTCTTGGACGAGCAGCTCGGTCGGTTGGAGCGCGATCTGCTCGGCGGGGCAGCGGGTGCGCTTGGGGTGGCGCTCGCGATCGCGATGGTGCTCGCCATCACCTGGTCGCGCCAGATCCGCGCCTTGACCCGGACCGCCCAGCGCATGGCGGACGGCGAGCTCACCGCCCAGATCCCTGAGCTCTCGGACGCGGAGCTGCGTGGGCTCGGCGGTGCGCTCGGACGACTGGCGCGCAGTCTTTCGACCACGCTCTCCGAGCTCCGGAGCGAGCGCGATCGCCTGGAACGGATCCTCGAGGGGATGCAGGAGGGGGTGGTCGCGGTCGATCAGACCTGCACCGTTCTCCTCGAGAATCCAGCATTCTGTGCCCTGTGTCGGCCCCATGAACGTTCCTTCGTCGAGCCCTCTGCTCGGGTGCGCAGCCATCCCGAGGTGCTGGCGCTGTTCGAGGAGGCGATGCAAAAAGACGAGCCGGTGAGCCGTCAGATCGAGCTCGGTGAGCTATCGCGCTCGATCTGGCTCGCTTGGGTCGCGCCTTCACGTGGCCCCGAGGGCGGTGCCTTTGGGGTGTTCTTCGACGTCACCGACATGCGGCGCTTGGAGTCGGTGCGGAGGGATTTCGTAGCCAACGTCTCTCACGAGCTAAGAACCCCAATCACTGCCATTCGCTCGGCGTCTGAGACTCTGGAGGGTGGCGCGGCTGAGGACGCCGAGGCACGCCAGGCGTTTCTCGGGATCATCTCGCGCAACGCCGAACGACTCGGGTCTCTGGTTGACGACATCCTGGAACTCGCGCGGATCGAGACCCAGAAGGCGCGGCTGGTGCTCGAGCCGCTGGAGGTAAACTCGCTGATCCGCGGTGTGGTCACCCTGTTCGAGGAGCGGGTGGCAAAGAAGAGTATCACGCTTTCGGTGGCGCTCGACGAGCCTGCTGCTTACGTTGAGGCCGATCGACGAGCTCTCGAGCAGGTGCTCTCGAACCTGCTCGACAACGCGCTCAAATACTCGGGGCCCGGGGCGCTGGTCGTGGTCTCGGGCAAGGTGGAAGCGCAGAGTGTGATCATCGGTGTGGAGGACACGGGGCCGGGGATCCCCGAGCAACACCTGCCGCGGATCTTCGAGCGCTTCTACCGTGTCGATCGCGGACGCTCGCGAGACGTGGGTGGGACCGGCCTTGGGCTGTCGATCGTAAAACACCTAGTCGAGTCGATGGGCAGCACCATCCGGGTGATGAGCGAACTCAACGTCGGGACTCGCTTCTGGTTCTCCCTACCGAAGCTGCCCCCGCCGCCGCCGTGAGACTGTAGATAGCCGGGGCGAAAACCGCTGCGCCGTGAAGCGCTCACTTTCGGAGCTTGCAGCGCCCCCCGTCGCAGTACACATCGTCGATGGTCTTCCGTTTTACGTCACAGGGAGACTCGCCGCACACCGAGTCACAGGGCGTGGGGAGGGGCTCCGCGGCAGGAACGGCCTTGCAGGTGCAGCAGTCCGCGAAGATGGTGCAATCGCTGTCCCGGCTGCACTCGGGAGCGGTTGGTTCCACCTCGGCCGTGGTGATCTCGGTGGGACTCGCGGGGTTCTCGCTCGCGGCGCTGTCACAGCCCGCCGGACTCGCTGGTGGGTCGGTGCTGGGTGCAGACGACTCCTTGGCGGGACCACCGCAGGAGAATGAGACGAAGGCGGCTAGGGCGATGAGGAACGAAGTACGGCGTGACATAGGCTGGTTGTCACCTTACCCGAAGATGTCGCCGGGCAAAAGACCGCGGAGACCCATGTAGGACAAGGCCAGACAGCCCCAGATAATACGAGGAATATGGGGTGATGGGCGGCTATCCTGCCATCGGTTTCTCGCTCTCTGGTATGATTCCACGATGGTCGGAAGAGTGTCCTTGGCGTGGCTAGCCTCGGTGTTGACGGCGCTCTTGGGCTGCAGCGAGTCCGACCGACCCGAGCGCTACGCCTTCGGCGATCAGGCTGACGGAGGCGCAGGTGAGCCGACCATCGAGCTCTCTGACTCAGGCCGCCCTCCTCCGGCTGACGCAGGCGGGCTGTGCGGAAATCAGATCCTGCCGGTGCTCGTCGAGCGACCCAATGTCTACTTCATCGTCGATCGCTCGGGGAGCATGCAAAATGCCCTACTCGGGAGCCCCTACGACAAGTACACGAGCGCTCAGCTCGCGATCGCCGAGGTGCTGCGGGTGATTGGGCACCGCGTCGCCTATGGCGCGGCGGTGTTTCCTGCCTGGGGCAGCGGTGCGGCCTGTGCGGCGGGCGAGCAGGTGCTGAAAACCCAGCCTGGAGATGATGTGTCCTTCGCGCTGTCCGGTGAGGATGGTCCTGTGCTGAGTGAACTCTTGAGGATCTTGTCCGGGTACATTCCCGAGGGCAACACGCCGACCAGCCTCACGCTCGGAGCTCTCCGCGAGACGTTGATGACGCTCGAGGGCAAGACCCGCGTGATCCTCGCGACCGACGGCGCACCCAACTGCAACCCGGAATTTTCCTGCGGTCCCGAGGATTGCATGGCCAACCTCGAGGCCTGGCCGCTCTCCGACGGGACTTCGTGCGGAGAGGCTTTCAACTGCTGCACCCCGGAACTGTACGGCTATCAGGCGTGCCTCGACGTGGCAGCCACCGAAGAAGTGCTGGGTGAGCTGCTCGACGCGGGTGTGGAAACCTACGTGGTAGGCCTTCCTGGTCACGAGTTTTTCGCCGATGTCCTCGACCGCCTGGCGCTGGCTGGGGGCACCGCCCGAACCAGCGGCTCCGCGTACTATTCGGTCGACGACAGCGAGTCTCTGGCAGAGGCGCTGCGCACCATCGCCGTCAATATCGCGCTCTCCTGCACCATCGATCTCGAGAGCGAACCCGAGAACTGGGAGCTGGTGAACGTGTACCTGGATCAGACGGCGGTGCCGATGAACGCGAGCCAGGGATGGGCACAGGCTGACCGCAACTCGATTCGTCTGATGGGTGAGGCGTGCGACCAGTTGCTCTCAGGCGAGGTGTTTCAAGTTCAGATCGTGTTTGGGTGCGAGACGATCGTGAGGTAGGTATGGGACCGGGACGCTCTCAACGCGGTATCATGCCCAACGGATCCGGGAGCTTCACCTGTTGCCCGGACCGCGCCGCTCATTCGTCGTCACTGCCGAGGAGCCCCCCCAGCGCTCCCGCGCCGAGCAAGGACCCCTGGCGGCGCAGAGAAACGAGTCGCGCTGACAGAGCAGCGTGCCCCCGAGGGCAGAGAGATCGATCGGGATGATTGTGCCTGGGTAGGGGGCAGCGAAGGCGACTCGGCGTTTTTCTTGCCCTTGGTTGTGAAACACGGTGGTGAAGAGTCCCTCACCGGTGAGCAGGCGCTTGCCGAAACCGAGCAGCTTGTTGAAGAAGCAGCCCTGATGGCAACCATCGCCGAAGATGGTTGCCATCTGGATCCCGTCCTGCATGTACATCATGCCCCCAGCTCCGCAGACGGCGGCCTCGCCCGGATCGAGTTCGACGCGCGAGCGCGACCGTGAGATATAGCCCGGGCGTGCCGGGTGGGAAGGGGGCGGCGAGAGGCTGCTCTGCCGTGAGCATCGGGCAGAACGACGCGGTGGGTGGTCGGCGCGGGACGGCGACGGCACGAGCTTTCAAACCGAGAGTGCGGAGGGTGGCGCGGAGGGGTCGCGTGGGAGTGAGCGGTGGCCACGGCCAGTGGCACGACCCTCAGGCTCATAGAAGGTGGAGGGGTGGCGTGGGAGTGAGCGGTGGCCACGGCCAGTGGCACGACCCTCAGGCTCATAGAAGGTGGAGGGGTGGCGTGGGAGTGAGCGGTGGCCACGGCCAGTGGCACGACCCTCAGGCTCATAGAAGGTGGAGGGGTGGCGTGGGAGTGAGCGGTGGCCACGGCCAGTGGCACGACCCTCAGGCTCATAGAAG
>CAYNEY010000083.1:0-18051 GCA_964396375.1 uncultured Polyangiaceae bacterium | reverse complement strand
GTCTCGGGGGCCTTGGTCAGCCTCACTCAATGGTTGTATGATCGAGCCCGGGTCGACGGAGCCCCCCAAACCTTCGAGGGTCCCGATCCCGCCTGGCAGAGCGCCTGGATGGCGGTGATGTTTCTGGTGGCGGGGATCTTGGTGCTGGCCTTCCTTTGGCATCTGTTCGTGCTGCCGCCGGGGCAGCGCGCCGAGGGCGCACCGAGCAACGTCGGCGAGGTCGTGAAGACCACCGTGGATGCCTGGGTGAGCTTCTTCAAGAAACCGCGGATCTGGATGATGATCGCGGTGGTGTACTTCTACCGGTTTGGGGAGGGTTTCATCGAGAAGATTGGCCCTTTGTTCTTGCTCGACAAGCCGGAGCTCGGGGGCCTTGGGCTCGACAACATGGCGCTCGGTCACATCAACGGCACCTTCGGGACGGTGGCGTACATCGCCGGCACTTTGCTGGGTGGCGTGCTCGCCTCCCGCCTTGGCCTGAGGCGCGTCTTCTTGATCCTCGCGTTCGGACTCAACGTCCCGCATCTCACCTATTTCTACCTGAGTCACGCCCTTCCCACCAATATCCCTTGGATTACCACTGTGGTGCTGATCGAGAAGTTTGGCTACGGTCTCGGGACGGTCGGGATGATGCTGTACATGATGCAGGAGATGAGCCCCGGGAAGTACCGAACCGCCCATTACGCGTTTGCCACTGGGGTGATGGCGCTCTGCATGATGAGCACGGGCACGATAAGTGGGCAGATCGAGGAATGGCTCGGCTACAAGGATTTCTTTCTGTTCGTCCTCTTTGCCTCGGTGCCGCCGATCGTCTTCGCTTGGTTGGCCCCCTTTTCCTCCCGATTGCCCGAGGACGCGGGCCCGGCTCCTCACTCAGCGCACTGACGGGGACTTGTGCTCGCGCTGTTCACCGTCTCGGTGATCTGGGCGGTCTCGTTTCCGCTGGTCAAGCACACCTTGTCCGGGGTCGATCCGGATTTGGTGAACGCGCTCCGGTTGCTCCTCGCCTTCGTCGTGTTCGTGCCGTTCACGGCTTTTCGTCGCACTGAATGGAGACTCGCGTTCCGTCTGGTCGGGATCGGCGCCGTGCAGTTTGGCCTGATGTACACCTTGTACACGCGTGCCTACGCCACCCTGCATGGCTATGAGGTGGCTACGGCCACCATCATGACGCCGCTCTACGTGGCGCTGCTCGCGAATTGGTTCGAGCGGCGCTTGGTTTGGAGGGCGCTTGGGGCGGCGGTGCTGTCCATCCTCGGTTGCGCGATCGTGCTTGGAGTGGCGAGGCTGCGCGCTGGGGCACTGGTTGGTCTCTTCTTGATCCAGGCCGCCAATCTCTGCTTCGCCCTGGGACAGCTCCTGTATCGGCGTCTCGAACTCGGGGAGCCGCGCCCGTCGGAGCGGACCGTTTTTGGTTGGTGCATGCTGGGTGGGGCGCTTTTCGTCACGCTGGTTGCGGTCGGGCGCGGCGCGTGGGACGGGGTATCCTCGCTGAGTTCTGAGGCCACTTGGGCGCTCGTCTATCTCGGGATCGTCGCCTCCGGGCTGGGGTTCTTCCTCTTCAATACCGGAGCTCGGCGGGTGAGCGCAGGCGTTTTGGCTGTGATGAACGACCTCAAGATCCCCTTTGGAGTCGCCGCATCACTGGTCTTGTTTGGGGAACAGGTCGAGCTGGGTCGTCTGCTCCTAGGCAGCTCGGTCATAGCGCTCGGACTCTGGCTCGGTTCCGGTGAGCGATGACTTAGCTCGGGGCAGCTTCGGGCTGATCGGTGTTGCCGAGTTCTCGATCGAGCTCCTCGAGCAGCTTCTTCGCCTTGCGGTTCAGTTTCTTCGGGACCGTAACGTTGACGATCACGTGAAGATCACCCCGGCTCGAGCGCCTATCCAGCGGAGGCATGCCTTGGCCGCGGACGCGGACCACCGTGCCCGGCTGGGTACCGGGGGCGACATTGACCCATACCTCGCTTTCGTCGGGCAAGGTCACGCTGGATTTTCCGCCCAGGGTCGCCATCGCGAAGGAAACATTGAGCTCGACGGCGAGGCTCGAGCCCTCGCGGCGAAAGCGCGGATCGGACTCGACGTTGATGTCCACGTAAAGATCCCCAGCTGGACCGTTGGGCTTACCCGGCATGCCTTGGCCGGGCACACGCAGACGCTGACCTGAGTCGATCCCAGGGGGGATGGTGACCAGAACCTTGCGCTGGCGCTCCTTGTGACCGTTGCCGCCACAGCTCTCGCAGGCTGCGGTGATGATCTCACCTCGCCCGCGACAGCGCGGACAGGTCTGGGCGAACATCAAGAAGCCACGTTGGGTGGCGACTTGTCCGGTGCCGCCGCAGGCCACGCAGCGTTGGGGGCGCTCTCCGGGTTTCGCGCCGCTGCCACTACAGGTCTCACAAGGTGCCTGTCCTCGCACCACCACCTCACGCTTCTGTCCGAGCATCGCCTCCTTGAGGGAGATGGTGAGTTCGACCAACACGTCCTGTCCGCGATCGGTGCCACGTCCGCTGCGGCTACCACCACCGAAGCCGCCGAAGAAGTCGGAGAAGAGATCCTGGAAGTGGCTCAGGATGTCGCCCATGCCTGCCTGGGAGACATCGAAGCCGCCACGTCCCTCGAGGCCGGCGTGTCCGAAGCGATCGTAGGTGGCGCGTTTGTCGCTGTCAGACAAAACGGAGTACGCCTCCGTCGCCTCTTTGAAGGCGGCTTCGGCGGCGGTGTCGCCCGGATTGCGATCAGGGTGGTATTTGAGGGCCAGCTGCCGATAGGCCTTCCGAATGTCATCGGGGCTGGCTTCCCGGCCAATATTCAGGACCTCATAGAAATCGCGTTTTTCGGACATTCGAGCCTTTGCGGAGGGCGAGCCGCTCGCAAGCTAAGTCGAGAACAGCGGCTGTCAACCCCGTGCGGTCGCGTGGCCGCCTAGGCACCGCGGAGCTGCGCGATCAGGATCTCCAATTCCTGGAGCGCCTGGCGGGAGGTGAGCAGTTCCTTTTCCAGTTCGACCGAGCGAGTTTGTGCCTCACTGGTCGCGTCGAGGCGGGCCGTGAGTTCTGCGTTCTGCCACGCATAGGCCACCAGATCCCCTTTCTGTTCGGCACAGATGCGGGCCAAGTGGTCGAGCTTCAGTTCTAGCTCGCTTTGTCCGACCTCAGCCTGGCTCGTGGACCATTCATCCGCGGACCCGGATTGATGGAGGTGAGAGGGCTCGAACGCCGCCATCTCCCCACGTGCCGTCTCGGTCGAAAATGACGCCTGCGCCTCTTTCTGCAGACGAAGCTGGTCGACCAAACCCCGCCCAAACTCCTCGGTGCGCCGAAGGTCACGGGCGAGCTCGCGCAGCTTCTTGCCTTGGGTGAGGAGCTGGGCCTCTAGGCGTTGCACGTCCCCAAGCTCTGCTGGATCGTCGTCGTTGGTCAGCACCGGCTTCTGCCGCAGCTCGACGAGCTCGCGTTCGAGTCTGGCTAGGCTTTCTCGTTCGGCGTCGCGCTCGGCGGTGAGCTTCTCGAGGTTACGGTGGAGCTCTCCCACGCTCTTTCGCTCGGCGTCGCGCTCGGCGGTGAGCTTCTCGAGGTTACGGTGGAGCTCTCCCACGCTCTTTCGCTCGGCGTCGCGCTCGGCGGTGAGCTTCTCGAGGTTACGGTGGAGCTCTCCCACGCTCTTTCGCTCGGCGTCGCGCTCGTTCACGGAACTGGGAGCGTGGGCCTCTCGCTCGACTTGTGCGGCCTCGAGAGCTTCCTCTGCCTGATCGGCTCGGGCGTCCGCGGTCGTCGCGCGCGCCTCCAGTTCGGCGATCCAGTGCTCGCGGCGCTCGAGTTCACGCTGCAGCTCGGTGATGCGGGCCTCGAGAGAAGGCACACCATGCTCCGGTGGGACGTGGTCGCGGGCCGCAATCAACTCCGCCTCGACTTTGGCGAGCCTCTCGACAGCACAATGCTCGCCCTTCCGTGCCGCGCGCAGTTGCTCGCGGAGCCGGAGCTGAGCACGTTCGGTGGTGAGCTGTTCGCGGGGCACCTGGACAATCATGAAGGACTCGACCTCGATCAGTCCCTTGGCACCGAGGGCGATGAACCACTCGGGCTCCTCGGTACCGTTCGGCACGAAGCCGGCGTCTATCAAAGGGCAGGGCTCACCATTCTCGGCGAGTTCGGCCACGCTGTAGCCGACGAAGGGCATCTGCCCAAGCATCTGCACCGACGGAAACTCCGCATGCACCCAGTCGTAGAGCGTGAAATAGTCGATCGGATCCCCATCGGTGTGGGTCTCCCCGAACAGGCGAGTCGTCACGTCTGGGTTTGGCGTGGCGACGATGGCCACCCCGCGTGGCCCGAGCGTGCTCCGAACCTGACGCAGGAGCTGAGGTGGATCGGAGAAGCGGCTGAGGTTCTCGACCAGGGCCACATCGAAGCTGGCGTCTCGGAGCAGATGGCTGGCCTGCCCGAGCGCTGAGCAAGACATCTTCGGCGAGCCGCCGTAGGCAGGCTGACTCGCGAGGCTCACCGGATCGGGGTCGAGGACATGGACGAAGCTTGCGCCACGCGAAAGGCAAATCTCGCTGAGAGAGGAACTCGCGGAGCCGAAGATCACCGTCCGGCGACCCTCCAGCAACCTCTCCGCGAAGGCGAGCAGAGCGACGGACGCGGGCAGTTGTGCGGATTTCATCGGGTGGGCACCGAGAGTAGCCAAGAAGGACGCGCAAGACCACTTCCGCTGTCGTGGCCAAGGGGCACTCGGGCCGAGCGGCCCGCCGTGGTCGGACTGCCAGAGCCTCGGAAGAAGGCCCATTCCTTATCTCGCGAAACCGGGTGCCATGTGGCCATTGGGCGAATAAGCTCACCTCCGATCATGGCGAGCGTGCACAAAAAGACCCTGGTCGTCGATGGCATCACCCCGGTGTCCGCCTACGCGGCACTGCGCCGGAACGCTGGCGGTGGCAGCTTCCTCCTGGAAAGTGTGATCCCGGGGGAGCGCTGGGGGCGCTACTCGATCCTGGGAGTCCGACCCACCGAACAGATCGTGATCAGGCCTGAAGCTGGCGTGGATCCCTTTGCGGAGCTGGCTCGGCGGATTCCGAGCGACGAGGTTGCCCCGGAGGATGTCGCGGAGCGTGTGTTTGGATCTCACGTGGGGGTCGTCAACTATGACGTTGTGCACACGGCGACTCGAGTCGACGCTTGGCCGGACCCAGAGGGGTCGGAGAGTATTGCTCGCTTCGTGGGTGGCTCGACGGTGGTTGTCTTCGACAACCTGATGCACACCGCGACCATCGTGGCTGGCACGAGCGAAGAACTCGCGCGCACCGAGGCCGAGCTCACCTCCCTCCCGGTGTTGGCGCCGATCACCCCGCCCGATCCCGCGGCGGTCCCCGACGACATCAGCGTGGATCTCGACGACGCGCGTTACGAGACCGGCGTGGAGCGTATCCGCGAGTACATCCGTGCGGGCGACGCCTTTCAGGTAGTCTTCGCCCGGACCTTCTCGGTGCCGGTCGACCAGGCCGATCCCTTCGATGTCTACCGTGCGTTGCGTGTGCTCTCCCCCGCGCCCTACATGTATCTCTTGGAGTTGGCCGCGGCCGAAGGTGACAGGGATGTGGCGATCATCGGTGCCAGCCCCGAGACTCTGGTGCGCGTGGAGGGCCATAAGGCTACAGTGCGGCCGATCGCCGGCACCCGTCGCCGAGGACGCAGCCCCGATGAGGACGAGCGGCTCGCCGAGGAGATGCTCTCCGATCCGAAGGAGCGCGCCGAGCACGTGATGCTGATCGATCTGGCGCGCAACGACATCGGGCGGATAGCGCGGCCCGGAAGCGTTGAATTGCCGGTGCGGATGCAGGTCGAGCGGTACAGCCACGTGATGCACATCGTGAGCGAAGTCACCGGCGAGGTTGCGGTCGGGAATTCAGGTTGGGACGTGCTTCGCGCTACCTTCCCGGCTGGAACCCTGAGCGGGGCGCCCAAAGTGCGCGCCATGCAGATCATCCGTGAACTCGAGTGTCGCCCGCGGCGCGCTTATGGTGGTGCGATCGGCTACGTCACCAGTGGCCTCAGCCTCGATTTCGCCATCACCATCAGAACGGTGGTGATGCGCGATGGGCGTTTCGAGGTCACCGCAGGTGCAGGGATCGTTGCCGACAGCGTCCCCGCTCTGGAAGCCAAGGAGACTCGCAACAAAGCTCGCGCTGCCCTGGCTGCGGTCGAGGCCGCGCGGCGCTCCACCCGCACTCCGTCGCGTTGAGTTGCCTTACCGATTATGATCGACGAGAACGCGTTCGGCGTCTTTATCGCCCTGTTTGACGCCACCAACCTCGAGTATGCGGTGTCGGTGGATGAGTATGCTCGCCTACTTCTGCTGTTTCGCGCGGTGGTGCGCGAGGGAGTCGCCGAGGCGCCGTGGCTCTCCGCCGCACAACCGCGCGACTTTGGGACAGCCGTCTACTTCGAGCGGACCGCGGACGATCCGTGGCCCACCTCGCCTATCGCTTGGCTCCGCGAGCTACGTGAAGAGCACCGGAAGCGTGGAGTCGTGACACTCGGGGTCGTGACCTGCGGCAGCCGCTGGGATTCAGCCGAACTCGAGCCGCTCGGCATGCCGATCGCGTGTTCGAGCGAGCCTCTTCGTAAGGCGCTTGCGGTCGAGGCCTGCGCGGCGGCCGGCCTGGTGGAGCGGGATGCGGAGGGTTGGGGTCCGGGTCTGTACGTCGAGAGCGACGCGATCACGGCGCTTGGGCGTACCCTCAAGAACACACCCACGGCGTTCTACGCTGCCACCGGGGAGTTCTATCGACTCTCCGGTTGAGGCCTAGAGCTCGCGTTCGTAGAGACGATAGCGCTTGTAGATCTTCCCGCCCATGAACTTGATGGCGACGTTGACTGGCGCATTGTCCTCGAGGGTCCAGGACAGTTCACCCCAGTCGAGACCCATGCGCTGCCCAGCCTGGTTCATCTTGGCATACATATAGGTACTGAGACCGGCGTAGCGCTTGTTGCCGCGTAGCTTGCGGCGGATCCCGAGGATGATCATGCGCGCCGTCTTCGGTGACTCGACCTTGGTGCGATAAAGCAGCTTGAGCAGATTGAATGGCAGCAGCTTACCCCCAAAATCGTGGATCGCTTCGTTCAGGTTGGGCAGTGCCAGGGCGACGGCCGCTGGTTCCTGATTCACGTTCACGATCAGCGTCAATTCGGGCCGGATAATCAGCTTCAGATCCTCGGCCATCTTCGCCAGCTCAGCCTCGGTCAGTGGCACGAATCCCCAGTTGTCCTGCCAGCCATCGTTGAAGACGTCTATCACCGTCCTCACCTCGGCCAAGAGGTTCTTCGGATCGGCGTTGCGCGCCGTGACCTCGGGCATGGCCTCGAGCTCGTCGTGAGCACGGCGGGCCCGTTCCGGGATGTTGCCAACGGTGTATCTCCAAGCGTAGAGATCCTTGAGACGCGCCAACCCAGCGCCCTCGATCAACCCGCCCTGATGGGGGCGGTGGTGCGGCATCATGATCATCGGCGGAGTGTCGAAGCCCTCCACCAGGCAGCCAATCTCGTCGTTGATCGACAGACTGAAGGGACCACGCATGCGCTTCATGCCTCGATCCTTGAGCCAGTGCGCGGACGCACCCAGCAGCGAGCTTGCCACCTCTTGATCCAAAATGGTGTCGAAGAAACCAAAGAAACCCACGTCGTCGCGGTACCGGGCCAGGTGCTCCCGGCAGATCTGCGCGCTGCACCGCCCCACACAATAGCCGTTGCGATGAGCGGTGAACAAGACCCCCTCCGCGTGCGCGAAGAAAGGATGCTTGGGGCTGAGGCGTTGTTTCAGGTCGAAATCGAGGGGACGCACATAACAGGGGTCGTCCGCGTAGATGTAGTCGACCACGTTCAAGAAGTCTGTGAGCTTGCCACCCAGTCTGATCTCGCGGATCTCGATGCTCATGATTCGTCTCTCCTCACCCTGACTCAGATGACGCCGAACTTCTTGCCGACCTTGTAGAAGGCCTCGAGGCCCCGGTCGAGATGGGTGCGCTCGTGCGTGGCCATGTAGCTGGTGCGCAGCATCGCACACTTGGGCGGAACGCCGGGGGAGATGAAGGGATTGGTGTAAACGCTGTGTTCTTCCATCAGCTCCCGCCACATCATCAACGTGCGAAGATCCTGCCGGATGAAGAGGGGGATGATGGCCGTCTCGGTGTGACCGACGTCGAAGCCCAGCTTGATGAGCTCGGTGCGCATGTAGGTGTAGTTCTCGCGCAGTCGCTCCAGGCGCCACGGTTCCTCGCGCATCACATCGAAGGCCGCCATGGCAGCGGCCACCGAGGGTGGGGCGGCGCTGGCTGCAAACATGAAGCTCGGGGCAAAATGCCGAATATAGTCGAGGGTTTTGCGGTCACCGACCAGCCAACCCCCGATGCTCGCCATCGACTTGGAGAACGTGCCACCGATCAGATCGACCTCGTCAGCGAGGCCGAAGAGATGGGGGGTGCCCTTGCCCTCCGGGCCGACCACGCCCAGGCCGTGGGCCTCATCGACCAGGATCCGAGCGCCGTGTTTCTTCACGATCGGCACGATCTGATCCAGCCTGGCCATCTCACCTTCGGCGCTGAAGACCCCGTCGGTGATGACCAGCGCCCCCTCGTCAGGCAAGAGCTTCTCCAACGCTCGGTCCAAGGATTCCGGATCGTTGTGCTTGTAGCGTACCAGGCGCGCTCCCGCAGACTGGCCCAGGCGTACGCCATCATAGAGGGATGCGTGGATGTTGCGGTCGACCACCGCGATCGACTTCTTGTTGCTGAGCAGCGCCGAACAGGCCGCCAGGTTCACCTGGTAGCCGGTGGTGAACACCAAAGCCGACTCCTTGCCGAACCACGCGGCGAGCTTCTCCTCGAATTCCTCGTGCAGTTTCATCGAGCCGTTGACCAGGCGTGAACCGGTCATGCTGGTGCCGAAGCGATCGATGGCATCTCGGGCGGCAGCACGCACCTTGGGATGGGTGGTGAGTCCGAGGTAGTTGTTGGAGCCGAACATGGTGACCCGATGCCCGTCGATCACCGCCTCGGGTCCATCATTCAGATCGAGCGGGCGGAAGTAGGGATAGATCCCCATCTTGCGCGCTGAGTCCGCGGTCTTGAACTTCATGCACTTGTCGAGTACGTCACGACCACCCACCTGCGCTAGCGCATGGCGGTCTCGAAGAGAATCACTCATGTGCTCGTCGGTGCCGTCCTCGGCGGCGTGCACGGCCGTAGGCTCCGATGACTTGCCGTTCACTCGCGTTACACGCGGTGCCGAGCGTTCTCGGCTGAAGGACTCTTCGCTCTGACCGAGGTCGTCGTCGAGCGCAGGATCGATGTTGGGTAGACCTTGACCCTCGATCAAGATCTGAAAGGCGGCGCGCAGCCGATTTTTCGCATCCAACACGCCCTCGGCGGCGCGCATCACGCGATCATTGGTAGCGAGGCGAAGCAGCCGAGGATTGTTGAGCAGCTTTTTGCCTTCGACGGTGAGCCGGTCGACTAGAGTCATGAACATCTCCGCAAGGTGAACCGCGGGAAGCTACGCCTGAGTGTGGGGGCCGTCAACGTGAAGCCCATCTTCCTGGTCCGGCCAGATCTCATCGAAGGATTGGTCGAGACGCACCGTGAACAGAGTCAGCCCATCAGGCGGAGCAGTGATGCCGAGATCGGCTCGGTTCAAACTGGCTAAAGCAGTTGTGACAGCGCTGCTTGCGAGTCTGCCACGTCCCACGTCAACCAACGTGCCGACGATGATTCTCACCATATGGTAAAGGAAGCGATCGCCGGTGATCTCGAACAAGCAGGTGTGCTCAAAGCCAGGATCGGGCAGGAAACGCGCAGAGCTGATGGTTCGGATGGTGCAGGTCCGACCGTCGGACGCGCCACGGAAGGCCGCGAAGTCGTGCGTTCCACAGAGATCGGCGGCGGCTTCGGCCATGGCGTTTTGGTTCAACCTGTAGCTGACCTGCCAGGCCCGACCGGACAAGAACGGATCGCGGATCGCCGAGTTGTGGAGGCGATACCGATAGGTTTTGTCGATGACATGCCCGCGAGCGTCAAAACCAAGAGGAACCAGCGCGGCGCTGCGTACCACGATTTGCGGTGGCAAATGCCGCAATAACCCGAGCACCCAACCACGTGGTGGGATCGGCGCGGTCGTGTCGAAGCTGACCCATTGTTGTCGAGCGTGGACGCCGGTATCGGTACGACTCACGTGCCGGAGGCTGCCTACGGCAGGATCCATGCACCGAATGGCGCCAAGTAACTCACCGGCCACGGTACGGGCGTTGGTTTGGAGCGCCATCCCGTGGAATAGCTGTCCGTCGTAACTGACGGCGAGAAGGACACCGACTCGTGGCGCGGTCATCGACCCCGCCCGAGTGTGGCTCGACTGGGGCCGAATGCCAGCATCGATTGGTTGAACCATGCTTTCGGTGCGCCTGGTTCAACCAATTGCTCTCTGTGCCACCGGGCTGGAGGTTGAACCAATCCCCTCGCCTCGTCTCGGCATGAGCCGGCTCAGAGGGTGGCGTTTTGGGTGGTGAAGGCGAGCGGAACATCGATCACTACGCAGCCACCCTGGGGGCGGGGCAGGGAGACTCCGCGATACAACCCAAGCACGCAGCTCGAGAGGGTGACATCCTTGAGCTGATCGGCGCTCAGCTCGGCGTTGCACACACGTCCATCGCGGGCCACGCGCAGGCGAACATTGAGCTTACCCGAAAGACCAGGGTTGTTGGCGAGGGCCTTCTGATAGCAGTGTCGGCCTCCCGCGCGCCGCGCCTCCAAGGCACCGCGTAGCGCGGGTGTGACGTTGCCTTCACAATCCCGCTCCGAGCAGGGCTCGGTCTCGGCCTTGGACGTAAAGTTGGATATGGCGCGACCGGCGGACGCGCTCGACGCGCTCGTGGTCGCCTCCGGCGCCGGTGGAGGTGGTGGTGGCGGGGGTGGAGCATCGACCACTGCGCGCACGACTGGCGGTTCCGGTGGCGAAGCGTCCGGAGGGGGTGGCTCAGGTTTCCAGAAGAGTGCAACCGCGCCGCCGAAGAGCGCGAGCAAACTGCCGACGATGATCAACCGACGGCGCGAACGGTGAGGGACGCTGTCAGATTCTCGATCGCTGCTCTCCATGCGATGTCCACCCGGTGTGATAGGCTAAGAAACCTTGGCGCAGCCTTACACGTCGGGGGCCCGAGCGCAAAACTCGGGGGGATCAGGTGCGGCAAATACCGTAACTTGTGTGTCACCCCAGCTGCGCGTCAGCCGAGCCTCGAGGTGAGCGCCGAGTTTCTTTGGTACGGTCTCGCGGTGTGGGTGCTCGACCACCACCCGTGCCGATTCCGCGAGCACCCCGCGCTCGACGAGCCGCCCGAGCAGCGCAAGGGCACGGTCCAGGTCCGACCACGGCGGGTCACACAACAAGAGATCGAAGGGGCCGAGGGCGGCGAGCCGCGATCCGGTCCGTTCGGCACGCTCCGCCAGCAGCAACGCGCGTAGGCCGATCCGCGGATCGGCGAGGTTCTGCCTGAGACACTCGAGTGCTGCTCGGTTCGATTCGACGAAGCACGCCGAGCGTGCCCCACGGGACAACGCTTCGATCCCGAGCGCCCCGGTGCCCGCATACAGATCGAGTACGGCCAGGTCGTCGAGAGGACCCAGCATCGCGAACAGGGCCTCGCGGACCCGATCGGTGGTGGGACGTGTGGTGTTGCCCCTCGGCGCGAGCAGCCCAAGTCCACGCAACTCCCCGGCGATCACCCGCATGCTCAGCTCGTCTCGATCCGCGACCACATCTTGTGCCGCATGCGGTGGCGGTGCCCATGTTGCTGACTGAGGAGCTTCACGACCGAGGTTGCAGCCAAAATCTCCCCTTCCTGCCCCAACCCGGGGAGCACGGTTCGTCCTACCAGGTAGGTTCCCGGGATCGGACCTCGGAGCGGCTCGCCGGCGATCCCGAGATACTGAGCTGGCTCGACCGAGTACTGAGCGATCATCGGCTCTGGGCGGACTTGGGATTCACGGATGTGAACCCGCTCGATGGAGCGTCGCATTTGATCGGCGTAGAGCCAAAGTGGAAGACCGTCGTGAGGGGAGTCGACGGCTATCAGATGCCGGTCCAAGAAACGGAATACCTGACGCAAACTGGACAGAACCGCCTCGCGCGCCTCGAGCAAGCTGAGCGGGCCGCGTGCCGGCAGACGGGTCTCGGCGATCAGGAGTTGGACTGGGTCTTCAGCGCGTGAACCGCGCTCCAGATGGACGGTTGGTACACGGGGGTTGCCGCGACCGTGGCGGCTGGGAACGATGAAGCTCTCCCTCGCGAGTTCGCGAGGAACGCCGGCGCGCGCGAGCAAGACCGAGACTACGAAACGGTTGTTTTCCACCGTGAGTTGTGGCCAATGGTCACGAGCCCAACTCCGTACCCCCTCTCCATGGGTGAGCGCCGCCACCCGCTCTCCCGACATCGCGCACAAGACGTGGGAGGTTCCGATGGGGCGCTCCTCACCCTCTTCGAGCACGGCTGCGACTCGACCGCGACGCAGTACCAGTGATTGCGCCTTTGAGTCGAGACGGCACACGCCGCCGTCGGCTTCGATGCGCTCGACCATGAACGCCTCGAACTCCGCTTCGCCGCCGAGCAAGGTCTGCATGCCACGGGTCCAGGTGCCATGTAGACGCGCCAAGGAGAGGGGCGGTAGCGCGTCGTCACCCAGGGAAAGATCTGAGGCGAACAGAGCTGGTACGGTCACGACCTGACGGTAGGGGTGCCCCGCTGGGAAGCGTGCCATCAAATCGGTGGCTGTGGGGCGCTGGACCAGCGGCAGCCGCGCAGCGGCGCGACCCGTCAACAGGCGCTCCATGAGGGTCTGCGGAGGCCACACCACGTTGCTCGAGAACACCTGGTCGACGGTGCCGTTGATGATGGCAAGTTGGGAGTAAAGTTCCTCGACCACCTGGCGTAGGCCGGAGAACTCTCGCTCGATCTCTCTGCCGAACAACTCGAGATCGGGAGCAAGCTCCAGCCAGTGGTCGGGGAGGAACACGCTGAGCATCGGATCGAGCGCGACCAATCGTCGACGGAATAGCGGGCTCTGCGCTAGCTCGACCAGCAACCGCGAGAAGGCAGGAGAGTTCGCGCCGAGCAGGGAGAAGGTGCGGCGGGCAAACTCGAAATCTTCGAAGCGGTAGCGGCTCGGGCGCTCACCGTTTCCGAGCACGAGCACGCGGAAGTCACGACGTGCCAGCAAGGCGGCGGCGCACAACGCTCCCACCGAGCGCCCGAGCACCACCACGTCGAAGAAACGTGACGTCATGAGGGCAGAACGACGACCCGGGTCCGCTTCGAGTTCGTGCCAGGAACCAAGCGAACGCGCTCCGTGGACAAGAGGGTGAGAGCCTCGACGTAGGCGCGATGTTCCTCCACCAAGATCCGTGCCGAGAGGGTCGATTCATCGTCGGTGTCTAGAATCGGTACGGCGCGCTGGAGGATAATGGGCCCGGTGTCGACGCCTGCGTCGACGAAGTGCACCGTGCATCCGGTCAGTTTGGCTCCGTACTCCAGAGCCTGGCGCTGGGCATGGATCCCAGGGAAGGATGGGAGCAAGGCGGGGTGGATGTTGAGCACGCGATCCCGAAAGTGTTCGAGGAAGGTGTCCGAGAGGACCCGCATGAAGCCAGCGAGAGCTACCCACCGTACCCCCGCTTCTCGGAGCACAGAGGCGAGCCGTGCATCGAAGGCTTCACGCGAGGAGAAATCCTTGTGGGAGACGACGGTGCTCGGGACGGCCGCGGCGCGTGCGCGCTCCAGGGCTCTCACCCCAGGGACATTGGAAACCACCAGGCGGATCCGTGCATCGAGCCGCCCCTCCGCCACCGCGTCGAGGATAGCCTGGAGGTTCGTCCCGCTGCCTGAGACCAAGATACCCAAGTCGAGAGTGGTCATGGGGAGTGCTCGCGGATTCAGAGGATGTTGACGCTGGCCTCTTCGGCGGTGTCGGCGCCCG
This sequence comes from uncultured Polyangiaceae bacterium, assembly GCA_964396375.1. Lineage (GTDB taxonomy): Bacteria > Myxococcota_A > Polyangia > Polyangiales > Polyangiaceae > FEN-1139. The sequence continues at coordinate 4,041 of CAYNEY010000083.1, read as the reverse complement.
CCCGCACCTCTCCCAGCAGTACCGTAGACTCGCCCGAGCGCTCGAGCGCACGGATGGTCGCATCGACCGAACGTGGTTCGACCACCGCGACTAGGCCGATCCCGAGGTTGAAGGTGCGCAGCATTTCCGCCGTCTCCACCGGGCCGCCATCTCTGATCAGCGCAAAGAGCGCCGGCATCTCGGGCAGGCGAACATCCGCGATCGTGCCCTTTGGGAGCACCCGCGGCAGGTTGCCGACGATACCCCCGCCGGTAACATGGCAGAGGGCATGCAGCTCCACCGAGGGTTCCGCGAGCAGTTCCTGAACCGCCCGCGCGTAGATCCTGGTGGGTGTGAGCAGCGCTTCACCCACGGTGGTTCCGAGCTCGGCGCGGTGGGTCGAGACATCGAGGCCCATATGCTCGAGGAGCACCCGCCGTGCCAGCGAGTAGCCGTTCGAGTGAAGACCGGTGGACCGCACGCCGATCAGCGCGTCACCGGGTCGTACGCGATTCGGTCCGAGCAGCGCCTTCTTGGCGACGATGCCGACGGAGAAGCCCGCCAGGTCGTACTCGCCGGGGGCGTACATCCCCGGGAGTTCCGCGGTCTCCCCGCCGATCAGCGCGCATCCCGCCAGGCTGCAGCCGTGAGCTATGCCCGCAATCACGCGCTCGGCCACCCCCACATCGAGACGGCTCGAGGCGAAGTAGTCCAGGAAGAACAGCGGCCGGGCGCCGCAGGTGACCACGTCGTTGACGCACATTGCCACCAGATCTTGGCCGATCGTGTCGTGGCAACCGGTGAGAAACGCGATCTTGAGCTTGGTTCCCACGCCGTCGGTGCCGCTCACCAGGAGTGGCTCCTCAACGTCCGAGGGCACGCGGCATAGACCCGCGAAGCCACCGATCCCTTCCAGGATCTCGGGGATGCGGGTGGCCGCGGCGAGCGGCTTGATCCGCTCCACGAGCTCATCGCCGCGATCGATGTCGACACCAGACTCTGCGTAGGTCAATGCCATGGCGCTCGGGTCATAGCACCGGCACCCAGTTCGCCCAGGCGCTCACGCCGACCGTGGCGACCGCAGCAGAGAAACGAGTCCCCACAGGCAAAACCCCGCGAAGCCCACCAAGAGCGCCGAGAGGCCGACGGCCCAGCGTGTGCTCTTCGGGGTCTCACCGTCGATGAGGACCCAGGCGTCCTTTGGGATGTGACCCGGGCGCCAGCCCGAGAGCTGTGCCGCTTCCCGAATCACCGCGTGGCGCAACCCCGTTCCTGCGATTGGCAGAAGTCGACCTTCGTACACGTTCGGTGGCACATAGTGCTCATCGTCGAAGCCTGCCGGAATGCGCAACTCGACCCACAGCTTAGGATTGCCTGCTGCGGGAACGAGGCGGAATCCATCGCGTTCGAGCGGGCGAGCGTAGCCGATGGCGCCTATGCGCTCGACTTCACCCCGCGCTCTTACGAATTGATTGTTCTGCGCGTGACCGATCTCGAACCGTGCGAGTTCACCGATCTCGAAGGGTGCCCCTCCGCGCAGCGCAAAGCCAAGTTCTCCCACGAGACCGGCCAACATCGCGAGCGAAGCGGCGAAGGTGACGAGCAGCATCGTGAGGGTGAGCCGTCGAAACGGGCGTCGAGGGGACGGAAGTTGAGTCAGCTCGGGATCAGGCCCAGCAGCCGAGCTGGGGGGAGGAGGGTCACGATCGGGAGGCATGGAGGGCGAAGCTGCCACAGACTCACGGACAAGTTCCATCGCCGAAGGTTTCCCGAACCACCACACCTTTCGGATCCTGGTGGCTTTGGTAGTCTGTGCGTGGCGTTGAGGTGAGCTGAGCATGTCCGGCCCGAAGACCACTCCCTGCCCATCCTGTGGTGTCCCGATCCCCGAGGCGCCGCCGAACGCCCCCTGCCCATCCTGCGGCGCAGCTTCGGCTGGGGGGGAACTGAGTGAGAGTGAGGTTGCTCGGGGGACACCCGGACGGACGCATTTCAGCATTCTCTGGCTGGCCATCTCCATCGCGGTCACCTTCGTCCTGTCTGCTGCCATATTGATTGGGCTGCCGATGGTGCTGCCGCTCTTCGATTTCGAAGGTTCGGCTGGGATGATGCTGGCGATTCCGTTGTGGTTCGTCTCTGGGATGCTGGTAGGCCTGGTCTCACCCGGCCACACCCGGCTTGAGCCAGCCGTCGCCACGGCGCTGGTGGCGATTCCGACCGGGCTCTATCTGTTCTCCCAGCAGACGATCAAGGTCTTTCCAGGTTTCCTGTACGTTCTTTTTGGCGTGGTGGGCGTGCTGTTTGCGCTGGTTGGAGCGTACTGGGGAGAGCGCGTGCAGTTCGGGCCACCTCCCAAGGTCGAACGTTGAACCCGTCGGAAGGGACCTGCCGAGCGGTGCGACAGCGCTTGTGCGTCTGCGGAATCCTACTGGCGGGGCTGGGCTGTGATGCATCCCCCGGCAACGAGGTAAGCGGTGTGTCGGAATCGAGTGCCAACGTGGATTTTGAGCGTTTGAGCTTCGTGCTGAATCGACTGCGCCAGGCGGGCTATGATCAGAAGGCCGAGCACCTGGCGCGCTTGACCAAGCTCACGGTGACCACGCCCGAGGCCGTCAATCTGAAGAAGCTATGTGTCGAGGCGTACACGGTCCATGAAGAGAGCGTTGCTCTCCTCCGGCAGCTCGGCAGTACCGACGGAGGTCTCCCCGAGCAAACTGACGACGCGCGTCGTCGAAAGCTCGATCTTGCCGAGGGATTGGCCGAGCGCGCTCGGCAATTGACCGGGGAGTGCGCGCGTCTCGAACACGCGCGGCGGTGAACGCGTGCGGCGGTGAACGCGTGCGGCGGTGAACTCAGGGAGAGACGAAGCGCAGTCGGCCGAAGCGGCTTGCCTTGTGGAAGTTGCCCTGACCAAGAATAGGTGACCACGCCACTCCGGAATTCTCCCGCATCACGTAGAAATTCGCGCGCCACACCTGGATCTGCGAAACACTCGGCACCGAACTCGGAGGGAATGATCGCCAAGGGATCCGAGCCTCGACCACGTACCCCTGATCCACGTCGGTTCCATCGTTGAGCGAGCCTGTGACGACCACTGCACTCACCAGTTTCGACTGCCAATCCTCGTGACCAAAGGGACCGTTGGGCAGCACACGTGGGCGATTGTAGTCGTCGAAGCGCGAGTCAAAGACCAGATTCTGAGGACCGATCTGGATCTCATAGTAATCGCGATTGTCACCGTCGCCCTCCGGATCGAACATCATCTCGATGGTGCTCTGGGTGAAGAGGTGGGGATCGCTCGCCTTGGTTGGAAAATCCCCGCGCAGATCCACATCACGTGCTTCTGCACCGACGTAGAGATACATGTCATCGAAAGTGAGCCAGAAACGGCCGAAAAGCGGCGCGTTTGCGGGCAGTGCAGCACCCGTCATCACGTGGACGGTGGTTGCTACCGTGCTGGACTGCCAGGCCGCTTCGGAGAGCCGCCCATCGATCACGGGAGGAGTTCCGACCAGTCGCAGGATGTCGAGGGTTGGGGGGGGTGACGGAGTGGTGGTGGGCGCCGCTCCCGGTTCGACGTGCGTGCGGACCCTCGACCGTGTCGTCGAGGTCGGTGTGGAAAGACGGGCAGTCGAGGTTGGCACGGACGGGCGAGCATTTGACGAAGCGGAGGAAGCCATGCCTTGGTGGTGATCCTCGCTCCGGCAGGCCGTGGCGGTGACACCGAGCGTACTTACGACAGCGGGAGCGAGGACCCATCCGTGCCTCCAGGCTGAACGCGGTGTCGGGAGGGCGGGGCGTGAATGGCTTCTGGACATCGAAGGTAGCTCGTTTGGGCAGTTGTTGCCGTGCGGAGCAGGTCACGACAGCAGATCTTGAGAGCTTTGTCCAAAGCGGGCTGGTGGACAGGATCGCTGTTTGCCGTGAGCTGAATGCAATGGTTCGACTGCGAGGCGTCTGGGGGGCGAGGCGTCCGGGGGGCGAGGCGTCCGGGGGGCGACGCGTCTGGGGGGCGAGGCGTCCGGGGGGCGAGGCGTCCGGGGGGCGAGGCGTCCGGGGGGC
>CAYNEY010000082.1:0-18183 GCA_964396375.1 uncultured Polyangiaceae bacterium | reverse complement strand
GTCTGACCATGATACGTTTCGACGGTAGGCACTCATCCACACGCCTACTAGTTAGCCTGACCAGAGAACATGGCGCACTCGAAAGGCAACTCTGAAGGCGGTAGCGGCGGTAGGAGAGGTCATTCGGGAATGGAGCACTCGTTCAAGACCGTTGAGGTGAAACGGGCAGCTCGTTTGGTTCGACGTCGTGCGGACAGAACGGTTGTGGCCGAGTCATTGCTGGATGACCCACAGCAGCGGCCTGTCGCACGGAAGTGACGGCAAGGGGCCACAACGCTTGCCGGGACCGCCGCCCCGCAAAGTAGGTTGCGCCCCGGTATACCGTGTGGCAGTATATCCGGGACTGAATGATTCTGAGCTTCGCGGACCCCGGCACGAGAGATGTCTTCAACGGCGTTGACTCGCGTCGTACCCGTGCGGCATGTCCCGTGGTTCTCTGGGCAGTAGCCCGCCGGAAGCTAGATCAGCTCACAGTCGCGCACGTTCTGGACGACCTGAAGGCTCCACCAGCCAACCACCTGGAAGCCCTCAAGCGAGACCGCAAGGGTCAACACAGCATCCGAATCAACGGGCAGTTCCGCGTTTGCTTCCGCTGGACGATCGAAGGGCCAGCCGACGTCGAGATAGTCGACTACCACTGACGAAAGGAGCTAGTCACCATGCAGAGAATTCCCACACGACGACCTCCGACTCATCCGGGTGAGATGCTGCTCATGGAATTTCTTGAACCGCTCGAGCTAACGCAAGTTGAGCTTGCCCAGCGAATTGGAGTTCCATTTCAACGCATCAATCAGATCGTGAAGCAGAAGCGGTCGGTGACTCCGGACACTGCGCTTCGATTTGCCCAATTGTTCGGCACGACGCCTGAGTTCTGGTTGAATCTCCAGCAGAACTGGGACTTGTACGAGGTGGTTACAACATCAGCGAAAGAGATTTCGAGAATCAAGCCACTGAAGCGAGCAGGCTAACGATCTAGAACGATCTAGCGTTTTCACGGTGACGCGGCGCAAGCCGGGGCCAGCGTGAATGTGCCTGTTGAACAAGCCCGGGCACGGGGGTTGCTATTGGAGATTGCTCTTCGGGGCGCTACGTCGGTGGCTGTTGATCGTGGCTGTCGGTGCACGTAGGCAGCATGGCGAATGGTCCAATCGGCGGTGGCTCGAGTGCCGAGGACGGATACCGTGTGATCTCTGGCAGTCGGAGGGCAAAGCTAGCGCCGGCCGCGGGTTGGTTTGGCAGCGGTTGGGGGTCACGAGTTACATGGGGGCGACGCTGTCATGGTGGTGCGCGGGCGAGGTGGGGATCGGACGACAGGTCTGGTCCCGCGCACTCGGATGCGAGGCTTCAGCGGGCCTGACGCGGCCGCAAGTGAACGCCCAGCCGTTGGACTGACCAGCTCTGGGGCTTCTTCGCGACCAAGGCTCTGCGCACGCATTGACACACTCAAGTCGCCAACCAGCCACAGGCACGCTCGGTGACGCCGTGCCGATTCCATCCCTTTGGCGCAGGTGGAGCTCCACTCACCGTGGAGTCGCGGGCTGAGCGCTTCGGGATCTCCGGCGTCCGCCTTACACTGCCGGGGCCCACCCAAACCTGAGGAATCGTCGGAGTAACGCGAACTTCAGCTGGCGGGACAAGAGTCGGGACAAGGCCGCTCACCTGAGCTAGAATCGATCCGATGGCCTCGCTAACCTCAATCGAACTGCTCGCAGCGATCCGACGCCTCCCGCTTGAGGAACGAGCGCGAATCATCGCACAGGCAGCTCGAGATGTTGAGGAAGACACGCCATCGCCGCCACTAGCGACGGCAGACGCGAATCGGTCGCTGTTGGGTCTGTTCTCGGACGAACCAGACTTGGCCGATGCAGTCTGTAGTCTTGCATACGAGTCACGCACGACAGCACGCATGCGGAATCCCGAATGACGCGATGCCTGCTTGACACCGACATACTTTCCGAGATCATCAAGGGAAAGGACGCCGCCGTCGCGGCTCGGGCAACCGCCTATCTTGAGGCTCATGGGCGACTGACTACTTCCGCGATTTCGGTTGCGGAAATTATCTACGGTCTGAGGCGTGTCAGCAGAGAAGATCGACTCCGTCAATTCGAACTTGCGGTGGACCTCGCCGAGGTGCTGCCATTCGACGACGCCACGGCTCGCCTGGCGGGGCGCATCAATGGCGACTTGGTACGACAAGGTCGGATCATCGGCATGCCGGACGTCATGATCGCCGCCGTCGCACTTCGAGCAGACATTCCTGTTGTTACCGGGAATCGAGCTCACTTTGAGCAGCTACGCGTCGCTGGCTACGACTTGACGATTCTGAATTGGCGAGACGTCTGAGCAGGCGACGTCGCAACAGTCTTCACACTCGAATCAATGAGCAAACGGCGTCAGCTGATCTTCCAAGACGGCAGATGGCAGTCCAACTCAGCAATGAACCTGGCAGCTTTCCCGCTGGATTCTCATCTCTGCCGCGCGCCGCGGCGAACGAGACGCTCGATTCGACTCTACGGCGCGCAGCTGTCTTCCATCCGGAGGTCTTCCGATGGTACCGTCAGGGCTACGGGTTATTGCTGCCCCGTTATCCAGACCGCGCAGCTACGCAGTCGTAACGGGCGGACTTGCTGCGAACTTGCCAAAGAGCTGAAGGATCTCTGGGATCTTCACTTCCGGCACGCTGAGCGGCTTGCCGCGATCCTCCTTTCCGTCCGGCACCCAATTGAAGACGACGCCAGTACCCTCATCCTTACAGGCCATCGCGTCATCCTTGGTGACTGACAATCTCATCGTGTTTCCGACCTTCACGGGCGCTCGCTCGCCGAATACCTGAGCAAACACCTCGAGAACGTAGTCGCCCGCAAGAAACTCGTACTTGGGGCCGTCAGGCTGCAACATGAAGTGATGACTGTGCAGAACCCCGCTAGGCCCAACTGTTAGCGCAGACCGATAGTGCCGAAGCTGCTGAACCGGACGGCTCCGATGTCGGCCACACCCCAGCCTGGTCCGAGAAATGGGGTCCACCTCACTTTTGTTGACCAGTCGAAGCGTGGCCCCCTCGACTATCGAGGTTCACTTCCCGCCATTGCTCGACAACGCACTGGTAGAATGGAGCGCCCCCAGGACTCCTCCTGCCAACGAGTCGCACGGAGCGAGGTCACGAGAGCTGGTCCACACAATCTGGTCCTTCTCGTCAGCCGCGGTCGCCACCAATGTTCCGTCGGCGAGCACGAGGAGATCAGTGATGCGGTCTCCCAACTCCGAATCTACCAGCCTCATAGACGCATCGATTGTCGAACCCTCGCTGCAATCCAGCGGCCCGTCTCCTCGTCCAAATCGACAGCTCTGCGATCCTTTGCCACGGCGCCAGACTTCGAATTGTTCCGTCGACAGAAATCGCACACCCCAACCCGCAGTCTCGGGATTCTGAGGGAGGGCATTGGTGACGAGAGCCGGACCGACTCGAATATCGGACGTACCACGAACGACCGCTTGATCACCCGAGGTAGCGATCTGAATCGCCGATACTGGGAGTTCCGCAGCTCCACTCACCACCACCACCGCCTCGGAGAATGACTCGATGAACAATGACGTATTGGAAAGCCATCCACTGCCCAGAGTCAGGTCACGGGAAATAGCTGAGTCCGAGGATGGAAAGAGCCCGAGCAAAAAGTCATTCTCGTACACGCTATGCTGCACGCGCCGAACCCCCACCAAGCCCGGCGCATCTTTGCGCGAAGCTACCGCAACCCAAGACTCGTCGCGAATGCTCCCGGGGCCCTTCTCCCAATGTGTGCCACGTGAGCTGTAGAGATCGAGCGCAGGATGCCCAGCGTCGGTCTGGAGCAGCGCCCACGGAACACCATCACTTCCCACTCCAGCTCCCACCAAAGTTCGAAATCCCGCATTGCGGTACCCATGCCAGGTGCCGTTCACCCCCGGCACATGTCCCCAGCGCGCCTCCGGATCGGTGTTCAGGTTGACCACTCCGAACGCCGTGAACGTTTCCGGACCGGGACCAAGATCCGCGCAAGATTCGCGATTCACCAAGAAGAACCGGAGCGGCCCCGCCAACCCAGTCTGCTTCTGTTGAGTGATGGACAGGAGCACACTGGTATCAGCTGCGAACAGATTGATCCGGTGGTGGGAGCGGGCGATCATCCTCAAGGCGAGGGTTTCGTTCTCGGGAACGTCGGAGCTGGTCGGAGCTGGAAGGGCCACTTTGGTTGGCGCGGGAGCTGGGGTTCGCAGGTCCGCGCTGCGCTCCGCCGGGCTATCCGACGGATTTCTTCTCACGCCTCCACAACAGGGGAGAGCGAGGGGGATTGCCGCCGCAAGAACGAGGGATCTACGGACCATGGATGAGTCAGGCGCTAGGTGGCGGCCCTGGATCGGGAAGCGCGGCCGGGCCAGAGCGGTTGGGGCCGTTATTCAGTTTGTTGATCCTATTGACGAAGGCAGCGTATCTGATCTTGCTCGGATTCTAGAGGTAACGATCCGCGAACGGCTTGTTTCATCCCGTGATCGGCCGGAATCCGCACTCACTGTCACTCCACGTACCATAGCGTCGTAAGGTCGATTCTACCTCATTGGACAGGATGGTGTCACCCACATCGCAGCTTGTACGAACACTGTCTTCGATTCCGGCTCAGGGGGGAGGGACGCGGTCGAGCTCGAGCGCCGCGGTTAGTTTCCGAGACCAACGTCCAAGCGCGGCACGCGCCTCGGCTTCACCCCCGACCGTCGACTCGATGGTAGCTAGGTAGTCATCGAGCTCGAGCAAGAGGAGGACCGACCCGTCACTGTCGATCACCCGCACCCCGGTGGCATCCGGCAAGGGACGTTGGGGTACTCGGGTGGGCGCGAAGTGGAGAGCCGCTGTGGTGGGAAGAAGGCCTCTTTGGCGCTGCCGCCAACGGCCGAGCAAGCGCACTTCCCCGTCACAGATCATGGCACCGCCAAGGCTGTAGAATGCGCAGACATATCCAGAGGGAGGTGGTGGTGCCGCGACGCGCTCCCAGCCAGTCGAGTCAGGGCCGATCGCTCCGAGACAGGCTTCGCGCTCCTTCACGGGAAGCGGCGCGCAGGAGTGCTCACCAGCAGCCCGCACATGACTCGGCTGCGTCGCCTCAGCAGGCACGGGCGGAGCGATCGGAGCATCGCCGTCCGTGGGTGGTGCCGCTGCGGCGGTTCTGGCCGGCACGGGTGCGGTGGGTTCGGTGCCAAGTGAGGGCTTCGTCGAGTTGCAGGCGGAGAGGAGAACCAAGCAGCCAAGTAGACCAAGGGACGACAAGGAGGACATCGCTGGAAGGACCAGTTTGCTTCAAACGCACCGGTTTGGTCCAGAGCCACTGCCCCCTGGTCAGCTGGGAAACCGAGAAGCGAGGGAGGTGAGGGCTGTACGTTGATCCGCACACAACCGTGCGACCGAAGGGGGATGCGCTGTAGTCCGCAGCATGGCAGATCGGTGCGGCCCGACCCGACGCCAACATGTTATCGGGTTGCTTCAGGGTCACCGTAACCCTAAGCGGCGGTTGTGAGCTGAGCACGCTCTCGACTGTCGATGCTCTTGACGGTGACCGAATGCGCATGATAGGGAGCGTTCTCGGGAGCAAGGTCAGGTCATGAGGAAATGCACAAGGGCTCTGGGGCTGGCTGTGTCTGTGTTGGTCTTCGGTTGCGGTACCGCACCTCGGAAGTTCGATCCGAAGAGTCCGATAGAGGTCCGCTCCGGAGGCCTCGGAAACACCTACGCGCAGGGTGGTGAGGTACTCGATCACAGGGACATGCTCGACAAGCTGGGGGAGGAGCCACAAACCGCTTCTCAGATCAGCGGCGCGAAAACGCTTGGGACAATCGCCATGGTTGGCGCGACAGTAGGCGGTGCACTGGTGGGCTGGCCCTTGGGGCAAGCGGCGGCCGGAAGAACAGATCCCGAGTGGGCTCTGGCTGCCGTGGGTGGTGGAGTGATCCTGGTCTCGTTACCACTGGCGTTCTGGGGCGACAGCAAGGTCAGCGATGCCGTGATGACTCACAACGCTTCCTTCGGTGAGTCGGAGACCTCACGTTAGCAGGTCATCGGTCAGAGAGCGCAGTCGGTCGGACATCGTCCATGAGTTCGTGGGAACTCTTCCACAAACGTGCGGCGCCTTGGCAGAGAGCCTGGCGGCACGGGTAGCCGTTGGTCCCTCGAATCAGCTCAGGTGTTCTGGGCTTCGCGGGAGCGCTGCGCGCGGCGGCGCCACAGCAGCTTCACCACCAAGCTCAGGACCACGAAGCCAATCGCCCCAGACAGCGCGGAGAGCTGGAGCCCACTGTCGAACTCGGCGAGAGCCCGGTCCACGTCAGGTGCACAGGTGACCGAGCTTCCGAGCGAGCCGTACTTGAACGACAGGATCCGACGCCCCACGAATTCCCAAACCAGAACTCCCAGGCCAAGCCCGATGAGCAGTTGGATCGAAAGGCTTCGCAAGCGCTGCCAGAGGGTTCGGGACTCAGCCATGGCTCGTACGATAGGTGACTCGGCCAGAGGTGTCTAGGCCGCCCTCTCTAGTCTACTCGGGCTAGCCCTACGCGAAGAAGCCGACGAGCTTCAAGAGGAAGATCAGGACCACGGCACCACCTAGACCCACCAAGAAGCGCCCTAGTTTGCCTTTCGCCATGATCCCAAGGCGCCCCGCGAGCCAGAACCCGAGGCCCGACCCCAAGATCCCCACCAGCACGTTGGCGATGAGCCCCATCTGAGCATTGGTCATCATCACCATGCTCGCCAACCAACCAGTGATGGCACCGACTATTATCGTCACGATCCAGCTCATGGGTTTGCCTCCAGAATTGACCCAGGGTCCGTCGACCAGGCCAGTATTGCACATGCGCGCAGCGCTGCACGGCTATCGGCAGCTTTGACCACCTCCTCTGGCCCATTGCCCAGAGGAGGTGGCGTAGGCTGGCCCCAAGTAGTGCCATGTGGCACCACGACAGAGCTCAGGGAAGCTGACGGATCAGCTCCGACATTGGGGGGATCAGCATGCGATACGGGCTCAACTCGAGATCGAAATACGACAGACCGACCCGCATGTTGAGCTCCGCCACACGATGCAGGAGCGTGTTGAGCGTCGCGTGGGTGACAACGCACAAGAACAGGTTGGGATGCGAGTAGCCCACGTACACGAGCCCCGCGATCCCGAGCGCGCCCAGCAGCATCAGTGGCCCGTTCGGAGCATGAAACAGCCCGGCGAGAACCGCGATGGTCAGGGTGACCAGCAAGCGATGGGAGAGCAGCGGGCGCCTCGCCCGCGGAACCGGGATGATGGCTTTGATTCGCAGCAGCAACCAGCCGGACAAGATGAGCTCTTGAACCGTGGCGCTGAGCAGCGAGAGCGCGTACTTCAGCACGAAGAGCCGGAGCGACCAGCGCTCGACGAAGCCAGGGTTGATCCACAAGGAAGCGCCGACGATGAGCAGCACGCCTGGGACAAGAACCATCGCGAAGCGTGGGGCCGCAACCCGGAAGTTGTCGGTTCTGATGAACCCTGTCCGCCAACTGCCGAGGCCACGACTACTCGGTGAATCATGAAAGAACCGTACGGGGGAGACATACAGGAGGTACACGCCGAGCGCGACGAAGAAGGCGACCGCAACCAAGCGCGCTTCGTTTGCGGCAAGCCACGCCGCACCAGACCAGAGGTAGAAGGCGGCAAGCGTACCAAAGGATGCTACCTCGAGGAGCGCCAGCCGACGGCGGAGCCCCCTCATGATTGAGCACGCCCGAGCAGCGCGCCGAGCGTGGCGCCGCCGAGGTTGGCCACGAGATCCAGCATGTTGTTGTCGTATGAGCCGACACCCGTCTGGGCGAAGAGCTTCAGCGCCGAGAACTCGATGAGCTCGACGGTGGCACCTAGCCCGAGGACGGCGAGTAGGACGAAGAGGCGCGCTATCGGTACGACGCGCATGCGACTCTGGACTAGCCGCAGCACGAGCAGGGTAACAGTGAAGGCATTCACCAAGTGAACCAGTTTGTCGAAGCGCAAGCACTCCGCGGAGATCCCAAAGAGCGTGATGTCATAGAGCCGCTTACCATCGACAGCGACGAAGCCTCCCGCAAAATGCAATAAGATCCCGGCCTCCAAGAGCACAAGGAGCGGCACCGGCACCACGAGTCTTCGAAACCCCCACCACAGCACCGCGATGATGCCAAGGATCCCGACGGCGTACAGGAAGAACTCGGAAAGATTGCCCGGGCCCCGATAGGTGAGGTAGCGCGGAAAGTAACGATAACCCGCCATCAAGAGAAAGAGCAGCGCGTTGACCGAAGCAAAAACATCGATGGGAGTGACATGGTGACGCAAGCGTCGAGTGAAACAGACAGGTTGATGGGCCAAGCATCAGCAGCGTACGTCGCGTGTGCCCGCGCCGCAACGCGGCCACTTCGTGCTCGACGCCGCTGAAGCGAGCTGACTCACGCGATCGGTGCCGCCCTGACGTCAAACGGGGAGGCAACCGATCCTTGGATCGCCGCACACCACAGGGAGGATCGAGCCTTCCGGTGCGGGCCACCCGGTGTCAATCGTGCACTTTGCCGCGGGTGGAGTCGTGGCTGACAAGCTTGCCCCCAAACCAACGACAGTTCCGCGACAATAGGGTCATGGTCGCGACAATAGGCGATGCAGTGGTGGGAGAAGTGCCCTGTCTTTCCCCTTTGTGTCTCCCACCCCAAAGAGGACGCCCATGATTCCTTTGCTACGCGGCCGGACAGTGTTTGGCGTTTGGCTGGTCCTCTTGGGGCTCGGATGTGGAGGCGGTGAAGGAGCAGACGAGGTGAGCACGGACGCCGTCGGCCAGGGAGGCGCGAGCGGCCTCGGGGGCTCAACCATGGTGTCCCTTGGAGGAGGAGCCTCTGGTGGCTCTGGAACGCTAGCTGGGGGTGCCCCTGCCAGCAGTGGCGGGAGTGGTGCGCCGGAAACCGGGGGGAGCGCGAACCTAGGTGGCGCCGATGTGGGGGGGGCGAGCTCGGATGGTGGCGTGCAGGGAGGTACCACGGGCGTCGGTGGCTCGAGCGCCGGCGGAGCAAATCAAGGAGGGGGCATCAACGCGGGGGGAGCTTCGACGGTTGGCGGTGCTGGGAATGGCGGTGCTTCGAGCGGTGGCAGTGGGACTGGCGGTACCCTGCCTGAAGAACCCGTCTTCCGCTCACCCTACGCGGTGAGCTACCTCGAGGATGGTGACCGAATCGTCGTCAGTGACGAGACGGCACGTGAGCTCTTGGTGCTCGATCCGAGCGAGGGAACGGTGGTGCACAACGTGCCCCTGAACGGGAGACCGAAGGGGCTCACTTGGTCAAATGACCATGGCTCGCTCTTCGTGGCCGAGTACGGCGCGGGAACGGTGGCGGAGCTCGACGTCGAGCAAGGGGCGGTGACACGGCGCTTCAGTGTCGAGCCGAAGCCGACGGATGTGGCCCTCTCGGCGGACGGCTCCACCCTGCTCGTGCCAGATCTCGCCAAGAACCTCGTGTCCCTTTTGGATGCATCCACGGGTGAGCGACACACCAGCATCCCAGTCCCCCCCTACCCCTTCGCCATCACCGCCGCACCCGTGGGGGACAAGGCCGTGGTGTCACACCTGCTCGCCTCCGGCGATGCCACGGCGGACGATGCCGCAGCCTCGGTGACCGTGCTGGATCTCGCCACGCCCTCGATCGGTGCCAATGTCCGGTTGCCCTTCGGCTCTTCCGCCGTGCGCGGGGTCGCGTGTTCGCCGGATGGCAGATGGGCGTACGCCGTGCACACGCTGGGTCGCACCACGCTACCCACCACCCACATCTTCCGGGGCTGGATCAACACCAACGCCCTTTCGATCATCGATCTCACGAACGCCAGCTTGTACGCCACGGTACTGCTCGATCGACTGAGCGAAGGCGCGGCCGATCCTTGGGGTGTGGTCGTAAGCCGTGACGGCAGGCGCCTCTTTGCCTCGGCGGCGGGCGTCCACCAGGTTCTGCGCGTCGATCTGGAACTTCTGCACCAACTCCTTTCCGGCCAGATCCCGGCCGAACTCCGGCGGAGCGGTGGCCGACAACCAACGCTCGAGGATCGCTACAAGGACGGCTACGCCCGCCCACTTTCCGACGTTTGGTTCGAGATTGCCGCCGATCCCAGCCGACGCAGCCTATTGGTGGACGATCTCGGAGCCTTGCACGGCGCCGGAGTCCTTCAGGTCATCAGGCTCGAGGGCGCCGAGGGACCGCGAGGGCTGGCCCTGTCTCCAGATGGCACCGAGCTCGCCGTCGCCCTCTACTTCTCCGGGCAAGTGGGGCTGATCGACGCGGGGACGGCCAGCGTCGCCCGGTACCTCAGCGTGGGGGAGCAACCCACGGAGACTCTGCGTCGCAAGGGAGAACGACTCTTTCACGATGCCGCCACTACCCTGCAGGGCTGGTTGTCCTGCGCCACCTGCCACCCTGATGGCCGCGCCGACGGCCTCAACTGGGATCTCGGCAACGACGGGGTGGGCAACCCGAAGAACACCAAGTCCCTCCTTTACTCGCCGAACACTCCCCCATCGATGGCCCATGGCGTGCGCGCCTCGGCGGCGGTGGCCATCACGGCTGGCTTCAAGAACATCAAGTTCGCGCTGCCCGAGTCGGACCAAGAGCTCGCCGTGGCAACCTACATCAACAGTCTTTCGGCCGATCCCTATCGTCTGCCAGGCGCGGAGATGTCTGAATCGGCACTTCGCGGGGCGGCCGTCTTCGAGAAGGCAGGGTGCGGCCAGTGCCACACCGGAAAGTACACCAACGATCTCGCAGTGTACGACGTTGGCACGAAAAATAGCTTGGATTCGAGCGGTGAGTTCGACAACACGACGCTCGCCGATCTGTGGCGCACTGCGCCCTACCTGCACGACGGCTCCGCGGCCACCTTGATGGACGTCCTCACCACCAAGAACGCTGGTGACCAGCACGGTGTGACCTCCACCTTGACGCCCCAAGAGCTCGACGAGCTGGTGGCGTACATGCTCGAACTCGATGTGCCGTCACCCGATCCGGTCGAACTCTTCCCAGACGCCCAGCCTGCTACCCCCGCCGTGCCACCCCAGGGTGTCATCCCGACCCCGCCAGCCACCACGGATCCGCTCGATTTCGCCGATCCCACCCTGGCCCATCTCGACAAGATCCTCTTCATCGAGCGTGACTACCTGCCGACCGCCGACCACCCGCGTGGTGGCCACATGTGTGACCAGTACCATGGCTTCAACGCACAACCGGGGGGTGGTCTCTTCGTCCTCGAGAACGTGCTCTCCGGGAGCCCTTCGGTCAGAAACGTGCTCGAGAACTCGGTCTGCGCCAATGGTCCTCACCAAGGTCAGAAGCTGGAGGGTGGGGGTTTCCTCTCGCCCGAGCTCCACTACGACGGCAACCAGATCCTGTTCGCGTACACCGATATCGGGCGGTTCCAGAGCTGGGACGAATCCTCCACGTTCCACATCTTCAAGGTCAACGCCGACGGCTCCGGGCTCACTCAGCTCACCGAGGGTCCTCACAACGACTTCGATCCCACCTGGCTCCCCGACGGACGGATCGTGTTCATCTCCGATCGGCGCGGTGGCTTCGGTCGGTGCCATCAGCGCCCGGTCCCGGTCTACACCCTGCACGTGATGAACGCTGACGGCACCGGGATCGAACCCTTGAGCCTGCACGAGACCAACGAGTGGCATCCCAGCATCGACCACAACGGCCAGATCATCTACACCCGTTGGGACTACGTGGATCGCGGCTCGAACCAGGTTCACCACGGATGGATCACCACCCCCGACGGTTGGGATGCGCGCGCCATCGGAACCAACTATGCCACCCGGGCCAATGTCACCCCCCGCATGCTGCTGAATATTCGAGCCATTCCCGGCTCGAACAAGCAGGTCGGGACGGCCACCGCTCACCATCAACAGGCCTACGGCTCACTCGTCCTGGTCGATCCGGACGTCGAGGATGACGACGGGATGGCTCAGTACACGGTGCTCACCCAAGATGCAGGCTTCCCCGAGGCCACGGTCGGGCAAAACGACGATCACAAATACGCGACGGCCTGGCCCATCGACGAGAACCGCTTCCTCGTGGTCCACGATCCCGACAGCAACACCAATGGCTTGGATCGCAAGCGCTTCGGGATCTATCTCATCGACACCCAGGGCAACAAGAAGCTTATTTACCGCAGCCCGAACCACTCCTGTCTCGATCCCATCCCGCTTGCACCGCGACCGACTCCCCCACAGATGCCACCAGGTCGACCCGGAGCCACGACCGATCCGGCCGTGGTGACCGTGCTCAATGTCTACGACAGCATGTTCCCCTTCCCGGATGGCGCGGAGGTCAAGGCGCTCAGGGTGGTGCAGGTGTTCCCGAAGTCGACCCCAAACACGATTGTCCCGCGCCTCGGGCACAGCGCGATCCTCTACAACGACCAGAACGGCCGGGGTTCCCTGGGCACGGTTCCGGTGGAGGCCGACGGGAGCGCTCGCTTCTACCTGCCACCAGGCAAGCCGGTCTATTTCCAAGCTCTGGATGCCAACGGGTTGGTCATCCAAACCATGCGCTCTGCGACCTATGTCGTAGCCG
Source organism: uncultured Polyangiaceae bacterium (assembly GCA_964396375.1). Taxonomy (GTDB): domain Bacteria; phylum Myxococcota_A; class Polyangia; order Polyangiales; family Polyangiaceae; genus FEN-1139. The sequence continues at coordinate 5,570 of CAYNEY010000082.1, read as the reverse complement.
GCACCACCCAGCTCACCTGCCAGGGTTGCCACGAACGACGCTACCGTGCCCCGCGCCCACGGGCCACCATGCCGCTTGCCATGTCACGACCACCATCCACCCTGGCCCCGGAGGCAGATGGGAGCTGGCCGCTCTCCTTCGCGCGGCTGGTCCAGCCCATCTTGGACCGTCACTGCAGCAACTGTCACGAGAACAACGCGCAGACCTTCTCGCTCAGTCTCGGCAATTACCAGGCCGATCCGGACATGTTCTTCAGCTCGTACCGCAACCTCGAGCCATACCTCTCCTATCACAAGTATCCCTACGACTTCGGACCGTCCGTCACCATCCCCGGGGAGTTTGGAGCCAGGACCTCGCGGCTCTATCCGATGCTCACCAACCACCAGGGTGTGACGCTTTCATACCAAGAGCTGCGCACCATGGCCCTCTGGCTCGATCTCAACTCGGACATGTACTCCGACGACGAGCAGCGGGAAGCTCAGGCTCGCGGGGAGGCAGTGACGCCGAGCGTCGAGTAGGTTGAAGGTGAGCCAGCGTATGCCCAGGTGACTTCACCTGGGCGCCTGGCCAGGTTTCGAACCGGGAGCGTTGGTCGCACCAGCGCCACCGGTCGTTTCCGCGCAGTTTCGGCATCACGACCGCGAGGGTGCTAAGACGGCGCCGTGGACGCATCGCTACCAGGAAGATTTGAAGATCTCGAGGGGTTCGAACTGACCCAAGCGATCGCTGCTGGTTTCGCCAAAGACGGGATTTCGGCGCCAACCGCTATCCAAACGCTGGCCATTTCCCGCATTCTCGAGGGCAAGAACGTGGTGCTGGAGTCGGGGACGGGCACCGGCAAGACTCTTGCCTACCTGCTTCCCATCTTGCAGAGACTCAAGAATGAGCCGAGCGCGCGCGCGGTGTGCTTCGCACCAGCCGCCGAGCTTGCCGTCCAGATCGCGCGGGTCGCTGAGCGGTACAAAGAACCGACCCTGAAGACAATAGCGCTGGTTTCCACGGGAAACGGACGACTCCAGAAGTCGAAGCTGGAGAAGAGCACCCGTCTGATCGTGGGGACGCCGGAGCCCCTCCTCGACATGTACGAGAAGCGCAAGTTGAAGGGGGTGAATCTGGTGGTGCTCGACGAGCCGGAACCTATCTTGTCCAGTCGCGACAGAGACTACCTCTGCGAGGTACTCGGCCGTCCGGAGCCGAAGCTCCAGCTGATTTTGGCGGGGGCCACCTACGGCGCCAACTCGGAGCGCTTCATCGAGAACTTGCTCGGTCCCTCGGTGGTGCGGGCGCGCGCCGCCGATGAGCCGCTCGTCACCCAGATCCGACACTGGGTGGTCAAGGTGCGCAATCAAGGCGAAAAAGACCTGGTCCTCATGCGCTTCCTCGAGAAGCACCAGTGTCAGCGTGCCATCATCTTCGTCAACCATCCCAACCTCATCCGCCACTTGTATCGCACCCTGTCCGAACAGGGCATCCGCACTGTGACCGTGAGTTTTGAGCGCACCAAGCTCCAATGTGAAGAGGCCATGCGAACCTTCGCCACCGGCAAGGCCCAGGTGCTGCTCACGACCGATCAGGCCGCCACCGGTATTGACTTCGTGGATGTGAAGTGGATCCTCAATTTTGAGCTACCCAGCTCCGCGAAGGCCTATGTGCACCGTGCCGGCCGCACCGGGCGCGCGGGAAAGACTGGAACTTCCGTGGTGTTCGCGGTGGATGCCGATCGGATCCCACTCACCAAGCTCGAGAAGGAATTGGGGTTCGCCTTCAAGAGCCTTTGAAGGCTCCCTTCCACATCCTGCCGGCCTCGACTAGGCTTTGCGAATGAGGCTCCGCTGCCGCGCACCCGCCCACTTCGCCCGTCCCCTCTACGCCCACGTGTTTGGTCTCGAGCCGGCCGGTGAAGAAACCGTGTGGCCCGGGCATCAGATGTCCCCGCTCGACCAGGACTGGTTCGAGCTCGAGCTCGCGGGCGTGAAAGCCACCAGCGTGGTCTTCAACGACGGTCAGGGTCGGCAAACCGCCGATCTGTTCCGCGCCGGGGACGGCTGGTACGACCCCAGAGGGGGCTGGTTCGACGAAAAGCCCACGAACACCCCGAAGCCTCCCCCTCTCACGGCCCAGGGTGGTCACGACTTTCGCGAAGAGACCATCTACTTTCTCATCACCACCCGCTTTTTCGACGGTTGCCCCGAGAACAACTTCTTCTGCCGCGATCGCATCGAGTTCGACCGGGAGGGCAACCCGGTCGATCCCCACTTCCGTGGTGACATAAAGGGACTGATCGAGCGCCTCGACTACCTCGTGGAGCTCGGCTTCTCGGCGATCTGGATCACACCCCCGATCGAGAACCGGAGCGGCCTCGACTACCACGGGTACCACGGCTACGACTGGACGCGGATCGATCCGCGCCTCGAGTCCGAGGGGGCCAGCTACCAAGATCTGATCGATGCCATGCACGCCCGGGGCCTCAAGCTCATTCAAGATGTGGTGATCAACCATTCGTGCCAGTACGGCATTCGTGGGCAGGTTCACATCGATCATCTGCCGATCAAATACTACGTCCCCCAGGGCTCCGAGCAGGGGCGCGTCCGTCACGGACCCTACCAAGGCAACCTCGGCAACTACACCTGGCCGGGCCGGGAGGACATCGACAACCCGGTGGCTCCCGCCTGGTACCGCGAGCGTACGCTCCGCGATCCGGAGGGGCGTGAACCCCTGGTCGATCCGAAGACCGGTGTCACCGTGCCCTGCCCAGGCTACGAGCCTGGGCGGTTCTTCGGGGTGCGCTGCCAGGATCTCGATCCCACCTGGTACCACCAGCAGGGCTTCATCGCCGGCGGCGACTGGGAGAGCGCGGCCGTGCAGGTGAAGCACATCGCCGGAGATTGTATCGATCTGAACACCGAGCATCCCGTGGTCAAGGAGTACCTGATCGAGTCCGTGAAGCGGTACCTCGACATGGGCGTGGATGCGCTGCGCATCGATACCGTAAAACACGTAGAACGCGGCAACCTGCTCGAGTACGTCAACGCCTGGAAGGCTCACAAGCCAGGGCTCTTCGTGTTCGGGGAGAACCTGGTGAAGGGTACCGGCTACGGCGATCTGTTCGGGGACGACAACGGCCCCTCGTTCATCCGCCCTTGGTGGTACACGCGCACCGGACACGACCCTCGCGATCCGCTCTCGGGGGGCGACTCTGGCTTCGCCGTGCTCGATTTCGGGCTCTTCTCCACCTTCCGCGACAACATCAGCCGCGGCTCCTTCGCAGGGATGGGCGTCGTGTTCTCTCGAGATTGGATCTACGGCGAGCCAACCACGTTGGTCACCTTCCTTCAAAACCACGACGTGGGGCCCGACAACGACTTTCGCTTCCGCTTCAAGGGCGAACAGTGGATGGCGGCCGCTTGCTACAACCTACTCTGGACGGTGCGCGGGATCCCCTGCCTTTACTACGGCGAAGAGATCGAGTTCATGAAAGGCGCCCCCCAGGATGTGATCGGCAACAACGATACCTTGAGCTCCACGGGCCGCGCCTATTTCGGGGACCACCTGTCCCCCGAGCGCATCGAGCAAACCATGGCTCATCCGCTCTTTCGGCACCTGCGCCACCTGAACCAGCTCCGCCGCGCGCTCCCCGCACTGCAGAAGGGCAGCATGACCCACGTGCGTGAGTGGGGCCAAGGGCTGTCTTTCGTGCGCGAGTACCAAGGACAGGTGGTGGTGGTAGGGCTCGCGATCGGCTCAGCTCAGCATGTGCGCGTGGAGCCCATCCCCCTTGGGCTCTACCGATGCGCGGTCACGGGCCGCGAGCTTTGCTGCGGCGGCGCGCTCGAGTTCGAGGTCCCCGCCAACTCGGCCGGGATCTATGTGCAGGACGGTCCGGGCAAGCTCGGTGAGGGCAGCCCCTACCTCAGATAGTCACACGGTGAGCGGCACGGAGTCGTTGGACCCGAGGTGGCGGTCCGAGCAGAAGAGGCCTCCCTCGATCACAGGTGTCATGCAGAGCCCCTCGGGACCGCAGGTGCTCGAGATGCATTCAGCTCCCGCCGTACACGGCTCCCCATCACTCTTCTTGCCAGCTTCTCCGCAGGTGTGGGCCGGTGAGCAGAAGCCCGAACCGCACTCCTTGCCGTCCGAGCAGGGCTCGCCGATGGCACCATCTCCCGCCGCGCAGCGCCAGCCCGTGCCTACTCCACCAGGGCTCGGAAGGCGCGCTGGCAGGGACCTTCCGTGGCCACGGGTGGCACCGGACCCGGGCAAGCAGCCGCCGCATAGATCACGAAGCTCTTGGCTCGGCCGTACTCCGTGAAATAGAGAGAGGCGGTCTCGGAGCCGGCAGGTGTCTCTTGTTTCACCTCCAGGATCAGTGATTTGCCGATCCCGCCCAACCCTGCCGACCAGCGACCATCCCTCACGGCTCGAAGCGTCACCTCCGGAGGCTGCACCTCGGCCCAAGCCCGCGCGGCGACGCGCGCGTGGATCGCGCTGCCATCGACCCGGGCACACCGCGGACCGAGCAGAAGTTCGAAGGTCGACCGAAACCTTCCCGGCTCCTTCGGACCGCGCAGCACGAGCAGCCGTGCCTGTTCGAGCTCTGCCTGCCATCCCGGAGGCAACGCGATGAACGTGGAGGATCCGTTCGACAGCCCCACCTGCTCCCGCTCGGAATCGAGCAGCCAGTTCGGGAGCTGGTCGCCTAGCTCCGCGCAATCCACTCCCGAGATGACCGGGCCCTGGTAGCGCCAGGCCGGTTCAGGCTGAGACTCTTCGCTTCGGTCCGCTTTGACCTCCGGGGGCGGTACGGAGGGGCTCACGCTGCTCACCCTGGTCGGCGACGGTGCGGCAGCAACATGCGGCGGGGATTTGCAGCCGACCAACGCCACGACGCACAGCGTGCTCCCGAGCGAGAGCGTGCGACCGTGGCAACATCCTGCCAAGAAACGACGGCGAGCCAGCGATAGGCTGAAGAGCGCGCCCTCCCTGGTTGTTGTGGGCAGACCTGATCCGCCGATCCCGAGAAACGGTCTCATGGTTCCTGATTCTGCCAGATCCTTTGGTACGGCTCAGCTTGTCTCTGGTTTCGCAAGCCGTGATCTTGGCCCTGCGACGCAAACGGGCAACGGTGGCCTGAAGGAACGCGAGCCGGTAGGACTCCCCGTCGGTAGGACGAGCAGGCAAGGTCTGTTCTGACAGGCTGGTGAGGGGTAACTGTGGGCAAAGGTCGGTCTGGTTCACTAGCTGCTGGTTCCACCCACGGATGGCTCGGTTCGATCTCGCTTGATCCCGTGCCTGCCTTCCTCGACGATAGAAGACTGACGTTCGGCTGGCCTCGAGAGCTCATGTCCCCTGGCTATCACCTCCTCATCGAAACCCAAGGATTTCCTCCTCGAACCGAGACACACGGGCAAGCCCGCGTCGTGATCGGTCACAATCAGGGCGATTTGCTGTTGCCGGATCGACTCGTCTCGAATGGACACGCCGAGCTACTCTTCAACGGCCATCAGCTGTGGCTGCGGGATCTTACAGGAACCCAGGGCACCTGGCTCAATGGCCAGCGTATCCCCGAGACC
>CAYNEY010000081.1:0-18430 GCA_964396375.1 uncultured Polyangiaceae bacterium | reverse complement strand
ACAATTTTGTAAGTGATCGATTTTGCTGCGCAATCAACCTGATCCATGCTCTAGGTATTCGCGAAAGCGAATACGGGGTGAATTGACGAGCAGAGCGAGTCATAAGGGGCAGGTGCCCCACCTTGGGAAAGATAGAGCGCATTGGCGAAGCCAATCAATGCCGGTCCACGCCATTGAGAAGCGCTCTAGTCATCGGCGACCCGCAACAGGGGCCACGAATGACAACGACAATCGGACTGTTGCGTCAATGACCGGCACCGAGGGCCCACTTCATCCGTCGCTCCTCGCGAACCAGACGGAACGAAACGCAAGCCCAAGGCGGCGGCTCAGAGGCTGAGGCCGTGGCCGAACCCAAACAGCGGTGGGTCACTCTCGAGATCGGGATCGCCGAGGTTGATCGGGATCTGACCCATGTTGCGCGGCCAGCTCACGCTCAGCTTCCCGGTGGCTGGGGCATCACCGAAGAGCACGTCGGCCACGCCCTCTCCCTCGGTGCCCGGGAGCCACGCAGCCACCCAGGCCTCCGCAAGCTCGAGGTACGGCTCGATGATCAGTGGTCGACCCGAGACCAGCACCACCACCACGGGCAGCCCGCTGTTCGCGAGGTTCTGAAGTGCCTCCAGATCCGGAGTGCAGGTGTCGAGATCGAGATCTTCGGCGTCCCCCGCCGTTTCCGCGTAGGCCTCTTCACCCATGACCACGATCCCCACCGTGGCGTCGTTCGGCACCCCCGAACCATCCTCGGAGCTGGTGACGTTGCCGGCACCCACCAGCGCCTCGATCCCCTCGAGGATGGTGGTGCCGGTGGTGGTGCCAGGAGTGGCCATCATCCCCACCACACCCAGGCCTTGCCAGTCGATGGTCCAACCACCACACTGCTTCTGCAGCGAATCGGCGGCAGAGCCTGCCACATGCACGCGCGTGGTCTTCGAGAGTGGCAAGAGGTTGGTGTCGTTCTTTAGGACCACCTGGGATTCTTGCACGGCCTTTCGTGCCACCGCTCGGTGCTCGGCCGAGCCAATGCTCGAGAGCAGGGCCGAATCGGCACCCGGATCATAACCAGCCTCGAGCATGCCCAGCTCACACTTGATGGTGAGGATGCGCCGCGCGGCGTCGGTGATGCGCTCTTCGGGGATGTTCTCGCTCCCCGAGGCGGTCGGGGCAGCTGCCAGGCGCTCGAGAGCATCCTCGAACTCGTACGGCTCCATGATCATGTCCATCCCCGCGTTGACCGCGGCGGCCAGCTGCGCGGACGAAGGTCCGACGGCTTGCCCTGGCATGGTCGGAGTCAATCCACCAGGCAGCTGCTGCAGCGCAGCCCAATCCGAGATCAGAAATCCCGCGAACCCCATCTGATTTTTCAGCACATCCGTGAGCCACAAGCTCTGGGCGCTCATCTTGGTGCCCTGGTAGCTGTTGAAGGAGACCATGATCGAGCCGACCCCTGCGTTGATCAACGGCTGATAGACCTCGACCGCCAGCGTTCGGAAGCTCGCCTCGTCCAGCGTGACGTTGCCCTCGTTTTCTCCACCCGTGGTCGCGCCGTCCCCCGCGAAATGCTTGGCGCAGGCCAGCACCGACTCGGGGCCACCGAGCCGCTCACCCTGCAGCCCAAGCAGCATGGCCTGGCCGAGTTCAGCCACCAGCGCCGGATCCTCGCCGTAGCTCTCGTAGGTGCGACCCCAACGCTCGTCGAGGGCGACCGCGATGGTGGGCGCGAAAGTCCAATCGATGCTGGTGCCCCGCAGCTCACGCGCGGTGATGCGGCCAATCTCGCGGAGCAGCGTCGGGTTGCGGGTCGCACCGAGCCCGATGTTGTGCGGGAAGATCACCGCCTGTGAGACGTTGTTGTGTCCATGCACGGCGTCGATGCCGTAGAGCAGGGGGATCCCGAAGTTTGCCGCAGACTCGTAGCCGCTCACCATACTGCGCCAGGCCGAGGGTGAGTCGTCCGGGCTCGGATCCGAGCCTCCACCACTCAAGATGGAACCGAGCTCGAGCTCTGAGACATCACCGCTGTCGGCGGCCGCCGAGTCCGCCTGGATCATCTGCGCGGCCTTCTGTCGCAGGGACATCCCCGCCAACTGTGAGTTCACGCGGTCTACGCAGGCCTGGCTCGGCTGCCAGGGATCGACAGTGGCCGGGTACTCGAAGGGTGCACCCGCCGCGCCTCCCAGCCCAGCCTCGCCTCCGACAGCCGAGCTTCCGCCCGAAGCATCCGTGCCACCACCTTGACCGAACCCACCACTCGCGCTGGTGCCGCCGCCTTCGGCCGTCGCCGTCGCGCCACCTACGCCAACCGTCGCGCCACCCGCACTGACCGTCGCGCCGCCCGCGCCGATTGTTGCACCACCTGTACCGACCGTCGCGCCACCCGCACCGACCGTCGCGCCGCCCGCGCCGATTGTTGCACCGCCTGTGCCGACCGTCGCGCCACCCGCACCGACCATGGCGCCACCGGCACCTGGGGTTCCTCCCTGAGCCGTGGTTGTTCCACCGCTCGAGACTCCACCTCCCACGCTGGTCGCGCCACCGCTCACGGAGAGGCTGGTGCCGCCCGCTCCTTCGGTGCTCGAAGCGCCTCCCAGCGTCGCGTCACTATCCGTGTCCGGTCCGGTGTCACTCGAACCACAGGCGGTGAGCGCCGCCAGAGTGAGCGACAGGAGGGCGTACTCGCGAGGAAAGGCGGCCAAGGATCGCAGCATGGGGAAGCTCCCTGAGTGTGGAGGTGAAAGGATCTCCACATCGTAGCATCCAGGCTTTTGTCTGCTTAGGCTGTAGCTTTCTTCGAACCGAGGTGATCCGGCAAAGAACGGTCACTTGCAGGTCAAAAACTCGAGGTCATCGACCCAAACATCGAAGGACTGACCCGGACCGACGGTGAAGTCGAGGGAGAACAATTTGTTCGGACTCACCGAGCTCGGACGAGGATCTCCCCAGCCTTCTGCCTGCTGGAGACCGGCAAACAGTACCTGATACTCACGCCACTCTTCGGTCAGGCTGAGATCCTTGCCGAAGTGATTCCAACAGGTCTTGCACGGGCCGGCGCTCGGATGGGTGTTCACGTCCCCGATCTTCAAGCGCACGTTGCGGGTCGAGCCCGGGCCGACCTTGGCGCGAAAGCGGAGCCCCACATACTTCGAGGCGTCGTAGAGGCCAGCGGTGACGAAGTTCGCGCCGAAGTTGACTCCCCACGCCTCTCCACCGCTCGCGGTCTTCCCTGCCTGATGCTGCGCGAGCTTGGAGCCGGCTGCACCACCTGCCACGGGCTGCACATCAGGCGTGAGGAAGCCCGAGCCCGAACTGTCTGCACTCCGCCACCAGTAACCGCCACGGCCCTCGCGTGCGGCAAGCTGGTTGTTGCCATCCTCGAAATCATCGAGCAAGCCATCGGGACCGGCGGGCACGATTTGTCCAAAACAGGTGGTGACATCGCTCGGATCGGGCGGTTGGCTGCGGTGGGCGGAAACCCCGACGCAGGCAGTACCAAGCAGAAACGTGGTCAAGCCACAGAGGAGTTTTTTAGTCATCGATGCTCCCCTCACCACCACATGTTGGCAGAAAGTGAGATCATGTCTTGATCGGGGATAGCCCGGGGATCTTCGCGTGGCGGGTAGCCCGTGCGCACGGTGGTGAGCGGTCCGTTGAACCAATGCGAGTACTGCAGCACCACCTGGTCGGTGGAGCTCCAGTCGGTCTTGAACACCACCCGCGGCGAGACCACCGAAAATGAGCGATCTTGTAGCTGCACGTCCGGCACCACTCGGTCGAAGCGGAGCGAGGTCCCCAGCCACGAGAGCATGGTGTACGAGACCTCCCCGCCTGCTTTCCACATGCTCTGGCCTTCCCGGAGCGCATCGTCGCTCGAAAGCACCTTGCCGCTCACCCCGAACAGGCTGACCACGATGTCCGGGCCGTCGGCGGTGAAGGGCACCGGATAGCTCACCAGGCGCCCCACGCTGAGATCGTACTGACCACCCACCACCAGCAGCTTGCCGTTGCCGCCACTCTGATCGCCGAGGTAGTTCTCCATCAGCCCCGGGCCTCCCCGGGTGTTCAAGATCTCGATGGTGTTGCCGACGCTGGACGCGTTCTTGGCCGTGGTGTGAGCGCCCGCCACCAAGAGATGGCCGTAGCGTCCGAGAGAGAGCCGGAGATCTGAGCCGAGCACCCGGATCGTGCCATCGCCGAGCAGAGTGCCGGTCGCGCGATCGTCGCGGCTGAAGGCGTGGACGTAGTGGGCGCCCAGGGTAGCCTTCCCGTCGTAGTTGAGCCCCCCGTGCCAATGATGCGCGAAGGTGGAACCCACGTTCGGATCGGCGAAGCCGTTCCACCCTTCCGGCATCAGATCGGAGGCTGCCTTGTTCGAGCTGCCGACGATCCCCTGCTCGAGCAGGAGCGCCAGGTTTCGGCCGAGCGCCAAGGTCGCTGCCACCCGCTCACCCACCCCGTTCACCCGCGCGATCAGTGGTGTGTCGTAGCGGCCCTCGTCGTACTCCCCCATGGTGCCGTAGCGACTGGTGAAGGCCCCAACGTTGACGGTCATCGCGGCGCGCCGCCCGAGATCGGGACGGATGTCGAGGTACACGTCGTTGACCCCGGCTTGCGAGGGTGCATCGAAAAATCCGGTAGAAACCGAGGTTTGTCGTGCCAGGATCGACACCACCCCAGTGACGACGCTGTTGCCGTAGCTCAGGTTGAGCTGCACGTACGGATTTGGCACCACCCCGGTGTGGGAGAAGGTCTCGAGATCGTCGGGGACGACCGGCGGCGCGTGGAGCACGGTTTCGCTCTTCTCGCTGTCCGCGTCTTCTCGAGTATTCAATCCCACGCGGAGCGGCGCGATCAGAATCCCGCGGAAGTCGAAGCGGTAGTCTCCCGGCGACAGTGACTTCTCGCCGAAGGCCGGCCGGAGACCTGAGGGCACCGAGCCAACCTGGGGCGTGGCGGGGTCGAGGGCGAGACGCGTGTCGAGAACCGGGGACGCCGCCTCCTCCTCGGGTTCGGCCAGAGCGAGCCCCGGTGTGGCGAGGACCGCGCTCTGCCAGGCGAGGGTGACGACGAGGCGCATTTCGCGTTTCATGAACAACCTGTGAGGCAAAAGTGAGGGTGCGGAGTTGCGAGGCGAGCGGGCGTGGTCATGGGTCATCGCGGTCACCACCACATGTTGAAGTTGAGGGCGAGGAGCTGGTCGTCCATGCGCTCCGGGGTCCGTTCACCGGTCCCCTCGTTGCGGGTGGCGTCTCCATAGAACCACTTGGCGTAGATGAGTTGGATCGCCTCGCGGCTGGTCCAGTCGGTCTTGAGCTGGAGGCGACCCGCGAGCACGTGGAAGGTTTCGTCTGCGTTCTTCGAGCTCGGCACCACGCGATCGAGCCGCGCCCCGACGCCCAGATGACGGGTCAGCGTGTACAGGGCATCCAGGCCGTATTTGTGCCGCCAGCGGCCATCGAAGGGCGCATACGAGGTGCTGGTGCGGGCCACGTGCACACCAGCGTTCAGCACGATGTCCGGCGCATCCCCGCCGAAGGACTTCGGGTGCAGCACCAACTTGGCGACGCTGAGGCTGTAGTTGGCGCCGAGCACCAGCAGTTTGCCCGTGCCATAAGAGGGGATCCCCCACCAACGCTGGGTGAGTTGCTCCCCATCACCACCGTAGGTGGTCAGGCCCTTCACCGGGAAGGAAGCCCGGGCGGTGACGTAGGCGGCCCCCACCGCTAGCATCCCGTAGGCGTCGTCGATGGCTCGAAGATCTGCCGCGTAGCTGGTGACGTGACCGTCGGGGATGTCCGTCTCGTCGATCTCGCGGGTGACCGGGTTGTCTTCCGCCGTCTGCACGCGGTCGTCGTTCGCCCAGTTGTGAAGGACGTGAACCTCGAGCTGGTAAGTGGTGTCCCCCTTCAGCTCCAGTCGGGCGTGCCCGTGGTGAATGAAGGCTGCCGCCCAGCTGGGACGGATCCACCCGTTGGCGGAGGAGGCGATCACCGTGTCTGGGGCGCGACCATTGCGATTGGTCATCAGACCATGCTCGAGGGTCAGCGTGAGCCGCTCGGACAGCGGGCGGGAGAGGATCAAGGTCTCGCCGATCCCCCGGATCTGCCCGGCGATCGGGTTCACGTAGATCCCCCCGCCGTAGCGGCCCAGCATGCCGTAGGAGGCGGAGAACATCCCGACGTTCCACTTCACCGCGAAGCCTGCCACGCTGCCTGGGGTGATCTGCAGGTAGGCGTTGTTGATGAAATACTGGCTTCCGAGCTGGTAGTAGGTGGTGGGTCGGCTCGGGTTCCAGGTGTCGATGGACGTGACCGCTGTAACCCGGGGATTGCCGTAGCTGAAGCTCATCCCGAGCCAGTTGCCAGGGACAGTGGCAGTGCTCACGAAGGAGCCGTAGTCATCGATGGTGGTCGGCGGAGTGTGAAGCACCGTTTCATTCTGTCCGTCCACCGTTCGCGGTCGCTGATCGATGCTGGTCTGAAGGGACATGGTCATGAACCCGGACCACTTGAAGGTCCAGTCGTCCATGCGATTCGGCGCGGCATAGCTCGGTGTTGTGCCGTGCAGCGCGGAGCCGACTCTGGGCGCGTGCGGCGACATACCGAGGCCGACGTGTCGGCGGTAGCCCGGCATGTAGCCTGCGACCGCCAGCTCATCCTTGGCCTCCACCAGTCCCGAGCCGGTTCCGCACAGGGGTTCCGGGGGGGTGGTCTCCTGCCCGAGCGCGGGGAGAGCCGCCGCCGCGGCTGGCGCGGGGACGACGCTTGGGTCGATCGGCTCCTCCTTGCTCTTGGGAGCCGCAGCGCCTTCTGCGACCATCTCCGGCGCGGCTGGGGCCGGCACCACCAAGTTCTCATCCATGCCCTGGGGTTGAACAGGAAGTGCGGTGTCGGTGGTGGGGGCTTCCTCGGCGCGGGCAACCCCCGTGACGCAGGTGGTCGCGAGCACGAGCGCCGTCCCAGCGACGCGGCCTACCCTCACGGACGAACCACGATGCCGTGCTTCCCGGCTTCGGCCTCTCATTCCGACCTGCTCTCTTTCTTTCACGGGGGCTGTTCTCAAGCGGCGCGCTCGGCCGGCTCAGCTAGTTCGGGCTCCGCCACCATAGCCCATGCGGATTCGTTTCCAAAGGGGGTTTCACACCTTTTCGGAAACGGGCGTTGGTGTCAGGATGGCGACCGTAGGTCAACTGACTGGTCTGTTCATGCCTCGTTTCCCCTACGGTCGTGCACCCCTCGTCATCGCAATTCTGGCGTTGCTCTCGGGGTTACTGCTGGCATGGCTGAGCGCACGCCCCAAAGCCCGCGCCGATCTGGTGCTGGTCACCTTCACCCGGCCGCATCAGGAGGCCTACCAGCGCGCGCTCCCGGAGTTCGAGCGACGCCATGGGGTGAGGGTCGAGGTGCAGCTCGCCCACTGGGGGAGCCTGCAGTCGCGCCTCCAGAACGCGATGCTGGCGGAGACCGACGTGCCGGATCTGGTGGAGATGCTCGAGGGCTCGCTTGGGTATTTCACCCGCGGGAGCGTGGAGGATATCGGTTTTCTGGAGCTATCGGAGTGGGCGAGGGAGCAGAACCTGCGAGAGCAGATCGTAAGCTCACGCTTCAGTCTGTGGTCGGCGCGGGGACGGCTGTATGGGTTGCCTCACGACGTGCACCCGGTGATGCTCGCCTACCGCCGCGATTTGGTAGAAGAGCTTGGGATCGACGTGGCAGATCTGGACAGTTGGCAGGCCTTCGTCGAGGTCGGTCGCAGGGTGACCGTGGATCGAGATGGCGACGGCGTGCTCGATCGGTACATGTTGGATCTGCCCCATGCGGGTGGCTGGGCTCGGATCATGCTGATGCTGCAGAAGGGGGGCGGGCTCTTCGACGAGCAGGGAAACGTCAGCTTCGATGGCCCGATCATGGCCGAGATCTTCGCCTGGTATCTGGAGCAGACGCTTGGCTCTCAGCGGATCGCCGTGGATCTTGGCAATGGTCAGCCCTTCTACAAGGGGCTGAGCGACGGCCTCGCGCTCTTCACCATCACCCCGGATTGGCGGAGCCGGAACCTGGAGAAGGATCTCCCGCAGCTCGCGGGCAAGATGGCGCTCATGCCCCTGCCTGCCTGGGAGAAGGGCGGACGGCGCACCAGTGTCTGGGGCGGCACGGGGCTGTGCATCACCAAACGCTCCCGCCATCCCAAACTCGCCCTCGAGCTTGCCAAGTTCCTCTACTACGACAAGCGCGATCTCGGTCAGCGCTTCCTCGACACCAACATCATACCACCGCTGAAAGAGGCCTGGGCGCTGCCCGAGTTCGAGGTGGACAATCCCTACTTCTCTGGGCAGAAGCTAGGCAAGTTGTACGCCGAGCTGGCGCCGGACACACCCGAAACCTACTCGTCACCGGTGGACACGGTGGCCCGCGCCAAGCTCGACGAGGCCTACAGTCGGGTGGTGGAGCACTACCGCGCTCATGGTCAGGTCGAGCTAAAAGAGGTGGTCGACGGTGAGCTCCGGCGGGTCGCGGACGAGGTGCGGCGACTGCTCGCGCGGAGTCAGCGGCTGGAAGGAGCGAAGTGAGAATGGCCCAAACCCTGCACCCGCGGCGCGCCCCGTATCTGTTCCTGCTCCCCTATCTTGCGCTCACGTCGGTCTTCTTCCTCTACCCCTTCTTCCACGCGCTTCTTCTCACCCTCTACCAGACCAACGGCCCGAAGAGTCGGGTGTTCGTGGGTCTCGACAATTTCCGCTACCTGCTCACCGATCCAACTTTCCATACCGCGCTCTTCAACACCACGGTGTTCGCGGTGGCCTCCGTCTGCCTCCAGCTCCCCTTGTCGATGGGCCTGGCACTGCTCCTGAACCGTGGGAAGAGCCGGATCCGCGGGTTCTTCCGGCTGGTTCTGTTCTCACCGAACCTGGTGGGGCAGGTCTTCGTGGGCATCCTCTTCTCGGTGTTGTTCACGCCGCGCTACGGCCTCTTCAACCGGATCTCCCAGGCGGTGCTCCGGGTCGGACTCGAGGAGCAGTGGTTGAGCAATCCGAAGCTGGTGATGCCCGCGCTGATCCTCACCTCGCTCTGGCTCTGGGTCGGCTTCAACATGGTCTACTTTCTGGCCGCGCTCCAGGGGGTGGACAAGAGTCTGGAGGAGGCCGCGCGTATCGACGGCGCCAATGCCTGGCAGGTCTTCTTCCATGTGACCTTGCCCTCGATGCGCCAGGTGGTGGTGTTCGTGGTGATCATGAGCGTGATCGGCAGCTATCAGCTCTTCGAGCTGCCGGTCGCGCTCCTCCACTCCACGCACGGCTTCGGCCCCGACAACTCCGGGCTCACCGTGATCACCTATCTGAACGAGGTCGGATTCCGCTCCGGCGACCTTGGCCTCGGCTCTGCCGTCGGCTTCTTCGTGGCGCTGATCATCTTCACGGTCAGCCTGCTCCAGATCCGCCTCTCCCGGGTGGTCGAGGACTAAACGGATGACCCCCGCCCTCATCATTCTCCTTGTGCTGCTCGGGCTCTTCTTCGTGCTGCTCTTGCTCTTCCCGAAGAACCCTCGGCCCGCCTTCCGCTACCTCGGCGCGCTCATCCTGGGTGGGGCGAGCGTGCTCGTGCTCCTCCCGTTCATCTGGCTTGTGACCGCGATCTTGAAGGATCGCTCGGTGCTAAACGAGCACGTCTTTCTGCCGCCGCTCGTCGAGTGGTCGTCGCGCACCCTCAACTTCGACAACTTTCGGCGGCTGTTCGAGGGCCGGACCACCGTAACCGGGACGGTGTACTTCTGGCAACACCTCCTCAACTCGACGTTTCTTGCCACCACCTGCACCACCGTGCAGCTCTTCTTCGCGTCGCTGGCTGGCTACGCCCTCGCCAAGTACCGGTTTCGCGGTCAGGCGCTGCTCATGAGCTACATGCTGGGCTCGATGATGATCCCCGGGGTCTTGCTGCTGGCTCCCGTCTATGAGCTTTGCACGCATCTTGGCCTGGTCGACAGCCTGCCGGGTCTGGTGGTGCCGCAGATGGTCACCGCCTACGGGATCTTCTTGTTCCGGCAGGCCTGCGTGGGGGTGCCAAATGAGATCATCGAAGCCGGACGGATCGACGGCGCGAGCGAGTTCGGGATCTACTATCGGCTGGTGATGCCGCTGGTGCGGCCGATGGCCGCGGCGTTTACCCTGGTCAGCTTCCTCGGCAACTGGAACGCCTTCTTCGCCCCGAACGTCTTTTTGCACACGGAGAGCAAGCTCACGCTGCCGGTGGTGCTCAATCTTTATGTGAGCCAGTACGAGAACGACTACGGAGTCTTCTTGGCGGGGACCGCGCTCGCCATGATCCCACCGGCCATTCTCTTCTTCGCGCTCCAGCGTGAGTTCATCAGTGGGCTCACCTCGGGCGCCGTCAAGGGCTGATTATGCTTCCCCCTCCGCGACAGTTTGACCATACTGAACACCGCTCCACAGTCGGGAAACTTGCCATGCGATCGTCACCCGCTCTCGGACTCACCTCCCTCTCTCTTTCCCTGGTCGTGGCCCTCGCGTTTGGCTCCGGTTGCGGGGCGGACAAGAACCACGCCGAGCGTGACGCCTACGCCGAGAGCCTGGCCGCCGCGGCCAGCGCCGAGGCCGAAGCGAGCGGTACGCCAGCGCCGGTCTACAGCGATGCTTGTCTGTCCGGCAAGTGCCTCCCCGATCCAGGCTCCCGAGCGGTGAGCGCCAAGGAGTGTGAGGACGCCGAGGCTCCCTTCGAGTTCTTCCCGATCCCCCTCTGGGACTTCGAGACCGGCCTCGCCGCCCTCAGCTACACCTACGACGACGACACCACCGACAGCATGAACATCGCCGGGTGGGAGCCACCCACCATCGAGGATCCCTTCGGGCGCTGTGGGCGCGAGGGCAATCAGGTCCTGCACGTCACCGGCGGGCCGTTCCTCGAGTGGGGCGGGGGCTTCGGGCGCTCACTCCGCTGCATGAATGGCAACCTCATCCAGGCCTTCGGCAAGATGGGAATGCCACCCCTCGAGGAGGTGTGGTGTCCGAGCACCATCGTGCCCGGGACAGGCACCCTGAGCCCCGCGTGTACGCTGGCACAGCGCGCGGAGCTGAACGAGGAACAAGCCAAGATCGCGGCGGCCTGCCCCGAGCGTGATCGCGCAGTTCAGGCTGGAGAGGAGCTGCCGCTGGAGGAGCAGGCGGCGCTCGGACAGACCATCGATCTCTCCGACTGGGAGGGGATCGCCTTCTGGGCCCGCCGCGGTCCCAACAGCCAGACGGGCTTCCGGGTCGCGGTTGGGGATCGGAACACCGACGATGACATCAGCTTCGTGCAGTACGTGCTCGATCCGATGTCACCGCGGCGCTGTGAGCGCAGCGTGCCATGCACCTGCCAAGATCGGAACCGGCCCTGCACCACCCTGACCGAAGAAGACATCGCAGCGCTGTACGCGCACCCCGAGGATGAGTCCCGACCCATTTGGAATGGCAAGGAGGCCGTCTGCCAGCCCAAGGTAGGCGATTACGCGAATGTGGCGGAAACCGCCCGCTGCCTCAGAGCCGGTGACAGCATCTGCTACAATCGCGAGACCGATCCGCCCCTCGGTGAGGAGCGCGATTACATCATCTGCGGCGACACGGCATGCGGTTGGCCCTCGGCCTCCGCCAAGAGCCTGAACGGCGTGCTCACCCACCAGCCCACCGAGCGCTACGAGACCACCTCGGCCGTGCCAACCGACACCGACTGGGGCACCCACTACGGTGACGTGCAGTTCCAGGACACCACCTGCCGGCCCTGGTCGTTTCACGGCAGTGTCACCGGGGGCTACTGCTATGATCCCGAGAGCGCCATCCCGGGGCGCCAAAAGCCCTTCGAGAGCACGGAGATCTGCGGGGATCATTGGCTCCGGCCGGTGGCGCTCAGTCTGGACTGGGAACTCTATCTGGTGCCGTTCACCGATCTCCTTCAGCAGGGCTGGGCCAAGCGTTTCTACGAGCTCGATCTCACATCCCTCTCGCTCGCGCGCTTGACCTGGGATCGGGGCTTCGTCGACTTCTACGTGGACGACGTGCGCTTCTACCGGAAGAAGCGGTAGACTCGGCCGGTGCCGGCGCATCGAGTCATTCTGGTGACCGGGGCCTCCTCGGGCCTCGGCCGCGCCGTGGCTGAGGGACTGGCGGCCCGCGGTGACCGAGTGTTTGGAGCGGCCCGTCGCTTCCCCCAGCCAGGCCTACCGTTTGCCACGCTGAACCTCGAGTTGCAGGAGCCCGAGGCCGTGACCGCCTGCGTCGCCCAGGTGCTCGAACGTGCGGGTCGGATCGACGCGCTGGTCCATTTTGCTGGCATGTTGATGGTGGGGGCGCTCGAGCTGTTCAGTGACGAGGAGGCCAGGGAGCTCATCGAGACCAACCTGCTCGGCACCTATCGGATCTCTCGCGCCGTGATCCCGCACATGCGTGCCCAACAGGCCGGGAGGATCATCCATGTCTCGTCGGTCCTCGGACGAATGGGGACGCCGTTCTCCAGCTTGTACGCTGCCAGCAAATTCGGGGTGGAGGGGCTGAGTGAGTCACTGCGCTACGAGCTCGAGCCCTTCGGGATCAAACTCTCGGTGCTCGAGCCTGGACGGTTTCACACCCCCATGACCGAGCGTTACAAGGAGCCGGCCTGGGCGGCGAGCGATCGCGCCTACCGCGTCGCGACCCAGCGCGCGCTCGCGTCCATGGGCGACGAGGGACGAGCGGTGGGAGAGGTGTCGAGTGTGGTCCGCGCGGTACAGGAGCTGCTCGACGATCCCTCTCCGCCCTTCAGAAAAACGGTGGGGGCGGTGGGCCACCGTCTGGCAGTGTCACTGCAGCGCTTCCTTCCCGAGGCTTGGGTCACGACCGCGATCCGCCGGGCTTATCGGCAGAAGTGAAGAGAGATTTGTACCTGGCATCTGACTTGGGGTCAGAGCCCCCGCCGAGCCACAGATCTTGTCCCCCGTTCAGGTCAGCACACCACGCTTGACCTTCCTGCGAAAGCGTCCTGAAGTGGTGGATTGTCGAGGGTACGCCTTAGGGAACTCTTGCACCCGGACGTAAGCTCGGCGTTCCGAGAAGGAGAAGGAGGAAGGTGATGACAGAACTTCGCATCGATCGGGGATTTGCCTGGTTATCTCTGTTGGGTGTGCTCGTGGCCATGGATGCCACCGCGGCGCCCGCTGGCGCGACACCCACCCCCAAGGCCTCGGTAGCGGTCGCACCGCGGACGGTAGCGCCGACCGCACCCAGGCTGGTGCCAACCCTGCGCACTATCGCGATTCCGGCGGCTCAGAAGCCTAGTCTGGTCGGAAAGCGATTGTATGACCCGGCTCGTCTGGCCTCGGCTTTGACCTACGTCGGCGCGATCCCACGACTCACGGTCAAGCCCGGAAGGATCGTCAATCTGGAGCCAGTGACCGCGGAACCCACCATCCCGGTTGGTGCCATCACCGCGCTTGCCCCGGCGCTGGTGCAGAAGCTCGATCGGTTCAAGGGGCGGCTCAAGGTCATAGACTTCGGAAAGCCCTTGCTCAAGACCACGGTGGTGGACCACACGGCCAAGCAGACGCCCATCCGTGATCAGGGCGGCCGCGGCACCTGCGTCGCACATGCAGCGGTGGCGGCGCTGGAAGCCCTCTATAAGCGGGCGGGGGTGACCCGAAATCTGTCGGAGAACCACGCATACAACGTCTTTATGAGCGCCGAGGGCTCGAGCTGCATGGCCGATCCAGGCCTTCAGACCTGGAGAGCCGCGGGCTATCTGACCTCCAATCGGATCTGCGAAGAGGCGGAGAGTCCCTACATCAATTCCACGGGCAACAGCTGTCAGACCATTCCTGCCGCCTGCGCCGCCAATCGTACCCACGGCTACGTCACGACCAACGTCTTCTTCGCTCCGGCCTACGGTGGCACGGGCACCTCGATCGCCACCAATACGGCCTTCCTCGAGTCGTTGATCGATCTCGACTACGACATCGTGATGGGGTTCTTCGTGGCGGGCTCGGACTGGAGTGACGGGACTGCCGCCACCGGTGCCATCGACGTTCAGGTGGACGCGCAGGGCAACCCGGCGGGGGCCTACGGCGGCCACGCGATGTTGATCGTGGGCTACAACCAGGCCCAAGGTCACTTCATCGTGAAAAATAGCTGGGGCACCGACGTGGGGCACGCGGGTTACTATCATCTCACCTACGAGTACGTGCAGACCTACGCCAAGTACGGTTACGTGGTCACCGCCTCGATCTGAGTCGTTTACTGAGCCGACGCGACGACGCCGAAGCCTAGCGTAAACGCATGGCTTCGGCGTTGCGGCTTGGGGGCTTGCTGAGGCTCAGTAGAAGGTCACGTCGTCAATGGTAACGTTGGGCGTGCAGTCCGCCTCGGTGCCGCAGTTGAAATGCCACTGCATGCCGAGCAGCTCCCGGGGGTTGATCGGATCGATCGGCTCGCCACCGGTCAGCTCTGCCCAGGGGATGGTGACCACCGTCGGCGTGGCGCCGAAGCCCTCCACGATCACGAAGTTGCTTGCGCAACCATTCGACCAGTCACCCGTGCACTCCCCCTTGCTGTTCGCGGTATCAACCGGGTAGTTCTGGCTCGACTGCACCTGAAGCTGGATCTGGGTCTCGCCGGCATCCCCCGAGATGGTGAACTTGATCCCATCGTAGGCGCTGGCGTCGTTGCAAGCAGGCCCAAACCACACCCCCACTCCGGCGTAGTTGCCCGCCAGCAGGGTTCCCGTCACCACCATCGCCGCGTCCGTGCAGGTTGCTGTCAGAGGATCGTTGCCCTCGGCCTGATAGAAGAAGAACCCACCAGTCAGGGTGGCGGCACTGTCACCCCAGGTGGTGCTCGAGCTCATCGCACCCTCGGGCACCTCGGAAAAATCGGTGAGGAGCGGGTTGCCGGGCACGGGCGTCACGGTCACGCAGGTGGGCTCGGGAAAGCCGCTGGTGTTGGTGGAGCCGCCCGCGCTGGTGTCGCCTCCAGCGCCATCGTCAGGAGAACCAGCGGTCCCATCGTTGCCCGCGCTGCCGCCTGGGCCAGTGGGATCGTCCTTCTCTCCGGAGCAGGAGAAGGCAAGGAGACCTGAGATGACGAGACCGAGGACTGAGAGCTGTGCGACGCGATGAGCCATGATGCTGAACCTCCGCAACGACGACCAAGAAATGCCGACTGGAAACCATACCAGTCGACCCTCTTGCTACCGATTCCCTCTTTACCTGTCAACCGAGGAAGCGCAAACCCGAACGGTTACTTCGGCCTGAACCACTCGGATTCAGAGCACAATCTCACTCTTGTGGCCGGCTTCGGCCAGATCCACCTGAAGCTCGCGGAGTTCGGCACCATGACGCACTTTGATCGCGTAGCCGCCCAAAAATCCACGAACACGGTAGGTTCCGGTGCTGTCGGTCTTGCCGGTAACCTGCGTGCGGAAGCTTTGAAGCAGAAGCCTGCGAAGCTCCTCGCCGGCGGGCTTCAGCGACCAATCCTTGCGGTACATCGGCGCGTTGTTCCGCGCATGCGCGCCATCCCAGAACCCCGCCATCACGATCCCGCGGACCTTCGGGTGACTGAAGAGGGTGGTGTAGAAATCCCGGGTGTAGTCGGCAGCGAGGCGCTCATCGGCAAGCAGTATCTCGTACTCGGTGACAACGAGCGGGCGCTCGAGCTTGGCGAAGCGATCGAGGAGCTGCAGGAGTTCTTTGGGGGGGGTAAGGGTGCTGGCAAACCGGCCTTGCATGCCAATGGCATCGAGAGGGGCTCCAGCATCGAGCAGCATGCGCAAGAACCGCTCGGTGGTGTCGCGGTGCGCCGTGTTGCCGCCTCCCCCGGAAAGCAGACCATAGTCGTTGACCAGGAGCTCGGCGTTGGGATCGACAGCCCGCATCGCCTTGAACCAATCGACCGCTACGGACTCACCGAACAGAGTGAAGAGCGCTCGATGATCGTAGGGCTCATGCACCACATCCCAGCTCAGCACCTTGCCAGAAAGCAGGGTGCCAAGCTCGCGAAGATGCCGCTCGACCTCGGTCCGAAGCCGAGCTGGCTCCTTCTCGAGGGAGCGCAGACCACGGGGCAGATGCTGCCAGCCCGGGGCGAGCAGAGCACGCCCACGGACACCGAGCCCACGCTCGCGGAGCCAGTCGATCGCGCGCTTGGCCTGCTCGCGGGAGGTGCCCGCGCCCAAATCACCGGCGAGCGCCGGCCAGGTGAGCTCATGCTCCAGGGTGGCGGTATTGAAGAGCTCGCTGAGCACCCGTTGATACTCGGTGTCCGTCGAGGAGAGGAGCCGACGCGCTTCGACCGCAGTGCCGAAGGCGAACGCTTGGCGCACCTGCTTCACCTCGATCTCTGCACCCGCGATCCGCTGCCCTGCCGCGTCCTTCACCACCAGCTCGAACTCGGCCTTGCGGTGCTTCTCGATCCGTTCCTCGGCTGCTTTCCGCCAGGCGGCGGTGGGCTCCGAGCCCGCGTAGCTGACTGTGGTCACCGGGAGATCGAGCAACGAGAGCTGCTTTCCGAAGTTCTCGACCTTGACCTCCGCGATCTGGATGGTCTGCTTCGGATAGCCGAGCCGAAAGATCATCTGGGCTTCACCGACTCGGAAGCTCTGGGTCGCCTCGAAGGGGACCGTCACCTTCTTCCACTCGCGGCCGGCGCGCACCGGGTACGATGCGGATTTGTCCCAAGGTGGGCGCGCGAGCTCGAACACGAACTCGGTCTGGCCCTCCGCGCCCTCGTCCGGTGTCCACTCGGTGCGAAGATAGAAGGAGGCGAGGAGGATGTCCCCGCGCTCCACCGCGTCCGCCGAGGGCGCTTGCACCTGCACGTCCCAGAAGTTGGCCGAGTCCTCCTTCACCTTGAGCTCGAGGGCCTCGGTGAAGGGCTGGTCGATGACCGGGATCTTGCGCACTTCGACCCGACCCGTTTCCCCATGCGGCAAGAAAGCCGTGATGCCACTTTTGGCCAAGAGATCGACGCCGGGCACCTTGCCGTAGTTGCCGGTGGGCTGGCTCGGTGCGCCAGCTTCGGTCTTCTCGCTCACCACGCTGGCGCTGGCCGCGGTCGCGGTGGGGGCCAGGGGTTTCGGCTCGCGCCGGATGCACCCGGGCCACACCAACGCCGCTGAGAGTAGGCCGAACACGATGATAGACTGTTGGTTCACGTCGACTCCTCGCCTTTGTTGCGCCGCATGTTCAAGAGAGCGAAAGGTTGCGACCAGGCTCTCCAAGCTCGAAGAAATGCACCCGGGCCATGTCCACATGCACCGGGTAGGGTTGGCCGACCTTGACCCCACTCTCGGCGTCGATCTGGGCGACCAGGGTGGTGCCGTTGGACGCACTGAGATAGAGGTTCATCCGATCGCCGAGCGGCTGCACCAAGCTCACCTCTGCCTCCAACCGGTTGCTATCCCCGGTGGGAAAGCGCGCGCCGTTCGGGCTGCTCAGGCACTCGGGGCGGATCCCCAACACCACCCCTTGACCCGCGTGACCGGCCAGACGTGCCCGTGACTCGGCGGGCACGAGGAGCCGCGCGCCGGCGCTCTCGAAACCGAGGGTGCCAGCCTTCTCGACCAGTTGGCCCTCGAGAAAATTCATCGGAGGGCTGCCGAAGAAGCCCGCGACGAAACGGTTGACAGGATGCCGGTAGATCTCGAGGGGCGGTGCACACTGTTGGAGCACCCCCGCGTGCATGACCACCACCCGATCCCCCAGCGTGATGGCCTCCTCCTGATCATGGGTGACATAGATGGTGGTGGTGCCCAGCCTCTGATGGAGCTGGCGCAGCTCTGCGCGCATCTCGAGCCTCAGCTTGGCATCGAGATTCGAGAGCGGCTCGTCGAACAAGAAGCACTTGGGATCACGCACGATGGCTCGGCCCACCGCCACCCGCTGACGCTGACCGCCGGAGAGTTGCTTCGGAGTGCGCGCGAGCAGCGGCGTGATCCCGAGCACCTCCGCAACGCGGGCCACCCGCTCGTCGATCACTCGACGCTCGAGCTTGCGCAACCGGAGCGCGAAGGTGAGGTTCTCCCGCACCGTCATGTGCGGATAGAGCGCGTAGCTTTGGAACACCATGGCGATGTCCCGATCCTTTGGCGCCACCTCGTTCACTACATTTCCATCGATGCGAATCGTTCCCGCAGTGACCGTCTCCAGGCCGGCGACCATCCGGAGCGTGGTCGACTTGCCGCACCCCGAGGGACCGACCAACACCAAGAACTCATGGTCGGCCACGTCGAGATCGAGACCATGGACGACGTGGGTACCGTCGTCGAAAATCTTATCGACCTGGGAGAGCTCGACACGCGCCATGGGGACCTGAGTCGCGCATCGTACCCAGGCCCCCCCTCCCTGTCCATGCGCTCACCTCGAACCGCAGCATCGATCGGTGGTCGTTGGGCCGAGATCGGGGTCTCCGAGAGAGGCTCCGGAT